>NZ_JASGEN010000071.1:0-10997 GCF_047606365.1 Micropruina sp. | reverse complement strand
CGGGCATCCCCTACTTCGGCATCTGCTTCGGCAACCAGATCTTCGGACGCGCCCTCGGTTTCGGCACCTACAAGCTGAAATACGGCCACCGCGGGATCAACCAGCCGGTCAAGGACCTGCGCACCGGCAAGGTCGAGATCACCGCGCAGAACCACGGGTTCGCCGTGGACGCGCCGCTCGACAAGCCGACCGCCACCCGCTGGGGCAACGCACGGGTCAGCCACATCTGCCTCAACGACGACGTCGTGGAGGGCCTCGAGCTCACCGACGACGCCGACAACCTGCTGGCCTTCTCGGTGCAGTACCACCCCGAGGCGGCCGCCGGCCCGCACGACTCGGCCTACCTGTTCGACCGCTTCGTCGACGTGATGACCCGACGCCGAGACGGCGCCGGGGGTAGAGCCGAGCACAACCCCACCCAGAGCAACACCGACCAGGAGAACTGATGCCCAAGCGGACCGACATCTCCTCGATTTTGGTGGTCGGCTCCGGGCCGATCGTGATCGGCCAGGCCTGCGAGTTCGACTACTCGGGCACCCAGGCGTGCCGGGTGCTGCGCGAGGAGGGCTACCGGGTGATCCTGGTGAACTCCAACCCGGCCACGATCATGACCGACCCCGAGTTCGCCGACGCCACCTACATCGAGCCGATCCAGCCCGACTTCCTGGAGAAGGTGATCGCTGCCGAGCGTCCGGACGCCCTGCTCGCCACCCTGGGCGGGCAGACCGCACTCAACGCGGCCGTCGCCCTGCACGACAACGGTGTCCTGGAGAAGTACGGCGTCGAGCTGATCGGCGCCTCGTTCGAGGCGATCCAGAAGGGTGAGGATCGGGAGAAGTTCAAGGAGATCGTCCAGGCGCTCGCCATCCCGGGCACCAACCCTGAGGTGGCGCGCAGCCACATCTGCCACTCGATGGACGACGTGCTGGCCGCCGCCGACGACCTCGGCTACCCGCTGGTGGTGCGGCCGTCCTTCACCATGGGCGGCGTCGGCTCCGGCTTCGCCCACGACGAGAACGAGCTGCGCCGGATCGCCGGCACCGGCCTGTCGGCGTCCCCGGTCACCGAGGTGCTGATCGAGGAGTCGATCCTCGGCTGGAAGGAGTACGAGCTCGAGGTGATGCGCGACAAGGCGGACAACGTCGTGATCGTGTGCTCTATCGAGAACCTCGACCCGATGGGGGTGCACACCGGCGACTCGATCACGGTCGCCCCCGCGATGACGCTCACCGACCGCGAATACCAGGCGATGCGCGACGTCGGCATCGGCGTGATCCGGGCCGTCGGCGTCGACACCGGCGGCTGCAACATCCAGTTCGCGATCAACCCCGACAACGGCCGGATGATCGTCATCGAGATGAACCCCCGGGTCTCCCGGTCGTCGGCGCTGGCGTCCAAGGCGACCGGTTTCCCGATCGCCAAGATCGCCGCCAAGGTGGCGGTCGGCTACACCCTGGACGAGATCCCCAACGACATCACGGCCGAGACCCCGGCGTCCTTCGAACCCACCCTCGACTACGTGGTGGTGAAGTGCCCGCGGTTCGCCTTCGAGAAGTTCCCGACCGCCGAGAACACCCTCACCACACACATGAAGAGCGTCGGCGAGGCGATGGCGATCGGCCGCAACTTCACCGAGGCACTGGGCAAGGCGCTGCGCTCCCTGGAGGACCCGAAGTCGACCTTCGACTTCACCGGTGAGATCACCCAGTCGGTCGACGAGCTGCTGACCGCCGCCTCGCGTCCGCACGACGGCCGGCTCGGCCTGGTGATGAAGGCCTTCCGGGCCGGCGCCACCCCGCAGCAGCTGTTTGACGCCACCAAGATCGACCCCTGGTTCCTGGACCAGCTACAGCTGATCGCCGAGGTCGCCGAACACGTCCGGACGGCGCCCGAACTGACCGCCGACGTGCTGCGGCTGGCCAAGCGGCACGGCATCTCCGATGAGCAGATCGCCCGACTGCGCCACCTCAGCACCGACGTGGTGCGCGGCGTCCGCTGGGCGCTCGGGGTGCGGCCGGTGTTCAAGACCGTGGACACCTGCGCCGCCGAGTTCGCCGCGAAAACCCCATACCACTACTCGTCCTACGACGAGGAGACCGAGGTGGCGCCGCGCACCAAGCCGGCGGTGCTGATCCTCGGCTCCGGCCCGAACCGGATCGGGCAGGGCATCGAGTTCGACTACTCGTGCGTGCACGCCGCGCTCACCCTGTCGCAGCACGGCTACGAGACGGTGATGGTCAACTGCAACCCTGAGACGGTGTCCACCGACTACGACACCTCCGACCGGCTCTACTTCGAGCCGCTCACCCTGGAGGACGTGCTCGAGGTCTACCACGCCGAATCGCTGGCCGGCCCGGTCGCCGGCGTCATCGTCCAGCTCGGCGGGCAGACGCCGCTGAAGCTGGCGCAGGCGCTGAAGGACGCCGGCGTCCCGATCGTCGGCACCTCACCGGAGGCGATCCACCTGGCCGAGGAACGCGGGGCGTTCGGCCGGATCCTGTCCGACAACAAGCTGACCGCGCCGGCTTACGGGATGGCCACCTCGGCCGACGACGCGCTGGAGATCGCCCACGACATCGGCTACCCGGTGCTGGTCCGGCCCTCCTACGTGCTGGGCGGACGCGGCATGGAGATCGTGTACGACGACGACTCGCTGGTCGGCTACATCGAGCGCGCCACCCACATCACGCCCAACTCGCCGGTGCTGGTCGACCGCTTCCTGGACGACGCCATCGAGATCGACGTGGACGCCCTGTTCGACGGCACCGAGCTGTACCTCGGCGGCGTGATGGAGCACATCGAGGAGGCCGGCATTCACTCCGGCGACTCAGCCTGCTCGCTGCCGCCGATCACCCTGGGCAGCGAGACCGTCGACCGGATCCGGCTGGCTACCGAGGCGATCGCCCGCGGGGTGGGCGTCCGGGGCCTGATCAACATCCAGTTCGCGCTGCTCGGCGACGTGCTCTACGTGCTGGAAGCCAACCCACGGGCCTCCCGGACGGTGCCGTTCGTGTCCAAGGCGACCGCAACCCCGCTGGCGAAGGCGGCGTCCCGGATCATGCTGGGTGCCACCATCGCCGACCTGCGGGCCGACGGCACACTGCGCGCCGACCGCGACGGGACGGCCCCGCTCGCCTCCGCGCCGCTGGCGGTGAAAGAAGCGGTGATGCCGTTCAACCGGTTCCGCACCGCCGACGGCGCCTGGGTGGACACCCTGCTCGGCCCCGAGATGAAGTCGACCGGCGAGGTGATGGGCCTCGACCTGACCTTCGGGGTGGCGTTCGCGAAGAGTCAGACCGCCTCCTACGGCGACGTGCCCACCGAGGGCTCGGTGTTCGTATCTGTGGCCAACAGGGACAAGCGGCACGCGATCTTCCCGGTGAAACGCCTTGCCGACCTGGGTTTCAAGGTCTACGCCACCGAGGGAACCGCGCAGGTGCTGCGACGCAACGACGTCGAGGTCACGGTGCTCCGCAAGGAGACCCAGGGCCCCGGCGAGGACGGCACCCGCACCGTCGTCCAGGCGATCATGGACGGCGAGATCAGCCTGATCTTCAACACCCCGCTCGGGGTTTCCGAGGGCGGCGATCCGCGCCGGGACGGCTGGCAGATCCGCTCCGCGGCCATCCTGTGCGACGTGCCCTGCGTCACCACCGTGCAGGGTCTCTCAGCGGCGGTGCAGGGGATCGAGGCGCTGCGGCGCGGTGGGCTCACGGTCCGCCCACTGCAGGACTGGAGCGCCGATATGCGTAGCGAACTGGAGGCCGTGCAGCGATGAACCCGCGGGTGAGCCTGGTCGGCGCCGGCTATCGAGGCGTCGTCCGGCCGCTGCTGTTCCGCTCGCACCATGGCGACGTCGAGGGCGTCCACGAGCAGATGATCGGCACCCTGGCCCGGCTCAGCCGCTCGCCGGGGTTCGTGTCGGCCGCCCGGCTGCTGGCCGGCAGCCGCGGCGCCCCGGTCACCGTCGCCGGCATCGATTTCCCGGGACGCGTCGGGCTCGCCGCGGGCATGGACAAGGACGGTCGCGCGGTCCTGGCCTGGCAGGCGCTCGGTTTCGGGTTCGCCGAACTCGGCACCGTCACCGCCCAGGCCCAGCCAGGCAACGACAAGCCGCGAGTCTTCCGGCTGAGCAGGTCCAGGGCGCTGATCAACCGGATGGGCTTCAACAACGCCGGTGCCGCCCGGCTGCATCACGAACTGTCGCTGCTCGGCGTCTATCGCAACAACGACGGGGCCGGCATTCCGATCGGCATCTCCATCGGCAAAACCAAGATCGTGCCCGTCGAGGACGCCGTCGACGACTACCTGACCTCGCTCGACCTGGTCATTCCGCACGCCGACTACGTGGCGATCAACGTGTCCAGCCCGAACACCCCCGGGCTGCGCAGCCTGCAGGACGGGGGAGCGCTGCTCACCCTGCTGAAGGCGCTGGTCGAACGGGCCGCCGGACGCGCGCCGCTGTTCGTCAAGATCGCTCCCGACCTGACCGAACCGCAGATCGACGAGGTGCTCGCCGCCGCCACGGACGCCGGGGTGGCCGGCCTGATCGCCACCAACACCACGCTGTCCCGTGACGGCATCGACCCCGCCGAGCAGTCGCTGGCCGGCGAGGCGGGAGGCCTGTCCGGGGCGCCGCTGACCGTCCGGGCCCGCGAAGTGGTCGGCTATCTGGTGCAGCACACCGACCTGGCGGTGATCGCCGCCGGCGGCATCATGACCCCCGACGACGCGTCCGCCATGTTCGATCTGGGCGCCCCGCTGGTGCAGCTGTACACCGGCTTCGTCTACGCCGGACCGGCACTGCCGGCCCGGATCAATGCCCTGACCAGGAGGAACCGATGAGCAGCTACCAGAGCAGACTCGCCAACGCCGTCCAGCAGCGCGGCGCTCTGTGTGTGGGCATCGACCCGCACCCGGGCCTGCTGCGCGCTTGGGGGCTGAGCGTGGACGCCGTCGGCGTCGAAGCCTTCGCCCGCCGGGTGGTCGAGGCGGTGGGCACCGAGGTGGCCGTCTTCAAACCGCAGTCGGCCTTCTTCGAGATCCACGGCTCGGCCGGCATCGCCGTGCTGGAACGCACCCTCGCCGACATCGCCGAGGCCGGCGCGGTGAGCATCCTGGACGTCAAGCGCGGTGACATCGGCTCCACGATGGACGCCTACGCCGAGGCGTACCTGGCCGACGGCGCACCGCTGGCCGCCGACGCGATCACCGTGTCGCCCTACCTCGGCTTCGGCTCGCTGCAGCCCGCGTTCGACCTGGCGCACCGGCACGGACGCGGTGTCTACGTGCTGGCCCGGACGTCCAACCCGGAGGGCGGCCAGGTGCAGCTCGCGCTGTGTGGCGACCACGAGGGCTCGGTGGCGCAGGAGATCATCGACTCCGCCGCACGGCTCAACGCCGAGACCGGGCAGAACGCCATCGGCCTGGTCATCGGCGGCACCCATGCCGACCTCGGCTGTGATGTCGGCGCGTTCAACGGCTCGATCCTGGTGCCCGGCATCGGCTTCCAGGGCGGCCGCATCGACGACCTGCCCGCACTGTTCGGCGCCGCGCTGGAGAACGTGCTGCCCGCGGTCAGCCGCGACGTCCTCGGATCGGGCCCGGACGCCGGTGCACTCGCCGACCGGGTGCGCTCGCTGCTCGCCATTGGCTTCTAGGCCTACTTCCCACTGGTCGAGCTTGTCGAGAGCCTGACCAGAAGGGTTTTCAGAGAGCGTTTCGCCTTGTAAATTGTGCCCACACAAGGACATCCGGAGGTCACCGTGGCGATACCCCAACTGACGACGGAGCAGCTGCAGGCAGCCCGTGCGGCCGCCACGGAGGCGCGCCGTGCCCGCGCGGCACTGAAAGCGCGTGTGCGTTCTGGTGAACTGACCCTCGCTGCGGCGCTCGACGAGGCCGCCGCCGACGAGGTGCTTGCCCACGTCAAGGTGATCGACCTGCTCAAGGCACTGCCGCGGGTGGGCGACAAGCGGGCCGCTTTGGTCATGGAACGGTACGACATCGCCGCCAACCGGCGGATCCGCGGACTCGGACGGCATCAGCTCGCCGGCCTGAAGGCCGAGTTCGGTGAGAGGTGACGTCACCGTCATCTCCGGTCCAACGGCCGTAGGTAAGGGAACAGTCGTTCGCGCCCTGAAACAGGCACATCCCGAGGTCTGGGTGTCGGTGTCCGCAACGACCCGACCGCCGCGTCCGGGCGAGGTCGACGGCCAGCACTATTGCTTCGTCAGCAGCGAAGAGTTCGACGAACTGCTGGCCACCAACGGCCTGCTCGAGTGGGCGGTGGTGCACGGACGAGACCGCTACGGCACCCCGGCCGCACCCGTCCAAGCCGCTCTGGAGCGTGGCGAGCGGGTCATCCTGGAGATCGACCTGCAGGGCGCCCGGCAGGTCCGAACCTCACTGCCACAAGCCCGGTTGGTGTTCATCGCACCGCCCAACTGGGACGAACTCGTCGCCCGACTGGTGGGCCGCGGCACCGAAACCGCCGAGCAGCGCGAGCGCCGGCTGTCGACGGCGAAGGACGAACTGGCGGCCGCCGACGAGTTCGATCACATCATCGTCAACGACGATGTGGGCAGGGCGGTCAATGAGTTGGTAGACTTGCTGAGCTTGTGATTTCTCCAGCCGTGGAAACCGTCCATGGCGTGGGTCTTCCACAAGCCGAACCACCCGCAGGCGCCCGGACCGTAGCTCGGGCCGAGCGCGCCGCATCAACCCGTGAGGTCATCCTTTGAGCACACACGCCCCCGAAGGCATCATCAACCCGCCGATCGACGAGCTGTTGGAGAAGGTCGACTCCAAGTACCGCCTGGTGCTTTTCGCCGCCAAGCGCGCCCGCCAGATCAACGCCTACTACAGCCAGCTGGGCGAGGGTCTGCTTGAGAACGTGGGTCCGCTGGTCGACACCGGCGTGCAGGAGAAGCCGCTGTCCATCGCGCTGCGCGAGGTCAACGCCGGTGTGCTCGAGTGCACCGAGATCGATCCCGAGGCCGAGGCGGCTGCCCGGGCCGAGGCCGAGGCCGATCCGCAGTTCAGCGATCTCGACCCGTTCAGCGACGACCTGGCCTGATTCTTCGATGAGCCGGATCCTGCTCGGGGTTGCCGGCGGAATCGCCGCGTACAAGGCATGCCTGCTGCTGCGCTTGTTCGCCGAGGCCGGCCACGAGGTGAACGTCGTCCCGACCCCGAGCGCGCTCAATTTCGTCGGTGAGACCACCTGGGCGGCCCTGTCCGGTCATCCGGTGCACACCCAGGTCTGGGCCGACGCCCATGCCGTGCCGCACGTCGCGCTGGGCCGCGCCGCCGAACTGGTGGTGGTCGCCCCGGCAACCGCCGACCTGCTGGCGCGGGCGGCGTCCGGGCGGGCCGATGATCTGCTCACCAATGTGCTGCTGACCGCAACCTGTCCGGTGCTGATGGCGCCCGCGATGCACACCGAGATGTGGCTGCATCCGGCCACCCAGGCCAATGTGGCCACCCTGCGCGAGCGTAGCGTGATCGTGCTCGACCCCGATTCCGGACGGCTCACCGGCGCCGACACCGGGCCGGGACGGCTGCCCGAGCCGTCCGAGATCGAACAGGTGGCGCTGTCGCTGCTCGATGTCGGCGTGGCTGAGGTGGCCCGTGCGCGGGACCTGGACGGCGTCCGGCTCACCGTCAGCGCGGGCGGCACCCGTGAGGCACTCGACCCGGTTCGCTATCTGGGCAACCGGTCCTCCGGACGGATGGGCCTGGCATTGGCCCGGGCCGCGCTGCTGCGCGGGGCCGACGTCCGGGTCGTCGCGGGCGCGATCACCGCGGCCGTCCCGGGCCGGGCGGAGCTGGTCGAGGTGGTCTCGACGTCCGACCTGGCTGAGGCGATGGCTGAGGCCGCCGCCGATTCCGACGTGCTGATCATGGCTGCCGCACCCGCCGACTTCACCCCCGAATCGCCCAGCGATCGCAAGCTGAAGAAGGACGGGGACGCCGGGCTGACCGTGACGTTCACCCAGACCACCGACGTGTTGGCCGGCCTGGTTCGGCAGCGGCGTCCGGGGCAGGTGATCGTCGGCTTCGCCGCTGAGACCGCGGGGTCGGCGTCCGAACTGATGGAACTGGGCCGCGCCAAGCTGGCCCGCAAGGGCTGCGACCTGCTGGTTTTGAACGACGTCAGCGGGGGAGCGGTCTTCGGCGCCGCCGACAACACGGTCGCCATCATCGACGCCGACGGGCCGGTCGCGACCGTCGCCGGTGACAAGAACCTCGTCGCGCATCGCATCCTCGATGCCGTCGCCACTAGCAGAAAGAGCAACCGATGAGCCGCCTGTTCACCTCGGAGTCCGTCACCGAGGGTCATCCCGACAAGCTCGCCGATTCGGTTTCGGACGCCGTCCTGGACGCCCTGCTCACCCAGGACGCCGACAGCCGCGTCGCCGTCGAGACCCTGGTCACCACCGGCACTGTGGTGGTGGCCGGCGAGGTCTCCACCACCGGCTACGTCGACATCGCCAAGCTCACCCGGGAACGCATCCTGCAGATCGGCTACGACTCCTCAGACAAGTCGTTCGACGGTGCCTCCTGCGGCGTGCTGGTCTCCCTCGGCGCGCAGTCCCCGGACATCGCCCAAGGCGTCGACGACGCCGGCGAGCACCGCGAGGGTGGCTCCGGTGACGCGCTGGACGCCCAGGGCGCCGGCGACCAGGGCCTGATGTTCGGCTACGCCTGCACCGACACGCCGACGCTGATGCCGCTGCCGATCGACATCGCGCACCGACTGGCCGAGCGGCTGACCGCGGTGCGGCGTGACCGGGAGCTGCCCTTCCTGCTGCCCGACGGCAAGACCCAGGTCACCATCGCCTACGACGGCGATCGTCCGGTCGGTGTCGACACCATCGTGGTGTCGTCGCAGCACACCGGTGCGGCCTCTTACGACCGCGACATCCGGCCCGGCATCCTGCACGAGGTGGTCGAGCCGGTGCTGGCCAAGTACGACGTGTCGACCGACGGATTGAAGGTGCACATCAACCCGACCGGCAAGTTCGTCATCGGCGGTCCGATGGGTGACGCCGGACTGACCGGTCGCAAGATCATCGTCGACACCTACGGCGGCATGGCCCGGCACGGCGGCGGCGCCTTCTCGGGCAAGGACCCCTCCAAGGTGGACCGCTCCGCCGCCTACGCGATGCGTTGGGTGGCGAAGAACGTAGTGGCGGCCGGTTTGGCCACCCGCTGCGAGGTGCAGGTCGCGTACGCCATCGGCCGGGCGCACCCGGTCGGCTTCTACGCCGACTGCTTCGGCACCGAGAACGTGCCGCTCGAGCAGATCACCGCCGCCGTCCTGGAGGTCTTCGACCTCCGCCCGGCCGCCCTGATCCGCGATCTCGACCTGCTGCGTCCGATCTACTCGCTGACCACCAACTACGGCCACTTCGGACGCGAACTCCCCGAGTTCACCTGGGAACGCACCGACCGCGCCGACGCCCTGGCCAACGCCGTCCGCGGATAACCTTCTCCGCCGGCCGATCCCTCTCGTCGCACGCCCGGGGACGGTTCTTTTTCGTGCGAATTCCGCACGTCGGGGGACGGTTCTTTCGGTCACTGGGGACGGTTCCTTCGGTCACCGGGGACGGTTCTCTTGGTCACCGTCCGGTCGCGCGAGTGCCGACGGACCAATGCCGGAACCGGTCACAGGAACGTCAGTGGCGCCCTCTAGCATCGGGTGCGTGGTTGAGCCGAGGGTTGCACGGGTGGCGGTGGACATGCCGCTGCCGCATCTCGATCGGCCCTTTGACTACGCCATTCCCGACGAGCTTGCGGCAGCGGTCGTGCCCGGTTGCCGGGTGAAGGTACGTTTCGCCGGACGCCAGCGCGACGGCTACGTCCTTGACGTGGCGGAGGCATCGGACGCCGACCGCGAGTTATCACCGCTGCTGAAGGTGGTCTCCTCCGAGCCGGTGCTGCAATCCGAGGTCGACGCGGTGATCCGCGACGTTGCCGACCACTACGCGGGCACGTTCGCCGACGTCGTCCGGCTGGCGGTGCCACCCCGGCACGGCATGACGGAGACCGCCGACCCACCCCAGTACCCGGCGCCTACTCTCCCTGAGACCGAACCGGTGGTGCTGCCTGAGTATCCGCACGGGGCATCACTGCTGCGGGCGCTGAGGTCGGGGGTGGCTCCCCGGGCCGCGCTCTGCCTGGCGCCGGTGGCGCGTCCGGTGGGGGACTGGGTGAGCGCATTGGTCGAGGCGGCAGCCGCCACCCTGTCTGGCGGACGCGGCGTCCTGCTGTTGGTTCCGGACGCATCCGATCTGGCCCGGCTCGAGACGCGCTGCGTTGAAGTGTTCGGACGGGGCAGCTTCGTCACATTGACGGCCGAGAAGGGACCGGCGGCGCGCTACCGGGCGTTCCTCGCCGCCTCCCGCGGTCAGGTGCGGCTGGTGCTCGGCACCCGGGCGGCCGCGTTCGCTCCGGTCGCCGACCTCGGACTGATCGCGATGTTCGACGACGGCGATGACTCCTGGGCCGAGCCCAGGGCGCCTTACCCGCATGCGCGGGTGGTGGCCGCGCTGAGAGCGACGCGGCAGGACTGCGGCCTGCTGTATCTGGCTTACGGCCGCAGCACCGAGACCCAGGCGATGGCCGACCGGGGCTGGCTGACGTCGCTCGAACTGCCTGGTGCGGCGCGGCGTGAGGCGTGTGCGGTCGTCCGTGCGACTGATGACGGCACCGCCTTCGCCGGACGTGACCCAGCCGCGCATTCACGCTTGCCGCACGAGGTTTTCACGGCGATTCGGGTGGGTTTGGCGTCCGGACCGGTGCTGGTGCAGGTGCCCCGAGCCGGCTATCTGGCGGGCCTGGCCTGTGCTCGGTGCCGTGCCGTCGCCCGCTGTGCCGCTTGTGGCCATCCGTTGGCGGGCGACCGGGCCGACCGTGGGCCGGCGCCGGTGTGCCGGGCCTGCGGCGTCCGGCCAGATTGGCGTTGCGGCGAGTGCGGCAGCGTCGAGTTG
>NZ_JASGEN010000070.1:0-31486 GCF_047606365.1 Micropruina sp. | reverse complement strand
GCTGGCTCGCCCTACTTCTGCTTTCGTCCTTCAGACCCTGGCAGGGGGCTCGCGCGCTTTACGCCCGACCTACCCGGACGGGGTGCAGCCCACTCCGCTTTCCGGTTGCGTCACTGCCGGGCCAACCGTCGTTGGTCGAGCTTCTCGAGACCTGAGGCAGCGCCGGTTGAGCTTGATCAGACCTGACCGAGCGCCGGTTGCTTGACCAGGCCTGAGCCAGCGCCGGTCGAGTTCGACGAGACCTGACCGAGCGCCGGTTGCTTGACCAGGCCTGAGCCAGCGCCGGTCGAGTTCGACGAGACCTGACCGAGCGCCGGTTGAGCTTGACCAGACCTGACCCACTGCCTGTCGAGACGGGGCTCCACCGCTGGTTGAGACCCTCTCTCGCGGACGGACGCGCTGGCGCACCCCGTCACCCGTCATCCCGGACTTGATCCGGGATCTCTACGGCCCGAACTCTCCGATCGAGGAGATGCCGGGGCCCACCGGGATGACGTATGTACCGTCGGTCGAACTTGTCGAGACCTTGCTCAGCCACCGCTGGTCGAGCTTGTCGAGACCCATTCCGCACAAGCGCACATTTCCGGCCGTGCGCTCAACCGACACACCCGCAATTCTCCCCGTCTATCCGGGCGGCCGGAATCGTTGATGACGTCGCGGCCGCCGATGCCTATCCACGAAACGTGGCGGAATCACCTCCGCAATCCCATCGGTCGAGATTCTGATCTGCCATTGCAGCTCCGGCGCCCGTTTCGTATCTGGTTCCAACAGATTGTGGTGATGTTTACACAACAAACACAGATTCGATAGCGATGTTTCACCACCTTGAGCCCACGGTTGGATGTGGTGCGCGTCACAATCAGCAGCGGGCCGGTCGCAACCAGGAAACACGCAGCCTTTGTCGCGCACATGGAGGGCGTGGCGGATATCGGGAGTGACCAGGCGCTGTTCGCGGCCTACATCGAGCACGCCGGAGGGGCCACCCAGAATGATCGGCAGGACCCCGGCATCACAGGCGAACTGCCGCAACTGGCCGGCAGTCAACTGGGTGCCGTCAGCCAGACCGGCACTGTGGCAGTCGCTGAGCAGATCGTCGTAGTCGATCAACACCACCACATGGGGACGATCGCCGCCATGTTTGGGTGCTGCCTGCTGGATCGCGACTCGGCGGGCCAACTCCACCAGGGCGTCAGCACGGCGTTGCGGCCACGATGGTTGTGCCACACCGGAATCGCGTAGTTCCAGGGCGGTGCGGTGCATCTGCTGCGCGAGTGCTTCGATCTGTGCCTTGATCAAGGCTGCATCGGCGGTGGGGAGGGAGCCTTTGATGGTGGTGGAACCATGCCCGTCATCGGCAAAGTTCAGATGCCGAGCCTGCTGCGCGTCCCGTAGCTCGCGTTCCTGACGTTTCGCTTCGGCTTCTTCGGCGACCTCGGGTGCGACAACCTCCAGCAGATACCGCGAGAGGCCAGCAAGTTCGTGACTGTTGAACTCCTCACAATGGCCGACCATCGTGGCCTGTGCCTTGGCTTCGGCTTCGACACCCAGGTCGGTGGGGAGTTTCTTCAACACCTGGGTGACCGCTTGTGCTTGCCGGTCGTTGGCGACGCCGTCGCGCAGTGCGTCGCCGAGTTGGGTGAACCGGTGCAGGTCGTTGGCGTGGTGCAGCATCGCGGAGGCTTGGCCCCGGGTGTAGCGCAGCTCTGACGCCAACCAGCTGACGGTCGGGACACCGTGCGCGGTCATCGCCGCCTCGCCACGATCGACCTGGCCGAGCACGGTGTGCACCACACCCGACAACCGCGACTGCACCTGCAACAGCTCAGCCACCAGGGCCAGCTGTTTCCGATCCGCCAGTAGCGCCACGTCGCTGTAGTTGAGGTCATCGAGCAGGCCGGCCACGGCGGTGGCGAAATCCGCCACCGCCGTCCCTAGCTCTACGTCGATGCTCATACCGTTGACCCTAAACGTCGCCACTGACAAAAACCGTTCACCAACCGGTTAGGGATAAATCCCGTAGCCACACCGGTGATGCGATTCATGAAGACCACGGTAGAGGCCGGGGCTGACACTTTTCGTCAGCAGTTGACGCCACAGACATGGTTTCTGAAGCTGACAACACCAGAGTGGTTTCTGACAACACTGTGACAACACCTTTACGTCGAGATCTGCTTGCAGAAATCCCGCCGCGGAGGGTCTCGACAAGCTCGACCAACGGAGGCATCGGGTCGTCGGATGGCCAGATCGTGCAGAATTTTGGGTGCACCGATGTCGAGATCGCTCACTGATTTCGGGAAACCTTCCGGATTTCGGGTTGTAACACGAAACCGGCATATGTTCCCGCCAGCAGTCACCGATGTCGAGATTGCTGCTGCGCCGTCCAGTTGGATGAGATCCCGGCGTCCGCCGGGATGACGAGGTCTGATTGGTTCGACCCCGAAACAATTGGACCAGCTTGCCCGGCCGCCAACCCGCCCGACTGACCGCCAACGCGTTGGCGAGGGTCCTCGACAGGCTCGACCTACAGCGCCCGATAGAACCTCCCAGGTGACCGAGAACCGTCCCCGGTGAGCGAAGTAACCGGCGTCCGGGTCACCGAGGCCGAGGTCTCTCCCTTAGTCGCTCCAACGCGGTGGAGAGGCGGCCGACCGGCGGCGCCCGAAGAACCTCCCCGGTGACCGAAGGAACTATCTCCTGTGACCGAGAGAACAGTCCTTGGTGACCGAGAGAACCGTCCCTGGTGACCGGGGGAGCCGTCCCTGGTGACCGGGAGCCGTCCCTGGTGACCGGGGGAACCCGTCCCCCTGGTCACCGGAGCCGTCCCTTTGGTCACCCGGACTAGGAGGAAGCTCAACGAGTCCATCGGGCGGGAGGGTTCTGGTCAGCGGCGATTAAGAATCTGGGCGTACAGCCGGGGGCTCAGGGTCAGGATCGCTGCGGCGATGGTTTGCCGGCGGGCGCCGCCGCGCCAGAGTCTGGGGAGATCTGACCAGCGGATCAGTGCGCGCGCCTTGGCGACCACCTGGGCTACCTCGGGGTCATCTTCGCCGGCGAGCTTCGCCCGCAACGCCATGTTGGCCGCGGGGAACACCACTCCGTCATACCGGAAGCGGAGGTGGGCCCAGCGCCAGGCGTCGGCCTCGCTCCCCTCGAACACGCCGGCACCGGCGAGCAGCGTCTGCACGTGGTCGTCCTGGACGAACAGGTCGTGGGTGTGCGGGCCGAAGCGTCGGGAGATGGAGGTCTCGTTGATCAGGTAGCGGTAAAGCGGCGCGTCGACCAGAGCGACCCGTTCGGCGCCGAGGGCGATCCGCAGCATGGGGGCGACGTCCTCGTAGACATGTCCCTCCGGGAACGGCGCGTCGCCGAGCAACTCGCGGCGGAACAGCTTGTTGCACGCGTAGCCACGGGCTTCGCTGAGCAGCAATCGCCGGGCCAACTCGGCGCCCGACATCACCGGTTCGTCGAACGCGTCCTCATCGATGCTGAGCGTCTCGCCTGCTTCGTTGACCCGTGCCGTCCGGCACATGGCCAGTTGCGCGTCACACTCCAGCAGCGCGCGGCGCATCTCTTCGAGGAACTCCAGTTCGACGGTGTCGTCGGAGTCGCAGAACCAGACCAGATCGGTGTCCAGCCTGGCCAGGCCGGCATTCCGGGCGGCGGAGAGTCCGCGGTTCTCGGGCTGGGTGACCACCTCGACCGGCAGTCCGGCCCGCTGGGCGGCAGCCAGCGCCCGTTCCATGGAAGCGTCCCCGCCGCGGTCATCGACCAGGATCACCCGGTCCGGGGCCACGGTCTGCGCACCGATCGAGGCGATACAGCCGGCGACGTACCTCTCGACCCGATAGACGGGGACGACGACACCGATGGTGGGGGTCATCGCAAGCCTCCGCGGGAGCGCAGATAGCGCAGCGGCCCGAGCAGCATGCCGATCCGTTCGGCGCGCAGCAGCTCCGCCGGGAAGTCGGACGGCAGCGCGGCGTTCTTCTTGGAATCGGACGCGAACAGCATGTGTGCCGCCGCCGGGATGCGGGCGGCGAAGCCGACCAGATGCCGCGGCTGGGTCAGCAGCAGCTTCGCCAGCGCCGCGGTAAGCCCGACTCCGTAGCCGAAGATCTGTTCCCGCAGCTGGGCGTCGTCGGCCCGGTGATGATGCCGGACGATGGCCGCGGGGTGGTAGGCCACCGCGGCTCCGGACAGGTACACCCGTCGGCACAGATCGAGGTCCTCGCCGGCGTGGGTGGGGGTGCCTGGGCCGAGGGCCGGGTCGAATCCGCCCAGCTCGGCGAACGTCTGCGCCCGCAGGGCCACCACGCCTGAGCCGAACTCGCCCGCCGTGTACGGGAAGGCGGCGCCGCGGCGTCCGGGAATCGCGTCGGTGGGTGAGCCTGCTGCCCGGGCACAGCTGGTCAGTGCCGCCTCGATGGCCGGACCGTCGGCCGGGGCCCAGTAGGTGGTGGCGTAGCCCTTGGCGAAGCCGCCGTACTCCTCGAAGCGGAGTTGATCGGCGGATTCGAACCCGGCCGGCAGCACCAACCCGGTCGCGCAGCCGATGCCTGGATGCGCGGTGAGCGCCGCGGTCAGGTGCAGCGTCCAGTCCGGATCGGGCACCGCGTCGTCGTCGGTGAAGGCAAGCAGTGTTCCGCCGGCCTGCCGGGCGCCGGCATTGCGTGCGTGAGAGGCGCCCCGCCGCGGCTCGTCGACGATCCGTAGCCGTGGATCGCTGATCCCGGCCAGCAAACCGGTCACTCCGCCGGAACCGGGGTCATTGTCGATCACCAGCAGTTCATCCATCGGTCCACGCTGGTCCAGCACGGCACGCACGGTGTCCGCCAGCAGCGGGTTGCGACCGAGAGTGCAGATCACCACACTCACCGTCTCGGACGATGCCGGCAGGGGAGCGGCCGCACCGCGGGCCCGTTCCGCGGACGCCGCCAACTCCGGGTCGGCGGCTGCCACCGCACTACGCCAGTCGGAGAACTCCCGGGGTGCGGAATCGAACCGCACCCGGGTCTGCCCCAGTGGCCAGCCATGCGCACGAACCAGCACCTGAACCTCACCTAGAGGTTGAGACTCGGGAGCATCCCGGCTAGTCAGATCAAGGTCGACAAGGGGAATCGGAGTGAAGGGGTCTGCCGCCGGCTCAGCGGTTTCGGGGTCACCACCGGTCACGCTCGCCACCCGGCGTGCTCGCGCGGACAGATAGCCGGCGCCCGTCACCACCAGTCCGAGCAGGCAACTGCCGGCCCGGGCGAGGCCGCTCAGGTCGCCGGACGCCGCCTGGCGCAGGTAGCGGGCCGGCGCTTCGGTGACCAGCCGCAACGCGTGTCCGCGCTCGCTGGCCAGTGCCGCGCCCGAACCCACCAGGGCGCTCAGTGCCGCCTTGGAGCGGCCTTCGTTCCAGCAGCGGCGGACGAAGTAGCGCAGCTTCCCGCGCGCCACGGGGACGAGGTGATCGACCACCGCTGCGGTGTCCCGGAGCACGACGCGTCCGGGCAGTTCCGCACGGATGCGGATGCCCAGCTCGGTCTCCTCGCAGCCGGTGGGCAGCTCGCCGGTGCGTCCGAGTCGTTCCGAGAAGCCGCCGGCGGCGTCGAAGGCGTCCCGGGCGATCGCCATGTTGGCGCCGATCGGGTTCCGGATCGGGGCGCCGTCGCCCGGCAGACCGCGATAATCGCAACCCACCACCCAGCCGAATTCGTCGGGGAACCAGCGTGGTGGCGCACCTGCCTCCCACCGCGGCTGGACGGCGCCGCCGACAGCAGCCACGGAGAGCTCGGCGAACCGTGCACCGAGCGCATCAAGCCAGCCGGCGCGGGGGATTGCGTCGTCGTCGAGGAAGGCGACCACCGGTGCCGAACTGTGTTCGATGCCGGTGTTCCGCCCCCCGGACAGGCCGCGTCCGCCGCCGTTCGGCAGCACCTGGACGCCGGGAAGTGCAACCCAGGCGTCGCGGGCCCTAGCCAGCAGGGCCGGATTGTGATCGATCACCACGACGACTTCGTCCCCGATGCGGAGTTGATCGACGGTCTCGGTGACAGCCTGCTCCAGAACCGGCCAACGTCGCTCGTCATAGGCGCAGATCACCACGGCGACAGCGGGGCGAACGGGGTCCGAGCGCGTGGAAGCAGCGGCCTCAGTGGACGGACAAGTCATTTAGGTAAGACTAACCTAAGTATCATCGGGTAAAGTTCGCGACCGCCATCCAAACCCCCTGGAGACACCTTCATGATCGTGCTGGTCACCGGTGGTGCCGGCTTCATCGGCTCCACCGTGGTCGACCGACTGTTCCGCGACCTCCCCGGCGTCCGCGTCCGGGTTCTGGACGACCTGAGCACCGGACGCCGCGAGAACCTTTCCGACTCCCCGGCCGACCTCATCGTCGGCTCAATCACCGACCCCGACGCCCTCGGTTCCGCGATGGACGGGGTGGGCGCGGTACTTCATCTGGCCGCGATCGGCAGCGTTCCGCTGTCCGTCGACGATCCCGTCCGCTGTCACCAAGTCAATGTGACCGGCACCATCGAGGTCCTCGAAGCTGCCCGAAGGGTCGACGCGCAGGTGGTCTTCGCCTCCTCCAGCGCCGTGTACGGAACCAACCCGGCCACGCCGATCGCCGAGACCGACTGGACGGCGCCGCTCAGCCCGTACGCGGCCTCCAAACTGGCGGCGGAGTCGTACCTGCTCGCCTACCGGCAGAGCTACGGACTGGCCGCGTTGGCGCTCCGGTTCTTCAACGTCTACGGACCCCGGCAGAGCGCCGACCATCCCTACGCCGCGGTGATCCCCAAATTCCTGGACGCCGGACTGCGCGGCCGTCCCTTGCCGATCCATGGCGACGGCCTGCAGACCCGCGACTTCGTCCATGCCGGCACGGTGGCCAGGCTGCTGTGCCGGGCGGTCGCCGAACGCACCAGCCACTCCAGGCCGGTCAACGTGGCCGGCGGCACCAGCGTGAGCCTGCTGGAACTCGTCGACAGCATCGGAGCGGTGCTGCCCGAACCGCCACAGTTGCGCCACGAACCGGCTCGGGTGGGCGACGTCCGCCACTCGTTGGCCGATGTCACCGGGTTGCGCGAGCTGTTCCCGGGCCTGCCGCAGGTGCCGCTCGCCGAGGGCCTGGCCGGAACCGCCGCCTGGTTCCGCAGCCAGGGGGTCGGTGCCCCCGTCCACGCTGACGCATGAGCCGCTCCCGACAACGCGGACGGCTGGCGATCGCCGGCACCGCGCTGGCGACCGCTGCGGTCGCGGCGCTGCTGGTCAACGGAGCCGCGGGGTCGACGCCGCAGATCCGCGGGGGTGCCGCGGTCCCCGCAGGTACCCGGTGCCCGGTCGGGCCGACGTGCGGGCCGCTGACCTGGCAGGACGAGTTCTCGCCCACAACGGACGGCCGTCCGAACGCCACCACGTGGGGGTTCGAGCTAGGCGCCACCGGCTGGGGCAATGCCGAGTTGCAGGAGTACACCGCCGCGCGGGCGAACTCCTTCATCGCCGACGACGGCACGCTGCGCATCGTCACCCGGCCCGGCGGGGCCGACTCGGCCTCTCCCTACACCTCCGCACGTCTGGTCAGCCGCGACCGGGTGAGCGTCGGTTACGGCTACGTCGAAGCGCGGCTGAAGCTGCCGACGCAACCGGCATCCGGGTTGTGGCCGGCTTTCTGGCTGCGGTCGCAGGGTGAGCCCTGGCCGGACGGCGGGGAGATCGACGTGATGGAGACGGTCAACGGCGCCTGGGGCTACTCCAGCAACATCCACGGTGGTCCGGCGCACTGGGAGCAGTACCGCTGGCACTCCACCGGCACGGTCAACGATGGCGAGTGGCATCGTTTCGGGGTGCTGATCCGGCCTGAGCGCCTGGAGTTCTTCCACGACGGCCAGCTCGTGCACACCGTCACCCCGGCCGGAATGCCGGCCGGTGGGCGCTGGCCCTTCGGCGTCCCGGACCGGCGCTACTACATGATCATCAACATGGCGATGGGCGGCGCCTACCCGGGAAACCCGGACGGCTCCGCCACGCTTCCGGCCACCATGCAGGTCGACTACGTCCGGTACTGGGCGCTCGCGGAATAGCTGGCACGACTCGTCATCCCGGGCTTGCTCCGGAATCTCGGCGTGCGGCGGCAGAGTGGGAGATCCCGGCGGCCGGGATGACGAGGGCCCCGAGACCGTTGGTCGAGCTTGTCGAGACCCGGACTCCAGGGTGCTGACAAGGGGTTTCGACAAGCTCAACCAGCGGTGGGGGCGGCAAGCTCCAAACCAGCGGTGGGCGGGGCACCATGGCAAAAGCAAACGAGGGTGGTGGCGCATTGCGCCACCACCCTCGCTCCTCAGGTCAGTTCACCAGGAGATGAACCCGATCAGCGCACCTCGAGGGTGAAGCTGACCTTCGACCCCTGCAGCGCGCGATCGCCGCTGAAGGTGACGGTGACCTTGTGCTTCATGCCCGGACGCAGCCAGGGCAGGTCGGCGCGGACGTAGTTGTCGGACGCCTTCGCGGTCACGGTCTTGCCGCTCGCGCTGATGGTCAGCACGCCGCCGTCCGGCTTGATCCAGTCCTGGGAACCGATCTCGACCCGCACCCGTGCCGGCTTGTCGCCCTGGTTACGGGTGACATCGACGGTGAGCCGGGTGTTGGCCTTGCTCACCTGCTTGGCCTTGGAGGTGGCGACACCCCAGGCGCCCTTCGAGGTGGTCGCTTCGACCCGAACGCTGAGCTTGGCGCCCGCGTCGGCACCGGTCAACCGGTACTTCTTGGACGTCGCGCCCTCGATCGCCTTGCCGTCGCGCAGCCACTGGTAGCTGAAGGTGGCCTTGCTGGCGTTCTTCCAGGTACCGGTCTTCGCGGTCAGCACCTCGTGACCCTTGGCCGTGCCTGAAACGCTGGGCAGCTTCTTCGCCTTGGGCTTCGGCAGCGCCTTGCCGACCTTGATGCCGACGGTCACGCTGCGTCCGGTGTCGCCCTGCTTGAGGTTGCCCGAGAGCACCAGCAGCGAGTGCGTACCGGGCTTGAAGACCGGCTTGGAGCCGTAGGCGCCGTGCTTGCTGCCGTCCGGCAGGATCAGCTCGGCCTTGAAAGTGCCGTCGGCCTTGGCCTCGAACACCTTCCACTCATCGTTGCCGTCGGTCTTCTTGACGTTTCCGTCGTCGATCTTGACCGCGATCTTCGAGCCGGCCTTGCCGTTCGTCGTGGTCCAGCCCTTACCGACCAGGGTGATCTTGCCGCCGACCGTCGCCTTGCCCTTCACGGTCACCGTGGCGCTTCCCGGGGTCGGGGTGGGCGTCGGTGTCGGGGTGGGTGTGGGCGTCGGGGTGGGAGTCGGCGTCGGCGTGGGAGTCGGCGTCGGGGTAGGAGTCGGCGTCGGGGTGGGCGTCGGCTCCGGATCGGCTGCCTTGGTGACGTTGATGTCAGCCTTCTCGCTGCGCCGGGCGTCGCCCTCCTTGAGGGAGCCGGTCAGGAAGCGGAGCAGGTGGGCACCGGTGGTGAGGGCGGGGTTGGATCCGGCCGGACCGGTGGTGCCGTCGGGCAGCGTGAATGTGCTGGTGAAGGTGCCGTCGGCCTTGGCGTCGATGATCTGCCAGATGTCGTTGCCGTCGGTCTTCTCGATGGCACCGTCGTCGATCTTGACGGCGATCTTCGAACCGCTCTTGCCGTCCTCGGTCTTCCAGCCGGTGCCACGCAGGGTGACGGTCCCGCCAAGGGCCGGCGTGCCCTCGACCGTCACCGTTGCCTTCTCAGGCTCCGGATCGGGATCGGGTGTGTTGCTGACGGTGATGTCGACCTTCTCGCTGCGTCGGGCGTCGCCCTCTTTGAGCGAGCCGGTCAGGAAGCGGAGCAGGTGGGCACCGGTGGTGTAGGCGGGGTTGGAGCCACCAGGGCCACTGGTGGTGCCGTCGGGCAGGGTGACCTGGGCGGTGAACGTGCCGTCGGTGTTGGCGTCGATGATCTGCCAGACGTCGTTGCCGTCGGTCTTCTCGATGGCGCCGTCGTCGAGCTTCAGGGCGATCCTGGAGCCGCTCTTGCCGTCATCGGTCTTCCAGCCGGTGCCGCGCACCGTGATGGTGCCGCCGATGGTGGGGGTTCCCTCGACGCTCACGGTCGCCTTCTCGGGCTCCGGATCGGGATCCGGGTCCGGATCGGGGTCACCGGTGCCCTGCGGGGTGATCTTCCACACCTTCGAACCGCCGGGTGCCCGGTCGACCGCCCACGCTGTGCCGCCCGCGACGATCACGTCGTTGGGGCCGGCGCCGACCGGGATCTCGCCGATCCGCGCGCCGGTGGCGGCGTCCACCACGAGCACGCTGGAGCCGCCGAAGCCGGTGCTGTAGACCAGTCCGTTGGCCGCGTCGACCGCGGTGTTCAGCTGTGAGGCCGAGCTCGTGGCGGTGTTGACCAGCGCGCCGGTCGCCAGGTTGATGGTCCGGACGTCCGAACTGCCCTGGCTGGACACGTAGGCCAGCCCGCGAGAGCGGTCGACGGCCACCCCGGACGCCGTGTCGCCGCCGGTGTTCGCGACGACCCTGGTGCTCTTGGTGAGCGAGTTGATCTCGACCAGTGCGCCGTTGTTCAGGTTGACCGTGTACAGCAGCGCGGTGTTCGCGTCGGCGACCAGGTCGAGAGCCATCGGCGAGAAGCCGGTGGTCAGGCCCTTGAGGGTCTCGACCACTTGCAGCGTGTTGGTGTCGATCTTGGTGATCTGGCCACCGTTGGGGTCGCTGACGTAGGCGATGTCGCGGTACGGATCGATGGCGATGTCGCGGCTGTGGCCCACGTTGCCGATGGTGGTGACGCGATTGCCCGTGCTCTGGTCGTAGACCACCACGGCGTCTTCGCGGGTGGCGCTGGTCCAGATCCGGTTGTTCTCGTCGTCGACGGCGATGCCGTAGGCGGCTTCCGGACGCGCGGTCGCCGTGCCGGCGTCCAGGGTCCGGGGCTTGATGGTGCTGATCACCTGCATGGTGGCCGGGTTCAGCTTGCTGATCGTCGACACGTCGGCGCGCGGCGAACCGCTGTCCCAGTTATGGGTGGTCGAGGTGACCCAGATCACGTTGTTCTTGGCCGAATAGGCGGCCTGGTAGTTGTCCTGGCCGACGCTCGCGCTCTGCACGTCGAAGGTTCGATTGCCGACGGTCACCGAGGCGGCCTGGGCGAGCGGTGCTGCTGCGGCGAACGTCCCCATCACCAGACCGAGCGCGACTACACCCCCCAGTGCTCGGGGGGCCTGGCGGCGCCCACCCCCGGATGGTCGTTGGATTTGCGTGCGCACTGCTTCTCCTGTCGCTGGTTGGCATGGTCCGCCGTCCGAACCTCCCTCGGGCAGCGGCGCGGCTTAGGTTAGCATTACCTAACCATCATCGGATCGTTCTCAGAGTGTGGTGACAAGAGTGTTGAAGCTGGCCCAGGAGGCACTGTCCAAAGTGACTGTGACTAGGCCTGATCCATGGTCCAGGGCGCCGCTGTGCGATCAGCTGGACTCAGTGATCGCTCAGGTTGACGGGGCGTCGCCCGCCATCCGGGACGTCGCAGGCATGACGGTCTGCTACGCCGAGTTGGGCGCGCTGTGTCAGGAGTTCGCCGCCGTCGGGGTCCAGGACGCCCCGATGGCCGTGCTCGGCGGCTCGGCCCGGGCCCTGGCCCTGGCCGTCGCCGTGGTCTACGCCGGACGGCCGCTGGTGCTGCTCGATCCGCAGCTGCCCACCGCCCGGCTGCGGCACATCCTTCAGACCTCCGGTGCCACGTCCACCATCGTCGACGACGAGTTCCAGCCGTTGGCGGTCGAGGTCGGCGCCGCGGGCGTCCTGCCGGTGAGCCAGGTCTGGGACAGCGGGCTGCCCTGGGCGGGCGAGGTCCGCCGACCCGGCGGCAGTGTGCCTGCCACGATCGTGTACACCTCCGGTTCGACCGGCGCACCGAAGGGCGTGGTGCTCAGCCATGCCGCGGTGGTCAACGGCGCCGCCACCAGCCGGGAGGAGTTCGGGCTGCGGACGGGTGACGTCTGCGCCATGCTGCTGCCGCCCGCCTACGCGGCCGGTCAAGAGGTGCTGTTCATGGCGGTGCTGAACGGCTGCCTGGCGGAGAGCTTCGATCCCCGGCAGCGAAGCGTCGGTGAGATCGCCGAGTGGCTCGGTGACCGCGGCATCACCACGCTGCACTGCACGCCGTCCATGCTGCGTCACCTCAACGGCAGCCTGAGCCTGAACAGCTTCCCGGCGATCCGGCTGCTGACCACCTGCGGCGAACCGATCCACGGCCGCGACGTGGCCGCAGCCCGGCCCTACCTGCCGCATGCCGACTACGCCAACTACGTCGGTTCGTCCGAGACCGGACACCTGAGCTTCTTCCACGTCCGGGCCGGTGAGCCGCTGCCGTCCGGACAGATCCCGGCCGGACGGGTCACCCAGCGCAAGACGATCACGCCGGTCGGCGACGACGGCCATCCGCTGCCGGCCGGCGAAGTGGGTGTGCTGGAGGCGAGTTCGGCCTTCCTGGCGTCCGGCTACTGGGGAGAGCCCGAACGCACCGCCGCGGTGTTCGGTGAGCGTGGCGACGAGCGGACGTTCCGCACCGGCGACCGGGGCAGCGTGGCCGACGGAGTGCTCACCCTGGCCGGCCGCAAGGACGACGCGGTGAAGATCCGTGGCTACCTGGTCGAGCCGGCCGAGGTCGAGGCGGCGCTGCGTGGCATCGACGTGGTGCGGGACGCCGTGGTGATCGCAGATGCCGAAGCCGGACGGCTGATCGGCTACGTGGTGCCCGACCCGGCGCGGCGGACGCCGTCACTGGCCCAGCTGCGAGCCGAACTCGCCCAGCTGCTGCCCGACTGGATGGTGCCGCAGTCGATCGTGCTGCTGGATGCCCTGCCGCGCACCGAGCGCGGCAAGGTCGACCGAGCCGCGTTGCCGGCGCCCGCCGTCCGGTCCAATCTGACCGTGCCGACCGACCAGTGGGAGGCGCTGGTGTCGGCTGTCTGGTGCGACGTGCTGCACCTGGAGACGGTCGGACGCGACGAGAGCTTCGCGGAACTCGGCGGCGATTCGCTGGCGGTGGAGGAGATGCTGGCCGCGCTCGCAGAGGACGGCATCGACCTGCGCGGCTCCGACCTGGCCGCCGCGCCGACGCTCGCTGCCTTCGCCGTCCGGGTCCGGGAACAGTCCGGTAAGCAGGCCGCCGACCGTTCGCGTGGCGTGATGGTCACCCTGCGCGAGGGCGACGGTGTGCCCGTCTACTGCTTCTCGGGCGCCGGTGGACCGGCCTATCTGTTCACCGATCTCGCCCGCAAGCTCGACCCCAGCCATTCGGTGCACGCCTTCCAGGTGCGCGGGCTGGAGCGGCGCGCTGTTCCGGACTGGTCGGTGCGGCGGGCCGCGAAGCGCTACGCCGGGCTGATCGAGCAACGTCAGGCACCGGGCCGGGTGGTGTTGATCGGGCATTCGCTCGGCGGACTCTTCGCGCTCGAAACCGGACGGCTGCTGCGCGAGCGCGGCTATGAGGTGGCGTTCACCGTGCTGCTCGACACACTGCTGCCCGGACGGCTCGCCCGGCTCAGCGGCGAATCTGCACCCGAACTGCGCATTCCCGGCGGCCGCAAGCAGAGCCGCCGTGAGCTCTGGCTGACCCGGCTGCAGCTGCTCGGTGCCGGCCTGTATCCGTATAAGCCGGCCGTGCGCGACCAGGTCTTCTTCCAGCACGGCCTGCGGCTCACCGAGTGGTACCGGGTGCATCCCTGGGACGGCCCGACCGAGGTGTTCCTCACCCCGGAGAACCTGGACGACCGTGCCTGGTGGCGTCATGTGCTGACCGGTGAATACCGGATTCACGAGGTGGAATGCGGTCACGTGGCGATCTTGAAGCCGCCTTACGTGGAGCGGATCGCCGAACTGGTCGGCGATGCCCTGGACGCCCGCGTTGGCTGACCGGCGACGCGCGAAAGGGGCGACCGACCGGCTGGTCGGCCTGGGCCGCCTGGAGCAGCTGGTGCTGCGCGGCGACGGCTTGACCACCACCTCGCTCGAGGTGCTGACCGGCGAACAGGTCACCGCGCGCCCGCTGCAGCACTGGGTGGTGGCGGCCACCGATGACCTGTCGGGTGCCGCGGGTCGCGCCAACCCGTACACCGGAACGGCGTCCCTGGCGGTGGCGGCCGAGCTGCGGCGAGCGCACGATCTGCTGGAACTGCTGCCGGAGGAGTTGCTGCTGGTGCGCGAAGTGCTGCTGCGCGGCGCGTCCCAGGTGTGGGCCACCTCGAGCGTGAGCTGCGTGCTCGACCGGCTGCCGGAGACCGTGATGCGGACGCTGTCCACCTCCGAGGCGCCGATCGGCCGCACCCTGCACGAAGCCGGGGTGGTGACGTCACGGAAGCTGACCGGCTGGGGACGGCGTCCGGCGGGTCGGTGGGCGAACCAGCTGGCCGGCGTCCGCTCGGAGACCGAGCTGGTCCCGGGGCGGGAGTACGTGATGACCCTGCCGCTGGACGGCCGTCCGCTGGGCTACTTCGTCGAATGGTTCTCGCCGGCGCTGTTCGATGCACCCTCTGATCCGATGGGAAGGAACCGATGAGCCCGATCCAGACCGATGTCGCGATCGTCGGCGCGGGCCCGGCCGGCCTGCTGCTGGCGCGCATGCTGCAACTGCAGGGCATCGAGACGGTGGTGCTGGAGCGTCGTTCCCGCGACTACGTGCTGGGCCGCGTCCGGGCCGGGATCATCGAACAACCGGTCGCCGAGCTCTTGGCCGAGCTGGGCGTGGGGGAGCGGATGCTGGCCGACCGGCTGGTGCACGACGGCGTCCAGCTGCAGCATCGTGCCGGTGACCGGATGGTGCGCGACCGGATCGACTTCGCCGCGCTGACCGGCAAGACGGTCACCGTCTACGGCCAGCGGGAACTCGTCCGGGACCTGATCGGGCTGCGCGAGGCGGACGGCCTGCCGCTGCGGTTCGGTGCCGAGGTGATCGGCATCGACGGGCTGTCCGACGACCGGGTGGCGGTGCGCTACCGCGACGAGGCGGGGGAGAACACGATCAGCGCACGGTACGTCGCCGGAGTGGACGGTGCGCACGGCATCACCGCACAACTGTTGGACGCCGGCGAGCGGCAGACCCTGCAGCGTAGTTACCCTGCAGCCTGGCTAGGGGT
Organism: Micropruina sp.; assembly: GCF_047606365.1. Classification (GTDB taxonomy): domain Bacteria; phylum Actinomycetota; class Actinomycetes; order Propionibacteriales; family Propionibacteriaceae; genus Micropruina. Next base: position 16,353 of record NZ_JASGEN010000070.1, on the reverse strand, counting down.
TTTGGTGGAGGCGGCGCCGCCCAGCCATGAGCTGATCTATGCGCGGCATCCGGAGGGCTTCGCGCTGGCGTCGATGCGGACCCCGGAGGTGAGCCGGCTCTACCTGCAGGTGCCGGCCGGCGACACCCTGGCCGACTGGAGTCCGGATCGGATCTGGGAGCACCTGCACCGGCGGCTCGACCTGCCCGGCAGCCCGGTCAACGAGGGCCGGTTCCTGGAGTCGTCGATCACCCCGTTGCGCAGTGTGGTGCACCGCCGGATGCGGTACGGCCGGCTGCTGCTCGGCGGGGACGCCGCTCACGTCGTCCCACCCACCGGCGCCAAGGGCCTCAACCTGGCCGTCGCCGACATGACCCAACTCTCCCGCCGGCTGGGCCGCGCTTTGCTGCGCGGCGACGAGGCGGCGCTCGACGGCTATCAAGAGAGTTGCCTGCACAGGGTCTGGCAGGTGACCCACTTCTCCTGGTGGATGACCGATCTGCTGCACCGCCTGGAATCCGACGAGTTCGGTGAGCAACTCCGCACCGAACAACTCCGCACTCTCGCCGACGGCGGCCCGCTCGCCCAGTGGTTCGCTGACAGCTACACCGGCCTCCCGCTCGCGCCATGGCAGTGACGGCGGAGGGCGGGCGGCCCACAACCGGGGCGCGGCGATTCAGTGGTTGGCTGCGGGTGACCACCATCCTGGCGGTGGTGGCGGTGGTCGCCGCGACTGCGGTGTTCTTCCTCCGGCCGGGCGAGAAGCCGCTGCGCATCGTGGTGCTGGCGGATTCACTGACCGAGGGCATGGGTGAGGTGACCGACCTGCGCCGCACCTGGCCGCACCTGGTCGGTGACCAGCTGCGGATCGAACGCGGTGAGGCGGCTGGCTCGGGTGGCACCTGGCTGCCGGCGTCCGTTTCCGGGCCGATGTTCGGCTTCACCGCCGGACGCCCCGGTGAGGGGTCCTGGCCGGCACTGAACGAGAGCGGGGTGCCGGGCTCGATCGCCCGCGGTCCGGTCACCTGGGACACCTCCCGCTACGACTCCGCGGTGGTTCACGTCGGCGCCGAGCGGGCCGGGCAACGGTTCACCGCCTCCTCGGGCGGCGTGGACGTCACCTTCACCAGCACCGAGGAGGGCACGGAGAGTTTCGTGGTGGACAAGCTCGGTCCCGAACTGACTGTCAGCGGCGAAGGCACCGTGCTGGGTGTGCTCGGCCGCAGCGGCACCGGAAGCATCGATGTCTACAACCTGGCCTGGGCGGGCAGCAGCACCAAGGACTGGCTCGGCTGGGCTGGGCATCCGGCGCTGTTACCGCTGCTGCGCGAGATCGATCCGGACGTGGTGGTGCTGTCGCTGGCCGGCAACGACCTGTGGCAGGGCGTCAGCGCCAATGATTTCGGCGACAATCTCGGCCGGCTGCACAAACTGGTGGGTGAGGTCGCGCCGAACGCGCGGTGGGTGCTGGGCACCCAGCCGGTCTCGGACAATACGCCCCGCGAGCAGTGGATGGCCTACCAGCAGAAGGTCATCGACTACGCCGCCGAGTTGAAGGCGCCGATGATCGATCTGGTCGACAACATGCCCGGCTACTCGGGCGGACCGTTCTTCTACGCCGCCGACCACGCCCACCTCACCGACGCCGGCCACGCGCTGGAGGCGGGGGAGGCGGGGCCTGCCATCCGGCAGGCGCTGCTGCAGTAGCCAGAATCGTTGGTCCGAGCTTGTCGAGACCTCGGAGGTCGCGCTGAACCGTTGGTCGAGCTTGTCGAGACCCCCTCAGCGCCGCGAACCCCGGGATCCGCTGAGCTGCCTCAGTAGGCCCGTCCGCGACGTCCATCATCCGACCGGAATCATTTATCTGATTTTGGTTAGCCTAACCTAACCCTCGTTTGGAAACGGTCCGCCTTCAAGCGACGGACGGCATGAAGCGGGGTACATGTGAAGGTCTGTGTGATCGGGGCTGGTCCGTGCGGGCTGACCACCATCAAGCAACTCCTCGATGAGGGGCATGACGTGGTCTGCTATGACAAGAATCCCGACGTGGGGGGCATCTGGCTTCGCGAGGGAGACGACGGCGACAAGATGAAAGCCTTCGACAACCTGCGGCTGACCATCTCGATGAAGCTGATGGCGTACTCCGACTACCCGTTCAAGGGCGGTCGGGTGTTCTACACCCGCCCGCAGTACCTGGGCTATCTCAACGACTACGCCGCGCATTTCGGCTTGCGGGACAAGGTGGTCTTCGACAGTGAAGTCACCGATCTGACCCGGACGCCGGAGGGCTGGCTGGTCACCGTGCGTCGCGACGACGCCGAGACCACCGCCGAGTTCGACGCGGTGGCGGTGTGTTCGGGCCCGTTCAAGACCCCGGCACGGGTGCTTCCCGAACTCAAGGGGTTCATCGGTGAGGTCGTGCATTCCTCGCAGTACCGCAACAACGAGCCGTTCCGGGACAAGCGGGTACTGGTCGTCGGCCTGGCCGAATCGGGCGCCGACATCGTCCGCGAGGTCTCGGACGTCTCGCGCGCCTGCACGCTGGCCATCCGGTCGTACTCGTTCCTGCTGGCGAGGGTCACTGCCGGGACCAAATCCACCGATCACGGCACGGTACGCGCCCATCATCACGAGATGTACCGGCGGGCCACCAGGGTTCCGTTGGCGATCGATTCGTTCTGGGCGCGGAACTCGCTGACGAAGGCGGTCTTCCTCGCCGCGACGGTCGTCTACGGGGTGCTGCTCACCGTCATCGGGCGGCTGAACCCCAAGCACGGGGTTCCCGATCCGCTGACCGGCCCGAACCCGTTCGGGGAGCCCGCCGACCCGGCCAAGCTGGATCTGGCGACGCTGGACAATCCGGCCAACCGGGCGATGATCACGAAATGGAACCGGCGGTCGCATCCCGACGGCAGCTGGAGCCAGAAGGCCATCTTCTGCAAGAACGTGACCTTCATTCCGAACATCGTCGAGGGCCGGATCACGCTGAACGATTCCGGCCTGGCCTCCGCTGAGGGCAACCGGATCTACTTCTCCGACGGCAGTTCGGAGGAGTTCGACATCGTCCTGCTGTGCACCGGATTCACCACCGAAGAGCTGGCGATCGGTGACCTGAAGGTGCGCGACGGCGACGTCCGCAACCTGTACAAGCATGTCGTGGCCGCCGAACATCAGGGCACCGCAGCCTTCATCGGCATGGTCCGGCCGTTCTCCGGCGGCATTCCGATCTGCGCCGAGATGCAGGCCCGCTACTTCGCCCTGCTCTGCAGCGGGAAGCGCACGCTGCCCGACGACGTCGAGGACCGGATCGCGCGGGAGAAGGAGTGGGAGGACTACTGGACATCGCTGAGCCCGCGACGGACCGAGTCGGTGCCGTCCCAGATCCTCTATCTGGACGCGCTGGCCCGCGAGATCGGCTGCCTGGTGCCGGAATGGCGGCAGATCCTCAACCCGCGGCTGTTCTCACAGCTCTGGTTCGGCAGCTTCAACCCTTCGTGCTACCGGATCGTCGGCCCGCACAACTTGGGTAAGGCGGCCCTGGACGACCTCTACTCCGAACCGATCGAAGATCGTGGCCGGATGGCTTTGCGACATTCACTGCTGCAGCTGATGCCGGCCTCAGTTCATCCCCGCGACATCGAGTGACGCGGCGCGCTGCTCTCCGCGGGAGGTTGTGATGACGAGCCATCAGATTCAGCTGCTCTTCCTGGGCCTTGCCGCGATCCTGGTGGTCGCGCACGTGCTGGGACGGCTGGCCCGCTACATCGGCCAGCCGGCGGTCGTCGGCGAACTCATCGGCGGGATCCTGCTGGGGCCGACGGTGTTGGGTCCGGTCTTGGGCAACTATCTGTTCCCGGTCGGTTTGCGCGGAACGCTCAGTGCGCTGGCCGATGTCGGGGTCGGGCTGTTCATGCTGGGCCTGGGCTACGAACTGGAACGTCAGGCCGTCGGTGGCCGACGCGGTGCGGTGGCCGGCGTGGCGGCGGGGTCGATGCTGGTGCCCGCCGTCGCGGCTGTGCCGCTGGGTCTTTGGCTGGCCGGCCGGCACCAGGCCGGGCACACTGCCGGGTTCGTGCTGTTCATCGTGGCGGCCGTGGCAGTGACCGCCTTTCCGGTGCTGGCCCGGATCGTCGCGGACACCGGCCTGGCGCGGAGCCGGGTCGGGGTGATCGCACTGGCCGCCGCGGCAGTCGACGACGTGGTGGCGTGGGTGCTGTTGGCCGTTGCGCTCGCGGTCAGCACCGCCTCTGCGGACACGGCCTGGCAACTGGTCCTGCTGCCGCTCTACGCGCTGGTGATGGGCTTGGTGGTTCGCCCGCTGATGCGACGGCTGCTGGGTATGACCGGGGTGGGCACGCTGGGGCTGGCGTTGGTGCTGGGGTTCGCGCTGCTTTCCGGTGCGGCCACGGAGTGGATGGGGCTGCATTTCATCTTCGGCACCTTCGCCGCGGGGCTCTGCCTGCCCCGCGACCGTGGGACGGGGAGCGACGGCCGGGAGATCGACCTCCGAGAGAGTCTGCTTGCTCGGATAACGCCGTTGGCCACCACGCTGCTGCTCCCCACCTATTTCGTGGTCGCGGGGCTCTCGGTCGACGTCCGCGGCCTGGATACGTCCAACCTCGTCGAGCTGATCCTGATCCTCCTGGTGGCCATCGGCGGCAAGCTGATCGGAACCTTCGCCGGCGCGCGACTCACCGGAATCGACGGTCATGAGGCGTCGATCCTGGCCAGTCTGATGAACACCCGCGGGCTGACCGAACTCGTTGTCCTCACCGCCGGCCTTCAGGCCGGCATTCTGGACCAGGCCCTCTACACACTCCTGGTGCTCACCGCGTTGATGACCACCGCCATGACCGGACCGCTGCTCTGGCTGATTGGACGCCGGCGTTCCCGTGCCACGCGGGCAGCCGCCAGTTCGCACCTTGAGGAGCCTCGCACACTGGGGACGGTTCTTCCGGTCACCGGGGACGGTTCTTTTGGTCACCAAGGAAAGCTCTCCGACAACGGGTTTCACCGATCATCGAGGTGACCAAGGGAACCGTCCCCGGTGACCAAGGGAACCGTCCCCGGTGACCAAGAGAACCGTCCCCGGATGTGCGAACCGGCGTGGTCAGCGGAAGTCTCGGGAGGTGACCCGGATCTTGAGTCCCAGCGGTTCGAAGTGGTCGGCCAGCAGGTTGGTGACGCCCTCGGGGGAGCGTTCCAGCATGCCGCGGACGATCAGGGCGGACGAGTCCCGGGCGACCCGGCGGTGTCGCATCCAGACGCCCTGGGAACAGACCACATTGATCAGGCCGTGCTCGTCCTCGAGGTTCATGAAGGTGATCCCGGACGCGGTGGACGGCCGCTGCCGGTGGGTGACCACCCCGGCCACTTCGACCCGGCGTCCGACCTCGGCGGTGCGCAGCGCGGACGACGGCAGCACCCCGCGGGCGTCCAGCCCCGGCCGCAGATGGGCCAACGGATGGTCGTCGGTCGAGATGCTGGTGGCCCACAGGTCGTCGGCCAGGGTCTCGAACGCCGACGGCTCGGGAAACAGCGGCGGCTGCACCTCGGGCAGCGTCCCGGGCAGGAAACCCGGCTGATCCAGCGCGGCGGTGCCGGCCCGCCACAGCGCCTCACGCCGGGTCAATCCGAGGCATTCCAACGCCCCGGACGCCGCCAGCGCCTCCAACTGCTGTGTGGTCAGCGACGTCCGGCGCACCAGGTCCTCCATCGAGGTGAACATTCCGCCCTGCTCACGGGCCGTCACCACCTTCTCGGCGACCTCGGAACCGATGCCGCGGACGCCGGCCAGCCCGAGCCGGACGGCGAAGTGACCGTCCCGCCGATGGGCGGCCGATTCGTCGGGGGCTTCCCGATCGAAGTCGCCGACCGGGGGTTGGTGCCGCTCCAGGCAGGACGCCATCCCGGTGGGACCCGGCCGAGATGGGTCTCGACAAGCTCGACCAGCGGGGTGCGGGTCTTGATCAGCGGGCAGGGGCTCCAGCACCGGATCCACCCCCGACCTGGCCAGACAGGGCCGCAGCGCGCTCACCCCGTGCCGGACGGCGTCCGCGGCCAGCGTGGCGGAGGAGTAGAACCCCATCGGCTGGGCCCGCAACAGCCCCGCCAGGAACGCCGCCGGATAATGCAGCTTGAGCCATGAACTGGCATAGACCAGCAGCGCGAACGACAGCGAATGCGATTCGGCGAAACCGAAATTCGCGAACGCCTGAATCTGTTGATAGATGGCGTCCGCGGCGTCTCCGGTCAGCCCGTTGCGCGCCATGCCGGCATAGAGCTTCACTCGCAGCGATTCGATCCGCTCCTCACCGCGTTTCGAACCCATCGCCCGGCGCAACAGGTCGGCGTCCTCACCGCTGCAGTCGCCGATCGCCACCGCCATCTGCATCAACTGCTCCTGAAACACCGGGACGCCCAGGGTGCGTTTCAGTGCCGGCTCCAGCTTCGGATGGGCATAGCTGATCGGCTCCCGGCCGAGTTTGCGGCGGACGAAAGGATGTACCGCCCCGCCCTGGATCGGTCCCGGCCGGATCAGCGCGATCTGGACGACCAGGTCGTAGAACTGTCGGGGTTGCAGCCGCGGCAACAAACCCATCTGGGCCCGTGATTCCACCTGGAAGACGCCGATCGAATCTGCCCGGCAGAGCATGTCGTAGACGGCTTTCTCCTCCTTGGGAATGGTGGCCAGCGTCCATTCCTCCCCCGTCGCGTCACGAATCAGGTTGAAGGTGTGCTGCAGTGCGGCGAGTATTCCGAGCCCGAGCAGATCGAATTTCACCAGCCCCATCCAGGCGGTGTCGTCCTTGTCCCACTGGATCACGGTGCGTTTCTCCATGCGGGCCGGCTCGATCGGCACCACCTCGCTGACCGGTCGGTCGGTGAGCACCATGCCGCCGGAATGGATGCCGAGATGGCGCGGGGTCTTCAGCAATTGATCGGCCAACTCGACCACCTGCGGCGGAATGTCGTGGTCGTCGGCGTCGGCGAGCGGACCCCAGCGTTCGATCTGTTTCGAGAAGGCGTCCTGCTGTCCGGGGCCGAAACCGAGCGCACCGGCGATATCGCGCACCGCGTTCTTCGGCCGGTATTGAATGACGTTGCAGACCTGGGCCGCCCGCTCGCGTCCGTACTTGTCGTAGACGTACTGGATGACCTTCTCACGCCGATCGGAGTCGAAATCCACGTCGATGTCCGGCTCTTCGTCGCGCAGTGCCGACAAAAAGCGTTCGAACGGCAACTGGTAGGCGATGCTGTCCACCGCGGTGATGCCGAGCAGATAGCACACCGCACTGTTCGCCGCCGAGCCTCGGCCCTGGCAGAGAATGCCCATACTCCGGGCATAGTCGACGATGTCCCAGACGATCAGGAAATAGCCCGGAAAGTCCTTGGCCTCAATCACCGCCAGTTCACGCTCGATCCGTTCGGCATCGGACGGGCTCAGGTCCGGATATTTCTCCGGTACTGCCTGCCACACCAGGTGCCGCAAATAGCTCATCGGCGTATGCCCGGCCGGCACCTGCTGGCGGGGCAGCGCGGGCTTGGCCCTGCGCAGCGGAAAAGCGAGCTCGTCGGCCAAGGTGACGCTGTATTCCACCGCACCGGGATAGCGCCGGAACCGCCGTCGCATCTCGGCACCGGACCGGACGAACGCGGTACCGGCGGCCGGCAGATAGCCGTCGAGTTGATCGAGGCTGCGATTGGCTCGGACGGCGGCCATCGCCTGGGCCAGCAACTGATCCTGCGGCCGGGCGTAGTGGACGTTGCCGGTGGCGACGAGGGGCAACCCGCGCTCAGCGGCCAGCGCGGCCAGGACGTCGTTGTGCGTCGAATCCAGCGGCATTCCGTGATCGGTCAGTTCCACGGTCATCGCGTCACGGCCGAACAGCGCTACCAACTCGTCCAAGGCCTTGCCGGCCGCCTCGGCCCCGCCTTCAGCCAGTGCCCGCCGGACGGCGCCCTTGCGGCAGCCGGTGAGGATCGCCCAATGCCCGTCGGCCCGCTCAGCGAGCCGCTCCAACCGATAGCGGGGGCGACCTTTCTCGGCACCGGCCAACTGGGCCTCGGTAATCGCCGCGGCGAGCCGGTGGTAGCCCTCCTCGCGCCGCGCCAGCACCAGCAGGTGCGTTCCGGCCGGGTCGGGCCGTCCGTTCTGCGGGGCCGGCAGGTCCAGCGAGAGTTCCGCCCCGAACACCGTCCGCACCTCGGTGGCTTCGGCGGCCTCGGCGAACCGGACCACCCCGTAGAAGCCGTCGTGATCGGTGAGCGCCATCGCGTGCAGGCCGAGCCGCTCCGCCTGTTCGATCAACGCCGCCGGCCCGGAGGCGCCGTCCAGGAAGGAGAATGACGAGTGGGCGTGCAGTTCGGCATAGGGCACCGCGTCGGTGGGTCGCTGGATGGGCGGACGCTGGTAGGGCCCCCGCTTCCACGAGAACGGGGCGTCGTCGCGAGCCACTTTGCGGCCGCTCAGCGTTCCCTCCAGCTGCCGCCAGGTGACCGCCGGATTGTCGAACCCCATCGTGCGCCTCCTCCTTTGTCACTGGTCGCTGCATCGCTGGTTGAGCTTGTCGAAACCCCTTACCAGCGCCCACATCAGGTCTCGACAAGTTCGACCAACGAGCGCCTAGTCGTACCTCCCCTCGGCCCACCAGGCGCCCTGCTCGAGCACCAGCAGCCAGGCGGTCTGCTCGGCGTCGACGACCTGGAAGCGGTGCGCCACCCGGCTGCGGGCGGCGTCCCAACCCCGCTCGCTGATCGGCCACGGCCCCGCCCACGCCTCGATCGGACGCCGTCGCGCACCCTCCACCAGCACCGCAGGCTCAGCCGACGGCTCGCCCCGCTCACTCACCGTGACCGCGGCGTCCGCGGCGTCCAGGACGGTCACCGGATGCCGCCGCGGGAAGACCGTCGCCGGGGCCGGTGCCGGTAGCGACCCCGGCCAGGGTTCGGCCCGGGAACTGGCCGGCACCACCCGTTCGCCCCAGGGCACCAGCTGCTGCCGCTCGGCCAGCCAGCGGCCGCCGGAGACCACCGGGACGACCACGCCCTCATGGCCCAGCATCGCCTGGACCCGGGAGAGCGCGTGGTGCATCCGCTCGTCCACACCGGCGCCGAACAGGCCCGGCTCATGATGGGCGGCATCGTCGACCGCTACCGGCTCCAACCGAACGGTGCTGATCCCACCGCGCAGCCCGTCACTGCCGGCCAACTGCCAACGCACCCGGTCGACCACTGCGGCGGCGTCGAAGGCTGCCGGATGCAGCCATACCCGCTCACTGACCCGGCCGCCGGAATCGGTGCAACTGACCCGCAACTCGGTGCACACCAGCCGGTGTGTGCTCAGCGCGGCGATGAACTCGTCCGCGGCGGCGCGCACCGAGAAGGCCACCTGGTCGACCAACTCCAGGGGTGGTTCAAAACTCGCCTCCCGGATCAGTTCGGGCGGAGGTTTCCGCGGAGTCAACGACCGGGAGTCCCGTCCGCCGGCCAGTGCGTGCAACCGGGCGCCGTAGCCGCCCAGCCGCTCCCGGACGGCACCGGCCTCCAAACCGGCGAAGCTGCCCAGGGTGCGGACGCCGAGCCGCCGCAGCAGCACCGTCAGAGCCTCGTCGCCCAGCACCGTCACCGGTAGTGGCGCCAGGAATGTGGCCGCCCGACCCGGTGGGACGACCGTGACCCGGTCCGGGGGAGTGGCCAGCCGGGCCGCCTGCTCGGCGGTGAACAGCCCGTCCGCCACCCCCACCCGCGGCTCACCGAACCCGATCTCGCTCAGCACGTCGAGCAGCACCTCGGCCGCCAACGACTCGCCGCCGTAGTAGCGGGCGACGCCGCGAGCGGGAATCGCGCACAACCCGGCGCGGACGCTGTGGAAGCCGGGTGCGACCAGTTCCAGCCGGTCCAGCACGGTGCTGAAGAGCCGGTCGTCACGGCCGGGATCGGCCGCTGCCACGACCAGCCCGGGACACCGGGCCTGGGCCTCCCGGCGCCGCATCCCTTCGGCCACTCCGTCGGCTCGGGCCGACGGTGAGCAGGCCAGAACCTTGCCGGTCTCCATGATCGCCACCGGATCCTCTGCCGATGCGTCCCCCTCGGCCCGCTGCCAGGCGGTCACCGGCCAGTCCGGGAACCAGATCACCAGGCAGCGCCGGGGCTCCGGGCCGGCCATCAGCCCACCACCCGCAACGGCTCACGAGCCTCGGCTCGGCTCGACCCGCTCGAATCGGACGGCGTGGGCGCCGCCGACAACCCGCCGGAGGCGTCCGGCAGTGTCACCCGGGCCTGCCGGGGAGCCGGTGATCGCTTCGAGGTGACGGTGACCAGGACATCGCGCGAACTCAGACAGCCGTGCCCCGCTCCGACCCCCGACCAGTGCGGCGCCGACATGCTCAGGGTCGCCTCGACCCGCGGCCAGGCGCCGGCCACCAGCAGCGCCGTCCCACTGCTGCGCAGTCGGGCGGCCAGCCGGCCGGCGTCGGCTTCCCGCACCCGGTTGCCGGGACGCACCGCGACCACCGGCAGCACCTCGGCCAGTGCGGCGGTGATCGCGAACCAGCGCTCGCCCGGACGCGGCACCAGCGCCACCCGGTCGAGATTCAGCCCGGCCTGTTCGGCGGCTTCGATGCCGAGTTCGGGCAGCCCGATCACCCCGCACCAGGTGCCCGCCCGGGAGGGTTCCGCCAGCAGCGTCAGCAGCAGCAGACCGGGGGACACCGAGTACGCCGAACCGGGCAGCAGCCCGCCGCCCGGCAACAACCCGGACAGCGCCGGCGGTACCGGTAGTGCCCGATCGCTGCGGGCACCGGCCCAACGGACGTCGCTCTGCACCCGACGGACGCTCTCCAGGCGGGCGTCCGCGTCCAGCGAAGAGGCGGCACCGATCGGCATAGGACGATGATCGAACGAATGTTCGAATACGTCAAGATGGCGAGGCGGACCGATGCGGGGTTCCGTTGGTTGAGCTCGTCGAAACCCGTTGTCGGGGAACGATCGGCACCTCCCCAACCGAATCGATCCAGATCGGGCACCACTGACGGTGCCCGATCTGGATCGATTCCAGGGAAGGTGGAGGGTGCTAGATCAGCCAGCGGTTGCCGCGAACCAGCGGCAGGTTACGCCAGATGTTCCCCAACCCGAGATAGCGGCCCGAGTCGAAGGCCAGCACCGACAGTGCGGCGATCGCATAGAACAGATGCTGGTCGAGGAACGGGTTGTACTCCAGCGGCAACGAGGCGAACCAGAGGTTGAGCATCAGCACCCCGCCGCCGATCGCGGCGATCCGGGTGCCGACACCGAGCAGCAGCGCCAGCCCGGCACCGACGGTGGCCAACAGGAACAGCGCGTCGGCCACCGGATTTCCGGCGAGGGGCTTGAGCAGCGCCGCGGCGAGCGCGTCGTCCGGCAGCCCGTGGAGCAGGAAGCCCTTCGTCGGGGAGACCCCGGCGAGAACGGACTGCTCCGGTGTGGTGGCGAAGCCGAGGCCGAACACCTTGTCGATCCCCGACCAGAACAGCGCCCAGCCGAAGCCCAGGCGCAGCATGCCGAGGCTGACCTGCTGCAGCGGAAGGAGTGTGGACGTCGAATTCGAGGGCGGGGCGTGGGATTCGGAACGGTTGAGGGCGGTCGTGGACATGGGGGTCTCCTGAGATGAGGGAATGAAGGCCACGCATGCCTGAATGGGCAGCATGAAGACGGCCAGAAGAGTGCCTCGTCTCGCAACCCACCGGGGACGCCGACGATCCCGGACGCCGTGGTTCGGCGTCCGTTGCCTGACTGCCGGCCACTCCCACGGGTTGCCCAGGGAGCGGCCGGCGAGTCGTGGACTAGCCGGCGACCCGGTGCGGACTGCGGAAGGCGGGGACGCCACTCGGCCGCTGCACCGGCCTGGTGGAGAAGCGGGCGGTGGCACCGAGGTGCCGGGTGCCCGAACGGAGGATCCGCAGCCGGCGGAACTCGGCATCGATCGTCCGCAGCACCCGCATGCCGTCGGGCAGCGCCCGCAGGTTGGAGGTGCCGTGGATCCGGTCGTGCTCGTAGCTGGGGATCTCCAGAATGGTCAGCCGGGCGGCGGCGGCCCGGCAGTTCAGCAGGGTCTCGATCTCGAATCCGTCGCCCCAGCGAGTGCCGCCGGCCTCGGGGTCGGGAAGGTCGAACACGTCCAGCACGTCGCGCCAGAACGCGTTGTAGCCGTAGCAGAGATCGGTGTAGCGGGTACGGAACAGGGTGTTGACCAGACCGGTCAGGGCACGGTTGCCCAGTGCCCGGGTGGCGGTCAGGTCGGCGGAGCCGCCGCCGTGCAGCATGCGACTGCCCTTGACGAAATCAGCTCCGCTGAGCAGCGCGGCGACCATCAGGGGGATCTCCCGGGCGTCGGCCGAGCCGTCGGCGTCGAACATCACCACGATGTCGCCGGTCGCGGCCGCGAACCCGCAGGCCAGGGCGTTCCCCTTGCCGGTGCGGGTCTGTTGCATGACGCGCACCGACGGCATCACCCGTTGGGCGGTCTCCACGGTGCCATCGGTCGACCCCCCGTCGACGATGATCACCTCGTGCGCGTCCGGCAGGGTGGGCAGGACCCGTTCGAGGTTGGGTGCCTCATTGAAGGTCGGCACGATGATGCTGACCCGAGGGTGAGTGGGAACGGTGCGTAAGGACATGAGCGACTTCCCCCGAAGCGTTTTCTAGGTAGATATTCAGCTGACTAAGGCTTGCCTTACCTAAGTTACATCAGACTTGAGTCGTACTGGCAACCAACCGCTCTCTGATATGGACGCCCCTCAGGCACTACTGGCCATCGCTGGTCGAGCTTGTCGAGGCCTCGGATGATGCGGCGCTGAGAAGGGGCTTAGCGAAGCGTTGATCAAAGCCGCTCCATCGTCATCCCGGACTTTGATCCGGGATCTTCCGCCTGAGATCCCGGATCGGAGCCCAGGATGACGTGAATGATCAGCGCTTCCTCAGGCAAACTCAGCCAGCGACAAGCTCAGCTCAGGTCGAGTTGCAGCCCGGCCGAGCGCAATGGTTCGGCGAGTGCTTCCGCGTCACCGACCACCACCAGGCTCAGGTCATCGAGCGGCAGATGCCGCTCGATCGCCTCGGTCGCCGCCTCCGGTGTGACCTGGCGCAGTGCCGCCGAATGGGTGTTGACGAAGTCCGTGTCGAGACCTGCCTCCACCAGGGCGGCGGCCTGATCGGCGATTCCGGACGCCGTCGCACACCGCAGCGGCGCGATCCCGACCAGGAAGTTGACCGCATCGGTGAGTTCGGCGCCAGTGATCCGCCGGTCGCCGTCCACCCGCAACAGCTCGGACGCCTCGGCGATCGCGGCCGCGGCGACTTCGGTCCGGAACGACGCATGCATCGCCAGCAGGCCGCCCGAGCGGGCGGGACTGTTGGCCAGCTGGACCCCGTAGGTGTAGCCGCGTTCCTCGCGCAGCACCCGGTTGAGCCGGCTCAGGAAGCCACCACCCAGCACGAAACCACCCAGCCGCAGTGCGGCGTAGTCCGGGTGCCGCCGGTCGATCCCGAATCGGCCGAGCCGGACGTCGGCCTGGACCGCACCCGGGCGATCGATCAGCAGCGCCCGGGCCGGCGCCGATCGCGGCACCTCATGGCTGATCGGCACCGTGGGCTGCCGCCAGTCGCCGAACGCAGCCACGACAGCGGGCAGCGGATCGTCGCCGCCGAAGTCGCCGGCCAGCACCAGCGTGCCCCGCTCGGGGCCGTAGTGGGCCTGATGCTGGGCCCGGACGTCGTCGGCGGTGATCGCGCCGACACCGGTCGCGTCGCCGGAGGCGGAACGGGCCGCCCGGTACTCGGAGTCGATGACGCTGGCGCGGAAGGCGATCGCCCCGCGGTGGCTCGGATGGGCCTCTTCCTGCGCCAGCTCGGCCAGTCGCAGTTCGACGTGGCGTCGCACGTCGGCGTCGGCCAGTTGTGGCTCGCGGACGGCTTCGGCGAACAGCGGCAGTGCGGTGCCGAACCGGGTGCTCGGCACTTCGAGGCTGAGGTGTGCGGCGGCGTAGCCGGTGCCGCCGACGAGCACCGCGCCGCAGCCCTCCAGTTCGTCGGCGAAATCGGTGCCCGGATGGCTGGCGGTGCCCTCGTCCAGACAGCGCTGCAGAATCGCCGAGACGCCCTCTCGATCCCGAGGCTCGGCCGACAACGGCAACTCGAGTACCAGCGTGGCGTTGATCAGGTGCTGGCCCGGGCGCTGGAAGATCAGCACCCGCAGGCCGTTGTCCAGTTGCGCCGTCCGGGGCGAGGGGAAATCCCAGACCGGCGGTGCCGGCACGATCGGGCGTTTCATGCGGACTCCTTCCGGTAGCTCAGCACCGCGCGCTGCTCGGGCCGCAGATAGCGCCGCGCCGCGTCAGTGACCTCCGCCACGGTGAGGCTGCGTACCTCGTCCAAGCGACGATTCACCACCTCGGGATCGCCGTACAAGGTGGCGTAGCAGCCGATCAGGTCGGCGCGGCTGTCGAATCTGCCCAGCTGATCGAGCCATTCCCGCTCGAACTGCGCCTTGGCGCGGTCCACCTCGACAGCGGACGGGCCGTCGGCCAGGAAGCGCTCCACCTCTTCGATGATCGCCGCCTCCAACTGTTCCGCCCGGACGCCGGCCAGCGCCCGGGCCTGCGCGAAGCCGATGCTGTTCCCGCCGATCAGCCCCAGCGTGGAGGCCCCGGCACCTTCGGCGATCACATCGGTACGGACCAGCCGGCGATGCAACCGTGAGGTCTGCCCGTCACCGAGAACCGCCAGCGCCAGATCGACCGCGGCGAACTCGCGGGTGTCCCGGGCCGGCAGCCGCCAGGTGGCGTAGCTGGCGTCGGTCGGTACGTCGGCGGAGACCTCGGTGCGCGGGATCCCGGTCAGCGGCGGCAACGGCTCGGCCACCGGACGCGCCTGTCGAAGACTCGACGGCACCCCGCCCAGGTAGCGCGCGGCACGGGCCACCGCGTCGTCCACGGTGACGTCGCCGACGATGGTGAGGACGGCGTTGCCGGGTGCGTAGTGGGTTGCGAAGAAGGCGCGCACGTCGTCCAGGTCGGCGGCGGCGAGGTCGTCCATCGACCCGATGGTGGGGTGGCTGTAGGGATGCCCCTCGGGAAAGGTCAGCCCGATCAGATGGATCAGCACATCGCCGTAGGGCACGTTGTCGTAGCGTTGCCGCTTCTCCTCGAGCACCACCGCGCGCTGGTTGTCGAGGGTCTCCTGGGTGAGGTCGAGACTGGCCAGCCGGTCGGCCTCCAGCCACAGCGCCAGGTCGAGGGCGTGCGTCGGCACCGTCTCGAAGTAGTTCGTGCGGTCGAACCAGGTGGTGGCGTTGGCCGACCCGCCGACGCTCTGCACGATGGCCAGATGTTCACCGGACGCCACGTTCGCCGAACCCTCGAACATCAGGTGTTCGAAGAGGTGCGCCAGCCCGGTGCGTCCCGGCTGCTCGTCGCGCGAGCCGACGTCGAACCACAGGTTCACCGCGACGACCGGCACGGTCGGGTCATGGTTGACCACCACCCGCAGGCCGTTGTCCAGGACGGTGGAGTGCAGAGCGAAGCGCACAGCAGCGGACATGTGGGCCATCGAACCACACTGCTCGAACAACGGCCGGTAGGCACGAGAGCGCCGACGTCGGTCGAGCTAGTCGAGGCCGCGCTGACAAGGGGCTTCGGCAGGGTCGACCAACGGTGGTCCATTCACGTCATCCCGGGCTCCGACCCGGGTCTCAAGGCGGGAGAGATCCCGGATCAAGTCCGGGATGACGAGGGAGCGGCTTTGATCAGCGCTTCCTCAGCCGATCGGGCGCCGAGGCGGTCGCAGCAACAGCGTCAGGCCCATCACGATGATGGAGCCCGCCATCATCGGCAGCATCGCGGACAGGCCGCGCTCCAGGGCCAACGACTCGGGCGAGGGCAGTGAACCGGAGCCTCCACCGGGTCCCTGCGGTCCGGGCAGTGGTGCAGCGGACGGCGTACCCTGCGGCAACTCGGGCGAATCCGTGTGGGTGGCCGGCGTCCTGATCGACCCGCTCGTCGCCGAGGGCAGCGAGCCTCCCGGGAACCGGGTGCTGCCCACCGGTGTCGCCGTCGAGGGGGGATGGACCGGCGACGTCCGGCTCGGCCAGCCACTCGGTGTGGGGCTGGGGGTACCCGAAGGCTCCGTGGGGGGATCGGCGGGCGGCGTGGTCGGTAGTTCGACGGTGGGAAGCAGGGTCGGGATCAGCGTCGGCGGCGGCAGGGGCGGCGCCTCGATAGGCGGAGGGAGGGGCGGTGCCTTGATCGGCGGGGGCAGGGGTGGCGCCTTGATCGGTCCGGACTGGGTCGGCCGCGGCTGGTCACTGCTGGGTTCCGGGCGGGGGGCGGCGCTGTCGCT
>NZ_JASGEN010000069.1:0-7774 GCF_047606365.1 Micropruina sp. | reverse complement strand
GTCGGTGTTGCTCTGGGTGGGGTTGTGCTCGGCTCTACCCCCGGCGCCGTCTCGGCGTCGGGTCATCACGTCGACGAAGCGGTCGAACAGGTAGGCCGAATCATGCGGGCCGGCGGCCGCCTCGGGGTGGTACTGCACCGAGAAGGACAGCAGGTTGTCGGCGTCGTCGGTGAGCTCGAGGCCCTCGACCACGTCATCGTTGAGGCAGATGTGGCTGACCCGGGCGTTGCCCCAGCGGGTCGCGGTGGCCTTGTCGAGCGGTGCGTCGACGGCGAAGCCGTGGTTCTGGGCGGTGATCTCCACCTTGCCGGTGCGCAGATCCTTCACCGGCTGGTTGATCCCGCGGTGGCCGTATTTCAGCTTGTAGGTGCCGAAACCGAGGGCGCGTCCGAAGATCTGGTTGCCGAAGCAGATGCCGAAGTAGGGAATGCCCGCATCGAGGACGCCCTGCAGCAACTCCATCGGGGCGTCGGCCGTGGCCGGGTCGCCGGGGCCGTTGGAGAAGAAGACGCCGTCCGGGTTCAGGGTGGTCAGCTCGTCCAAGGTCACCGACGCCGGCAGCAGGTGCACTTCGATGCCGCGCTCGGCCATCCGGGTCGGGGTCATGTCCTTGATGCCGAGGTCGATGGCGGCGACCGTGAACCGCTTCTCGCCCACCGCCGGCAGCACCTTCTCGGCACCCAGGGTGACGTCGGCGACCAGGTCGGAGCCGGCCATCGCCGGAACCTCGCGCACCTTGGCCAGCAGCTTGGTCGGGTCGAGCTCGGTGGTGGAGATGCCGACCCGCATCGCGCCCCGCTCACGCAGGTGCCGGGTCAGTGCCCGGGTGTCGATCTCGGCGATGCCGACCACGCCCTGGCTACGCAGTTCGTCGTCCAGCGAGCGGTTGGAGCGCCAGTTGGAGCGCATCCGGGAGAGGTCCCGGACGACGTAGCCGGCCACCCAGATGCGGGACGATTCGTCGTCCTCGTCGTTCCAGCCGGTGTTGCCGATGTGCGGCGCGGTGGCCACCACGACCTGGCGGTGGTAGCTGGGATCGGTGAGCGTCTCCTGGTAGCCCGACATGCC
The DNA here is from genome assembly GCF_047606365.1 of Micropruina sp. Lineage (GTDB taxonomy): Bacteria > Actinomycetota > Actinomycetes > Propionibacteriales > Propionibacteriaceae > Micropruina. Next base: position 6,706 of record NZ_JASGEN010000069.1, on the reverse strand, counting down.
GGTGGAGAACACCGCCTCACCGAAGGCTTCGCCGGCCGCCCCGAAGGACAAGCCGCGAAAGGACCGCCCATCTTCGAGAACCAACAAAGCCGGAGTCTGTTCGCGATCGAAGAAGCCTGAAGGCATGAAAGTCCTTTCCCCGCCGGGGCGGGCTCAAACTCACGAAAGACTAGCAAAGCCGGACGGTGCCGCTGACCGCGCAGGTCCGGATGGGACGCCGTGTCATGTCGTTCGCCGAGCTACTCCTCCGGGCTCACCGGTAGGGTCGTGGGACGTGACCGACAACACCAGTGCCGCCATGAAGCCTGTGATTCCGGGACCGCTGCCCGAGGGCATCGCCGTCCGGACGGCCGGCGCGGACGACGTCCCGGCGCTTCTCGAACTGCTGCGTGCCGATGAACTGGCCGCGATGGGCGAGACCTCCCTGAGCGCCGGCGAGGTCGACGAGTGGTTCGACACGCCGCGCGCGTTGGAACGCAACACCGCGCTGGTTCTGCAGCGCGACGGCGTCCTGATCGGAGTGTGGCGGGTGTTCCGCAACTTCGACGACAAGTACTGGGCGCAGGTGGCGATCGACAGGTCGTTGCCCGCCGAACTGGTCGATGAGCTGTGGGAAGGCGGCCTGGCGTGGGCGGAACAGGTCGCATTGACGATCGCCGATGGTCTTGGCGTCACCGGCCCGCGACTGGATCTGTGGGTCAACGAGCATGACGCGCTCACCCGGCGGCACGCCGAGGCGTTCGGGTTCCAGCAGATGCGGGCCTTCATCGAGATGCAGATCGACCTGGACGGCTATGTCGCGCCGAAGCCGGATCCTGCCTCTCCCGTGGTGGTCAGGCAGGCCGAGGTGCCCGATGACGGCGCCGCCGACCTGAGGACGATGTACCAGGTCATCAGCGAGTCGTTCCGCGACCACTACGACTTCCAGCTGCGCAGCTTCGAGGATTGGGTGGAGACCAAGCACTCCGACCAGCTCGCCGACCCGACCCACTGGTACCTCGCCGAGATCGACGGCGAGGCTGTCGGCGGGCTGATGGGGCACAACTCGTACCTCGAGGCCGACAACGCCGGCTATGTGGCGAATCTCGGCGTGCTGCGGCAAGGGCGCGGACGGGGTGTCGCCAAGGCGCTGCTGCGCACCAGCTTCACCCGCTACGCAGCCGACGGCCGCAGCGCCGTCAAACTGCACGTGGACGCCGAGAGCCCGACCGGCGCCACCCACCTGTACGAGTCGGTGGGCATGTACCGGCGGCTGGTCGGTTTCGACTTCCACAAGTGGCCCCGGGCCTGATCGCGGAATCCGAGTCCGGTGCTGTCGGCTCGCGGATCAGCGACCGATTCCGGGGTGATCCACGCCCAACCAGGCGAAGTACGTCCCGAATCGGTCGCCATTTGACGAGCGAGAGACTTCGGCAAGGGCCTCAGTCGAGGCCGGCGGTGATCTTCTCCCGGGCGCGAGCGAGCACGCCGTTGAGGAAGGTCGCCGAGTCGTCCGTGGAGAGTTCCTGGGCCAGGCTGACGGCCTGCTCGAGCGCGACCTCGGCGGACGTGGTGCCGTCCAGCATCTCCCACAGCGCGATGCGGGCCAGGCAGCGGTCGACGCGCGGCATCCGCTCCATCGTCCAGCCGGTGGCCAGGCAGTCGGCGATCAGCGTGTCGATCTCGGTCTTGCGCGCAGTGACGCCGTTCACCAGCGTGGTGGTGAACGGACGCACCGGCGGGTCAGCCTCGGCGATGTGCAGCGCCAGCGGCTCAGTGGCGTCCACACCGCGCAGGTCGGCCTCGAAGAGGATGTCCAGGGCACGCTTGCGTGCCTTGGTGCGGGACGAGCCACGTCCGGGCTGTGTCGTCGGACGGGTCTCGATCAGCTCGGCGACCGTGCCGTCGGGCGTGGTGATCCGCTGGCGCGGCGTGGTTACCGCAGGGTCGGCGGCCACCGGCGGTCAGACCCGACCCAGGTAGCTGCCGTCGCGGGTGTCGACCTTGACCCGCTCGCCGGTGGTGATGAACAGCGGCACCTGGATCTGCAGCCCGGTCTCGACGGTGGCGGGCTTGGTGCCGCCGGTCGAGCGGTCGCCCTGCAGGCCCGGCTCGGTGTAGGTCACCTCGAGCTCCACCGACGCCGGCAGGTCGACGTAGAGCGGGTTGCCCTCGTGCAGCGCGACGGTGGCGTTCTGGTTCTCGAGCAGGTAGTTCTTGGCGTCGCCGATGGTCTCGTCGGTGATCGTCATCTGGTCGTAGGTGGCGGTGTCCATGAACACGTAGCCGTCGCCGTCGTGGTACAGGTACTGCATCTCGCGCCGGTCGACGTTGGCGGTGTCCACCTTGGTGTCGGAGTTGAACGTGCGGTCGACCACCTTGCCGCTGAGCACGTGCTTGAGCTTCGTGCGCACCACGGTGTTGCCCTTGCCCGGCTTGTGGTGCTGGAACCACAGCACCTGCCAGAGCTGACCGTCGAGGTCGAGCACCATGCCGTTCTTCAGATCGTTGGTGGAAGCCACGTGAAAACCCTTCGTTCACCGATTGCGAGCCGACCGCTCAGTGTAGTGCGGGAGCGCTGTGACGACGAACCGAGCGAGACAGCGAGGCCCGCGCCCGGCGTCCGAACCATCGGGGGATGGTTCTTCTGGCCAACTGATCCCCGCGCCCGGTGACCGAAGGAACCGTCCCTGGTGACCGAAAGAACCGTCCCCGGTGACCAAAGGAACCGTCCCCGGTGACCGAAAGAACCGTCCCCGGTGACCAAAGGAACCGTCCCCAGTGACCAAAAGAACCGTCCCCGGTGACCGGGAGAACCGTCCCCGGGGTTACCGACGGGTCAGCGAGGGGTGGGGGTGGCGATGATCTGGCCGGTGGAGAGGCTGTCGTTGCCGGGGCGGTGGCGGGCGGCGACGTCGGCGATCAGGGCGGCTCGGCGTTCGGCGGGCGGCAGGCCGAACTCCTCGACCAGGGCGGCGCTGTCGTCGGCACCGGCCTCGGTCAGTCCCTCGATCACGCCGCGGACGTCGTCGGGGGTCCGGTTTTGGCTGAGCTTCGCCTTCGCCTCAATCCGGGTGATCTGCAGTTGCAGGCCGACGATGGCACGCAACTGGCCGGCGACGTAGTCGGCGGGCATGTCGTCCATGCCGAGGGTGCGCTCGTGGGCCTTCATCAACCTCTCGGCGGCCATCGTCGTCCAGTCCAGGTCGTCGTGGGCGATCAGCTCGCCGTACAGGTGCAGGGTGACGTAGTCCCAGGTCGGGATGTACTTCCCGGACGCCGGCGCGCTCGGGTACCACAGCGATGAGATGTAGTCGGTGGCGGCGGTGATGATGAACAACGCCTCCCCGGTGACCGCCTCGCGCCACTGAGCGTTCGGACGCGCCACGTGCAGCACCAGGCTGCCCTGCTCACCCATGTCCGCATCGAAGACATACGGCAGGTGGGTGGCCAGCAACCCAGACGGCCCGTGGGTGATCAGGTCGCCGACACCAGGCGCGGCCAGGGTCCGGGCCTGCAGCTCCGGCGGCATGGTGAAGTGGCGCGGCGTGTACATCAGTCCAGTGTCGCCGACCGGCTCAACGCCTCGAAGGCGTCCCGCAGCAGATCCTCGTCGGGGCTCTCCAGGATGGCCGCGCGGGCCAGCTGCTCGAGGATCACGAACCGCAGGGTGCTGGCCCGGGTCTTCTTGTCCAGGTTCATCGCCTCGCGCAACTCCGGCCAGGCGTCGGCCGGGTAGCTGGTCGGCAATCCGAGCGCCCGCAGCACCCGGCCGTGCCGTCCGGCGGTGTCCTCGTCGAGACGACCCGCCCGGCGGCTCAGCTCCGCGGCGAAGGCCATGCCGACGCTGATCGCCTCACCGTGCCGCCAGGTGTACCGCTGGTGACGCTCGATGGCGTGGCCCAGGGTGTGGCCGTAGTTGAGCTGCTCGCGTCCGAGGTCGCGTCCCACGGAGGTTCGTTCCCGCAGGTCGTCGCCCACCACGGCCGCCTTCACCTCGATCGCCCGCTTGACCAGCGCACAGATCACTTCGCCCTTCGGGTCGAGCGCCGCGGCCGGGTCGTCTTCGATGATGGTCAGGATGGCGGGGTCGGCGATGAAGCCGGCCTTCACCACCTCGGCCATCCCGGAGCGGATCTCCTCGACCGGCAGGCCCTCCAGGAAGGACAGGTCGCACAGCACCGTGTACGGCTCGTAGAAGGTGCCGACCAGGTTCTTGCCGGCGCTCAGGTTGATTCCGGTCTTGCCGCCGACGGCGGCGTCCACCATGCCCAGCACGGTGGTCGGTATCGACACGTAGGTGACGCCGCGCAGCCAGGTGGAGGCGACGAACCCGGCCAGATCGGTGGTCGCTCCCCCGCCCAGGCCGATGATGGCGTCCGAGCGGGTGAAGCCGGCCTCGGCCAGCGCGTCCCAGCAGCGCTGCAGCGTCTCGCCGGTCTTGGCCGCTTCGGCCGCCGGCACCTCGATGCTCAACGTCTGGCAGTCGCAGGCCGACCGGAGCTTGGACGCCTGCTCGCGCAGCACCGGCGGATGGATCACCGCGATCCGCCGCTGCTCGGCCACGTACTGGGGCAGCAGTTCCAGCGCACCCTGTCCGACCACCACCTGATAGGGGCGTTCGGCGGTCACATCGATGGTGGAGATTCTCACCGGTCGTCCTCCTTCAGTTCTGCCATGACTTGTTCCACGATCGCCGCTACCTCGGCATGATCGGTGTCCACGCTGATGGTGGCCAGATTCTGATACACAGGCGTCCGCTCCGTGAGTTGCTTGATGAGAGTGGCCCGCAGATTGCCCAGCACCAGGACGCCGGCCTGGTTCAGCCCGAGCCGCCGGCTGGCCTGCGCGACCGAGACCTGCAGCCAGACCACGGTGACATCACGTAGTGCTTCAGCCACTTCGGAGGTCAGCACGGCACCGCTGCCCACCGCGACCACGCCGGGCTCGGCCAGTGCGGCAACCGTCGCGTCACGTTCCAGTGCGCGGAAATGCGCTTCGCCGGAGTCGGCGAAGATCTCCCGGATCAGTTGGCCCTGCTCGGCCTCGATCGCGGCGTCCACGTCGAGGAACGGCAGCCCGAGCCGGCCGGCCAGGGCATGGCCCACCGTGGTCTTGCCGGCCCCCGGTGCGCCGATGACTGCGATGCGGTGGCCCGACGTCACCTCAGCCCTCGCTGCGCGAGGCGCTCGCGGTAGCCGGCCAGGTTCCGGCTGGTTTCGGCGACCGAGTCGCCGCCGAACTTCTCCAGGACCGCCTCGGCCAGCACCAGCGCCACCATCGCCTCGGCGACCACGCCGGCGGCCGGGACGGCGCACACGTCGGAGCGCTGATGGTGGGCGACGGCCGGTTCACCGGTGGTCACGTCGATGGTGCGCAGGGCCCGCGGAATGGTCGCGATCGGCTTCATCGCGGCCCGGACGCGCAGCGGCTCACCGTTGCTCATGCCGCCCTCGGTACCACCGGACCGGTTGCGCAGCCGGACCACACCACCCGGTCCCGGCTCCATCTCGTCGTGGGCCAGGCTGCCGCGGGTGCGGGCCAGGTCGAAACCGTCGCCGACCTCGACGCCCTTGATCGCCTGAATGCCCATCAGCGCACCGGCCAGCTTCGAATCCAGCCGCCGGTCGCCCTGACTGTGCGAGCCCAGACCGGCGGGGACGCCGTGCGCCACCACCTCGACCACGCCGCCCAGGGTGTCGCCGGCCTTCTGGCACGCGGCGATCTCGTCCTGCATGGCGGCGCTGGACTCGGCGTCCAGGCAGCGGACGGGGTCGGCGTCGATGGCGTCGCGGTCGTCCAGGGTCGGCACTCGGGTGCCCGTGGAGCGGATCGGGCCGAGTTCGACGACGTGGCTGACGATGGTGACGCCGCAGGCCTGCTGCAGGAAGTTGCTGGCCACCCGGCCCAGCGCGACGCGGGCGGCGGTCTCTCGCGCGGAGGCACGCTCAAGGATCGGACGGGCCTCGTCCCAGTCGTACTTCTGCATGCCGGCCAGGTCGGCATGCCCCGGACGCGGACGGGTCAGCGGAGCGTTGCGGGCCTGCGCGGCCAGCACCTCGGCGTCCACCTCGTCGGGAGCCATCACCGTCTCCCACTTGGGCCACTCGGTGTTGCCGATCATGATCGCGATCGGCGAACCCAGCGTCTCGCCGTGCCGGAGGCCGGTCAACATCGTCACCTCGTCGGCCTCGAACTTCATCCGGGCACCGCGGCCGGCGCCCAGCCGCCGTCGGGCCAGCGCCTCGGCGATGTCGGTGGTCGACACCCTGACATGGGCGGGAATGCCTTCGATGGTCGCCACCAGGGCGCGGCCATGGGACTCCCCGGCAGTCAGGTAACGCAGCATGATCGCGAGTCTGTCACGACCCGACGCCGGCCTCCGTCACTGCCCGCACGGCAGACACCAACACCTCCACCGGGACGTCCCGTCCGGTCATCAACCGGACCTGGTGCCGGGCCTGGTAGACGAGCAGATCGAGCCCGTTGCCGACCACCCGTCCGGCGGTCTCGGCCCGTTCGGCCAGCGGTGTCGGCCACGGGTGGTAGATCACGTCGAACACTCCGCGCAGCGCCGGGCAGTACTCCACCTCGAGCGAGTCGAGGCGTCCCTCCAACGCGGCGGACGGCACGGTCGAGACCAGCAGTTCGCTGGCCGGGTCGAGCGGCGCCCCCAGGGTGCGGGGTTGCACCTCGACACCCAGCCGTTCCGCCCACTCCCGGAAGG
>NZ_JASGEN010000068.1:0-10462 GCF_047606365.1 Micropruina sp. | reverse complement strand
GCGCAGCCCGCGACGCCCCGCCGCGTCCAGGCCGGGTGCCCGCGGCGCCTCGGCGGCCAGCGGCAACGCCAGCCACAACACCAGATAGACCAGCACCCCGATGCCCATGCTGGCGGTCAGCAGCACGAACCCGACCCGCAGCACCAGCGTCGGCCAGCCCAGATGGGCGGCCAAACCCGTGCACACGCCGGCCAGCCAGGCGGTGTCCAGCCGCCGGTCGGCGCGCTGAGGCGTCACCGGTACGGTGCGAAGTGGAGTCGTCATAGCGGGGTGCGTCGGAGGTCGGCTGGCCGACGCCTCTGGTTCAGTGTCGCGCGTGCGGCCTCCCCCGGCCAGCCAACCCGGCTTCCCGCACGGCCCTTTGGGGGTCGGCTCAGGGACGTTCCCCGATGGTTCGTCCGGACGCCTCGGCAACAGTGGTGGCCATGGAACTCACCCCGTTGCGCCGCGCGTCCTCGGGCGCCGTGCTCGGCGGCGTCTGTGCCGGGCTCGCCCGTCGCTGGCAGGTCGACCCGACCGTGCTGCGGATCGCGATGGTGCTGCTGGCCCTGCTCGGCGGGCTCGGCATCGCCTTCTATGTGGGTGCGCTGTTGCTGGTGCCCAAGGACGGATCCAGCGAGTTCCCACTCTATCGGCTGGCACCGTTCACCCGGTCATGGTCCCCGGCCGCCGCGATCGGCGCCGTGGTGGGCCTCGGCGTGCTGATCACCGTGGCGGTCGGATCCTGGCTGCCGTTCGGCCTGGCCCCCGTGGTCGGCCTCGGCTTCCTGTGGTACTTCGGCTTCCACCGGCGGCGCCATCCGCACCGCCCGGACGCCGCCGGCCAGCCCGGCAACGGCGCGCCGTCCGGTCAGAACGAGCTCGCCGGCCCGTCCGACACGGCTGCGCTGCCAACCGCATCCACGCCGTCCGCGCTGCCGCAGACCGACTTCGAACGAGCAGCCGCGGCGTGGCGTGAGCGGGTCGTCCAAGAGCGACAGGGCACGCCTGCGGGTGTATCGGACGTCTCGGCCGGCGATCCGCCCGCGACGCTCCCGCTGTACGAGTACCGGCCGACTCCGCCGCCTGCCGTCTCGAACTGGACGCCGCCCGCACCGCGGGCCACCCGGCGCCGTCCGAAGTGGCTGTGGCCGCTGGTGCTCTGCCTGCTCGGCGGCGGCCTCGCCACCCTGGCCGTGCTGTCGGTGGTGTTCGGCGTCATCGTTCCCCCGCTGGCCTATGCGGCCACCGTGCTCGGCGCGCTGGGCCTGGGCCTGCTGATCGCCGCCTTCGCCGGACGCCCCCGCGGCCTGCTGCCGCTGGCCGTGGTCGCCGGCCTGGTGACCATCGCGATGCTGGTGCCGGTGCCGCGTCCGGGCCGGGTCGGCACCGAGACCGTCAGCTACACCACGATGGCGCAGCTACCGACGACCGAACAGAACCACGGCGCCGGTGACGTGACCGTCAACCTCAGCGGACTGGACGTCACCGAAACCAGGCAGATCCAGTTCTCCCAGGGCGCCGGAACGCTGGCGGTGTCCCTGCCCACCACGGGCAACGTCATCGTCGAATGGTCGATCGGCGCCGGCGAGTACCACGGCCCGGACACCAGCCGCGACGGCATCGACCTCAAGGGCAACTATCAGCGCATCCTCACCCCGGGAGCACCCGTGCTCACCGTGGTGCTGCACACCGGCGTCGGCGAGGTGACGGTGTCATGAGGCGCATCGATGTCGCCGCGTTCAACGTGGGCCTGGTCAGCACCGGGCTGGCAGTGCTCGCCCTGTGCGCCGCATTCGGCACGGTCGACTGGAAACTCACCTCGATCGTCGCTCCCCTCGGCCTGGTCGTGATCGGCCTGGCCGGCCTTCTACTTTCCCGCAATTCGACGAAAGGAACCCGATGAACGGAAAGACCCTGACCCGCTCGACCACCGACAAATTTCTCGGCGGCGTCTGCGGCGGACTGGCCCGCTTCCTCAACCTGGACTCCGGGCTGGTCCGCATCCTGACCGTGCTGCTCGCCATCTTCACCCAGGTGGGCTGGATCGCCTACCTGGTGCTGTGGGCCGTGCTGCCCACCGAGGACGGCGGCCCCACCGGCTTCGATGAGGCCAAGAACGCCTTCGGCCAGGGCACCGGACGGTCCTCGGATCGTCCCGAGCAGAACCCTGACGACCTCCGCTGAACTGACCATGAAGGGCCCGGACGCCACGGCGTCCGGGCCCTTTCGTGTTGTGCCGGCGACTCAGTTTCACATCTCCCCCCTTGCCCGCGCCGTGTATGCGACCCTATGGTCGCGGGACGTCCGCGCAGCGAGGAGGCTGGCATGGAGCGCTTTCAGGGGTTGCTGGGAATCGCATTGATCCTGGGCATCATCGTGCTGATATCGAAGCACCGGAGCCGGATCAACTGGCGCATCGTCGGCTCAGGCCTCGCACTGCAGGCGCTCGTCGGCTTCCTGGTCATCAAATGGGCACCGGGCGCCTACGCGCTGGAGCAGTTCGCCAATGCGGTCACCGGCATCATCGGCTTCACCAGCGCGGGCACCGAGTTCGTCTTCGGCCCGCTGATCGACACCGACAAGATCGGTTTCGTCTTCGCCCTGCAGGTGCTGCCCGTCATCATCTTCTTCGGCGCCATCGTCGGCCTGCTCTACTACCTGCGCGTTCTGCAGTGGGTCATCGAGATCGTCGGCACCGCGCTGAAATGGGTGCTCGGCGCGTCCAAGATCGAGTCGGTGTGGGCCGCCACCGTGGTCGTCCTCGGCATGAGCGAGGCGCCGCTGGTGATCAAGCCCTACCTGCCGCGGCTGACCAAATCACAGCTGTTCCTCTGCATGGTCGGCGGCCTGGCCTCGGTGGCCGGCACGGTGCTGGTCGGCTACTCGCTGCTCGGCGCACCGATGCCCTACCTGCTCGCCGCCGCCGTGATGAACGCGCCCGGCTCGCTGCTGGTGGCCAAGGGCATGTGGCCCGAGACCGAGGAGTCCGACCTGGACGCCTCGGTGCGCGACGTCCACGACACCGAATCGGTGAACGTGATCGACTCGCTGGCCCGTGGTGCGCTGACCGGCGGCCATCTCGCCGTCATCGTCGGCTGCCTGCTGATCGCCTTCATCGCCGTGATCGCCCTGCTGAACGGGGCGCTGGGCGGCATCGGCGGCTGGTTCGGCATGCCGCAGCTCTCCTTCGACATGGTGTTCGGCTGGATCTTCGCACCCGTGGCGTGGCTGATCGGCGTCCCCTGGAACGAGGCGGCCGTCGCCGGCAACTTCATCGGACAGAAGACGGTGCTCAACGAGTTCGTCGCCTTCTCGAACTTCGGCCCGATGGTCGCCGCCGGGCAACTCGACCCGAAGACCACGCTGATCACCACCTTCGCGCTATGCGGCTTCGCCAACTTCGGCTCGATCGCGATCCTGGTCGGCTCGCTCGGGTCGCTGATCCCCGAGCGGCGCTCTGAGGTCGCCAAGTACGGCCTGCTCGCCCTGCTGGGTGCCACCATGACCAACCTGCTGAACGCCGCCATCGTGGGCGTCGTCGGCAGCTGACCCGAAGACTCCCCCACCGAGAAGACTCCCTCACCGAAAGGAGGGGCCATGGCCCCCCGTCCCGTCTACTTCGACTGCGACACCGGGATCGACGACGCGCTGGCGCTGGTCTACCTGATGGCCTCCCCCGAGATCGAACTGGCCGGCATCGGCACCGTCAGCGGCAACATCGACGCCAAGCGGGCGGCGGTCAACACCCTCGACCTGCTGGCGATGGGTGGCAAGACCGAGGTGCCGGTTGCGGTCGGTGCGATGGACCCGCTCACCCACAGCTTCAGCGGCGGGGTTCCGCACATCCATGGCCATAACGGCGTCGGTGACGTGGAGCTGCCGCACGCCGACCGGAAGCCGGAGGCGGAATCGGCGGCCGACATGCTGGTCCGGCTCGCCCACGAGCACCCCGGCGAGCTGGACGTGATCGCGATCGGTCCGCTGACCAACCTGGCCATCGCGCTCAAGCAGGATCCGTCGATCGCCGAACTGGTGCACGAGGTGTACATCATGGGCGGCGCGGCGCTGGTGCCGGGCAACCTCAGCGCGGTGGGCGAGGCGAACATCTGGAATGACCCTGAGGCGGCCCAGGCGGTGGTCGAGGCGCCCTGGCAGGTGGTGCTGGTGCCGCTCGACGTCACGCTGGAGAACGCCTTCGAGGAGTCCGACCGGGAGGCGCTGGCGGCGTCCGATTCGGCGCTCAACCGGGCCCTGGCCGACATTCTCAACCTGTACTTCGACTTCTACGTCGGCGAGTACGGACGCCGCATGTGCGCCCTACACGACCCGCTGGCAGCCGCGATCGCGACCGGCCAGATCACCGCGACCCGGGCGCCGAACGTGCCGGTGGTGGTGGACGACACCCAGGGGCCGGGCCGCGGCCAGACCATCTGCGACCTGCGCGGGCAACGCACCGGTACGCACGATGTCGAGGGCGCCCACGTCCGGGTGGTGCTGGACACCGACCAGCAGCTCGCACCGGTGCTGCTGGCGCGGCTGCTCGGCTACACCGGCTGATCGTCGTCATCCCGGGCTCGCCCCGAGATCGCAGCGCGAGCGGACCAACGCACCCGGGGACGGCGGAACTCTGTCATCCCAGGCTCGCCCCGGGATCTCGTTCGCGAGCGGCTATTCGGCTTGGCGTCACAGCTGCATGACCAGCGCGCCGTCGACGTCACGGAAGCCGAGCTGACGCAGATAGTCGGTGTGACCCGGCGCCGGGTTCTGCACCACCACGGTGCTGAACCCGGCGTCCCGAAGCTGCTTGGCACCGGGACCGGTGTACAACCAGGCCGCGATCCGCGAATCCCGGTAGGCGGCCATCACATAGTCCAGGGTGAGCCGCAGCGTGCTGCCGTCGCGGCGTCCGGCCAGAACGCCGGCAGGCAGCCCGTCGCGGATCGGCAGCAGCACGAAGTCCTCTTCGTGCAGCGAGTCGAAGCCCGGCCAGATGCGTCGGATGTCGTCGGCGTGGACGCGCAGGAAGTCCTCCAGGAACGGCGCGTCCGGTTCGATCGGGACGGCGCCGATCGACCGCCGCGGACCGAACTCGCGGCGCAGGAACCAGATGTTCACTCCGGCCACCGCCGCATTGGTCAGGATGATCGGAATGGACGGCAGCAGCGCGCCGTAGACCACGAAGATCAGCCCGCCGGTCATCGAGAGCAGCCGTAGCCGCACCACCGAGGTCATGGTGAGCGACAACACGATGAACGCCGAGGCGACGTACCCGATCACTTCCACCCAGCTCATCGCGGCAGCCTAGTGCCCCGGCCCCCAGCGAAGCGCCGATCAAGGCCCCTCGTCGTCATCCCGGACTTGATCCGGGATCACTCACTGGGATCTCTCCCGACTGAGATCCCGGGTCGGGGCCCGGGATGACGTGAATGATCAGCGATTCCTGCCGACGGTTGGGCTTTACCAAACCGACCACCGCTGGTTGAGCTTGTCGAAACCTGGATCTCGACAAAGCTCGATCGGCGGTGGCTGGGTCCTACCCGAATCGCCGGTACAGGTTGTTCATGAACCGCAGCTCCGGGTCGTGGCGGCGCTTCAACGCGAAGAACTCGTCGATCCGCGGGTAGGCGCGGGCCAGGTCCTCGCGGGAGTAGTGCTGCTGGTAGGGCAGGTAGAAGGTGCCGCCGGCGGCAAGCGCCCGGTCGACCAGGGTGCGGGTGAGGTCGGCCATGTCGCGGTTGCCCTCGGCGGAGACCTCCTGGCTCAGGTACAGCACCACCGAGTAGCGGTCGCCGCGGGCGTAGTCGAGCAGAATCGGCTCGGCATGCACCACCCGGACCGACGCGTGCAGCGCCACCGCCTGGCTGTCCTGCAGCGCCGCGGCGGTGTCGCGCAGGAACGGGACCAGGGCGTCCCGCGGCAGGAAGTACTCGTGCAGGATGTCGGTGTACTGCGGGATCGTGTGGCGCAGCAGTTTCAGGTCGCTGTACATCGCCTGGCTGCGTGACACCAGGCAGGCTTCGGCCGCCCGCAGCGCCTCGTTACGTGACGTGCCGCACTGCCGCAGTCGGGGCATCAGGTCGCGTTGCAGCGTCCACTTCAGCCATTGGGCCGGGCCGCGGTGCCGGGCCAGGTTGAACAGCAACCGGGCCGGCGGCGAGTCGGGCTCCTGCATCAGTTCGGGCCGCGGCTCGTCCGCGGAACCCGGGAACCGCGCATGGGTGTAGACGACCGCCTGGTCCAGCAACGGCGAGCCCGCGGTGGCCAGGTCCGCCGACATCAGCCGGTTGTTCTCGTCGGCCCCCAGGGCGTCCAGGACGTCGGGCAGGTCGGCGGTGGCCACCACCCGCTGCTCGAGCCGGTACACCTCATCCGGCACCGTGGCCAACTCCGCCTCGACGATGACGCCGAACAGCCCGTAACCCCCGATCACCGCATGGAACAGGTCGGGATCGCGATCGGCGTCCAGGGTCACGACGCTGCCGTCTGCTTTCATCAGCCGCAGGCTCCGGACGGTGCCGGCCAGCGAACCGGTGCGGAAATCGGTGCCGTGCGCGTTGACCGAAAGGGTGCCGCCCACGCTGAGCACGTCGATGCTCGGCATACCGGTCACCGAGAGCCCGTGCGGGTGCAACGCTTCGAGCACTTGCCGCCACAGCGCGCCGCCGCCGACCCGTACGGTGCCGGACGCCTCGTCGATGGTGATCCGGTTCATCGCGGTCATGTCGAGGATCAGCGCACCGGGCCACGACGCCTGCCCGCCCATGCTGTGCCGGGCACCGGACGGTGCCACCTTCAGGTCATGTTCGCGGGCGAAGGCCAAGGCCTTCCCCAGTTCGGCCTCATCGGCCGGCTGCGCCACCCCGTACACCGCGGTGCGGTTCAGGCAGCTGGCGTCGTTGACCGTGCCGCGCCGCTGCACCAGCCAGTCCGGGTCGGCGAAACCGGCCGGTGTCGCGGCGTCCGGGGCGGCGGCGAGTTGCCGGACGTTGCAGTCCTTCGGCCGCTGCGCCAGGGCACTGTAGACCTCGGCCATCGAGATGCCGTAGGAGAGCAGGATCAGGACGGCGAACACCGCGACGGCGTGCCGGGCGCGGAACCGGAGCGGACGCCGGCGCAGTCCGGTCGTTGCCACGGTGGTCGGTGTCCCGTCCTTCGGGGAAGCGCTGATCAACGCGACCTCCGCTGGTTGAGCTTGTCGAAACCCCTTGCCAGCATCAGGTCGTCCCAGGTCTCGACAAGCTCGACCAATGAAGTCAGCGATTCGTCACGGAGTCCAGCCGGCGAGCTGCTCGGCGGTCGGGTAGGAGTTCTGGGCGCCCTCGCCGGTGGCCGCGTAGGCACCGACCCGGACGGCGAACGCGGCCGCCTGCTCCAGGTCGTCGCCCGCGGCGATCCGGAAGGAGAAGGCCGCCAGGAAGGCGTCGCCGCAGCCGGTGGTATCGACCGGCTTCACCTTCGGCGAAGGGATCTGCTCCGAAGCCGTGCCGGCGTCCAGGTCGATGATTCGGGCGCCCTGGGCGCCGAGGGTGACCACGACCGTCCGGGGGCCGGAGGCGCCGAGCGCGGCGTTGGTGGCTTCGATCACCGACGTCCAGTCGCCGAGCGGGTCGAACTCGGCCTGACCGGTCAGGTCGGCCAGTTCGTGGTTGTTGACCAGCAGGGTGTCGACCAGGTCGAGCAGGTCGGCGCCCACCTTCATGTAGGGCGAGATGTTCAGCACGACCTTCGCGCCGCGCTCGCGGGCGTTGCGGGCGGCGGCTTTCACGGCGTCCAGCGACACCTCCAGGCACAGCGTCAGCACCGACGATGAGTCGGCGGTGGCGAAGAAGTCGGTGGCGGCGTTCACGTCGTCGGCGCTGAGCCGTCCGTTGGCGCCCGGGCTGACGATGATGCAGTTCTCACCGGCATCGTCGACGGCGATCATCGCCGAACCGGTGGAGACCCCCTCCAGTGCTTTGACCTGGCTGACGTCGACCCCGGCGTTCTTCAGGCTTTCCACCAGCATCGCGCCGTTGCCGTCGTCGCCGACACAACCGAGCATCGCCACGTCGCCGCCGAGCTTGCCGACCGCCGCGGCCTGGTTGGAGCTCTTCCCGCCCGGCACGATCACCAGGTCGGAGCCGGCCACCGTCTCCCCCGGGCCGGGAATCCGGGCGGTCCGCACCACCAGATCCGCATTCAAGGAACCGACAACCAACACGCGTCCGGACGCCATGACCCACTCCCCTTCGAGTTCGTCTGTAGGGGACGAACCTAGTGGACGCCGCCTCGGGCGGTCGAGGTGAGTGCCGGGGATTGGGCGGAGCGGCCATTACTGTCTGGTCATGCGACCCGATCAGTTGCCCCTGCTCACCAGCGTCTCGGCCCCGGCCCTGCACCCGGACGGTTCATGGGCGGTGGTCTCCACCAGCCGTCCCGACTTCGACGCCGACGGCTACGTCGGCCAGCTGTGGCGGGTGCCGTTGGACGGCTCCGGTCCGCGACGGCTGACCCGCGGCCAGCACGACAGCCAGCCCCGCTTCTCCCCCGACGGCACGCTGCTCGGCTTCCTCCGCGACGGCGCCAACGGACGCCCCCAGGTGCATCTGATCCCGAGCGCCGGCGGTGAGGCGGTGTGTGTGACCAACCAGCCGCTGGGCGTCTCGGACTTCGTCTTCTCGCCGGACGGCGGCACGCTCGCCTTCATCGCGCGGGTTCCGGCGGACGGCCGCTACGGCACCCTGGACGGGGTCGACGCCGCGCACGAGGATCCGCGGCAGATCACCACGCTGGCCTTCCAGGTCAACGGGCTCGGCTGGTCCCGGGATCGCCGCAACCAGCTGTTCGTCACCGACGTCCCGGACGTTTTCGGCGAGCCGCCGGTGCGTCCGATCGGACGTGCGGCACAGGATCTCAGCGCCGATGCGCTGCGCGACCACGGCGTCCCGGCGGCACGTCAGCTGACCAGCGCGGACACCGATCACCACGCGCCCTGCTTCACCGCCGACGGCAGCGCCGTCCTGGTGGCGGCGGGACGAACCGGCGAGCCGGAGAACCTGATCGACGACCTGCTGCGGGTGCCGGTGGACGGCGCCGAGACGAGCCGGCTCACCACTGGGTCGCTCAGTGTGGGCTCAGCGGTGCTGGTGGGCGACGCGGTCTGGTTCACCGCCGCCGACTTGGGCGAGTCGGGCTTGGAGTACGTGGCCGCCCAGCCGGGCGTGTACCGGTTGGGCGCGGAGGGGCCGGAGCGACTCACCGCCGAGGAGTTGCTGGTCACCGGCGAGTTGGCGCCGGACGGCGACGGCGTGCTGGCGATCACCGATCATCGCGGGGCGTCGCAGCTGCTCCGGGTGACCACCGACGGAGTCGAGGTGCTGATCGACGGCGGCGTGCTGCTGACCGGTGTTGCGGCGTCCGCGGGCCGGGTGGTGGCGTCCTATCGCGACGCGACCAGCTTCGGTGAGGTCGGGGTGCTGGAATCCGGTCAGCCGGTGACCGGGGGAACGGCCCCCACGGTCACGGTGCGGGCGGTCACCGATTTCGGGGCCGCGCTGCGGGAAGCGGTCGAGATCCGGCCGTCCCAGGAGCTCATCGCCACCGCGCCGGACGGGTACCCGGTGCACGGCTGGGTGGTGACGCCGGCCGGCGACGGGCCGCATCCGGTGCTGTTGATGATCCACGGCGGCCCGTTCGCCCAGTACACCTCGGCGTTCTTCGACGAAGCGCAGGTCTACGCCGAGGCGGGCTACGCGGTGGTGATGTGCAACCCGCGCGGCTCGGCCGGCTACGGGCCGCAGCACGGGCGGGCGATCCAGGACGCGTTCGGATCATTGGACGCCGCCGACGTGCTCGCCTTCCTCACCCACGCGATGGCGATGGTGCCGGGGCTGGACAGTGCCCGGGTCGGCATCATGGGCGGTTCGTACGGCGGCTACCTGACCGCCTGGATCATCGCCCACCACCACCGCTGGGCAGGTGCCATCGTGGAGCGCGGCTACCTCGACCCGGCGTCCTTCGTGGGTAGCTCGGACATCGGCTGGTACTTCCCGCAGCAGTACAACGGCTCGAAGGAACAGATGGACGCCCAGTCGCCGATGCTGCTCACCGACCGGGTAAGCACACCGACGTTCGTCATACATTCCGAGCAGGACCTGCGTTGCCCCTTGTCACAGGGCCTGCGCTACTACGCCCAACTGAAGCAGGCCGGCGTGGACGCCGAACTGCTGGTCTTCCCCGGCGAGAACCACGAGCTCTCCCGATCGGGAACCCCGTGGCATCGCCGGCAGCGCTTCGAGGCCATCCTGGACTGGTGGGCCCGACACCTGCCCGTCTGACACTCGGTATGACGGACGGGCCCCGGGGAGGGACCGTTGGTCGAGCTTGATGCTCCTATTGGTGTCAAGCGGTGTTGAGGTATTCGCGGTAGGTGTTGGTGAGGGTGATGTTGGGGCGGGTGCCGCGTTCGAGTTCGCTGATGCGGCTGGGGTTGGTGCCGAGG
>NZ_JASGEN010000067.1:0-30166 GCF_047606365.1 Micropruina sp. | reverse complement strand
GCGCCGGGCCGTCGGAATGGCGGGCGTCGCGCTGCTCGCGGCGCTGGCCGGCTCCACGGCAATGGCCGCCCCCGCTCGTGCCGAGACCGGCGAGCGCACGGTCCGGGGCCGGGTGATCACCCTGGTCACCGTCGGTGACGACCGGGCGATGACCTCGCTGGCTCCCGGCCAGCCGGTCACCTGGCAGGTCGGAGTGACCAGCGATCCTCCCGAGCCGGGCCAGATCGAACTCTCGATCCGGGCGTCCGGACCGTTGGCCCAGCTCCCCTCCGGCCTACAGGCTCGCCTGGACAGTTGCCCGACCCGCTGGTCCAGCGCCGGCTGCGCCGCCGGCGCGACCCCCGTGCTGGGGGCTGGCCCGACGAGTCGCTGGCTGGGGTCATCCGTTTCCGCCGGACGGTTGCGGGCCGGTGATGAACGCTGGCTACAGGTGACCGCCTGGCTGCCCGCCGGCACGGTGATCGCACCGGGCACGGCGTCGACGGTTACGATCACCGCGGTCGGCTGGGGAGATGTGATCGACAGCGGACCCGGCGGCGATCTGCCGCAGACCGGACCGACAGCGTCACGGCTGGTCCTGTGGCTGGCCGCGGGCGCGCTGGTGGCGGGCTGTGGCGTCCTGGTGGTTCGGCGCCGGCTGACCCGATGAGGCCACGACTACGGGCCGCGCTGGCGGCGGCCGGCGCGATGTGCCTGGTGGTCGGCGCGCCCCAACTCGGCGGGCCGACGCTGGCGAGCTGGAAGAACAGCGAGTACGGGAAGGCCACCGTCACCGCGACGTTCCTTCGACCGCCACGGAACCTGAGTTGCTCCAGAGACCTCGTCCTGGGGCGGGTGACCTTCACCTGGCAGGCGCCGACGGCGGGTGGCCCGGCCCATAGCGGCTACGCCTGGGCCGTCGGTGGACTGTTCGAGCGCAGCGGAACGGTGGCCGCGGGGGTGACAACGGTCGTCATCAATGTGCCGCTGCTTACCCTCGGCACCGGCAACTTCACCGTCTGGGCGGTCAGCAACGCCGCGTCCCCCCAATGGCAGTCGACCAAACTCGCCGGCCGGATCTATGTGCTGACCGGCCTCGTCCCGGATTGCTCGGTGCCCTGAGCCTGGTGGTCCCGCCGTGTTCACTCCACGATGGTGCACAGCACGGCACCGCTGGTCACGGTCGCACCCGTAGTCGCACGCAGGTTGCTGACGGTCCCGGCGCGATGCGCGGCGATCGGCTGCTCCATCTTCATCGCCTCCAGCACCACGATCAGGTCGCCCTCGGCCACCTGGTCGCCCTCGGCCACCGCGACCCGGACGATGGTGCCCTGCATGGGTGCGGTGAGGTCCCCGGACGCCGCGGCGGCCGGCCGGGCGGACCCGGTCCGGCGACCCGGGCGGGACGACTGGGTGGTGGTGCGGGACGGCGCCACCAGGTCGGCGGGCAGCCGGACCTCGAGCCGGCGTCCGTCCACCTCGACCACGAAGCTCTGCCGTTCGGACGGCTCCGGGTCGGCGGCGCTGTCTGTGTAGGGCGGAAGCTGGTTGTCGAACTCGGTTTCGATCCACCGGGTGTGCACGCCGAACGCGCCGTCGGCGGCGACGAACGCCGGCTCGTCCAGCACCGCGGCGTGGAACGGCAGCACCGACGGCATGCCCTCCAGCACCGTCTCGGCCAGCGCCCGGCGGGCCCGCTGCACCGCCTGCTGCCGGTCGGCGCCGGTGACGATGATCTTGGCCACCAGCGAGTCGAAGGCGCCCGGCACGGTCATCCCGGTCAGGTACCCCTCGTCGACCCGGACGCCTGGCCCGCGCGGCGGGCGCCACTGGGTCAGCGTGCCCGGGGCCGGCATGAATCCCCGCCCTGGATCTTCGGCGTTGATCCGGAACTCGATGGAGTGGCCCCTGGTCTCGGGGTCGTCGTAGCCGAGCGGCTCACCGGCGGCGACCCGGAACTGCTCCCGGACCAGGTCGAGGCCGCTGACCTCCTCGGAGACTGGGTGCTCCACCTGCAGCCGGGTGTTCACCTCCAGGAAGCTGATGGTGCCGTCCAGACCGACCAGGAACTCGCAGGTGCCGGCGCCGACGTAACCCGCCTCGCGCAGGATCGCTTTGCTGGCCGCGTACAGCTCGTCGCGCTGGGCGTCGGTGAGGAACGGTGCCGGTGCCTCTTCGACCAGCTTCTGGTGGCGGCGCTGCAGCGAGCAGTCCCGGGTGGAGACCACCACGACGCCGCCGTGGGCGTCGGCCAGGCATTGGGTCTCGACATGTCGTGGCCGGTCCAGGTAGCGCTCCACGAAGCATTCGCCGCGGCCGAAGGCGGCGACCGCCTCGCGGGTGGCCGATTCGAACAGTTCGGGCACCTCGGCCAGCGTCCGGGCTACCTTCAGGCCGCGTCCGCCACCGCCGTAGGCGGCCTTGATCGCGATCGGCAGGCCGTGCTGCTGGGCGAACGCCACCACCTCGTCGGCGCCGGCCACCGGGTCGGCGGTGCCGGGCACCAGCGGTGCGCCCACCTTCGAGGCCAGATGCCGGGCCTGCACCTTGTCGCCGAGCACCTCGATGGCTTCGGGGGAGGGGCCGATCCAGGTCAGTCCGGCGGCGATCACCGCGCGGGCGAAGTCGGCGTTCTCGGCCAGGAAGCCGTAGCCGGGGTGGACGGCGTCGGCGCCGGAACGCTGCGCCACGGCGAGCAGTTTGTCGATGCTCAGGTAGGTCTCGGCGGGGGTGCTGCCGCCCAGCGCGAACGCCTCATCGGCGAGCCGGACGAACAGCGCGTCGGAATCCGCGTCTGCGTAGACGGCCACGCTGGCCAGCCCGGCGTCCGTCGCGGCCCGGATCACCCGGACGGCGATCTCGCCCCGGTTGGCCACCAGGACCTTGGAAAACTCGCCCATCACGAGGCGTCCTTTCTCGGTGTTCAATGCCTGATTGCGGCCCGCCAGGCCCCGGGCCCTGGGGCGGGTGGAAGTCGGAGCCGATCTCTGGCCGACCCCCAACGCCGGGCCGGCCCGGCCGGTACCGGCTCATCCTCGGCCACCCGGCGACCCAGCAGGACGGCGGTCAGCGCGGCCAGCTCGGCATCGGTCGGACGGCCGCGGACGACGATCGGCGCGGTCACAGCGGGATGTTCCCGTGCTTCTTGGGCGGCAGTTCGGCGCGTTTGGTGCGCAGCAGCCGCAGCGCCTTGGCGATCTCGGCGCGGGTGTCGCGTGGCGCGATGACCCGGTCGACATAGCCGCGTTCGGCGGCGATCCACGGATTCGACAGTTCGTCGTTGTAGGACTCGACCAGCTCGGCGCGGCGTCCGATCGGGTCGTCGGCGTGAGCCAGGTCGCGGCGGTACAGGATGTTCACCGCGCCCTCGGCGCCCATCACTGCGATCTGCGCGGTCGGCCAGGCCAGGTTCACGTCGGCGCCCAGATGCTTCGAACCCATCACGTCGTAAGCCCCGCCGTAAGCCTTGCGGGTGATCAGGGTGACCAGCGGCACGGTCGCCTCGGCGTAGGCGTAGAGCAGCTTCGCGCCGCGCCGGATGATGCCGTTCCACTCCTGGTCGATGCCGGGCAGGAAGCCGGGCACGTCGACGAAGGTGAGCACCGGAATGTTGAACGCGTCGCAGGTGCGGACGAACCGGGCCGCCTTCTCGGAGGCGTCGATGTCGAGGCAGCCGGCGTAGACCATCGGCTGGTTGGCGACCACGCCGACGGCGCGGCCCTCGACCCGTCCGAAACCGCAGATCATGTTGGCGGCGAACCGGGCGTGCACCTCGCAGAACTCGCCGTCGTCCAGCACCCGGGTGATCACTTCGTGCATGTCGTAGGGCTGGTTCGGGGCGTCCGGGATGAGCGTGTCGAGCGCGTCGCCGTCGGGTTCGGCGTCCGGGTCGGGCTCGAGCGCGGGCGGCTCGTCCAGGTTGTTGGCCGGCAGGAAGCTGAGCAGGTGCCGGACGAAGTCGAGCGCGTCATGCTCGTCGGCGGCCAGATAGTGGGCGTTGCCGGAGCGGGTGTTGTGGGTGCGGGCGCCGCCCAGCTCCTCCATCGTCACCTCTTCGCCGGTGACGGTGCGGATCACGTCCGGGCCGGTGATGAACATCTGCGAGGTCTGGTCGACCATCACCACGAAGTCGGTCAGCGCGGGGGAGTAGACGTGCCCGCCGGCGGCTGCGCCGAGGATCACCGAGATCTGCGGGATGACACCCGAGGCGTGGGTGTTGCGTTTGAAGATCTCGGCGTACAGGCCGAGGCTGACCACGCCCTCCTGGATGCGGGCGCCGCCGCCCTCGACCAGGCCGATCACCGGAATGCCGGTGCGCAGCGCCAGATCCATCACCTTGCAGATCTTCTCGCCGTACACCTCGCCCAGCGCGCCGCCGAAGATCGTCACGTCCTGGGAGAACACCGCCACGTTGCGGCCCTCGATGGTGCCGAACCCGGTGATCACCCCGTCGGTGTAGGGCCGTTTGGCGTCCATGCCGAAGGCGGTGGTGCGGTGCCGGGCGAACTCGTCCAGCTCGGTGAAGCTGTCCTCGTCGAGCAGCGCCAGCACCCGCTCGCGGGCGGTCAGCTTGCCTTTGGCGTGGTGCTTCTCGACCGCCGCCTCCGACGCCGGGTGCTTCGCCTGCCGGTCACGACGTTCCAGGTCGGCGAGCTTGCCGGACGTCGTGTGCAGGTCGAGATCCATGGCGGCCACATTAATCCTTGTCGGATAGCGGAAGAAACGGTGTAACCGTCAGGTTCGTCAAGCGGTTCTGCTATGACGTCATAGGCATTTTCGACTGCGCAGCAGGGAAGCAGCGACCGTGCGCGGCAGTGGAGTGGCGCTGCGCCGTTCGTCTCGGTCCGCCGAGTGCCGGCGGCCGGGCGTTATAAGGGGGCCTTATGACAGCACCCACATTCGGTCTTGGCGCGGGAGGTCGTCCGGCTCCTACGATCGTAGGGAACCCCAATCACCGAGGACTTGTCATGCCCTTTGAAGCTGCCCGGATGACCCGGGTCCACCCTTCGCCGAGTTCCGTTGCCGCGGCCAAGGCGCGCGAGCTTCGGGAGAGCGGGGTGAAGGTGCTCGACCTGACGGTCGGCGAGCCCGATTTCGACACTCCTGACAACGTCAAGGCGGCCGGCATCGCCGCCATCGAACGCGGAGACACCAAGTACACCGCGGTGAACGGCACCACAGCCCTGCGCGCCGCCATCATCGACCGGCTCCGCCGGGTCGCCGGCATCGAGTACACCGACGCCGAGATCTCGGTCGGTTCCGGCGCCAAGCATGTGATCTTCACCGCGCTGATGGCGACCCTGAGCCCCGGCGACGAGGTGCTGATCCCGGCGCCGTACTGGGTCTCCTACCCGGACATGGTGGTGCTCAACGACGGCACCCCGGTGATCGTCCGGTGCCCGATCGAGGACGACTTCAAGCTCACCCCGGCCCGGCTCCGCAAGGGTCTCACCGACCGCACCCGGTGGCTGATCCTGAACGCGCCGTCCAACCCGACCGGGGCCGTCTACTCCCGCGACGAGCTGGCCGCGCTGGCTGAGGTGCTGGAGGAGTTTCCCGACGTCCTGGTGCTCACCGACGAGATCTACGACGAGGTGTTCCTCGGCGAAGGACGCTGCGTCGGCCTGCTCGAGGCCGCTCCGCAGCTGCGTGACCGGGTGCTGCTGGTCAACGGCGTCTCGAAGACCTACGCGATGACCGGCTGGCGGCTCGGGTACTGCGCCGGCCCGAAGCCGCTGGTGTCGGCGATCAACAAACTGCAATCGCACATGTCGAGCTGCCCGTCGTCCATCTCGCAGGCAGCGGCCGCCGAGGCGCTGAGCGGGGACCAGTCCTTCGTCGCGTCCGCGGCGAAGCAGTACCGGGCCCGTCGCGACCTGGTCGTCGACCGCATCAACGCCATCGACGGGCTGCGTGCGCTGGCCGGCGACGGCGCCTTCTACGTCTTCATCGACTGCTCCGGGGTGATCGGACGACGCACCCCCGACGGCACCGTGATCGACAGCGACGACGCCTTCGTCGGCTACCTGCTGGAGCACGCCCGGGTGGCCACCATCACCGGCAGCGCGTACGGTCTCTCGCCGTTCTTCCGGGTGTCCTTCGCCACCGACGAGGCCACCCTGTCCGCTGCGATGGACGCCATCGCCGACGCCGTCCGCGCGCTCACCGACTGACACCCGCTCGCTCACCCAACTGAAGAGGTTCAAACCGAGATGATTCACGTCCGGACCAAGGTCCAGCGCCCCGCCGCCGAACTCGTCGCGCAGCTCGGCGAGTTCTCCAGCGCCACCATCCACGAGGCGCAGGGACGCCGCGGCGCACTGAACTCCGACATCAAGCCGATCGACCGTGCGATGTCCTTCTGCGGACCGGCCACCACCGTGGTGTGCGCCCCGCAGGACAACCTGATGCTGCAGGTGGCGATCCACTACGCGCAGCCCGGCGACGTGCTGGTGGTCTCGGCCGGCGAGTTCAAAGAGGCCGGCACCTTCGGCGATGTGCTCGGCACCGCCATGCACTCCAAGGGCCTGGCCGCGCTGGTCACCGACTCCGGCGTCCGGGACACCAAGGACCTGATCGAGCTGGGCCTGCCGGTGTTCTCGCGCAGCATCTGCATCAAGGGCACGGTCAAGGAGACCCTCGGCCCGATCAACCACCCGATCGTCTTCGGCGGCCAGCTGGTCGAGCCCGGTGACCTGGTCAAGGGCGACGCCGACGGTGTGGTGCTGGTCAAGGCCGCCGACGTCGAATGGGTGATCGAAGCCTGCGCCAAGCGGGAGGCCGTGGAGGCCGAGCAGCGCGCGGCATACCGCGCCGGTGGCACCACCATCGACCTGTGCAACCTGGTCGACAAGCTGGCCGCGAAGGGCCTGCTGGTCGAGGAGTGACCGCTCCGCCGCCCGACGCCGGCATCCCAACGCCACATCGCCCTGCTTGAGCGTCTTTCACCCGGTTTGAACCAGGTGAAAGACGCTCAAGCAGGGCGAAGTCGTCGTGGGACGCCGTCGCAGAACGGACGCCATATCCGGACGCCGGAGCGACCCCTCAGCGGCTCCCGACAGAGTCGGGCCACCGCTGAGGGATGAACCTCACGCCGTCGCGGGCGAGCCGACGGTCGCGGCGGCCACGGCCTCCCGCTCGCGATCGGTCTGCCTGGACTCGTTGACCTCGTCCAGGGTCAAGTCCTTGGTCTCCTTACCGGTGAGTCCGGCAACACCGGCCACCAGACCCAAAGCGATGGCGAAGATCGCCGGGCCGACCCACAGGGTGACCTTGTCGCCCGCCAGCGCGGTTGCGATGATCGGGGCGATGGCGCCCGACAAGGCGAAGCCGATCTGGGTGCCGACCGCGAGCCCCGAGACCCGCACCCGGTTCGGGAACATCTCGGCGAAGAACGACGGCCAGGCGGCGTTCGCGGTCGAGTAGAAGAAGCCGTTGCAGAGGACGCCGAGGGTGAAGATCAGCGGCCAGTTGCCCTGGGTGATCGCCCAGAGGTAGGGCAGCGTGGTGATGGCTGCTCCGAACGCTCCGATGACGAACACGGTGCGGCGGCCGATCTTGTCGGCCAGCAATCCGGCCACTGGTGTGTAGACCAGGGCGAGCAGGCTGGCCAGCACCGGCACCCACAGCATGGTCGGCCGGTCCAGCTTGTAGCCGGTGGTGGCGAAGGCGATGGAGAAGGTGGCGAACATGTAGCTGACGCCGGCGACCATCGCGCAGAGCGCGATGCGGATGATCGAACCCCAGTGGAACTGCAGGGCCTGCTTGAGCGGGGACATCCGCACCTCGACCGCCTGGGCCTCGATGAAGGCGGGCGGCTCTTCCAGCGTCCGCCGAATCACGTAGGCGACGATGACGACGACGGCCGACAGCCAGAACGGCACCCGCCAGCCCCAGCTCATCAGTTGTTCCTGGGGTAGGGCGACGAACGGAATGAAGATCGCCGTGGAGAGCAGGCCACCGGCGGCGGAACCGCTGGTCACGAAGCTGGTGGTGAACGACCGACGGTTCTCGGGCGAGTGCTCCAGGGTCATCGTGATCGCGGCCGCCTGTTCGCCTGAGACCGAGAGGCCCTGGATCATCCGGATCACGACCAGCAGGATGGGCGCCCAGATGCCGATGTCGTGGAATGTGGGCAGGCAGCCGATCAGGAAGGTACAGGCGCCGATGCCGAACAGGGTCAGCAGCATCACAAACTTGCGGCCGAACTTGTCGCCGAGGGGCCCCAGGATGAAGGCGCCCAGGGGCCGGACCAGGTAGCCGACACCGAGCGTGGCCAGGCTGAGCATCAGCCGGACTCCCTCGGGCAACTCGGGCGGGAAGAAGATGATGTTGAAGACCAGCGCGGACGCCGTCGCGTACACGGCGAAGTCGTAGTACTCCAGAGTCGTGCCCACCCAGGAGGCGATTGTCGCTTTCGCCGGGGTTTTCTTGTGGGCTATGGGTTCAGTCATTATCGCCTCCAGTGGCATTTCTCGTGGTGTGGTTTCGGTGAGACCCCGGTGCGCCGGGACCAAACTCGTGGGTGGCGGCGTGGCCCGCCGCCCGGTTGGTCACCGGCTCTGGTTGAAGGTCAACCCGCCGGGTACTTGGAGGGTCGGCATGATCTCGATCATTCCGACGTTGACGTGCTCGGGGGACTCCAGCGCGAACCGTGCCGCGCCGGCGATGTCGGCGGTGGTGACCGACTCGTAGTGCTCGTAGAACTCTTCCCAGGCCCGCTTCAGGTCCTCGGGGCTGCCGCCGAAGTTGCGGCCGAAGATCTCGGTCTCGACGCGTCCGGGGCAGATCTCGGTGACCCGCACCTTGTGCCCGAGCATGTCGTTGCGCAACTGCCGGGAGACCTGGTGGATGGCCGCCTTGGTCGCGTGGTAGGCGGTGTGGCCGAAGAAGTTGTAGGTGCCGGCGATCGACGAGATGTTGACGATGTGGCCCCGGTTGCGGGCCACCATGCCGGGGGCCAGCAGCCGGCACAGGTGCAGCACCGCTCGCAGGTTCACGTCGATCATCGCGTCCACCGTTGCGGCGGTGGTCTCCAGGATGTTGCCGGTGCCCGAGACCCCGGCGTTGTTCACCAGGATGTCGATCTCCAGACCTGCGACGGAGGCCTCGATGGCGGCCGGATCGGAGATGTCGGCGACGATCGGGTTCATGCCGGTGGCGTCGGCCACCTGCTGCAGCTTGGCGGCATTGCGGGCCACGCCGTAGACCTGCACCCCGCCGTCGCTGAGCATGCGGGTGATCGCCTCTCCCATGCCGGTGTTGGCGCCGGTGACGAGAGCGGTCCGGTAGTCACTGATGGGCATCAGTAGTTCCTCCTAGGACGATGTCGAAAATTGTTCGAACTCGGACGGGACGGGGTGGGGGCAGGGTGCCGAAGCCGCCGGGACGCGGCCGTCGTGCGCCGACATCAGCCGGGCGACGCGCCTGGTGAGGCCGTCGATGGCGGCCTGTTCGGCCCGGGCGGCGGCGACCGCTTCGGGTAGACCGACCCGGACGAACTCGACGCTCTGCCCCGGACGGGCCTGCCCCAGCCGGGACAGTCCGGTCGCGGTCACCACAGCCAGCACGGGATAGCCGGCGGTGACCCCGCGGCCCCGGTGCAGGATCAGCAGTTCGTCGCCGGCCGGAACCTCGACGGCTCCGATCGGGACGCCCCGGGACAGCACTTCGCCGTGGTGCTCACGCACCGGTAGCCGAGCCCCGCCGACCGGGGTGAGTCGCAGGCCGATGTGGTTGCTGTGGTTGCCGATCACGAAGCGCCCGGCGTGCAGGCGGTGGGCGCTGGCGCCGAACTCGTCGCGGTCCGGCCCGTCGGTGACCGGGATCCGCCAGTGGTCGGTGAACCGGGGCGGTTGGACGGCGCCGCGCACCACCGGAATGCCGAGGTGTGAGTGGAAGATCCGCAGCGGGCCAGGCTGGACGCCGATGGTGTCGTCACGGTGCAGCGGTCCGGAGAAGCCGAGCACACTGTCCGGGGCGCAACTGCCCAGCAGGTGCGGCACATCGAGGGTGCCGTGCACCGCCAGGTAGACCCGCATGCCGAGCCGGATCGAGCGGACGCCGAGTTCGGTGCCGGCCGGCCACCAGAACGGCTCCCACTGCCGCATCGGGACGCCGTTGACCGTGACGTCCGCGGGCGCGCCGGTGAGGGCGACGAGCAGGTTCGCCGACGTCGTCGCGGCGAAATCGGCCGCGACGATCTCGATCAGCGGCGCCTGCGCGGATGCGGCCACCAGGGCGTTCGCGGCCCGCGCGCTGTACTGGTCGAGGGCGCCCCCGGTCATCTGGCCGACGGCACCGCCGGCACTCCGGCCGAGGTCGGTGACCGAGCTGATCCCGGCGGTGGTGACCCTCACCCGGCCGGTCACGACAGCACCCCGCGATGCGCCTCGAACTCGGACGCCGGGATCGGGTAGAAGTGCAGCGAATCGCCGGGCAGGTAGGCCGACAGCGGCTCGTGGGACGGGTCGACTAGGCGCAGCGGTGTCGTTCCCAGGATCTGCCAACCGCCAGGCGCCGGGCAGGCGGATACCACCGCTTGGCGTCCGGCGACCGCGACCGCGCCGGCCGGCACATGCGGGCGCGGACTGGCCAGCCGCGGGATAGGGGCGCCGAAGGCCGGGCCGTCCATCATCGGGGCGCCGGCCGGTGAGCCGAAGCAGCGGATCAGCAGGGGTTCGGCGGTGTGCCGGGCGATCACCTCGGCGGCGGTCAGGTCGAGCATCGCGCCGACGGCGTCCAGATCGGGGCCGTGGAACCCGCCGTAGGCGACCGGCACCCGGAAGGTGCGGGGCACCCGCAGCGGGACACTGTCCACCCGGCCGACCAGATCGGCGATCATGCCGCGGATCACCGCGTGATCGGTGCGGACGCAGTCGAACTCGACCAGCAGCGAGTCGTAGGTGGGCAGCGCGCCCAGCAGGCCGTCCGGTGCGTCCTGGCGGAGCAGCGTGGCGAGGGCGTGCGCGGTGCGCCAGGCGGCGTCCGAATCGTCCGCGTCGACGACGACCCGGACGGCGGAATCCCCGCAGTCGAGCACCCGGACCTCGGGCGCGGCCGACGCGAGGCTCGTCATATCAGCCCTTGTCCGCGAGGACGTCGGCCATCGGGGCGATGGTGACGCCGGCTTCGGTCAGTCCGTCGCGGATCGCGCGGGCCGTGGTGACCGCACCGGCGTTGTCGCCGTGCAGCAGCAGCGAATCGGCCTGCACCTGCAGCACGGTGCCGTCCACCGCCTCCAGGGTGGATTCGGTGGCGATCCGGATCGCCCGGGCGACCAGGGTGTCGAGGTCGTGGATCACCGCGCCCGGCTGCGAGCGGGGCACCAGGGTGCCATCGGCGGAGTAGGCGCGATCCACGATGCCGACGATGCCCACCTGCAGGCCGCGGCGCCGGGCCTCGTCGGCGAGTTCGCCGTCCTGGGCGACGATGATCAGCGAGTCGTCCAGCGAACAGACCGCGTCGACGACCGCTTTGGCGTAGTCGGCGCGGACGGCGACCAGGTTGCCCAGACGTCCGTGCGGCGCGACATGCTTCACCTTGGTGCCATGGGCCAGGGCGAACGCCGAGAGCGCACCCACCTGGTAGAGCACGTCGGTGCGCACCTCGTCGGCGGTCAGGTCCATCGCGCGGCGTCCGAACCCGACCAGGTCCGGGAAGCTCGGGTGGGCGCCGATCTGGATGCCGCGTTCCGCGCAGGCGCGCGCGGTGGCGTCCATGATCCGTGGATCGCCGCCGTGGAAGCCGCAGGCCACGTTGGCCGACGAGACGATCTCCAGCAACGATGCGTCGTCACCCATCGTCCAGTCGCCGAAACCCTCGCCCATGTCGGCGACCAGGTCGATCCGTGCCTGCATGACCCTCCCTCTTTCGATCGGATGTCCTGACCGTAAGGATTGGAAGCGGCACTGTGGTAAGACGGATTTTCACTGACGTGATAGTGCGTCGCGATGAATGGATCGGGAGGTGTCGATGGAGACCAGGCGGCTGGCGACCTTCGTCCGGATCGTCGACGTCGGCAGCCTGACCCGCGCCGCCGACGTCCTGCACATCGCCCAACCGGCGCTCAGCCAGCAGATCAACGCGCTCGAGGCCGACCTGGGGCAGCAGTTGCTGATCCGCAGCAAGCAGGGCGTCGAGCCGACCGAGGCCGGTGCTGCCCTCTATCGTCACGCGCAGGTCATCCTCAAACAACTGGACGACGCCGTCGCCGAGGTCGGACTACTCGGCCGCGAGGTGGCCGGCCAGGTGTTCGTCGGCTTGGCGCCGTACAGCACGGCCAACCTGATCGCGCTGCCGCTGGTCGAGGCGGTGCGGGCTCGCTACCCGCACATTCTGCTGCGCGTCGTCGACAACTTCGGCCTGGTGCTGAGCGAAGCGATGATGACCGGACGCCTGCACCTGGCGATCCTGTACGACTCCGGCCCGGTCAAGGGGCTGGTCTTCGAACGGCTGATCACCGAGGAACTCGTCCTGGTCTGCGCCGCCGATGCTCCGGTGGTGGGCGACGAGGTGCCGATCGAGGCACTCACCGAGTTGCCGCTGATGCTGCCCAGCCCGCTGCACACCATTCGCAAGGCGATCAACCTGGCCTTCGACGCCGCCGGCATCCAGCCCGAGGTGCTCGCCGAGCTCGAGTCGGTCGGGCTGATGGGCCAGGCCGTGTCGGCGGGCCTGTGCGCCACGGTGCTGCCACGCTCGGTCGCCGACCGGCTGACCAACGGCCCCGCGCTGCGGCAGATCCGGATCGCGCCCGGCATCGAGGTGCACCTGTCGTTGGGGACGCCGTCCAGCCTGCCGCTGTCGCGGGCCGCCGAATGCGTCCGCGACCTGCTGCGGCACGTGGTCGCCGCCACGCTGCTGGATGCGCAGTGAGCCTGCGATGACCCAGGTCCGGGGACGGGTGTGGCGCGACGGCGAACTGGTCTCCACCGACTTCCCGCTGGCCGACCTGGACACCCATCTGGCCGATCCGGCGACCCTCACCTGGCTCGACCTGTACGACCCGGAGGACGGCGTGCTGGCGCAGCTGGCCGCCGAGCTGGGGCTCGACAAGCACGCGGTCGAGGACGCCGTCGCGCCACGCGAGCGACCCAAGACGACCCGGCATGCCAGCCACACCTTCCTCACCTGCTACGCGGCGACGCTGGTCGAGGGGGCGCAGGGCCTGCCGGCGATCGCCATCGGCCGGATCTCCGCATTCGTGATGCCGCGTGGTCTGATCACCATTCGCCTCGCCCGTGGGGCGGAGGTCGATATGGACGAGGTGATCGAACGTTGGCAGGGCAGCGGGTTGCTCGGTCACGGCGTCGGTGCCTTGGTGCACGGACTGCTGGACGTGCTGGTCGACGGCCACTTCGAAGCCGTCCAGGCGATGGACGACAGGCTCGAGGAGCTCGAGGACCTGCTGTTCAGCGACACCGTGCGCACCCGCGAGATCCAGGTGCGGGTGTTCGCGCTGCGCAAGGCGCTGGTGTCGCTGCGCCGGGTGGTGCTGCCGATGCGCGAGGTGGTGGCCGGCCTGATGCGCCAGCGGCTGGTCGGCGACTGGGGGCGCTCCGCGGAACTCGACGGAGAGTTCGCCGACCTCTACGACCATGTGCTGCGGGCTGCCGAATGGTCCGAATCGTTGCGCGACATGGTCACCTCGGTGTTCGAGACGAACCTGTCGCTGCAGGACGCCCGGCTGAACACGATCATGAAGAAACTCGCCTCGTGGGGCGCGATCATCGCCGTCCCGACCGCGGTCACCGGCTGGTTCGGCCAGAACCTGCCCTACTGGGGCTTCTCCTCCGAGTGGGGACTGTGGCAGAGCATCGTGCTGATCGTGATCGGCACGATCGGCCTGTACTGGCTGTTCCGCCGCAACGACTGGCTGTAGTCACCGCTGGTAGCGGCGAACCACCGTCCAGGTGTGGTGCGAGTTGATCCGCGGGTCGAAGTTCACGTCGTCGGTCTCGATCACCTCGCCGATCTCGTTCTGCCAGGTCACCGCGGTGCTCGACGAGACGTACTTGGTGTTGCCCTCGCGGCTGTTCGGATCCTCGATGGCCTCGACGCCGCCGAGTTCATTGCGCCACGCCTCCTGCGCCGAGATGCCCGGGGTGCCGGCCATCGGCGGCGGCTGCATCATCCGGTCGAACTGGGCCTGTGCGTTCGACGACTGGGTGGCGCGCAGGTCCGCGGCGGCAGCACCGACGGCTGCGATACCGGCCTGCTCCGCCTGGAAGGCGGCCCATCGGGCCGAGGCGGCGCGGGCCGCGAAGGCGTCCGCGTTCTGCTGGCCGACCTGGTTCGCGGCGGCCGTCCAGCCCGGGTTGGCGGTGGTGCTGTCGACGATCGCCGCCATGGCCGGCCGGAGTTCGTCGAACCGATCGGCGCTGGCCGCCAGCACCGTGAGGAACAGGCCGTGGTTGGTGATCGTCGAGAACACCGCCTGGTTGGTCACCGAATAGTGGAAGCCGAGGATCTCCAGCCGGCGCGGCTGCCCGCCGACGGACGCCTCGGCGACCGCCTGCAGGCCGGTGTAGGCCACGCCCGGGGTGATCTGATCGGCGGGGATGTGGAAGCGTTCGGCCCAGTCGGGCAGCGGATGCACCTCGAACCGGGTGGGTTGCCCGGCACCCTGTCCGAGCAGTTGGGGCAGCACCGCGCCGAGCGTTCGATCCGGCGAGTCGGGAGGCAGATAGGTGCGTCCGTAGCCGTTGGGCTGCCACGGTGCGCCGCCCGGCCAGGTGAAGTCGAACCGCGGCCAGCCCTGCACCATGGCGGCCCGGTCCGGGTGCGTCACCTGGTACCAGTGATGCTCCGGCGACTCGTTGTGCTCGGGCACCCAGGTCACCTGGCCCTGCGCCGTCCAGCCCGGTGGGTGCTTCAGCCCCAGCACCGGCATGCCCAGCCGCGGGTCGGGCAGCGTCCAGGTCGTCCAGCCGGAGGTGTCCATGCGCACGTCCCCTCTTCGTCGGGACAAGTGTGGGGGAGCGGTAGTCGGTCTGGCCAGGGATGGCGCACTCCGGGGCCGTCGGCGGGAGAGAGCGCCGCGGTGTTTTCGCTGGTTGAGCTTGTCGAAACCAGTTGTCAGAAGGGTCTCGACAAGCTCGACCAACGATGACCGGCGCTTCCTTGGCCGGCGATCCTGGAACACTGCGATCATCGGGCAATGAATGAGGCGTTGCGGCATGCGATGGCGCCCGTCCTCCGCGATCTGCGAGCGGCCGGCATCACTGCACCCAGGATCGAGAACGACGACTGGACCGGTGACCCCGGCCAGCCGTCGGCGATGATGTGGAGCCGCCACGGCAACGGCGCGGGCGTCTCGGTGCTGCTGTCAGAACCGGAATGGGAGCGGGTTGCTTCGGCGGCCGATCAGGTTCAGGACTGGGTGATCGAAGAGCTCTGGGGTCGGGCCCCGACCAACTGGCCGCGGTGTCCGCGGCATCCGGACAACCATCCGATGGCGGCTATCTGCCGTGACGAGGTCGCCGTGTGGGCATGTCCGGCGGACGGCGTCGCCGTGTGTGAGATCGGAAAGCTGTCGGTCCCGCCCGAGTCGCCGGCAACGGAGTGGGCAGACCGCATGGCGCTCAACAAAGATCGGGATCGGGCACGGACTGCCGTGCCCGATCCCGATCTTTGTTGCCGTCTTAGTGAATGAAGATGCCGATACCTAGCGGAATCAGCCACAGCACCGCCAGCGCCTGCAGAATGCGGTCGTTGAGCACGACGTCCTCAGGTTCACCGGCGTTGCCGGCGTCGATGTCCATCGCGTAGCGCAGCAGGGCCAGGGTGAACGGCACGATGGAGATCGTGGTCCACGGCACGCCCCACAGCTGGTTCTGGTGGTTCTCGAAGGTCCACAGGCTGTACGACATGATCACGATCGAGCACGAGATCGCCCAGACGAAGCGCAGGTAGCTCAGCGAGTAGCGCTCCAGTGAGGCGCGGGTGCCGGCCTCGGAACCGAGTTCCTTCATCTCCGAGTAGCGCTTGCCGGCCACCATGTACAGCGAGCCGAAGCAGGCCACCAGCAGGAACCACTGGGACAGTTCGATATCGGACGCCACACCGCCGGCCACAGCACGCAGCAGGAAGCCGGCCGCGACCATCGCCAAGTCGATGATCGGCTGATGCTTGAGGAACATCGAGTAGCCGACCTGCAGCACCCAGTACACCGACAGTGTGATGCCGAGCATCGGCGCCACCCAGAAGCCGATGGCCAGGCTGGCAGCCATGGTGATCGCGGCCAGCACGGTCGCCGGACCCTTGCCCAGCTCACCGGCCGCGATCGGCCGGAACCGCTTCTTGGGGTGCAGCCGGTCGGCTTCGACGTCACGGACGTCGTTGATCAGGTAGATGGAGGCGCTGATCAGCGAGAACGCGACGAACGCCCAGAGTGTGTTGACCAGCACCCGGGAGTCGAACAGCGCACCGGCGGCGACCGGGGCGGCGAACACCAGAATGTTCTTGACCCATTGCTTGGGTCGCATCGCCCGCAGCCAGGCTGGCAGGGCGGACCGCTTGACTTCCACGACAGAGTTCTGCGACATCGCCGAACAGGCTATCGCAGCGGCTCGTTCCACAGCGTCGGCCACGCGACGCCGAGCTCGAGCAACAAAGTCCGCAGCAGCGGCAGGGACAACCCCACCACGTTGTGATAGTCGCCCTCGATGGCGGTCACGAACGGCCCGCCCAGGCCGTCCACGGTGAAGGCGCCGGCCACCCACAGCGGTTCGCCGGTCGCCACGTAGGCGTCGATCTCGGTGTCGTCGAGATGGGCGAACCGCACCACGGTGGACGCCACGGCCTCGGTGGCCCGCTCGTCGCCGTCCTCGCTGACGATCACCCGGTGACCGGTGTGCAGCACACCGGTGCCACCCCGCATCGCCCGCCAGCAGGCGATGGCCGCGGCGGCGTCGGCAGGCTTGCCGAGGGCCTGACCGTCGAACTCGAGCAGCGAATCGCAACCGATCAACACCCGGCGTTCGTCGGGTCGGGCGGGCAGGCGATCGGCGACCGCATTGGCTTTCATCCGGGCCAGGGTGAGGGCCAGTGCGGCCGGGTCGTCGATGCGCACCGACTCCTCGTCGACACCCGAGACAACCACCTCGGCGCTGATCCCGGCGTTGCGCAGCACCTGCAGGCGGGCCGGGCTCGCCGAAGCCAGCACCACCCGGGTCGGGGACGGTTCCGCTCGGTTCAAGGGACGACTCCTTTGCGGTTCGGGGAACGGTTCCCATTCGGTTCAGGGGACGGTTCACTTCGGGGTTCGCGCGATCCCGCAGGCGTGTGTCCCATCGAGAGGCCTAGGCTAACGCCGTGACTCAGACCGTCGTGGACGCCGCAGCGCTGCGGGAGGCCCTGTCCGGCCCCGGACGGCTGTTCACCACCTTCGCCTGCGTGCCCAGCACCGCCTCCACCAATGCCGATGTGGCAGCGGCCGCCCGGGCGGGCGCGGCGTCCGGAACGGTGCTGGTGGCCGACCATCAAAGCGCCGGACGGGGTCGTTTCGACCGCAAATGGGAGGCGCCACCCGGAGCCGCGGTCGCGGTCTCGGTGCTGCTGCGTCCCGAAGGAGCGTCGGCGGCCCGCTGGTTGTGGCTGCCGCTGATCACCGGCCTCGCCGTCGCCGACGGACTCCGTGCCGTGGCCGGCGTCGATGCCGAGGTGAAGTGGCCCAACGACGTCCTGGTCGGCGGCCGCAAAGTGTGCGGCATCCTTTCCGAACGGGTCGACGACGCGGCAGTCATCGGGATGGGCATCAACACCGCCCTGAGCGAGGACCAACTGCCGGTCCCGACGGCGACCTCGCTGCGGCTGGCCGGCTCGGACGCCTCGCCGACCGAGGTGGTGATCGGTGTGCTGACCGCACTCGAGGAGGCCTACCGGCGCTGGGCGTCCGCGGAGGATCTGCGCGACTGGTACGGACGGCGCTGCGCCACCGTCGGACGCGAGGTCCGGGTGCTGCAACCCACCGGCGGCCACATCGAGGGCCGGGCCGCCGGGGTGGACGCCGGCGGCCGCCTGCTGGTCTGGACGGCGTCCGGGGAGCGCGCGTTCGCCGCCGGCGACGTCCTGCACCTGCGCTGAACCCGACGGCGTTAGGCTGAGCCGTTCGATCTCGACCCGACCTTGAGGTGGTGACCGGGTGAGCGGAGGATTCTTCGCCCTGCTGGACGACATCGTCGCGATGGCGAAGCTCGCCGCGGCGTCGATGGACGACGTGGCCGCCGCCGCGGGAAAGGCCAGCGCGAAGGCCGCCGGTGTGGTGATCGACGACACCGCCGTGACGCCGCGCTACGTGCACGGGTTCAGCCCCGAACGGGAGCTTCCGGTGATCAAGAAGATCGCCGTCGGCTCGCTGCGCAACAAGCTGCTGATCATCCTGCCCGCCGCGCTGCTGCTCAGTCAGTTCCTGCCCTGGCTGCTGACCCCGATCCTGATGTGCGGCGGCACCTACCTGTGTTACGAGGGTGCCGAGAAGCTGTGGGAGAAGTTCGGCGGCCACGGTCATCACGAACCGGCCCCGGTGGTCGGCGGTCCCGATGAGAAGGCGATGGTCGCGGGCGCGATCCGCACCGACCTGATCCTGTCCGCCGAGATCATGGTGATCGCACTCAACGAGGTGGCGTCCGAGCCGCTGCTGTCCCGCGCGGTCACCCTGATCGTGGTGGCGTTGGCGATGACCGTGCTGGTCTACGGGGTGGTCGCTTTGATCGTGAAGATGGACGACATCGGCCTGCACCTGGCCAGCGAGCGTTCCGGCGGCGTCGCGGCGCTGGGTCGCGGCCTGGTGGCCGCGATGCCGAAGGTGCTGGCCACCCTGTCCAACGTCGGCATCGTCGCCATGCTGTGGGTCGGCGGTCACATCCTGCTGGTCGGTCTGGATGAACTCGGTTGGCACCCGCCCTACGAGCTGGTGCACCACGCCGAGGAGGCGATCCTGCATGCCGTCCCGGGCTTCTTCGGCGAGGCGCTGGCCTGGCTCACCAACACCGCGGCGTCCGCCGTGCTCGGTGTCGTGGCGGGCGCGATCGTGTTGGTCGTCGTCCAACTGATCGGACGGCTGCGCGGCCCCCGCGTCGAGGCGGAGGCGCACGACGCGGAGTAGCGTCGCAGGCATGGAAACCGTACGCACCATCGATCTGTTGCTGGACGCCTTCGGCCGAATCCCGCCCCTGCTGGCGGACGCGGTGCGCGGGCTGGACCGGGCCGCACTGCTGTGGCGTCCGGAGGTCGACGGACGGCAGGGCAACTCGATCGGCTGGCTCGCCTGGCACCTGGCCCGGCAGGAGGACACCCAGGTCGCCGCACTGGTCGGAGGCGAGGAGGTGTGGCGGGCCGGCGGCTGGCACGCCCGCTCCGGCGTTCCGTACGACGAGGCCGCGATGGGCTACGGGATGACCACCGACGAGGTGGGACGCTTCGACGTGACGGACGGCGAGGTGTTGATCGCCTACTACGACGCGGTGCACGCCCGGACCGTCGAGGTGATCGCCCGGATGTCCGACGCCGATCTCGCGCGCATCGTCGACCGTTCCTGGGATCCGCCGGTGACGGCCGCCGTCCGGCTGGTCAGTGTTGTAGACGACGCGGCGCAACACGTGGGCCAGGCCGCCTACCTGCGAGGACTGCTCGGCGGGCCTGAGGCGGACTGACCGCGCGCTGCAGCGCACCCCGTCCACCGAACGCGATCAGAGCCGCCAGCGCACCGAAGACGGCCACCGTGCCGAGACCGCCGGAATAGCCGGCGTGGTCGATCGCCTGCCCGGACGCGCTGGAGCCGATCGCCACGCCGATCCCGATGCCGGTACCCATCCAGGACAGGCCCTCGGTGAGCCGGTCGCGGGCGACCAGGCCGCCGATCAGGGTGTTCGCATTGATCAGGGTCGGCGCGACCGTGACGCCCACCAGCAGGCCGCCGATGCACAGCAGCAGCACCGAATGCGCGCCGATCAGTGCCACGCAGGCGGCGCACATCGCCGCCACCCCGATCAGGAAGCGCTTGATCACCGGCGAAGCCCAGCGCCGGGCCCCGTAGTAGAAGCCGGCCAGGCCGGAGGCCAGCGAGAACACCGCCAGCACCAGGCCGGCCGCCTCGCGCACCTCCCACTCGCTGGTCGCGGCGACGACGGACACGTCGATCGATCCGAACACGCAGCCGATCAGCAGGTTCACCGCCACCACCGCGGCCACGCCCGGCACCAGCAGGACGAACTGCTGGCGGACGCGTCGCGTGTCAGGATGCCGGGGCTGTGACGAGACCGGCGGTTCGGTGGCGCGCTGGCCGTACAGCAGGTGCGCGCCGGCCAGCGACAGCACCACCGGTGCGATCAAGCCGGCCGCCGGATGGACGCCGGTGGACAGCGCCGTCGCCAGCACCGGGCCGACCACGAAGGTGACCTCGTCGAGGGTCGACTCGAGTGAGAAGGCGGTGTGCAGCTTGTCGGGATCGTCGACGAGATGAGTCCAGCGGGCCCGGACCAGGGCCCCCGGCGCACCGCCGGTGGCGCCGGAGAGGATGGCCGGCGCGAACAGCGTCCAGGCCGGTAGCTGCAGCATCGCGAAGATCACCAGCAGGCTGAGCATGACCGCCGACACGATGGCCGCCGGGTACATCACCCGGCGCTGCCCGTAGCGGTCCACCAGATTCGACAGCGCCGCGGTGCCCAGCGCCCACGCCACCGCGTTGGAGGCGGCCAGCGCCCCGGCCAGGCCGTAGCTGCCGTACAGCGCGGACACCATCAGCACCAGACCGATGCCCATCATGGCGCCGCCGGAACGGGCCAGCAGGCCGGCCGCGCTGAACTGCCAAGCACCGGGAAGGGTCAAGATCTCCCGGTAGGCGCGCATCAGACCATTCTCGCGCAGCCGAGCCGGAAGGCCGAAATCGTCGGCCGGAGGAATCGGCGCCGAGATTGCGATGTCAGCTCAGGAAGTCGTACAGCAGCCGGTTGTACCGCTCGACGGCCTGGGTGGGGACCGGTGCGGCGGCCCCGGGAATGATCTCCACCCTCGCGCCGTCGAGACCCGTGGCCAGCTCGCGCGCGGCGGCTGTGCCCGCGGCGTCCGAACCGCCGGCGATCAGCAGGGACTGTGCGGTGACGGCGCCCAGCCAGGGCCGTAGGTCGATGCCGGAGACCGCCTTCACCAGCCGCAGCATGCGGGCCCGATCGAGGCCCGCGTCGGCCAGCCGTCCGGCAGGCATCGTCCGGACGGCGAGCCGTTGCGCCAGCCCGGCCAGCTTCGGTGCGCGGGGCTGCAGGTCGGAGAGCACCAGGTGCGACACGGCGTCCGGGGAGCGGCCGGCTCCGACCACCGCCACGGCAGCGCCCAGCCCGGTGCCGGCCAGCGCCACCGAATCGACACCGAACCGGTTCAGCTGCGCCAGCACGGCGTCCGCGGCCTGCTCCAAGTCGAAGTCGGCGGGCTTGCCGGGACGAAGTCCCTCCAGCCAGGGTGCGACGGCACGGGTGCCGGGCGGCAGCGAAGTCACCTGGTCCTGCCACAGCGGAGGCGTCTGACCCAGGCCATGAAGGAACACCAGAAGGGGTACGGGCATGCCCTCATCGAACCACGGGAATAATGGTGCCCATGGGATTGCCCGCCAAACTGCTCGGAGACGGTGAACAGGAACTGTTGCACCTGCGCTCACACGGCAAGGTCATGATCAAGCCGACGATCTGGCTGATCGTGGTGGCCGCCCTGGGCGGTGTGGTGTTCGCAATGCTGCCGGTGTCGTGGCGTCCGACGTCGGCGTGGGTGGTGACCATCGCGGCTCTGCTGGCGGCGATCCCGGTCTACCTGGCGCCACTGCTGCGCTGGCGGACCACCACCTACACGCTGACCAACCACCGGTTGATCACCCGCTCGGGCATCATCAACAAGGTCGGGCACGACGTCCCGGTGGCTCGCATCACCAATGTCGCCTACGAGCGCAGCCTCACCGACCGGATGTTCGGCTGTGGTTCGCTGGTGTTCACCACCTCGGCCGAGGCGCCGGTGGTGCTGAACGACGTTCCCAAGGTCGAGGAGGTAGGGGTGGCCATCTCCAACCTGTTGTTCGGGGTGCGCGCGTGACGGAGGCCACCACCGCCCAGTTGGGCCTGCGCACCCAGCTGTTCCGCTTCGTCCTCACCGGCGGATTGTCGGCGATCGTCGACTACGGACTGCTCGTGGTGCTGATGGCCTTCGGCCTCGACCACACCCCGGCCAAGGTGCTGTCGTTCATCGCGGGCACCACAACGGCCTACCTGATCAACCGCCGCTGGACCTTCAACTCGGACGGCTCGCGCCGCAAATTCGCGGCCGTGATGGCGCTGTACGCGCTCACTTTCGTGCTGCAGGTCGGCATCTTCACCCCGCTGTACCCGTGGCTGGTGTCGCTCGGCCTGGGGTCGGAGTTCATGCCGAAGATGAACTGGGCGCAGCTGTTCGGCTTCGTCGTCGCCCAGGGCGTGGCGACCGCGGTGAACTTCGTGGTGCAGCGATCGGTGATCTTCAAGGCCTGACCTCGCAGGTAGCCGAAGAGTCGATTGGCCATAGCCCACCCCAGCTCGTCCACACCGCGACGTTTCCGGGTTTCCGCGTCGTTTCCGCTGTTCAAACCACGGAAAGGACGCCAGAGGGCGGAAACGTCGGCACCCGGTGGGCGGGAGGAGGGTGCGGGTCAGGCGGGCAGGACGGTCATCTCCTGCGGTTCGCGGATCACCGCCGGGCCGGGAATGTCGTTGGGCAGCACCCGGTAGACGTTCTGGCCGGGCTTCTCGCACAGGAAATGCGCAGGCACGCCGTCCACATAGTGCACGCCGGCGCCGTCGTCCGCGGCGTAGCCACCGGGCAGTTCACCGGACGCCACCGCGGCGGTGTAGATCGGATCGCGCTCCGGTTCGCCGTCCAGGTGCGGGCAGAAGCTGCCCCGCACCAGGCCCAACCCGCCCGTCCAGGGCCGCAGGTCGCCGAACGAGTCGGTGACGCAGCCCTGATACCAGCAGGTCGCGCCCGCCGAAATGCCGGCCAGCACCAGCGAACCCTCCTGATAGCGCTGCCGGACGACGTCGGAGACCCCGTGCGCCTGCCACAACGCCACCAGGTTCACCGTGCTGCCGCCGCCGACGAACAACAGGTCGGCCTCGGCCAACCGGTCCACCGCCTCGGCCGCACCCGACCACAGGGTCAGCACCGACGTCCGGACGCCGAGCGCGCCGTAGGCGGTGAGAAATTTGTGGATGTAGCCGGCGTCGTCGCCGGACGCGGTCGGAGCGAAGCACACCTGCGGGTGGTCGGAGCCGGTCAGCCGAACCAGATAGCGGTCCAACGCAGTTGGTTCGCCGAACTGGGACATCGAGAAGCCGCCGCCTCCCATGGCCACGAGATGCCTGGTCATGATGTTGATACTAAGGTTCGTGCGGTGACCGTGCGTACGATCGGCATCATCGGCGGCGGCCAATTGGCCCGCATGATGCACGCTGCCAGCATTCCCCTCGGAGTCCGCATCGCGCTGCTCGCCGAAGGTCCGGACGTCTCCGCTGCCCAGGTGGTGGCCGACACCGATGTCGGTGACTACACCGACGCCGACACCGTCTACGCCTTCGCCGAACGCTGCGACGTGATCACCTTCGACCACGAGCACGTTCCGCCGCCGATCCTGCGCGAGCTTCAGGCCCGCGGCAAGCAGGTTCACCCCACCCCGGACGCCCTGCTGCACGCCCAGGACAAAGTCGTGATGCGCGAGCGGCTGACCGGGCTGGGGATGCCCTGCCCGATCTTCGCGGTGGTTGCGGACGCCGACGAACTGCGCGCCTTCGGTGAGCGGACCGGCTGGCCGGTGATCGCCAAAACCTCCCGCGGCGGCTACGACGGCAAAGGGGTCTGGAAGCTCGACGGTCCGGACGACGCCGACGAGCCGTTCGCGAACCTGAAGCCCGGCGTCCGGATCCTGGCCGAGGAGTTCATCGACTTCAGCCGCGAGCTGAGCGTGCTGGTGGCGCGGCGGCCGTCCGGCGAGGAGCGGGTCTACCCGGTCAGCGAGACCGTGCAGACCAACGGCATCTGCACCCACACCTTCACCCCGGCGCCCGACCTGAGCGCCGAACAGCGGGACGCGATCGAGGCGATGGCGCTGCGGATCGCCGCCGAACTCGGCGTCACCGGCATCCTGGCCGTCGAACTGATGCAGCGCCCCGACGGCTCGGTCGTGGTCAACGAGTTGGCGATGCGGCCGCACAACACCGGCCACTGGAGCATCGACGGGGCGTGGACCTCGCAGTTCGAGAACCACCTGCGCGCCGTCGCCGACCTGCCGCTCGGGCCGACCGAGGTCCGGCAGCCGCACGCGGCAATGGTGAACGTGCTGGGCGGTGCCCGCGACGACCTGCTGGAAGCGCAGGCCGAGGTGCTGGTGGCCGAGCCGGCGGCGCGCGTCCAGTTGTACGGCAAGAGTGTGGTGCCGGGCCGCAAGGTGGGCCACGTCACCGTGGTCGGCGACGACGCGGACGACGTCCGGAACAGGGCGCAGGCGGCCGCCGATCACCTGATGGGAGTCCAGCGATGAGTGGAAACCCCGTTGTCGGCATCGTGATGGGCTCCGACTCGGACTGGCCGGTGATGAAGGCCGCCGCGGACGCCTGCGCCGAGTTCGGCGTCGGCTACGAGGCGGACGTGGTCAGCGCGCACCGGATGCCCGAGGACATGGTGGCCTGGGGACGTGCCGCGCACACCCGTGGCCTGAAGGTGATCATTGCCGGCGCCGGGGGAGCGGCGCACCTGCCCGGCATGCTGGCCGCGCTCACCCCGCTGCCGGTGATCGGCGTCCCGGTGCCGCTGAAATACCTCGACGGTATGGACTCGCTGCTCTCCATCGTCCAGATGCCCGCCGGCGTCCCTGTCGCCACCGTCGCGGTTGGCAACGCCCGCAATGCCGGCCTGCTCGCCGTCCGGATCCTGGCCGCGTCCGACGAAACCCTGCAGGCCAAGATGCTGCAGTTCCAGGAGGAACTCCGCGACGCCGCCCGCGCCAAGGGCGCCGTCGTCCGCGGCAACTGAGCTCACCCAGTTCGATCCACGGGGACGGTTCTCCCACGTGCGAATTTCGCACACCCGGGGACGGTTCTCGACGTTCGAAATTCGCACGTCGGGGGACGGTTCTGCTCGAAGGTGTGTCCCCGCGCGTTCGAATTTCGCACGCCGAAGAACCGTCCCCGGGTGTGCGAAATTCGGACGCGGAAGAACCGTCCCCGGGTGTTCGTCCTCGGACGTCGATAGCGCCGGTCCGGGCAGCTGACGGCGAGCCGAGACCGGGGCGTTCGGAACGGCCAGCCATACTGGTTCGGTGACCGCCCTCGAGACTTCCCCGCTCCCGGACGCGCAGACCCGCAGCCAGGGCATCGCGTTGCGCCGTGGGCTGGCGATGCTCGGCATGACTCTGGTCGTGCCGGGATCGGCCCAGTTGGCCGGCGGCAATGAGCGCCTCGGACGGTTCGCCTTCCGCACCTGGCAGGTGCTGATCGCACTGGCCGTGCTGTTCGCGATTCTGCTGCTGACCTTCCGCTCCTTCGCGATCGGCCTGTACGCCAATCCGATCACCCTGCAACTGCTGCGCTGGGCGACCCTGGTGCTGGGCTTCGGCTGGGCGCTGCTGTTCGTGAACGCCTGGCGCATCGCCAACCCGCCGGCGCTCTCGCCGCGCGGCAGGATCGTCATCCCGGGCATCGCGTTCGTGATGGCGCTGGTCGTCGCCTTCGGCTCGTGGACGCTGGCCGGTGCTTTCGACGCGCAGAGCAGGCTGTTCGGCAACGTCTTCACCGGCGGCGGCAAGGCCGAGACCAGCCACGGCCGGTACAACGTGCTGCTGCTCGGCGGGGACGCCGGCGCCGACCGCGAGGGTCTTCGTCCGGACACCATGATCGTGGCCAGCATCGACGCCGACACCGGACGGACGGTGCTGTTCAGCCTGCCCCGGAACCTGCAGTGGGCTCCGTTCCCGGATTCGTCGCCGCTGAAGAAGCTGTACCCGAACGGCTATTGGTGCAAGGACCAGTCCTGCCTGCTCAACGCCGTCTACACGCTGGCGACCAACCACAAGGATCTGTACCCCGGGGTGAAGAACCCCGGCGTCCAGGCGACCAAAGAGGTCATCGGGAACATCCTCGGCCTCGACATCAACTACTGGGCGCTGGTCGACCTGAAGGGTTTCCAGGCCTTGATCGACGCCGTCGGCGGCATCGACCTCGACGTGGCCCGCAAGGTGCCGATCGGTGGCGGCACCGACCTGACCACGGGCAAGAAGTACCCGATCAAGGGCTACATCGGCCCCGGCAAGGATCTGCACCTGGACGGCTATCACGCGCTGTGGTTCGCCCGCTCCCGTGAGGGTTCCACCGACTATGAGCGGATGTCCCGGCAGAAGTGCGTGCTGAACGCGATGGTCAAGCAGCTCAACCCGGTCACCGTGATCACCAAATTCCAGGAGATCGCCAAGGCCGGCGAAGAGATCGTGGCGACCGACCTGCCCACCTCGCAGATCGGCACGATGCTCGACCTGGCCCAGAAGGGCAAGTCCCTGCCGCTCAGCAGCGTCAGCTTCGCGCCGCCGCTGATCCTGCCGGTGAAGCCCGACTTCGCGAAGATCCGGCAGGTCGTCAGCCAGAAGATCGCGGCGTCCGAGGCTGCCGGTGACAAGCCGGCGGATAAGCCCACGTCGGCCGCCCCGAACGGCACCACCTCGGCCTCGCCGAAGCCGTCCTCCAGCAGCACCGCGGTGAAGACCCAGACCGACGACCTGGACGACGTCTGCAAGGTCAGCTGACCCCGTCCGGCCGACACGTAAAACCCTGCCTAACTATCTCTGCCTTCCCGCATGCGGGAGGGCAGAGATAGTTAGGCAGGGCTTTACCGGACGGATGACGGGTGCCGGGGACGGGTGCCGGAGGAGGGCTCAGCTCAGCTCGCCGGAACCGAGGATGCGGAACACCCAGTCGCCGACCGCGTCGCAGTAGGCGCGGCCGAGGTCGAACGTCTCGGTGCGGGTCATGATGGTCAGCAGGTAGTCGCGGCCGTCGCCGGCGACGTGCCCGATCGAGTTCACCGCCCACAGGTTGTCGGTGGATTCGAACTGCACCCAGCCGTTCTTCAGTTCC
The DNA here is from genome assembly GCF_047606365.1 of Micropruina sp. Taxonomy (GTDB): domain Bacteria; phylum Actinomycetota; class Actinomycetes; order Propionibacteriales; family Propionibacteriaceae; genus Micropruina. Next base: position 3,053 of record NZ_JASGEN010000067.1, on the reverse strand, counting down.
ACCTTGACCGAACCGCTCCGCGGCGCGCCGACACCCCAGGCCTGGCCGTCCTCGACCTGGCCCATCAGGCCCAGCAGGTAGCTCCGTTCGGCGTCGGTGAGCGCCTTGGTGTCGCCCTTGACCAGCTGATGCAGGAACGAGCGCTGGTCGTTCGGGGTCGTCCAGGTCCAGCTCCAGAAGTCCTTCTCGGGGGCGCTGTGGGTGTCCTTCAACCCCAGATCGGACGCCAGCGCGTCATAGGCCGGACGCCGTCCCGCCCAGTCCCACAGGGCGTCCGCGGAATCGTTGTCGGAGTGCTCGATCGCCTTCTCGGCCTGCCCGGCCTGTTCCGCCGGCAGCGGCTGTTGCAGCTTGTCGGCGCGGGCTTTGCGCAGCGCCATCGACACGATCATCGGCTTCGCCATCGACGCGCTCTGGCTGGCCCAGCTGCCCCGGAAGTCCCACACCGCGCCGCTGCGCAGATCCTGGACGGCGACGCCCAGCTTGTCGTTGCCGGCGGCGATGGTGCTCACCGCCGACTGCAGCTGGTCGCGGATCGGCCCGGTCGGCGACACGGACGGCGTCGGCACGGTCGGCTTGCTGGTGCAGCCGGCCAGCACCGAGCCGCCCAGGGCGAGGCCGCCGAGCGCCAGCAGACCGGTCCGGCGGCTGAACGCCGGCGTCATCAGGGGGCGAGAAGTCACCGAGCCATCATTCCATGCAGTGCTCGGACGCCCGGATCTTCGCCAGCAGCGCGTCGTCCGGGGTGCCCTCGACGACCACCGACGAACCACCGCCCAGCAGCGGGCCCAGAATCGCGGCACGCAGCGTCTCCAACGCCCCGGACGGCCGCACCAGCGCCCGTCCCGCAACCGGCGTCGTCGCAGCCAGATCGGCATGGCTGAGCACCGCCGAGCCGTCGATCCAGGCCGGGGCGTTCGCCGCGCTGGGCAGCGTGCCGGCCTGATCGGGCTGGGTGAGTGCCTCACCGGTGAAGTCGAGCACCCCGTCCGGCAGGTCGCGCAGCCCGAGACCGAGCGGATGCAACGAACAGGCCAGGGTGGCGCCGGGCAGCACCGGACGAGGCTCATCCGGCCCGATCACCGCCAGATCGGCGCCCGCGGCGTCCAGGGTGATCGCGCACTCCCGCTGCCAGGCGGCCAGCGGCCACAGCAGCGTCATCCAATGGCCCGGACGGCTCAGCGCCAACGGCAGCGCCACCAGCCCGGAATCGGCGCCCAGGTCCTCGATCAGGTTGGCGGTCTTGGCCACCCAGTTGGCGAAGGTGGCGACGCTCAGCTCGGTGCGCCCGCCGCTGTCCAGGTCGTAGTGGGTGAGCAGCGGCTCACCCCCGGACGTCCGTGCCCGCCGTTGTAAAGCCGTCAACACCCCGGGAATGTCCATCCCCGAATGCTATGTGCCCAGCCGATATCGTCATTCCATGCGGTTTGCGGTGATCATGGCCGGCGGTTCCGGGACACGGCTATGGCCGTTGTCCCGCAAAGGCACCCCCAAGCAACTTCTGCGGCTGATCGACGGCACCTCGCTGCTGCGGATTGCGTTCGAGCGGTTGGGCGACCTGGTGCCGCCCGAGCGGGTGCTGGTCTGCACCGGCGCCGCCTACGCCGATCAGGTGGCCGCCGAGTTGCCCGAGGTGCCCGTCGAGAACATCCTGGGCGAGCCCGAGGGACGCGATTCGCTGAACGCCGTCGCCTGGCCGGCCGCGGTGATCGCCGAGCGCGATCCGGACGCCGTGATCGCCCAGGTGACCGCCGATCAGCTGATCGAGCCCGCAGCCGTCTTCACCGCCTCGCTCGCCGAGGCCTACGCGGTGGCCGAGGCCGACCCACGGGCCCTGGTCACCCTGGGCGTGGTGCCGACCAGCGCACACACCGGGTACGGCTACCTGCATCGCGGTGAGGCGGTGCCCGGATTCGAACACACCCATCGGGTGCTGGAGTTCCGCGAGAAGCCCGATCTGGTCACCGCCAGCGAATACCTGGCCTCCGGCGAGTACTGGTGGAACGCCGGCATGTTCGTCTGGCAGGCCCGCACCTTCCTGGAGCAGCTGGCCGCGCTGCATCCGGCCAGCCATGCCGCGGTGGTCGAACTCGCCGCCCATCCCGAGCGGCTGGCCGAGATCTTCCCCACGCTGCACAAGACGTCGGTGGACTACGGAATCATGGAGCCGGTCTCCGCCGGCGCCGGTACCGCCCATGTGGTGTCGGTGGCGCTGCCCGTGCAATGGCGCGATGTCGGCGGCTACGCCTCGCTGGCCGAGACGCTCGCCCACGATGCGGCCGGCAACGCCCTGATCGGCGCGTCGGTGCGGCTGGACGCCAGCGACAACGTGATCATCAACACCGCCGGCGACGATCACCTGATCGGCGTCCTGGGGTGCAGCGGCATGGTGGTGGTGGCCACACCGACGATCACCATGGTCGTGCCGGTGGACGCCGCAGAACGCGTCCGGGAACTGGTCGCGCTGGTTCGAGCGGAGGCGGGGGAGCGGTATGTCTGAGCGGGGTGAGACGCAGGCCTCGAAGGGCCGGGCGATCCTGGACAACATGAAGCGGATCCGGCAGCCGGTCACCTGGGCCGTGCTGGCGATCATCTGCGCCAGCCAGATCCTGGGCGTCGTCCGGCTGGTGCTGTTGCTGGTCCGCGAGCAGACCCCGGTCTTCGAGGCGTTCCAGGAGATCGGCGTCTCGATCATGAGCCTGTCGCTGGTGATCGTTCTCGTCGGCCTGGTCAGTGCCTGCCTGTTCGTGCCGCCTGCCACCCGCAACGCGGTGCTGCTGGCGAGGCTGTCGGCCTGGGCGATCGCGATCGGCACCGCGCTGCAGCTGGTCTGCCTGCTGATGGGTGTGGCCGCGTCGGCGAACGCTTTCGGCGTGATCATGGAGATCCTCGGCGGCTTGCTCGACGTGGCGCTCAAGGCGGTGGCGGCCGGCGTGCTGTGGGTGCTGGTCCGCGGCGTCCGTTCCGGTCGCCTCGACCTGGCACCGGCCGTCCCCGAGGTGGCGGCCGCCCCCGAGCAGTCCCGGACGCCTCCGGTGTGGCAGCCCGAGCAG
>NZ_JASGEN010000066.1:0-23982 GCF_047606365.1 Micropruina sp. | reverse complement strand
GTTGGTGTTGGCGGCGCGCCGCTCGTCCAGGGTGCCGAAGGCCAGCGCCGCACCCAGCCGGCGGCGGTGCGTCCGGCTGGTCTCGATCAGAATCTGCTCCGATTGCATGCGTCCCCCTAGCCGGAACGGGCGACCCGCAGCGTGCGGTCGCCCAGGTGGATGGTGCCGCCGACCCGGATCGCGGCCCGCTCCCCGGGGCGCAGCCAGCGTTCGATCACGGTGCCCCCGGACGCCGACGGCGACGCCGCCCGGGTGCCGTTGGTGGTGCCCGCGTCGGTCAGCCACAGGCAGTCGTCGCCGGGTTCCACCAGGGCATGCACCCGGGAAATGCTGCGGCTCAGGTCGGGAATGGTCAGCAGGGCGTGGTCGGCGTCGGTCGAACTGCCCGGGTCGCGGCCCAGCAGGGTGGCGCCGGTGATCGGGAACTCGCCCCCGTCGTCCAGTTCCAGCCGCCAGGCGCCGGTGGCCGGCGCCACCGGCGGACGCCAGGCCGGACGTTCCGCCACGGGCTCGATGGCGGGTTCCGGCACTGGCGGCACGATCAGCAACGGATCGCGTCCGGCCCGCAGGTCGGCGGTGGAGGTGTGGCGTCCGAACAGCGCGGACGCGGTCGGCGGCAGCAGCTCGTCGACCGACGTGGTGCGCAGCCCGAGCCGGCGGCGGACCGGTGTCTGCCCGGTGCGGACGGCGTCCAGCACGAACCCCGTGGCGACGCCGACAACCCCCAGTCCGCCGACGATCCAGCCGACGGCGGACGGCGTCCCGGCCAGTCCCAGCAGCGGCACGACCAGCAGCGGTGCCAGCGCCAGTGCGGCTTCGGCGCCCAGCGCGGCCCAGCGGCGTCCGGGGCCGGCCACCACGACCTCCGCAGCCGCCACGGCGCGCGCCAGGTCGCGCCGGGAGCGGGTGAGCATGGTCATCGGAGGCCTTCGGTAGGGGAGCGTCCCGACGATAACCGCCCGCCCGGTCAGACCCGATGGAGAGTTCTCCCCGGCGGGGAGTACTCCCCGCCCAGACCCTGTGCGAAGGCCCGCTGAGTGACCCGATCCCGGCCTAGCGTGAGGGCCGCCGCCGGGGAGTGCTCCCCATGGTGCGGACGCCGCGAGCTACCTACCGTGGCGGCAGAAACCACTACCTGATGGGGTTGCGATGAAGTTCGACATGGGCACCGAGACCCTCACCACACTCAGCCAGAAGACATCGACCGAGTCCGATGACCTGCGCAGCCTGGTGAACACGTTCATCCGTGCCGCCGACCCGCTGCAGCACAAGCTGGCCGGCCCGGCGAAGGACGCCTTCGACAAATTCAAGGCCAAGAGCGACGAGGTGGCCGACACGCTGAACACCGCGCTGGTCGGCATCTGCGGCTCGATCGACGGTCAGAGCCAGTCGTTCATCCAGGGCGCCCAGGAGGGCGCCGACACCCATCGGACCAACGAGGGCTCGGCGAACTTCGCCGGCGTCGAGGCAATCGGCCGCTTCGGCCCCCGCTGAAAGGACTTCAGACCATGGCTTACGCTTCCGACCGGAACGCCCACGACGTCGGCGCCTCGCAGCAGGTGCAGGACGATTTCGACATCGCCGCCGGCAACCTCGAGGCCGCGCTCGGCCGGCGCCAGCAGGACGTCGACACCGCGATGGCCGACTACCAGGCCGACGGCGTCAGCGACGAGTACGCCGCGATGGAGAAGCAGTGGCGCGACGCCGGCGACGAGGTGAAGGCGATCATCAAGCTGCTGCGCGAATCGCTCGCCCAGAACGACGACATCGCCGTCGCCACCCTCACCCGGGCGAAGTCGTACCTGCCCTGACCATGAAGATCATCCATCCCCTCGCCGACGAGTGGACCGACGAGTACGCGGTCTACGTCGCACAGACCTCGCATGTCCTGCTCAGCGACCCGCTGGATTCGTTCCTGCAGTGGTCGGTGAGCGAAGGGCTGCGCCCGGTGCTGGTCACCGGTCCCGACGTCCGGATCAGCCCGCTGGCCACCCTGGCGCTGAACCGCTCGGGTGCCTTCTGGGCGGTCCGGACGGCCGACTGCGTCTTCGACGGCCTCAGCGGCTACCGGATCGGCGGCTTCCCCGAGCTGTGGTCGGGTGAGCTTCATGCCGGCGAGCGGCAGCCCGGCTTCACCGCCGCCCAGGCACACCCGCAGGCAGTACTCGGCTACGACGTGTTCGGCCACCAGCGGGCGGCCGAACAGACCCGGGTCGGTGAGCTGGCCGGCACCGTCCAGAGCGCCCTGGGTGGGCCCGGCTTCGACCTGTGGGGGCTCACCGAGCCGCTGCTGGAGCCGTTCGACGTGCAGCGGGTGACCGAGACCGCGCGGCGCGGCATGCCCGACTCCGACGTGCTGCACGCCCGTGCCGGCGACGGCTCCTACGCCGCCATCACCGCCAGCCGGACCCGGCGCGGAATCCTCGAACACGTCACCGGCGGGACGCCGATCGGCGACTACCCGAACCAGTTGGCGCCACTGGTCGAGACCGCCACCCGCGCCCTGATGGCGGTGCAGGCGGCCCATCAGCCGACCATCGGGTTCGTCTCGCTGGCCGAGGTGGCGCCCGGGGTGGTGCAGACCGTGGGCATCCGGCGTCCCGAGGTGCCGCTGGCGGTGCTGCTGGGCCCGCGCGCGGTGCACGACCTGGCCGCCGAGATTGACGGCCTGCGACAGCGCCACGACGTGCTGGTGCTGGGACGGCCGCGGCTGCCCAGCCTGCTGGTCCGGTTCTCGCGCACCGACCAGGGCTCCTGGTCGCAGCTGATCGCCTTCGCCCACGACCTGGGCGTCGAGCGGGTGCAACAGGTCGCCGGACTGGCATGGAGGCCCTGAGATGCCGCACGAATACACCCTGCTGAGCGACGTGGAGCCGACCACCGAACGGATCACGACGCTGGCCGCCACCGTGCACCCCGAGGGTGCCTACATCGAGTTCCGCGGCGGCGACATCCGGCAGTTCGTGGACGCCGGCGGCGACCCGCTGCTGTGCCTGTTCCGGACCCGGCCGGTGTTGCGGGCCGACGAGGCCGCCGCCGCGCTGATCGCGCCGCCCACGGCGTTCGGGCTGTGGACCGACCTGACCGTCCCGCTCGGCGACGACGGACGCGGCGTCCGGCTCGCCGAGGCGATCGCGCAGGGCCTCGGCGGGCAACTGGCGAGACGAGCATGAGAGGAGTTGATCATGTCCGCATGGGATATCCAGCCCGGTGAGGTGCAGAAGATCCTGACCGACGTCCAGACCAAGTCAGAGACGCTGGGCAAGGCACTGACCGAGGAGAAGTTCACCGCGATCGGCACCGGCATCAGCTGGGGCGGCGGCCTGACCGCCGAGGTCAGCAAGGCGGTGGGGCAGGTGATGACCGACCAGAACAAGAACCTGACGGTGATCCAGAACCACATCGGCGCCGGCATGAACGGCGTCTCGAACGCGACCATCGCCTACAACAACGGCCAGTACGACATGGCCACCACATTCCAGACGGAGATGACCAAGGCGGCCGAATCGGGCGACTTCCAGTACTTCGTCGACCACGGCTACCAGGGGTGAGGCGTCGATGAGCCCGATGACCATGTGCGTCGCCGACGGCGGAGGCGGCGGCAGCACCGTCCCGACCGACGGCGGCTTGATCAACCCGGCCCTGCTGCCGGCGAAGGCGGCCGACCTGGACACCAGCGCGATCACCGGCGCCGCCGAGGATCTGCGCACCATGGGCACGACGGTCGACACCCAGACCGACGAGATCAAGACCTCCTGGGGCGGGCTGACCGGCTGCTACAAGGCTCCCGAGCAGGACCAGGTCTACGCGCTGATGGACAGTGCCGCGACGGCGTCCGAGGACGTCAAGAACACCTTCTCCAAGGTGGCCGACCACCTCGACACCTACGCCGGGAAGCTGGACGAGATCAAGCCCAAGCTCGCCGACTTCGAGAAGCGCGCCCAGGAGTTCCGCGACGAGGTGAAGGACGGCGTCTGGGTAGACGCCACCGAAGCGGCGGACGCCAACGTCGGGACCTACCTCGAGGCCGGCTGGAACTGGGCCACCGGGCAGGACCAGAAGCGCAAGAAGGTGCCGTGGGACCAGGACACCGAGACCTGGGAGAAGAACGAGGCCTTCATCAAGGAGATCGGCGGGATCTACGCGGACGTCTCGGCCGCCGCGGCCGCCTGCGCCACCAGCATCAACGGGCTCAGCAGCCTGCCACCGGACAAGAAGAAGGTGGACGGCATCCCCAAGGAGGCCTTCTACAACCCGGAAGCGCCGATGCCGTGGGGCTCCGCCGGCGACGAGGACCGCAACTGCGCCGAATCGGTGGGCCACGGCGCCTACCAGTTCGGCAAGAGCACCGTCGAGGGCCTCGGCCAGCTGATCAGCTACAACCCGGAGACCGGCGAGTGGGGTGACTGGGAGCACGCCGGCCAGGCCTGGCTGGGCACCGGCAACGTGCTGCTCTCGCTGGTGGTCACCGCCAACCCGATGGTCCAGTGGTTCAACGCCAGCATGAAGCTGACCGGCCAGGGCGACAACGCGGTGTCGAAGTGGATCGACGAACGCAACCAGGTGACCGCCACCGTGGCCACCAGCCTGGTCGGCATCGATCTGAACGCCGAGGACCCCTTCCACAAGTGGAAGGAGGACGGCATCGCCACCCTCACCGAGTCGGCGCTGAACGTCGGCACGATGTTCATTCCGGGCGCCGGCCAGGCCGGCGCCGCCGTCAAGGTGGTCGGCCTGGGCTCGAAGGTGCTCAAGGTCGGTGGCACGGTCGCCGACTTCGCGGTGCCGGGCGGCTCGTGGCTGGTCAAGGGCGGCGCCCACGCCATCCCGGTGCTGAAGAACATCTTCAAGGTCGGCGACGACGTGCCGATGAACCTGCTCGACGACGCCGCCAAGCCCGGCCTCAAGGCGCCGGGCGTCAACCCCGTCTCGCTGGCCGACGATCTGGGTGGCGTGACGAATCCGAAGCCGGCCGCCAACGTGGGCGACGGGCCGGCGATCGATCCGCGGCCGCGGACCGGGAGTTCGACCCCCGACGTGACGCCCGAGCCGGCCACCAAGCCACAGGGTGGCGAGCCGGCCGGTACGACGACCAAGCCGCACCCGGAACCCGCCTCGGTCAAACCCGAGCCCGAGCCCAAGCCGCAACCGGAGGCCGCCAAGCCTGAGCCGGCGAAGCCTGAGCCGGAGGCCGCTAAGCCTGAGCCTGCGAAGCCGGAACCCGAGACCGCCAAGCCTGAGCCGGAGGCCGCCAAGCCTGAGCCGGCGAAGCCCGAACCCGAGGCGGCCAAGCCCGAGCCGGAAGCTGCCAAGCCTGAGCCTGCGAAGCCCGAACCCGAGACGGCCAAGCCCGAACCGGAAGCTGCCACCGGCAAGCCGCAACCGCACGACGACGTCCCGGCCGACCCGGCCGCGGAGCACACCGCACATCCGGCGGAGCCCGCGACCCACCCCGAGGCGCCGTCCGAGCACGGCGCCAGCCACCACGCCGAGGCACCCTCCGATCACGCGGCCACCCACCACGGTGACGGTGCCCCGGACGGGACGCCCACGCCCGACTCGCACCCGCGTCCGGACGGATTCCCCGCCCATGACAAGCACGGACGCGAGTTCCACTTCGACTCCGACGGCAGGGCGCACCTGGCGGGCGACGACGCGGCCCACACCTACCGCGATCGCAACGGTCGGCTGCACAACGCCGAGACCGGACGGTTCGCCCCCGATCCGAACCGACCCGAGGGTGACCTGCCGGTCGAGAAGGCCGAGACCGGGACCTCCGTCAACGATCACGTGAGTGACGCCGAGACGGCCGCCCACGACGCGCGGGTGGAACAGCGCGACCAGGCGCTGGCGAACTCCCAGGAGGCGAGAGGCAGGCTGCACCGGCTGATGGAGCGCCTGGGCATCGACCCGAAGGAGTTGCAGGGATCCACCCGGGCCGTCGCCGAGACGAAGATCCGCCAGTTGATGGACGACGGGGTGCTCACCGCCAAACAGGGCAAGTCCCTGCGCAACGCCTTGGTCAACGACCGCATCTCGGCGAACATCCTGCGGTCGATCTCGGAGCGGCTCGGCGACAAGGCGGCTGCGGCGATCGCGAAGATCCGCGGCGAGTTCACCCTGATCGACGCGGGCGGGGCAGGCGCCGGCCGGTTCGACCAGGCGACCATCCATGGCAATCCTCCCACGCTGAAGTTCTACGAGGCGAAGGGCGGGACCTCACAGCTCGGCGAGCGGACGGTGGACGGCGTCCGGGCCCAGCAGGGCTCCACCACGTACGTGAACGACATCATGAAGACCGACCCGCGGCTGGGTGATTCGCTGCGGCAGTTCATGGAAGCCAACCCGGACTCGCCGATCACCAAGTCCCTGAAGGACGGCACGATCAGGATCGAATACGACCTGGTGCAGGCCCTGCCGGGTGGACAGATCAGGGTGACTCCGTTCGTCCTCGATCCTGCCGCACTCAAGCTGCCCAACCTCAAGTAGATAGGGTCATTCCCATGACGTGGAAAGCGATGAGCGCTCAGCGGGCCGCCGACATCGTCGACTTCTGGCTCGCCGCCGGCTGGCCGCAGACCCCGGCGCAGGTCCAGCAGTTGGGCGAGCGGATCGGCTGGACGCCCGACGACGACGAGATGATGGAGAACGGCGCGGACGGCCTCAGCGAGCCCGCGGTGGCGATCGTCTCGATGCCCACCGGTGAGACCGCGTCGCTGAACTTCTGGGTCACCGACATCGTGCGCGACCTGGGCGACGAGGGCGAGGAGTTCCTCGACGATCAGTACGCGTTGGTCGTCCGCGAGGGCGTCCGGCGCTGGGGGAAAGCTGTGCTGAGCGACAGCGTCGGCCGCAGCGCGCAGTGGGACCACACCGATGGTGCCCGGACGGTGGTGGCACGGAGCAAGCGCTCGGTGACGGTGGACTTCACCACACCGCAGTACGCCCAGGTGCTGCGTGAGTTGGGGGAGTGAGCCGATGACCTGGGACGACTTCCGCGACAACCTGCGGGCGACGCTGCGCGAGCTGACCGACCGGTGTGTGCTGGTCGTGGCCGCGCCCGGACGGGGCGGCTACGTCCAGTTCGCCGTGGCGGACGCCGAACTGACCGCCGAGGCGGCCGGCCCGGAGTTCACCGCCGGTCCGGCGGCCCATGGCGCCGACGACCCGACCATGCTGGCGGCCGGCTGGGCGGCACCCACCGGTGCGGTGCCGAACTGGTCGGCGCCGCTGGTGCTGCCGGCGCTCACCGCCGAGTACGCGGCCCTCGCCGACCGGTGCGTGACCGCGTTGCGCGAGGTGTACCGGATCGCAGCACCCGAGGACCTGAGCTACCGCGCCTGGCGCGAGCCGGAGGCGCAGCCGTCCGGTGTCACCTGGCCGACGGAACGGATTGACCGGCTCGACCCGGGCGAGAACCCGATGCCGCTGTCCCGCCTGGGCATTCCGGCAGCCGGATAAACACCAGAACGGGGCTCCCTTCATCGGGAGCCCCGTTCTTCTGTGCTGGTGTGAAGAAGCCTCGGCGTGAGGCGTCCTCCGGGCTCTCTCAGAGGAGAGCCCGATCCTCGACGGCCAGACCGGGGGAGGGAACGGCCGACGCGGAAGTTCAGAGCACCCGGCGGCAGCTCCACGGCTGGAAGCCGCGCTTGGCGTAGAGCCGGTTGGCGACCGTGATCTGCTCGGCCTTGGTGGCCTTGTGCGGGTACTTGGCGAAGTGCTGGCCCTTCACCGAGCGCCAGGTGGCCAGGTTGAACTGCAGGCCGCCGTAGTAGCCGTTGCCGGTGTTGATGTGCCAGCGGTTGCCGGACTCGCACTTGGCGATCTTGTTCCACTTGGCCAGCCGGGCCAGGTTGAGCTTGCGCTTGCTGTTGGTGCCGACCTTGACCACCTTGTTGATCACCTTCTTGGTGATCTTCTGCTTCACCACGACGGTGGTGGACTTCCCGTTCACCGTGGTGGTCTTGTAGGTGCGGGTGGCCTTGCCGTTGCGGCCCTTCTTGACCGTCTTCTTGTCACCCTTGTACAGCGACTTGGTCTTCTTCTTGACCGTCTTGTACTTGAGGGTGACCTTCTTGGTGGTGGTCTTGGTGCTGACCTTGTCGATCACCACCTCCATGCCGTTGCTGAGCGGAGCGGTGACGCCCGGGGCCACCCGGTCGTTGCCGTCCACCTTCAGCTTCAGCTGGGCGATGGCGTCCGCGACGGTGGCGGCACCGCTGACCTCGACGGTCCGGGCGACGCCGGCGTAGCGCAGGTTCAGGGTGAGCGTGTCACCGGCAGCGTGCGCCGGCAGCGCGGTCAGGCCGGCGAACAGCAGTGTTCCACAGGCGGTGAGGGCGGCACCCTTGGTGAAGGACGACATCAGCTTCTCCTTGTTCGTTGATCGGGTGGCTCACGCCGCGTGGCGGCAGCCCCAAGGACGGAGACCGGCCTTGGCGTAGTAGCGGTTGGCGACGGTGATCTGTTCGGCGCGGCTGGCCAGATCGGCGCGCGGGGCGAAGTCGGCGCCACCGTTGGCGCGCCACGAGCCGTAGTCGAACTGCAGCCCGCCGTAGTAGCCGTTGCCGGTGTTGATGTGCCAGTTGCCGCTCGACTCGCACTGGGCGATCCGGTCCCACATCGCGGCACGGGCCAGGTTCAGCGCGCCGCCCCGGCCGCTGCTGCCGGAGGAGGAGGAAGAGGGCCGCTTCTTGGTGCCGACGACGACCTTCTGGCTCACCGGCGAGGTGATCACCACGCGCTTGAGCACCTTCTTGGAGGCCTTGCCGTCGTTGACGGTGGTGTATTCGTAAGTGACCGTGGCCTTGCCGTTCTTACCGGCCTTGGTGACCTTCTTCTGGCCGACGTACATCGACTTCGAGGTGGACTTGACCGTGCCGTAGCCGATCTTCTCGTTCACCGTGCGGGTCTTGATCTTGACCCGGTCGAGGGTGACCTTCTGCTTGTCGGCGATCGCGGTGGTCAGCGCGGGCTTGATCCGGTCGGTGGTGCCGACGGTCAGCTTCCGCTCGGCCAGCAGGTCGGCGACCGTGCCGGCGGTGGTGGTCAGGGTGACCGACTTGCCGCCGACCTTCAGCTTGACCTGCTTGGGAGTCCGGACGTCGACGGTGAGGCCCTCGCGTCCGATCCCGACCGAGCGGGAGAGCGAGAAGGCGGCGCCGTTCAGGCCGCGCACCTCGGCGGTGGCCAGCGCGCCGTCCAGGGTGGTGGCGGTGGTGTAGAACTCGGTCGGCTTGCCGTCGACCATCAGGGTGACCTTGCGGGAGTACTGCACCTGGACGGTGCTGCCGTCGCTGACCGGCGAGTCGACCGACGGGAAGACCAGGTCGCGCGGGCCGAGTTCGATGTTGTTGGCCTTCAGCACGTCGCCGACGGTGCCGGCGTAGCTGGTGCTCACCGAGGTCTGCCCGTCCACGTTCAGCGTCACCGATTTGTCGAGCGAGGTGGCGGCGAGGCCTCCACCGGCGAGGACGACGGCGCCGGCGAGGGCGGTCAGCTTCCAGGACCAGATCACGATAGGTACAGCTCCAGGTTTGAGGATCTTGAGGCGTTCATAAGAACAACCTGAGAACCAGTGTCCATGAAACTGAGAAAACCTGCAAATCTCTCAGGGAGTGGTGAGAGTCCACGCCATGGGTTCAGTAGTCAGCGCCGTTTCGGCGGGTCTCACGTCCAATCGCCCCCCGAACTACTTAGGGCTCGCCGAGTTCAGCGAGCCCTAAGTAGTTCGGCGAGCGGATGCGGCCGCGGAACGCCGAACGGCCCCCGGGAGGTACCCGGGGGCCGTTCGGACGGCGTGGCTCAGAACAGGCCGGAGCTGGCCTCGCGGGCCTTGGTGAAGCGCTCGGTGACGTCGGTCCAGTTGACCACGTTCCACCACGCCTTCACGTAGTCGCCCTTCACGTTGAGGTACTGCAGGTAAAAGGCGTGCTCCCACATGTCGAGCTGCAGAACCGGCAGCTGGCCCACCGGCAGGTTGCCCTGCTGGTCGAACAGTTGGTTGATGTTCAGCCGCTTGCCCAGGGTGTCCCAGACCAGCACCGACCAGCCGGAGCCCTGCAGGCCGTTGGCCACCTCGTTGAACTGCTTCTGGAAACCTTCGAACGAGCCGAAGAACTCGTCGATCGCGGCGGCGATCTCACCCTCGGGACGGCCACCGCCGTCGGGGGACATGTTCTTCCAGAACACCGAGTGGTTGATGTGGCCACCCAGGTGGAAGGCGAGATCCTTCTCGAGCTTGTTGATCGCGGCGAAGTCGCCGCTCTCGCGGGCCGCGGCCAGCTTCTCCAACGCGGTGTTCGCACCGGCCACGTAGGCCGCGTGGTGCTTGTCGTGATGGAGCTGCATGATCTGCGCGGAGATGTGCGGCTCGAGTGCGCCGTAGTCATAGTCGAGGTCCGGCAGCGTGTACGTCATCGGTACTCCTTCGTAGGGGCTTCTTGATTGGGTCAACCCACCATTCACGGCCCAGTATTCCCTGCCCGGCGCGTCGGCAACACCTCCGGGCGGGCGGGATCGCGATCCGGGACGGACGACGCCGCCGCCGGTAAGGGGGTGGCGAGGGGCTCGACCGGCGGCGGCCCGCCGTGGGTTTCGGCGGCGACGAAGGCCGCTCGGCGTGCGGTGCGGCGCAGCAGCCGCAGCAGCGGCGCACCGACCAGCAGGATTACCACGGCATTGGTCAACGCCCGGCCGAGGTTCCAGCCCATCGAGGTGGCCAGGTTGAACAGCACGAACCGGTGCAGGTTCTGCAGCGGTGTCGCCGACGGATCGAACGAGAGCTGGGTGCCGTCGCCGAGGGCGAACGGCCAGAACGAGAAGTCCATCAGCCAGCCGTAGGCGAACGCCGACACCATGCCGTAGCCGGCCAGCAGCACCAGCTCACCGCGTCCGGACGCTTTGGGTAGCCAGCCGGCGAACAGTCCGACGAATCCCGCGGCCAGCATCTGATAGGGCAACCACGGCCCGACGCCCGAGGTGATCAGCGCTGAGGTGAACAGGGTGATGACGCCCAGGGCGAAGCCGAAACTGGCGCCGAACACCCGTCCGGCCAGGATCAGCAGGAAGAAGACCAGCTCGAAACCGGCCGTGCCGGCGCTGAGCGGCCGCAGGATGCTGCCCACCGCGGCCAGCACGCCGAGCATGGCGAGCGCTTTGACGTCCAGGCCGCCCGCGACCAGTTCGGCCAGCACGATCGACAGCACCAGTCCCAGCACCACACCGAGCACGATCGGTGCCTGCAGCGGGCTGGCGCTGCCCTCCGGACGCAGGAACAGGGGCCAGCCGAAGGCCACCGCGCCGGCCAGCACCGCGCAGCCGAGGGCAAGCGTCGACGCCCACCGCCGGTCGCCGGTCATCGCAGCCCGCGTTCCACGTCGGCCGGGGTGAGCACCGGAACCGGGGCGAACACCTTCGCCATCTGAGGCGCGTAGGCCGGCGACGAGGTGAGCAGCTCGGCGGTGCTGCCGTCGGCGATCACCTCGCCATCGGCCATCAGCAGCAGCCGCCGGCTGGCCAGCGCCGCGAACTCGACGTCGTGGGTACTGAGCGCGACCGCGATGCCGTCGTCGGTGAGGGCGTCCAGGATCTGGTGCAGCTGGGCCTTGGCGGCATAGTCGAGGCCGCGGGTGGGTTCGTCCAGCAGCAGCACCGGGGCTCGCGCGGCGAGCTGGATGGCCAGCACCAGGCCGAGCCGCTGGCCCTCGGAGAGGTCGCGCGGATCGCGGTCCGGGGGGAGGTCGAGACCCAGCCGGGCGATCAGGTCCCGGGTGGTGCCCGGTTCGGCGCCGCTCTCGGTGTCCGCCTGGGCGCATTCGGTCTCGACGGTGGGTAGATAGAGCAGGTCGGCAGCCGTCTGCGGCACCAGGGTGACCAGCCGGCGTGCTTCGGCAGCATTCAGCCGCCGCGGGTCCTGGCCGTTGACGGTGATCGTGCCGGCGCTGGTCAGCGCCCCCTGCAACGCCCACAGCAGGGATGACTTGCCGGCGCCGTTGCGTCCCAGCAGGGCGGTCACGCTGCCGCGGTGCAGGTCGAGATCGACACCCCGGACGGCGCTGATCGGGCCGTAGCGCACCTCCACGTCGCGGGCACTCAGTACCACCGGGCCGGAGCTCGGGGCCTGGGCGGGCGGAGCGCTGATCGTGACGCCGGACGCCTGTACCCGCCGCCTGGCTTCGCGGACGCTGAGCGGCACCGTCGGCCAGTCCAGGGTGTGGGCCAGCGCGGCCAACGGTGGGGTCACTGAGGCGCGGCCCAGGATCTCGGCGGGCGGCCCGTACTGGGCGCTGCCGTCCCCGGGCAGCCAGATCATCGAGTCGGCGGCCTGCATCACCCGCTCCAGCCGGTGCTCGGCCAGCACCACGGTCAGGCCGACCTCGTGCACCAGGGTGGTGATCGCCGCCAGCACGTCCTGGGCGGCGGTCGGGTCGAGTGCCGAGGTCGGCTCGTCCAGCACCAGCACCCGGGGCTGCGCGGCCAGCACCGCGGCGATCGCCACCCGCTGCTGCTGGCCACCGGACAACTCCACCAACGGACGCCGGCGCAGTTCGGCGATGCCCATCAGGTCGAGCGTCTCCTCGACCCGTTTGCGCATCGCCACCGGTGTGACGCCGAGCTGCTCCATGCCGTAGGCGACCTCGTCCTCGACGGTGTCGGTGACGAAGCCGCGCAGCGGATCCTGGCCGACATAGCCGACCAGTTCGGCCAGCTCACGGGGCTGGTGCCCGGCGGTGTCGCGTCCGGCGACGGTGACCCGGCCGCTCAGCGTGCCGCCGGTGAAGTGCGGCACCAGGCCGTTGATGCTGCCCAGCAGGGTGGATTTGCCGCTGCCGGTCGGTCCGACCACCAGGCACAGGTCGCCGTCCGGGATCTCCAGACTCACCCCGCGCAGGGTCGGCCGGGTGGCGTCCGGGTAGGTGACGGTGACGTCGCGCCAGGTGATCATGCCGGTGCTCCGCCGCGCAGGGCCCGGACGCGGGCGTCCGTCCGGGAGGATTCGACGCCGCGGAACCGCGGCGAGATGGTGAGCGGCAGCGGCGCCAGGCAACAGGCCACCGCGAGCAACATCGGCAGTGTCAGCTCCGGCCAGACCAGCGGATCGGTCGACGGGAACACGCTGTCGTAGGTGGTGTCGAACCACCCCAGGCCGAGCACCACCACGGCGGTCAGCAGGCCGCTCAGCGCCACGCCGGTGGAGCGCCAGGTCCAGCGGTGTGGCCGGTAGCTGGTCACCCGCAGGCTGCGGCCCGCCCAGCGCAGCCCCGCGCCGGTGCCGACGGCACCGAGCACGAGCGCGGCCGTGGCAGCCTCCCAGTACGCGGTGCTGAGCAGCAGGAAGGCGCCCATCAGCGCCACCATGGACGAGACGATCATCAGCGGCAGCGCGCCCGGCGCCGGCTCACCCCGGGTCCGGCCGAAACCGCGTGCTTCCATGCCGGCGGCCAGCGCCATCGACCGGTCGATCGCGTCGCCGAGGACGGGCAGTGCGATCCGGCCCAGCGCCCGCAGCCCGCGGACCGGGTCGCCGCGCAGCCGCCGGGCCCGCCGCACCCGCTGGGCGCTCTCGATCAGTTGTGGCGCGACGGTGAGCGCGATCACCACCGCCACGGACGCCTCGTACAGCGCCGCCGGCACCGATTTGAGCGCTTGTCGTGGGTTGGCCAGCGCGTTCGCGGCACCGACGCAGAGCAGCATCACCGCCAGCCGCAGGGCGCTGTAGAGCGTATAGACGAGACCCTCGGCGGTCACCGCGCCGCCCAGCCGGATGCCGGCTGCCCAGTCCGGCAGCGGAATCTCGGGCAGGGTGAGCAGCACCGTCTCGCCGGGGCCTCCGCCGATCAGGATCTGGAAGAACACCCGCATGGCGATCACGAACAGCGCCAGCAGCAGGTAGGCGCGCACCGAGCGGGCCCACGGTGCGGCCGTGCGCCGGACCATCACCACGATGATCACCGCCATGGCGATCAGCACCAGCAGCAGCGGGTTGGTCGTGCCGCTGACGGCCAGCCCGATGCCGATCGCCCAGCACCACCAGGCCCACGGATGCACCGGTGCCGAGGGTGCTGGCGTCGGCTGCGTGGGGGTCAGGAGTTCCTGCCCTTCCACCACCAGCCGCCGAGTCCGGCCACGCCGGCGACGACGAGGCCGAGGGTGGTGATCAGGCCGACCGGGGAACCATTGCCCGCATCGTCGGTGGGGGTGGCCGCGGGTGTCTCGCCATTAACCGGCACCACGCCGCTGTCGCTGGGTGCCGGGCTGGTCAGCGGCGTCGTCGGCGCCGACGACACCGCCGGTGTCGAGGGGCTGCTCGTGGTGGGGGAAGAGGTACTGCGGGTCTTGCCGGACGCGGTGCTGCTCGGCTTGCTCGTCGCGGACGACTTCGTCGTGGGCTTGCTGCTCGCGCTGGGCTTGCTGCTCGGCTTCGCGGACGCGCTGGGTTTAGTGGTCGGCTTCTTGCTGGGCTGCTTCGTCGGCTTGGGCTTCGGCTTGCTCGACTTGGTCGGTTTCGGTGTCGGCTTGGGGTCACTGGTGCCGGACGGCGGCGTTGCACTCGGGGGCACCTTGCCGTCGCTCAGCGACTGGTAGCGCCAGCCCTCGGCGTTGCCGGCGCTCGGCTTGTAGCTGTTCGCGCCCAGGTTGGAGTACGTCCAGCCGTTGTAGCTGCCGTCCGCCTTGCGGGTGGCGTGCCAGTACGACCAGTACGCCTTGTTGCGGTCAGGCTTGCCGGGCTTGCCGTTGATCTTGTCGACGAAACCCTCGCTGACAGTGGGGGAGAACCCGGCGCTGCGCAGCGCCGCCATGCCGGTGCCGTAGCTGGTCGCGCACCGCGAGGAGACGCCGCCCAGGCTGCCGAAGTCGACAACCACCCACACGCCGCTGCAGGACGCCGCCTGCGGCAGCACCGGGGCAGCGGCAACAGCCGGGGTGGACGGCGCGGCCGCGCCGGCGGCGAGCATCGCCGCCAGCGCGACCGTGGCGAGGAATCGCCTCACTTGGCGACCTTTCCGGTCGCCTTCGACGTCTTGGCCAGGGTTTCGTAGCCGTCCTTCTTCGCCGTCACCTTGACGGTGATCTTCTTCTTGGCGTCCGACTTGGTCAGCTTGTAGGTCGACTTGGTGGCCTTGGAGATGGCCTTGCCGGAGCGGTACCACTGGTAGCCGAGGCTGTCCGGCTGCGGTGCCCAGCTGCCGGCCGCGGCGGTCAGCGTCTTGCCGACCTTGGCCGTCCCGCTGATGGTCGGGGTCGGGCTCGCGGTGTAGGCCTTCGGCGGAGCGGTCAGCTCGGGCTGCGCGCCGTCCAGCCACGGGCCGTAGATCCAGCCTTCGGCGACGCCCTTCGCCGGCTTCGACTGCGACGCGCCGATCGGCGACTCGGTCCACTTGCCCCAGCTGCCGTCCTCGTTCTGCTTGGCGGTCCAGTACCCCCAGAACGTGTTCGCCGTCGAGGTGCACTTGCTCGGGTAGCCCTGCACCTGGCAGAGGAACGGGCCGAAGTTGGTCGAGGTGGTCTTGATCGAGTAACCGGCGCTCTTCAGCGCGGCCAGACCGTTGCTGTACTTGGTGGCGCAGCGCACGGTCTCCTGGCCGTTACCGCGGTTGACCACGACCCACACGCCGGTGCACGAGGTGCTCGCCTTCGGCAGCGACGGCGGGCTCTTCGGGCACTTGCCCAGGTTGAGCGACACGTCCAGCAGCGACTTGCCGGTGATCAGGTACATCGCGTTGGCGGTGGCCGTCACATCGGACGCGGTGCCCTCGTCGAGCGAGTTCGGGAAGCCGCCGTCGGACTGCTGCACGGTGGACAGCCACTCCTTGGCCTTGGTCACCTGGGTGCCGCTGCCCAGCGCCGAGCCCAGCAGTGCGGTGGAGTCGACCGGCGAGTAGTTCTCCCAGTAGCCGGCCGGCTTCTGGGCGTCCTTGGCCCAGTCGGTGGCGGCGTCCTGCTGCGGCTTGAGCTGGCCGATCGCCTTCAGCGCCAGAATGCCCATCGCGGTGGTGTCCGGGTCGGCGTTGAATTTGTTGTCCCACTCGTAGCCGAAGGCACCGTTGTCGCCCTGCTGGCCGAGCAGGTTGGTGAGCAGCGTCACCGGAATGGTGGCGTCGGCACGCTTCAGCGCGATGAGGCCGAGGCTCTGGCTGAACGCCGACTTCGACGCGCCGACCTGACCGTTCTTGGGCAGGCTCTTGGTGACCAGCGAGATCAGGTTGTAGCCGGCGAACTTCTTCGGGTTGAGCCCGAGCGCCGTCACCGTGATCGCCATGTTGGCGGCCCGGGCCTGGTTGAGCTTCTTGCTCGGGTACAGGTACGATTTGGCGTTCTTCTCGATCTGCTTGACCAGCGTCCGCGCGGCCGGCGCGTAGCTGCAGTCCCCGGTGGTCGCCAGGCCGAGCGCCGCAGTCATGGACGCCGCCGCGCCGTCGCCCGCGGCCGGAAGGTTCCGGACCAGGAAGTTGGCGGCCTTGGTCGCGTTCGCCTCGGACGCGGCGCCGGCGCCGGGCGCGGAGGCGATCAGGCCGGTGAGCGTGAGGGCTGCTGTAGTCCCGACAGCGAGGGAGCGCCTCAGTGATGAGTGCATCTGGATGGTCCTTTCGCGCGGGCATTCGCGCGAGACCGGACCCGGGGTCCATCCGGCTCACCCGTGTGCCACGACAGGTTGACAGAGCCAGAACAACGGCAGGCATTCCGACTGGGCCATCGCTGGCGTCACGGCTGCGGGTCAGCCCCGGATTCGCACCGGGTTCCCCTGCTGATGTTCAGGTGAGTTCAGCCTAGACCAGGTGGGCCGCTCCGGATCGGGCTTGGGAAAATCGCCGACCGCTGGTTGAGCTTGTCGAAACCCCAGGTCACTCGAAGTCGTCGGAACCCTGCTCCTTCTTGCTGCCGTCGAGGCGTCCCTTGAGGTCGTCGAACGCCTGCTGGCCCTTCTCCTTGGCGCCGCTGGCGAAGTCCTTGATGTTGCCGCCGGCGTCGGTCGCCAGGCCCTTGAGGTTCTCCCCCGCGTCGGTGGCGAAACCCTTCAGGTTCTCGCCGGCCGTGCTGGAAAACTCCCGGACCCGGTCGAAGGCGTCCTCGGTGAACTCGCGGACCTGACCCCCGACACCTTTGGCCCTGGTCACCAGATCGTCGAGGAACTTCCCGGTGCCTGCCGCGTTCTCGTCCGCCATGTCGATCTCCGCTCTTCCCCCGACGGCCAGGATTGGCCCGCGCCAACCCTAGGGCTCCGCGCCTGGCAGCGGAACAGCCACTCCGTCGTCATCCCGGACTTGATCCGGGATATCTCCCGCCGGAGAGCCCGGGATGACGTGATTGGTCAGCACTTCCTAGGCGAAGGTCAGCGTGTCGCCGCGCGAACCTCGAAGACCCGGAACCCCTTCGCGCTGGCCGTCCGCTGGCAGGCCCAGCCCTGGTCGATCAGCCAGCGCTGCAGCGAATCGGCGCCCAGATTGCGGCCGACCACCAGTCGGGCGACGCCGTCCGGTGCGAGCCGGGGCAGCCAGGTCAGCAGCAACTCGTGCAGGGCGTCCTTGCCGATCCGGATCGGCGGGTTGGACCAGATCTCGTCGTAGCGGACGGCCGGGTCGGCGGCGTCCGGCAGCATCGGGCGGACCCGGTCGGCGACCCCGTGGGCGCGGGCATTGTCGGCGCACAGGGCGAGCGCGCGCGGATTGACGTCGACCGCGTCCACCACGGCACCGGGGCAGGCGGTGGCCAGAGCGACGGTCAGCACCCCCCAGCCGCAGCCCAGGTCGAGCAGCCGGGTGGCGTCCGCGGGCGGCGTGGCCGAGCGCAGCAGCACCCCGGTGCCCAGGTCGAGGCCGTCGGCCGAGAACACTTCGTTGGCGGTGGTGAACTTCCAGTCGGTGTCCCAGAACCGGACGTCGACGCTGCGCCGCTTCTCGGCCGCGGAGGGCGGGGTGAAGTAGTGACTCATGCCGGCGACCCCGCGTCGGCCGGCTCCAGGGTCCGCCGGGCCCGGGCCTCGACCGCGCGCGCGGCCAGCTCGCGGTCGCGGGGATAGCCGACCTCTTCCAGGGTCAGCCCGCCGGGCGGCATCACCCGGATCTCGCCCACCCGCTTGCGGGCGTCCAGCAGGTCGACCATCCAGTCCGGATCGCGCTGCCCCGAGGCGACCGCCACCAGGGCGCCCACCAGAGAGCGGACCATCGAATGGCAGAACGCGTCGGCTTTCACGGTGATCTCGGCCACATCGCCCCAGGTGCGCCGGGCCGACAGCTGCAGCAGGTTGCGGATCGTGGTGGCACCCTCGCGCTGCTTGCAGAAGGCCGCGAAGTCGTGCAGCCCGCGCAGTTTGCCGGCGACGGCGTTGATCTTCTGCAGGTCGAGTTCGGTGCGCAGCGGCGTGACGTGGATGCGCAGCAACGGGTCGGGGGTGGAGTCGGCGATCCGGTAGACGTAGCGACGCCAGATCGCCGAGAAGCGGGCGTCGAAGCCGGGCGGGGCCAGGCTGACCCGGCGCACCACCAGGTCGGACGGCAGCACGTTGCGCAGCCGGTAGCTCAACTCGGCGACCGTCTTGGGCACGTCGTTGACGTCGGGCAGGTCGACGTGCGCCACCTGTCCGCGGGCGTGCACCCCGGCGTCCGTGCGGCCGGCGCAGGTCAGGCTGACCGGCTCGTTCAGCCGCAGCACCCGGGGGATCCACGCCTCCAGTTCCTCCTGCACGGTGCGCAGCCCGCGCTGGGCCGCCCAGCCGTGGAATTCGGTGCCGTCGTAGGCGATGTCGAGGCGCAGCCTCACCGCCGTCCCCCTTCTCGGATGCCGTAACACAGGTCGTAGATGGTCCGTCCGGCCGCGATTCCCTTGGCCTCGTACCTGCTCTGCGGACGATCCTCCCACCGGGGCGCCCAGCCGTCGTGACGATTCACCAGCAGTGGATGGTCGTCGAGGACGGCCCGCATGGCCAGCGCGTAGTCCTCCCAGTCGGTGGCCATGCGCCAGACGCCGTCGTCGGCCAGTTTGGCGGCCACCAGGTCGGCGAACGGACGCGACACCAGCCGGCGCTTGTGGTGCCGCTTCTTGTGCCACGGATCGGGGAAGAAGGTCCACAACTCGGTCAGTGCGCGGTCGCCGATCAGGGTGCCCATGGCGTCCACACCGTTCGCGACCACCACCCGGACGTTGTCGACGCCGGCCCGGGCACATTTGGACAGCGTGCTGGCCACGGCCGGTTCGAACACCTCGAAAGCCAGGTAGTTGCGTTCCGGGTGCTTGGCGGCGACCGTCGAGATCACGTCACCGGTGCCGCCGCCGATCTCCACCACCAGCGGCGCCACGCGTCCGAAGGCAGCCGGCACATCGAGCTGGGCGTCGGGGGAGACCGAGGTGTCGGTGTCGCGGGCCGGCACCCGGATCACCCAGTCGGCGTGCTCGCGCCAGGCCTTCTCCTGGCTGGGGTTCATCCGGGAACTGCGCCGGACGAAGGAAACGACCTCTCGATGCACCCGTGGTCGCGCTTCAGCCATGCGGGTCAGCGTAACGAAGCCCCGCCGTCGGTCGTTGACCCCGACACCGTTGGTCGAGCTTGTCGAGACCCCAGTCCGGCTTCGTTGGTCGAGCTTGTCGAGACCCCCCGGTGACCACCAGGCCAGAGGACGTAGGCCTCCCTGGGATAACCCTGAAGGCGGGCCGTGCGAAGCCTGGCCTGGGTCACACTGGTGAGGCGGACCCACCGCGGTCCACGAAAGGCAACTGACTCACCCATGCGCACCTTGTTGAACATCATCTGGCTGGTTTTCGGCGGCCTGTGGCTCGCGATCGGCTACTTCTTCTTCGGCCTGCTGGCCTGCATTTTCATCATCACCATTCCGTTCGGCATCGCCTCGTTCCGGATGGCGGCCTACGCCCTGTGGCCGTTCGGCAAGACCGTCGTCCACAAGCCGGGTGCCGGCGTCGGTTCCGCGCTCGGCAACATCATCTGGTTCCTGGTCGCCGGACTCTGGCTGGCCATCGGTCACCTCACCACCGCGGCGGCCCAGGCGATCACCATCGTCGGCATTCCGCTGGCCATCGCCAACATCAAGATGATCCCGGTCACCTGCGTGCCGCTCGGCAAGGAGATCGTCGACTCCGATCACATTCCGTACGGCAGCCAGCCGGTCTACTCGTTCTGATCCAGCACACAGGCCCCGGGCGCGAAGCCCGGGGCCTTCGTCGTGCGGAGGCCTCTCGTCCGGCCAGAGGCGGGCGGCCCGTCGGCTGGATGGCTCGCCAGATTACGTCCGATCTGAAGGCCGTTCCGCCTCGTCCGCCTCAGATCCCCCAGGATCGGACGTAATCTGGCGAGCCAGCATGGTTCGAACCTCAGCGATGACCATGTCCGGGTCCTCGGTGAGCTGTTTCCAGGTGTAGCGCAGGATCCGGTAGTCGCCGATGACCAGGGCGTTCTGCCGGCGCCGGTCGGACTCGAACACGTCGGTCTTGGTGTGCACTCCATAGCCGTCGAACTCAAGGACGAGCCGTGCCGCCTCGAACAGCACGTCGGGAAAGCACCGCCGACCGTTGACCACCAGTTCGGCGTTTGCCACCCAGCCGGTGATCCGATGCCTCCGCAGCAGTTCCTGCAACCGGCGTTCGCCGCCCGACCACGGGTTGTCCTGACTGGCGCGAACCACCCGGCATCGCTCCCGATGGCCCTTGGTGTTGGCCAGTGCGGGCAGGACGTCCGGCAGTTCGGCGGGTTTCACGAGCCCGATCCGGAGGAAGCGCTCGATCAGGGCGCCATGATCCTTGGCTGCGGCGTCCACCGCCAGATAGGACGCCGAGGCGCAGCGCAATCCGTCGATCCGGATCTGGTGCTCGGTCGGCACCGTGCGGCGCGTCCAGTGCACACCGGGGGCCGCGTACCTCGACTGATGGTGAACCAGCCGGACGGCGTCGTGGACGCCGAACGCGGTCTCGTCCAAGGCGCGGGTGTGGGCGGCAACGGCGTCCGGGCCCCAGAGCAGGGAGCCGGGGTAGCTGGCCAGCGCAGCGGCACAGCGGGTGAGTCGGCTGGTCATCAACTGCGCGTTCACGAAGGTGCCGGGAAGTACACGCACGATCGCGCCCGACCGGACCAGCCGGTCGAAGGTGGCCCGCGACGTCCGATGGTCTCGTTTTCTCAGCACCCCGTTGTTCAAGCTCATCACGGTGGTCAGGGTCATCAGCTCGTCGAGATCGTCCACACCGACATAGCAGCACCTCTGACGGCACATCGCCAGATTACGTCCGATCTGCGCATGGTTCTGCCTCGCCTGCCTCAGGTGGGTCCGTGATCGGACGTAATCTGGCGAGCCTGGTCTCGACAGGCTCGACCAACGGGGGTTCCCCGGGCCCGGTCGTAACCACCTCGCGGTCAGGTGGGGCTGGGCGGCTACCTACTTCTTGTACTTGCCCAGCATCTGCGCGGGCAGCACCTCGTAGCCGTGGAACTCCCGGGTGAAGGTGCCTGAGCCGTGGGCGATGCCGCGCAGGTCGATGGCGTAGCGGGCCAGTTCCGCCTGCGGCACCAGGGCGCGGACGATCGACTTGCCGTCGGCGGCGTCCGAGCCGAGCAGCTGGCCGCGGCGTCCGGACAGGTCGGTCATCACCGGGCCGAGGTATTCGTCGGCGATCGTCACCGTGACCAGATCGAGGGGTTCGAGCAGCGCCACCGCGCTGGCCGTCCCGGCGGCCTCCTTGATGGCCAGCGCGCCGGCCATCTGGAACGCCATGTCCGAGGAGTCCACCGAGTGCGCCTTGCCGTCGTACAGGGTGACCCGGACGTCGACCATCGGGTAGCCGGCGAAAACGCCCTTCTCGAGCTGGTTGCGGACGCCCTTCTCGACCGACGGGATGAACTGCCTGGGCACGGCGCCACCGACCACCTTGTCGACGAACTCGAAGCCGGCGCCGCGCTCCAGCGGCTCGACCTCGATGTTGCAGACGGCGTACTGGCCGTGACCG
The DNA here is from genome assembly GCF_047606365.1 of Micropruina sp. Taxonomy (GTDB): domain Bacteria; phylum Actinomycetota; class Actinomycetes; order Propionibacteriales; family Propionibacteriaceae; genus Micropruina. The sequence goes on along the minus strand of NZ_JASGEN010000066.1, from coordinate 2,037 downwards.
CCCGACTGCTTCACATGCCGGCCCAGCGCCGACACCTTGCGGGTGAAGGTTTCCCGCATCGGGATCTTCAGCTCCTCCTGCTCGACCCGCACCTGGTAGCGCTCGACGAGACGGCCCAGCAGCAGATCGGCGTGCGCCTGTCCGGTCGTCCAGACGACGAGCTGGTCGCCGGCGCCGCGATCGACCCGGACGCTGGAGTCCTCCACGGCGAGCCGCTGCAGGGCGCCGGCCAGCTTGTCCTCGTCGTTGCGGGTGGCGGCCCGGATCGCCAGCGGCAGCAGCGGCTCGGGCAGCGCCCAGGCCTCCACCACGCCCGGACGGTCCTTGGCCGACAGCGTGTCGCCGGTCTCGGCGGTGCTGAGCTTGGGCAGCAGCACGATCTCGCCCGCGATGGCCTGTGGACGCGGCTTCAGCTCGGCACCGACGGCGCCCTGGATCAGCCCGATGCGTTCCTCGTTGTCGTGGTCGGGGTGCGAATCGTCATCCCGGCCCGACACCCAGGAGCGGTGTCCTGAGACGTGCACGATGTCGTCGGTGTGCAGGGTGCCGGAGAAGATCCGCACCATCGACAACCGGCCCGCGAACGGATCGGTGGTGGTCCGGATCACCTGGGCGACCAGCGGCGCCGCCGGATCGGAGTCGGGCTGCGGCAGCACTTCGCCATCGGTGGTGGTCAGCGAAGGATTCGGGTGCAGGTCGGGGGTCGGGAAGCCGTGCTCGATCAGCGCCAGCAGTTCCTCGATGCCGACGCCGGTGCCGGTCTGCACCGGCACCACCGGGAACAGGTTCGCGGTGGCCACCGCCTTCATCAGGTCGTCCAGCAGGTCGGCCAGGTCGAGGTGCTCGTCGTCCTCCAGGTAGCGGTCCATCAGGCCCTCGTCCTCGGCCTCGGCGATGATCGACTCGATCAGCGGGCCGCGGTAGGTCTCGACCTGGTCGTCGTGCGCGTTCAGGGTGCGGACGACCCGGTCGCCGCCGGAGTAGTCGTGTTCTTCCAGGGTGAGCAGTCCGATGTTGCCGACCACCTGGCCGGGTCCGGCGAAGGTGGGCACATGGGTGGGCCGGACGCCGTCGCCGAACCGGTCTTGGCAGTCGGCGACCGCGGTGTCGAAGTCGGCGTGGCCGGCGTCCAGCTTGGTCAGCACGATGACCCGAGGCAGGTTCGCCTCGCGGCACTCCTGCCACAGCGACTGGGCGGCCCCGTCGACGCCGTCCGCGGCCGAGACGACGAAGATGGCTGCGTCGGCGGCCCGGATGCCGGCCCGCAACTCACCGACGAAGTCGGGGTGGCCGGGGGCGTCCAGCAGGTTCACCATCGTGTCGCCGGTGACGAACGACGCCAGAAACAGTTGGGACGCCCGCTCGGCGTCCTCTTTCTCCCCGCGATAGCCCGGCACCCGGGCCTTCAATAGTTGCTCGAAGAGGGACGTCTTGCCCGAGCCGGCGTTTCCGATCAGGACGACGTTGCGCACGTCGTCGGGACTGGTCGGCTGCATGGTCGTGGCGTTCACCTTTGAACTCATGGACCTACCTAACACCCGCCTTGGGGGCCCTGCAACGGCAACCGGAAAACCGGTGTCGGCGGATGTGTCGCGCGCGCCGCGTTTGTGTCGGTGGTGGCTACTAGGGTGAGAGCACGCACCCCCGAAGTGGAGGCACCCGATGGACATCTTCCTCGCGCTGCTGCGCACCCTGGTCTTCGTGGTGGCCACGGTGGTCACCACCGTCTACGTCGGACGCCGCATCGGCCGCGGTCATGCGCTGTTGTGGACGGGCACCACCCTGCTGGTCACCGGCTGGCTGATCGAATTCGGCTGGACGACCTACGCCGTCGGCTCGCCCGAAGCGTCCCCGCAGCCCACCGGCTGGCTCAGCTGGGTGGCCCATCTGCTGCCGTTCCTGGCCGCAGTCGCCCTGATCTGGGGTATCGGTCAGGCGGCAGGCGCGTCGACCCGCGGAGCGGCTGCCGGTCGGGCCGCCGGCCACGCGGCCGGCGGGGGAGCATCCAGTGGTGCGGCCCAGGAACAGGTTGCTCCG
>NZ_JASGEN010000065.1:0-30703 GCF_047606365.1 Micropruina sp. | reverse complement strand
GGGCGATGACGGCAGCCGGCCGGGGCGGCTGCCGCAGACCGAGAGCCACCTCGGCGCGCCAGCGGGCGTCCGGCGGCAGTTCGGCCCGCAACCGAGCTTGCTCGGCCGCCTCCCGGGCCTCAGCGGCGCGCACGGCCTCGCCGTCCAGGCCCGCGACCATGCCGACGAAACCGGTCGCCCAGGGGTCGCGCTCCGGGGGCGAGGCCGGGTCGTGCCGGGGCTCCGGCCGGTCGGCGATCCGGCCTGCATCATGGGCGGTCATGGTGTCCTCCGATCGTGTGGTTTCCGCCCCGTTCGGGGTCGGTTGTGCCCGAGGTTGTGACCGCGGGCCAGTGGTGGGCGGGTGACAAGGGCGGACGCCCCGAGCAGTCCTGACTCAGACTCAGGTGAGGGGTCGAGCGGCGGTGTCGTCCTCGCCCTCGGCTGGTCGGTGAGTGGTGCCGTCGGGCCGGCGTCCGTGCCGGGCCGACCGGATCGGCGACCGGCCGTCGAGCGCCACTCGGCCGACGTCCTGGCCGACACCGCGGGTCGCCCGCCGGAGTGCGGGCCGCTGGCCAAACGCGCGCGCGTGAACTCGGATGCGATCTCGCCGGAGGGGTCGGCCGCGCGGAGCGCGGCCACCTCTGGCCGGGCACCTTCGCTACCGACCACCATGCGCGCTACTGCGCTACTCAGTCCTACGGCCTGAGTAGCGCGAGTAGCACTGCTCGCCCCGCTACTAAGTAGCGCTACCGTAGCGAGTAGCATTGACCACTCAATGACAGTTTGACTAGGTGATTCACTCCCAGATCGCCGAGTAGCAGGCAAGCGACGACAGGCCCGTTCAGCGCTACTCGGGCAGGGCGTCACCCGAGTAGCACCCGGAGACACCAAACCGGCGGTCAGCACGTCACTCGCCCCCGCCCTGAGCGTTCAGTCTGCGCCACTCTTTGAGGGCCGCCATCGCCCGATTGCCGCCCCACTTCATGCGAGCGATCACGTCGCGCTGAGAGGTGGGCGGCGGGTCGAGCAGCGTCAGCATCAGCACGTCCGCGGCCAGGTCCTTGTCGCCCTGCGTCTCCTGCTCGACCCGGACCTCATCCACCGTCTTGCCGCGCCCGAACGTCACCGTCAGTTCGTCGGACAACACAACCGAGACCGACCCGTCCGATTCCTCGACCCGACTCGCGATCGGATGGGTGAACCGCACGAACGAAGCAACCTCGCCCTTTGCCCGCGCGCCGTGACGATCCTTGGCAACCACCAGCTTGGTGCAGCCGTTCTGACCCCTGCTGAAAGGCTCGACAACCTGCGCCACGTACTGAGCACCGGTCACCGCTGCCCGTTTTCTCTGCGATCCGATCGGCCACAAACCACCGTCCGGCGCCTTCGTCATGTGGTCCAGCAACACCACGCAGCCGCCGGCCTCGGCCAGCGGTCGCGCCACAGCGGCGAACCACAGCGCCGTCTCGTTGTCGTCGTTCTGCTTCGCACCGGCGAGGCTCATAGCCTCGCCGGTGCTGTCGAGCACCACCAGCGGGCTATTCATCGCACGCACGACCTCGGCCAGGGCGAGGACGGCCGCTCGACTGTGACTCACTGGCTTGCAGTAGTGGAAGTGCTCGCGGAGCATCGGCACGTCCGCTCCCAGCATCATCAGGCGCGCCACCGCACGTTCGGGGCTGTCCTCAAAATCCAGATACAGAAACGGGTGGTCTGCCTCCATCCGGCGCAGTCCGACGGTCAACGCCAGCCAACTCTTGCCCGAGCCACTCTCACCCGCGACGCCGTTCACGCACCGCTCATAGAACAACCCGGCATCGCTACCGTCCACCGTGCCGACCGTCGGCAGGGGCATCACCAGCTCGCCCGCCTCGGCGGCGTCCAGGATGGCCGACAGGTCCATCCGGCCCCAACCTGCATCGGTTTCCGGCCCGTCCGACCTCACCTCGGCCAGCGTCGGGGCGGGCTCAGCGGCCGCCGGCGCCCTGGCCGCCGCTTCGTCGTCGGCGGCCATTTCCCCGGCCGTCGGCTCGTCGGTGAGGTCCACCACCAGAATGCCGGCCGGGTCGAGCCAGGCCCGGCCGGTCGGGACGTCTGCCGGAGCAGGAAGCGGCCCCTTGCGACGCGCGGCACGTACTTGCGAATCCCACTTCGCCCGGACGTCCCGGCCGGTCCAGTGCTGGTCAGTTGGCGCGGCACCCAGGAACACCCGGCGCACTTGGTCCAGCGAGAAGCCGGACCAGTCGGCTAGGGCCAGCCGAGCGAGCTTGAGCGCCGCGTCAGCGGTCAGCTTCTCCCAGCCACGGCCGCGCTCGTCGCGGTGACCGGCAGGCCAGTCACTCGCCGCCACTAGGTCGCCCTGCACGCCATCAACGACGCCTCGCGAGTAAGCCGACGCCCGGTCCGCGCTCGGCCCCGAGAACGTCTCGCCCGTGGGCGTCAGCGCGCCAGCAGCGACCGCCAGAAGTTCGGGGACGGGTGCGGGGCTCTCAGGCGTTTCGCGAGCTGTCAGCCGGTCCAGCAGTGCCGCGGGCCACAGCATCGGCACGCTCCACGCCCCCCGCAGGCCATCCGGGCAACTGGTGACCGAGCGATAGACCGCAGGGCCGCCCGGGTGCTCACCGGCCGTCAGAATCGTGCCGTTCGGCCCGGTCACGTCCTGGTATCGACCGCCGGCCGGGTGCCGGCAGTTGGGTAGGACGACGTAGCCGCCAACCGCCTTTAGGTCGAGTCCCGGCCAAGGCTTGCCGGTGGGCACCTCGCGATCCGTGACGCCGTAGCGATGCCACCCGCGATGCGTCGCGGCCCTCATCGTGGACGCCCCCCAACTCTCGGCGCCAGCCTCGGCCATCGCAGCCTGTAGCCACTGCTCGGCGTCGTGGCTGTCGGTATCGGCGACCACCAGGCGCAGCCCGTCCCGGTTCGGCTCGCCGAGCACTACGCCCCAGCTCGGCGCCGGCCCGGGGCGCCCATCACATCCGAATCGCTCGGCCAGGGACTCCGCGCACGCCAGTACCTCCGCCGCCGTCTGGCACCAGATGCCGCGGTGCCGCTCCCCACCCGCGCCGATGGGAACCCGGGTATCCGACCACAGTGGAATGACCGGCCAGCCGCAGGCAGCCACCGAGGCCGCGACCATCAGCGGGTCGGAGTACTTGCCCGGATCGAGCCGCAGCGCGGCCGACGGCGCTACGCTCGCCATGTCCTCCGCCGCCGTCCCGTTCGTCTCGGGGCGGCGGCCTTGCGTTGCAGTCACGCGTTTGTGTCCTCTCAATGCGCAGGGCCGAGCCCCGCGGTTGCGGTGGCCCGGCCCTACTGCCAGCGGCGCTGTTGTTCAGTTGTGGGTCGGGCGGACGCCCTCGGCGCGAGCGCAGGCGAGGCGCCACCCGACCAGCTCAGTTGGTCGGTGCTACCTCGGGCCGCTCCTCCATCGCTTTCAGCTTGTAGATCGCCCGCCGAGCCCGGTCGCGCAACCCCCGCCGGTCCGCTGCTGACAAGTCGTCCGCCAGCATCGCGAGCATGATGCTGAACGCCTCTCGCATCGCGTCTCGCAGCGTCCAACCACGGTCGGGCACGTCGTCGGTATCGTTCACTTGCAGTCCTTTCCTTGTGACGCCGCCCGCCTACCGGGCGGCGTTGCTTGTGTTCTGCCTAGTCCTGGCCAGCGATGAACGCGGCCAACGCGGACGCCGGGACGCGTACCAGCCGTCCGACGCGGACCGACCGCAGCCGACCGGACGCGACCAACTGATAGACCGCGTCGTCGGAACAACGCAGCTTCTGGGCCACTTCAGGCACCCGCAGCACGTCAGTGGCGGTGTGCTTCGCCTCCGTTGTCATCCGTTCTCTCCTCCTCCGGGCTGTCCCCTGTGCTGCCATCCTGGCCTCTTGTGTGTGCACTATTCAAGGCGGTAATATGCGCACATGATGCCTCCGATTCAGACGAGTTGGTCCGTGGTGCCGTGGCAGCGCTACGACGCCGACGAACCTCGGCCCGAACCCACGACTGTCACCACCGCCGATGGACAGCGCTTGGAGGTCCGGGAGCCTCCCGACCCCGCGTGGCGTGCTGCACACACCCGGCACGGCGTGGAGATCTACGATCACGATCGCCGCGTCACCTATCGGGCGACCGTTGACCCCCGGACTCGCGAACTGGATCACCTAGAAGTGATTGCCGGTGACCACATCGACGACAACATGCTCAGGCGCGTGCCGGTCGATCGAATCCGGCGCGTGGCTCGGGCCGAGGCGACCCAGCATCTTCACGGTTCTCTGACCTTCACGCTTCCCGGCGGCCTGAGTGATCCGACTCAGCCCGGGCAGGTGCCGACCGACGAAGAAGTAGCCGAGCTGCTGCGCCAAGGTTTCGAGCGTGCTGACCTCGCACGTCTCTACCAGCGCAACGTTCGAACCGTGGACCGCTGGATTCGAAACGCGCGCCTAGCGTTCCCCGATGTCCCCCAGGCCACCCGTGGCCGCAAACCCAACGAAAGGAAGAAACCATGACAAGCACTACCCGAGGCGGCAGCCGGATCGCGCTGCCGCCGAACGCGCTCAAGGTGTGCGCGTCCTGCCGCGTCGGGCGCGGCAACGTGCGGACGGGCTGGACGCCGATCACCGCAGGCGGTGAGGTCGTCGGCTACACATGCCCGGCCTGCCCGACCCACAGCGAGCCGATCCGGCGCGAGGCCTCCGGGCGCTTCGTGGCGGTCGTCGGCATCCGGACACCCGAGGGCCAGCGGCGGCAGCTCAAACGGCGTTTCGATCGTCTCGACGCCGCCAGGCAGTGGGTCGCCGAGGTCCGCACGGCAGGCAAGGCGCCCGGCTACGCCGACCCGAGCCTGTGGACGGTCCAGCAGCTCGCCGACCGCTGGCTCAACCGACGAGACACCGAGGTGGGAACACCCGGCGGCATCCGGCGAAACACGCACAGCGGCTACCGGTCGGCCATGTCGTCGTTGCTCGGCATCCTCGGCGACCGGGTGGCCCGCGAGGTCACCGCGGACGACATAGAGGCCGCGCTGCTCACCCTGGCGACCGTGGGCGGCAAGCGCGGGCACCCCCTCGCTCACCGCTCGATCGTGTACGCGCTCACCGGCGTGCGCCAGGTCTTCGCCTACGCGCTCCGGTCCGGTTGGGTGCTGGCCGACCCGGCGGCGATCGCGAAGGCGCCGCGCAAGGTCACGACCGCCGACACCGAGCCGGACGACCCGACCAACACCCGGAGCGCCAAGCGCTGGACGCCGGCCCAACTCGTGACGTTCAGGACGTACGTGGACGCCCGACCGCTGGACGCCGAGCCCTGGCTCAGGGTCGGCGCCCGGTTGACGTTGTGCGGGTTGCGGAGGTCCGAGGTGTTGGGCGTGGACTGGACGAACGTCGATCACAGGACCGGCCGCGTCCGTGTGGTCGCTTCGCGGACCAAGGACGGCGTGAGCAACACAACGACGATCACCGGCACCAAGACGGACAACTCTCGGCGGACCGTAACCGCCGAGGTGATCCACCCGGGGACTGCCGCCGCGTTGCGCGAACTGTGGTTGGCCCAGGGCCGGCCGTCCGAGGGTCTTGTGATCCGCGACAGCCTCGGCGAGCCGGTCCAGCCGGACGCCTACAGCCGGCGGTTCAAGACCCTGTGCGCAGGCGCAGGCGTGCCGCACCTGGCGCGGATTCACAACGTCCGGCACTCGCTCGCCACTGCCCTACAGGACGCCGGCGTGCCCGATCACCAGGCGGCGGCGCTACTCGGCCACGATGTGGACACCTATCGACGGTTCTATCTGGTGACCGACGACGACGCCGCGGCCGACGCAGCCGAGGTCGCCGGGCGCTTGTTCGCCGTGTGAGTGAGGCTCGGCGCCGGTTGTGACCAGGGTTGTGACCAGCGAGGAAAGAAGGCCGGTCCCCGACCGTAACGGGGACCGGCCTTCGGCCTGGTCGGGCCGGCATCGCTGGCGCCCTCAGCTCCCCGGGTAGGAGTCGAACCTACTTCGCTAATCCTGATTCAAAGTCAGGCGGGCCCTGCCGGAAGACCAACCGGGGATCGATGCCACACTCTACGTCGCCCGCGCGTACCACCGCATCTCGCCGGGATTGGCGCGCTGACCCGAGGGGCGCCAGACTGGGCGGATGCCATCCTCGTCAGCTGCAGCCGGACGCGCTCGCCGCGTGCGTGTGCGGATGACGCGGGCGGAGCGCCGCGAGCAACTGATCGAGGTCGCCCGCGGGCTGTTCGCCGAGCGCGGCGTCGAAGGCACCTCTGTCGAGGAGATCGCCGCCCACGCCGAGGTCAGCAAGCCAGTGGTGTACGAGCACTTCGGCGGCAAGGAGGGGCTCTACGCGGTGGTCGTCGATCGCGAGGTGCGAGCCCTGCACACCGCGATCCGCTCCGCGCTGACCACGCCGCGAGCCGGGGCCCGGCGGCTGATCGAACTCGGCACGCTGGCCCTACTCGACTACATCGATGCTTGTCCGGACGGCTTCCTGATCATCTCGCGCGGGTCGTCCGCGACCTCGCCGGAGGGTTCGTTCGCGACGATCCTCTCCGATGTCGCCGGCCGCGCCGAGGACCTGTTGGCAGGCGAGTTCTCCAAGACCCAGCTCGATCCGGCACTGGCGCCGATGTATGCGCAGATGCTGGTCGGCCTGGTCGCCCTGACCGGTCAGTGGTGGCTGGACAACCGCGACAGCGGCCTGTCCAAGGACGTGGTCGCGGCGCACGTGGTCAACCTGGCCTGGAACGGGATGCGCCATCTGCAGCCCGAGCCACGGCTCGATCGCCCCCACCGGGCTGAGAGCGCCGCTACCGAAGCCGGCGAATAGAACCCTCACCAGAGACCGGAGACCCAGGAAGCCGGCCCGAGGGCAACCCTCACTGAATCGGCACGGGCCGAGGCAGCTTGCCAGCCTTGGCCCGGTCCAGCACATGGTTCCGGAACAGTTCCGCAGCCGGCAGGCGTCGCCGGTGTTCGTTCCAGGACAGACCAACGATGCGTTCGGCGTCCGGATCGGCCAGTTCGAGATAGTGCACCCGCGGTGAGGACGGCTCGATCGCCCCGGCGTCCCAGCGGGCCGGAATGATGGCCACCCCGAGTCCGGACGCCACATAGCCGCGCAGCGTGGGCAGATCGTCGGCCACCAGTGCCACCTCGACCTCGATGCCCGCGTGCGCACACAGTCGATCGAGCTGGGCGCGCAGCAGCGACGAGTTCCGCAGTGTGATGAACGGGTCGTCGGCGACCTCGGCGATCTGCACCCGACGCCGACCCGAAAAGCGGTGGTCCCTCGGCAGCAGCAGCCGGATCGGCTCACGGAGCAGCGGGTGCCAGGTCACACCGTCCTCGGCGACGTGCAGCGTCGACAACTCGAGGTCGACGGCGCTGCGGGCGCCGACGGCCGTGACCTGTTCATCGGACTTGGACCGCAGGTCGAAGCGCACCTGGGGGTAGCGCTGTCGGAAGCTGCCGATCAGATCGGGCACCAGCCAGGTACCCAGCGAAGCCTGGAACGCGACGCTGACTGTTCCGGTCTCGGGGCTGACCAGCTGCTGCACGGCGGCGATGCCGTCGTCGAGCCGGTGGAGTGCCGCGCCGACATGCCGATGGAACGCAGCACCAGCGGGAGTCAGCGAGAGCAGCCGCCCCGACCGTTGGAACAGCGCCGCACCCACCTCGACTTCGAGCCGGTCGAGTGCTCGCGAGATGCCCGGCTGAGAGCGCATCTCCAGCTCGGCCACTTCGGTCACGGTCGCACCGTCGGCCACCATCTCGAACCAGCGCAGCGCCTCAGTATCCATCTCACCCTCCACCGCGAGGATATATGCGCATCACGCATGGATCTCATGACATCAGTTCATTGGACGCATCGAACGGAGTGGCGAAGACTTGTTGTCGTACCAAGCACGAGTTCACAAATGAAGGAGAACATCATGAGCTTCAGCAAGATCGCCGCCGGTTTCGGCCCCGCCATCCGTCGCGGTTCCGTCGCTTTGCTGGCCTTCCCGGTCGCGGGCGTCGTCACCCCGTCGTACAGCGCCGTGCAGGTGGCCGCCGAGGCCTTCCTGGATCACCCGGCGAGCAAGTAAGCCCTACCCGCCGACCCGGCGGGTCCACCAGGAACGTCAGGTGGTGATCAGCCGGGCGCCCGGCACCGGGCCGGTGACCCGGCGCACCGCCCGGCACATACCCTCGCTGGAGAGCCGCACCGACAGGTCGACGGCGGCCGCCTCGTTGGCGGCGAGGAAGGCACAGGTCGGCCCCGCACCCGACACGATCGCACCTAGCGCCCCGGCCTCGCGTCCGAACTCCAGCACCCGCACCAGTTCGGGCCGCAGCGACTGTGCGGCCGGTGCCAGGTCGTTGACCAGGACGGCGCCCAGCGCTCCCGCGTCGCCGGAGACCAGCGCGTTCATCACCTCTTTGGGCATCGCGAGCTCGTCCGGGGCGTCGGGATTGAGTTCGTCGAAACGTCCGAACACGGCCGGTGTGGACAGTTCTTCGGCGCTCAGCGCCAGCACCCAGTGGTAGCTGCCGCGGCTCAGCACCGGCACCAGTTCGTCGCCGCGTCCGGTCCCCAGCGCGGTACCACCCATTAGCTGGAACGGCACGTCGGCGCCCAGCCGGGCGCCGAACTCACGCAACTCGTCGGGCGAGATGTCCAGATCCCACAGCACCGAACAGGCCAGCAGCGCACCGGCGGCGTTGGCCGACCCGCCCGCCATACCGCCCGCGACCGGAATGGTCTTGCGGATCACCAGCTCGGCACCGAAACGATGCGGACCGTATTCGTCGGCCAGCAGCTTGGCGGCCCTCACGGCCAGATTGCTTCCGTCGGTCGGCACCAGTCCCGCCTGATCGCCGACGACCGTCACCGGGAAGCGTCCCGGCTCCACCCAGCGGACGGCCACCTCATCGAAGAGCGACACCGACTGGAACACCGTCGACAAGGGGTGATACCCGCTCGGACGCACGGCACCGACCCGGAGAGCCAGGTTGATCTTTCCGGAGACCCGGACCCGGACCCAATCGGCCTCGGGGGCTAGGGGCGTCGCCACGTCCGCAAAGCTAGCCGATGCTCAGCCCGTTGGCATCCGCGACCACAGCCAGCCGGGCGAAGTCACCGACATCGAGCACCTCTCCCCTGGCCTGCGGGTCGATGCCGGACGCGACCAGCGCTTCGGCGGCCGCCGCCGATGATCCGAAAACGCCTGCCAGCGCCGAACGCAACATCTTGCGACGCTGCGCGAACGCGGCATCGACGAGGGCGAACACCTGCTCGCGGCGGGCAGTGGTGACCGGTGGGTCACGACGCTCCAGCCGCACCAAACCGGAATCGACGTTGGGCACCGGCCAGAACACCGCCGGGGGCACCGACCCGACCCGGCGCGCCGCGCAGTACCAGGCCAGCTTCACCGACGGCACCCCGTACACCTTCGACCCGGACGGCGCGACCAGCCGGTCGGCCACCTCGGCCTGCACCATCACCAGCCCGTGCCGGATCGTCGGGAACTTGGCCAGCACATGCAGCAGCACCGGCACGCTCACGTTGTAGGGCAGATTGGCCACCACCGCGGTGGGCTGGGGATCGTCCAACCGGTCGACGCGCAGGGCGTCCGCCTCGACGACGTTGAGCAGCTGCTCGCCTCCGGGCAGCCGCTCGGCGACGGTGGCGGGCAGCCGGCGGGCGAGCCGGTCGTCGATCTCGACGGCATGGACCCAGGAGACGACCTCCAGCAGGCCGAGGGTGAGCGAGCCGAGACCCGGCCCGATCTCGAGCACCACCTCGTCGGTGCCGAGTTGAGCGGCCGCAACGATCCGCCGGACCGTGTTGGCGTCATGGACGAAGTTCTGGCCGCGCTGTTTGGTCGGCCGCAGATCGAGCTCGGCGGCCAGTTCCCGGATCCGGCGGGGATCGAGCAGACCCCCGCTCATCGCTCTCCCCAGCCCGCCGGTCGAGCGTCGTGAGACCGCTGGTTGAGCTTGTCGAAACCAGTCGCCAGCGGGCGCAGACTCAGGTCTCGACAAGCTCGACCAACGAGGGTCCACACTTCCTCAGCCATTTCGTCCCCAATCGCCGAACAGTGCCGACGCGTTCGCGTCCAGCAATCCGCAGAACTCGGCCGGGTCCGCGCCGCGGCGCTCAGCCAGGAAGCGCACGGTGTGCGGCAGCAGATAGGACGCGTTCGGCTTGCCCCGCAGCGGCACCGGGGTCAGGTAGGGCGCGTCGGTCTCGACCAGCAGCCGGTCGTCCGGGGTGAGGTCGAACGCCTCGCGAAGCGCGTGGTTCGGCTTGAAGGTCACCGTGCCGGGGAAGGACAGCCAGGCACCCCGATCGAGGCATTGCCGGGCGAAGGCGGCGTCACCGGAGAAGCAGTGCATCATGAACCGCTCCGGGACGCCCTCGGCGTCGAGCACATCGAGGACGTCGGCGTGCGCGTCACGGTCGTGGATGACGATTGCCAGATCGTGCTCGCGTGCCCAGGCCAGATGCGCCGCGAACGACTCACGCTGGCGGTGTTTCCCCTCGCCATCGGTGGTTCGAAAGTAGTCCAGGCCGGTCTCGCCGACCCCTCGGACGCGGTCGCTGGCACCGACCAGCGCGGCCAGGGCGTCCAGGTCCGCACCGAGCCGTGCACCGGCGCGGGCCGCGTCGTTGGGGTGCAGCGCGACGCAGGCGATCACCCCGGGATGTTCCTCGGCGATCTCGATGGCGGCACGCGAGCTGGCCACGTCGCAGCCCACCTCGACCAGCCGGTTCACCCCGACGGCAGCCGCTTGCCGCACCGCATCGGCGATGGCCAACCCGGAATACTCGCTGGTGCTCAGCAGATGCGTGTGGGCGTCCGTGGTGGACGCCGGCAGCGGCTCGGGCGCCGCGGGCAGTTCGCGACTCATCGTCCGGCCGGTCCTTTCGGGTCGCGGGGTTGGGCCTTGTCACCGGAGCGGTCCTTCAAAGCGGCGTCGTACAACTCACGCCGGGAGACACCGTGGGCGGCGGCAGCCTCGGCGACCGCTTCGGAGAGGCGTCGTCCCGACTCGGTTGCGAGCCGCACGCTGGCCAACGCCTCCGGCAGGCTGCCACCCGAAGTACCGGCGCCCTCGATTACCACGGTGATCTCGCCACGCACCTCGCCCTGCGCCCAGGCGGCCAGCTCGGCCAGGCCACCGCGCAGCACCTCTTCGTGGGTCTTGGTCAGCTCTCGGCAGACCACCGCGCGCCGCTCGGCGCCGAACGCCTCGACCGCGTCGGCGAGGAAGGCGTCCAGCCGGTGCGGCGCCTCGAAGAACACCATGGTGCGCTGCTCGGCGGCCAGCCCGGCGAGCCGGGCGCGACGTTCACCGCGCTTGCGGGGCAGGAAGCCCTCGAAGCAGAACCGGTCGGTGGGTAAGCCGGAGACTGCCAACGCGGTCAGCACCGCCGACGGCCCCGGCACCGCGGTCACCGTCACTCCGGCGGCGGCAGCGGCCGCGACCAGCCGGTAGCCCGGGTCGGAGACCGCCGGCATCCCGGCGTCGGACACCACCACCACGCGGCGTCCGTCCAGCAGTTGGGCGACCAGGCCGTCCACCCGGGCCGCCTCGTTGCCGTCGAAGAACGACACCACCGACGCCTCGGGCGCCACCCCGAGCCGGCGGCACAGGTCACGGAATTTGCGAGTGTCCTCGGCGGCGATCACATCGGCCTCGGCCAGTGCGGCCAGCAACGCCGGCGCCGCGCCGGCGGCGTTCCCGATCGGGGTGCCGGCCAGCACCAGCACACCCGGTTCGCTCATGAGTCCTACCCTTCCACATCACAGCCATGGGACGTTGCCCGCAATCTCTGGTGTCCCGGCCACCAGCCTTCGCCGATGGCCGGGACACTAGGATGGCGCGGTGACCGAAGCCGCACCCACGTCCCTGGCGAGCAGCACGCCCGCGCCCGCGACCGAGGTGCCCGGCGACGCCACGAGCCGGTGGACTCCGCCGGTCGTCCGCGCCGGAAGCCGCTGGCAGCCGCCGAACTCGCGTGACGATCTGACCACCGTCGAGCGGCTGCGCGACGGCACCATGCGCGACTCCGCCGCCGGCTGGGTGGTCACCCTGTCGATCACCCTGCTGGCGTTCCTGATCCGCATCCAGAACCTGGGCTACCCGAAGAACCTGGTCTTCGACGAGACCTACTACGCCAAGGACGCCTGGACGCTGCTGCACTTCGGCTACGAACGCAACTGGCCCGACAACGCCAACGACGCGATCGTGGCGGGCAACGTCACCGGCTGGTCCGACAGTGCCGAGTTCGTCGTCCACCCACCGCTGGGCAAATGGCTGATCGCGCTCGGCGAGCAGTGGTTCGGGATGAACGCGTTCGGCTGGCGGTTCATGGCCTGCGTGTTCGGCTCGCTGCTGGTCTTCGCCACTATCAGGCTGGCCCGTCGACTCTCCCGCTCGACGCTGATCGGTGGCATCGCCGGCATTCTGCTCACCCTGGACGGGCTGGCCTTCGTGATGAGCCGGACCGCGCTGCTGGACATCTTCCAGGCTGTGTTCCTGGTGGCTGCGGTGGCCTGCTGCGTCGCCGACCGGGACTGGTACCGGCACCGGCTGGCCGATCTGCTGGACCGCTCCGGACGGCCCGACTTCGGCGGCAGCTTCGGCCCGATCGTCTGGTTGCGGCCCTGGCGGCTGGCCGCCGGGCTGATGTTCGGCGCGGCGCTGGGCTGCAAATGGAACTCGGTCTTCGTGCTCGCCGTGTTCGGCATTCTCGGCGTGCTCTGGGACGTCGGCGCGCGCCGGCTGGCCGGTGCCGATTGGCGCTCGTGGCTGGCGGTGCTGGTGGACGGCATTCCGGCCTTCATCCGAATGGTCGTGGTCGCAGTGGCGGTCTACCTGTCCACCTGGACGGGCTGGCTGATGACCACCGGCGGCTACGACCGGAACTGGGGCCAGGACAATCCCGACCACCCCTGGGTGGCCGCGTTCGGCGAACGATTCGCCTCGCTGCTGTGGTACCACAAGGAGATTTACGAATTCCACACCGGCGACTACATCAACCAGGCCACCCATCCCTACGACGCGCACCCGGCCGGCTGGCTGGCGATGCTGCGGCCCACCGGCTTCGACGCGGTCAACGACATCGCCCCCGGGACGGACGGCTGCGTCGGCCCCGAGAACTGCATCCGGGTGATCTCGGCGATGGGCACCCCAGTGTTGTGGTGGATGGCAGCGATCGCCCTGGTGGTCTGCGTGGTGTGGTGGATCGGCGGACGCGACTGGCGCTTCGGCGTCCCGGTGCTGGCGGCCCTGGCGACCTACCTGCCCTGGTTCAACTACACCGACCGGCCCCAGTTCTTCTTCTACGCGATCACCATCATCCCGTTCACCGTGACCGGGTTGGCGATGGTGATGGGGTTGATCCTCGGCCCGGCGAACAGTCCCGGACGGCGACGCGGCGCGATCATCGTCGGCGTCGCGGTCGCCCTGGTCGCCGCCAACTTCGCCTGGATCTATCCGGTGCTCACCGATCAGCTGCTGCCCTATTCACAGTGGCTGGCCCGGATGTGGCTGCGCTCCTGGATCTAGCCGGGCACTGCTGATTGAGCTTGTCGAAATCGAGGTCTCGACAAGCTCGACCAACGGGGCCCTAGAACCTCCCCTGGGCCCACACCGCGCCGGAGGGTCCGACGAGTTCCACCGCGACCGGCGGGTCGCCGGTGATCGGCACCAGCCATGACCCGGACGCGGTACCCCGTCCGTACTCGTCGGACAGCGTCCAGCTGCCGCCGTTGCGCCGGCTGCCGTCCGGATTGACCAGCATGCAGTCGTAGCGGACGCCGCTGCGGCCGGCGGTGACGTTGAGCAGCAGGTACGCCTTGCCGTCGCGCCGGGTGAGCCCCACCGACCCCACCTCGACGCCGTCGGCGGTGACCAGTCGGGTGGCGGTCGGCGCCGGCAGGGTGCTGGTGGCCGGTGGCCGGTTCAGCCAGGCGCTGACTCCGAACGAACCTCCGATGCCCAGCAGCAGCCCGGCTAGCACACAGGCCACCATCAGCAGCCGCATCCGTGGCGGACGTCCGGCGGCCGGGGCGTCCGAGCCTGAATCCATGGCCTCCAACACCCGGCCGGAGAAGCCGGCGGGCGGGGCGATCGAGACCGCGGCGGTGAGCGTCTGCTGCAGGCCGTCGGAGAGCTGCGCATATTCGTCGCGGCACACCGAGCAGGCGGCCAGGTGCGCCACCAGCCGCTCCTGCTCATCACCAGTCACATCGGCCAGCGCCAGCGCGACCAGCTGGTCGGGATCGGGATGCCATTCGTTCATGTCTCGGCCTCCATCGCCTGTCGCATGCGCAGCAGTCCGGTGCGGATCCTGGTCTTGGCGGTGCCCAGCGGAATGCCCTCATGTTCGGCCACCTCGTTCGCCGTGCGTCCGCCGATCACGGCCAGCACCACCGCTCGGGCCTGTTCGGCGGGCAGCCGTCCGAGCCGCTCGACCGCGGCCAGGGCCTCTACCCGGCCGCCCGCGCCGTCCGGAACCGCACCCTTCAACGTGGTCGCCAACAGCAACTCCAACTCCCCCGATTCCACCGGTGTGGACCGCCTGGCGCGGATCGCGTCGATGGCCACATTGCGAGCGATGGTCAACAGCCAGGTGAGCACCGATCCGCGCCGCCGGTCGTAGCTGGCCGCCGCCCGCCATGCCCGCAGGAACGCCTCCTGGGCGACGTCCTCGGCCAGCACCCGGTCGCGGGTGATCGACAGCGCCAGGCCGAAGACCGGTCCCTGGAAGCGGCGGACGAAGGCAGTCGCGGACGGCTCGTCGTTCAGCGCCAGGCCGGCCACCAGCGCGGCGTCGGACGCCCGGTCGGACAGCGAGAACAGACCCACATCAATCGATACGGACGAACCCGGCCGAAAGATTGCGCCGGACCGCAATCCGCGAAGCCATTTCGTCCGTATCACCTGCAAGACCACCTGATCCGAGGAGGAATCCCATGGTCACACGTTCCCGTCCGGCCGTCACGATGCTGCCGGCTCTCGCCCTGGTGCTGCTCAGCGCCTGCACGGCGGCCACCCCGGCCGCGCCGTCGTCCAGCGCGCCGGCGCCGAGTGCGTCGGCGTCCAGCGTGCCCGCGCCTGCTCCGTCGGAAGCGGACGCGGCGACGCTGACGCTCGCGATGGCCGACAGCAGCCTCGGCACGATCCTGGTGGACGGCAAGGGGATGACCCTCTACCTGTTCACCAAGGACACCCCGAACACCAGCAACTGCACCGGCCAATGCCTGGCTGCCTGGCCGCCCCTGCTCGGCAAACCGACCGCCGGCAAGGGTGTGGACGCCGCCAAGCTGGGTTCGTTCACCCGCGCCGACGGCAGCACCCAGGCCAGCTACAACGGCTGGCCGCTCTACTACTGGGAGCAGGACAGCAAGCCGGGCGACGTCACCGGGCAGGACGTGAACAAGGTTTGGTACGTGCTGAACCGCGACGGCACCGCGGTCAAGGGCTGATCGTGGACGTCTTCGGCCTGCCGCTGCATCCGCTGGTGGTGCATGGCGCGGTGGTTCTGGTGCCGTTGGCGGCACTGGGTGCGCTGGCGGTGCTGTTCTCGTCGTGGGTGCGTGCCCGCTACGGCTGGCTGACCGTGCTGGTAGCCGTCGCGGGTGCGGCCGCCACCCTCGCGGCGCGGCTCTCCGGGCCGGCGCTCGCCGACCAGATCAGCGCCGGCGGACCCGCCTTCGAGGCCCACGAGATGTGGGGACAGCTCGCGGTGTTCCCGGCCGTCGCGCTGGCGCTGCTGCTGCCGTGCGCGCTGTGGGCGGAGAACCGCTCGCGAGCCGGCTGGTGGGTGCTGGTGGCACTGACCGCGATCAGCGCCGTCGCCGGCCTGGTGCTAGTGGTGCTCACCGGACACAGCGGGGCGACCGCGGTCTGGGGCGGCTAGCGCCACGGCCGCCGCCTCGTAGGCTCGACCCGGTGGAGAACAACTACGGCGCCTTCGCCCGGATCAGCTGGCCGGTGCGCACCGCACGGCTGTCGTTGCGCCCGGCCGAGCCGTCCGACGCGGAGGCAACCTGGGAGTGGCGCGGCCTGCCCGAGGTGAACCGGTGGCTGAGCGCGGCACCCACCCGGAACGAGTACCTGCGCTCCTTCCCCAGCCCGGAGCGGCTGGCCTGCACGCTGATCGTCGAGCTGGACGGCGTCCCGATCGGCGACCTGATGCTGCGGGTGTCGGACGCCTGGGCGCAAGCAGAGGTCGCCGTCCAGGCCCACGGGGTGCAGGCCGAACTCGGCTGGACGTTGAACCCTTCCGAACAGGGCCACGGCTACGCCACCGAAGCCGTCCGGGCGGCCATCACGCTGTGCTTCGACCAGCTCGGGATCCGCCGCCTCGAGGCCAGTTGCTTCGCCGCCAACGAGCCGTCCTGGCGGTTGATGGAGCGACTCGGTATGCGCCGCGAGCTCTACTCCGTCGCCGAGTCCCTGCACCGCGAACTGGGCTGGCTGGACGGCATGACCTACGCCCTGCTCGCCGACGAGTGGCACGACGCAGAGCACCAGGAATGAGGTTGTCATTCCGGTCGTTCGTCATCTCGGACTTGATCCTCGTCATCCCGGACTTGATCCGGGACCTCCGCAGTCAGTCCCACGAGCGGGCAAGGAGATCCCGGCGTCCGGCCGGGATGACGACGCCGCGGTAAGCCGTCAGTGCTGGCCGTAGACGTTCTGGTAGCGGTCGTAGAGCCGGTCGATGAACTCCTGGGGGATCGGAATCGGGTCACCGAGCTGCATGGCGGCGTGCACCGTCCGGGCCACCTCTTCGCACATCGCGGCGGCCTTCACCGAGGCTCGCGCGTCGCGTCCGATGGTGAACGGGCCGTGGTTCTGCATCAGCACCGCCGGCGAGCGGGAACCGCGCAGGGTTTCGACGATACCGCGTCCGATCGAGTCGTCGCCGATGATCGCGAACGGGCCGACCGGGATCGGTCCGCCGAACTCGTCGCCCATCATGGTCAGCACGCAGGGAATCTCCTGCCCGCGCGCCGCCCATGCCGTGGCGTAGGTGGAATGGGTGTGGGTGACACCGCCGACCTCGGGCATGTGCCGGTACACGTAGGCGTGCGCCGCGGTGTCGGACGACGGGGCCAGGGTGTCCGGGGTGCCGTCGTCGATCTTGTTGCCGTCCAGGGTGCAGACCACCATGGTCTCGGCGCTCAGCTCGTCGTAGGACACTCCGGACGGCTTGATCACCATCAGTTCGGCGCCCGGCACCCGCCCGGACACGTTGCCCGCCGTCCACACCACCAGCTCGTAGCGGGTCAGCTCGGCGTGCAGCGCGGCGACCTCTTCGCGGGTGCGCTGCACGGCTGCCTGCACCTCGTCCGGCAGGTCAGTCAAACGAATCGTCATCGGTGGCTTCCTTTCTTGCGTGGGCGAAACGGGAACTGCGCCGTGCGGACACTGGCTCAATGCGGCATTTCGCCGGTTGAGCTTGTCGAAACCCCCTTGCGAGAGGTCTCGACAAGCTCGACCGGCGAAATCAGCGCTTACCGGGTCAGTGACCCATTGCCTGGCGCTTGATGTCCTTCAAGCGGTACATCACCTTGTTGCCACCGCGACCGAAGTAGTCATGCAGCAGCGTGTACTCGGCGAACAGCTTGTCGTACTGGGCGGACGCCTCTTCGTTCGGCGTGTAGGCGTTCGGGATCTTCTTGCCCATCGCCGCCGCAGCGGTGTGCACGTTCGGGTAGGCCCCGGCCGCCACCGCACCGTGGATCGCCGAACCGAGCGCGCCGGCGTAGCCGGTGTCGGCCAGCGACAGCGGCTTGCGGGTCACGTCGGAGTACATCTGCATCAGGAACTTGTTCTTCAGCAGACCGCCCGCCGCGATCACCTCGGTGATCTCGACACCGTTGGAGGTGAACGATTCGATGATCGTCCGGAAGCCGAAGGCGGTCGCCTCGAGCAGCGCCCGGTACTGATCCTCCGGGGTGGTGGTCAGCGTCTGGCCGATCATCAGGCCGGACAGGTTGGTGTCGACCAGGATGGACCGGTTGCCGTTGTGCCAGTCGAGCGCGATCAGGCCGTGCTCGCCGATGTTCTGCTTCTCGGCCTTCTCGGTGAGCAGCTGGTGCAGCGAGATGCCCCGGCCGTCCGCCTCGTCCTGGTAGGACTCCGGCACGCAGTTCTTGACGAACCAGGCGAAGATGTCGCCCACCGCCGACTGGCCGGCTTCGAAGCCCCAGGCGCCCTTGACCAGGCCGCCGTCGACGACGCCGAACATGCCCGGCACTTCGCGCAGCTCGGGACCGGAGACCACGTACACCGCGGAGGTGCCGAGGCTGGCGGTCAGCTGGCCGTTCTCGACGCCCTGCACGGCCGGGGTGGCGACGTGCGCGTCGATGTTGCCGACCGACACCGGGGTGCCCGCCTTCAGACCGGTCCAGGCCGCGGCCTCAACGGTGATCTCGCCGGCCTTGTCGCCGAGCTGGCCGACCGGGGCCTCCAGCTTGTCGAGCGCGCCGGCGAACTCCGGGTCGAGATCGGCGAAGAAGTCCCGGGACGGGAACTTGCCGTCCTGGTACAGCGCCTTGTAGCCGGTGGCGCCGGCCGACCGGACGTAGTTGCCGGTGAGCTGCCAGACGATCCAGTCCACGGCGTCGACGAAGTAGGTCATCTTGTCGTAGATCTCGCGATCCTTATGGAAGGTCTCGAGCAGCTTCGGCAGCATGAACTCCGACGACAGCGTGTCGCCGTAGCGGGGCAGCCAGCTCTCGCCGCGCTTGCGGGCGACCTCGATGATCTGGTCGGCCTCGGCCTGGCCGCCGTGGTGCTTCCACAACTTCACGTAGGCGTGCGGACGGTCGGCGTACTCCTGCCGCTGGCACAGCGGCCAGCCGTTCTCATCGGTCGGCATCACGGTGGCCGAGGTGAAGTCGGTGCCTACGCCGATGATGTCCTCGGGCTTCACGCCGGAGTTGCGGATCGCCTCCGGGATGGCGATCTTCAGCACCTCGATGTAGTCCTCGGGGTACTGCAGTGCGAACTCGGGTGGCAGCGGCTCGTCTTTGTGCGCGCTGAGCACCCGGTCCATCACCGCGTGCCGGTATTCGTGGACGGCGGTGCCCATCTCTTTGCCGTCGCTGACCCGGACGATGATCGCCCGCCCGGAGAGTGTGCCGTAGTCAATACCGCACACGTACTTCTCGTCTGACATCCTGCGTGTTCCTTTCTCGGCCGCATCGTCGCGACCAGGGGTCAAAAAGTGGGCCGCGCTCAGAAGCGTTCGGCCCAGTAGCCGCCGGGCGCGAACAGCTCATCGACCAGCGGGTCGATGATGTTGGCCTCGGTCAGCAGATCGGTGAGCACGTACCGGGTCCGGATCCAGCGGGCCCGGTGGTAGGTGTCCCGGAAGCGGTCGCGGTCCATGCCGATCTGGTCGGGGTGGGTGATGGCGCCGACGGTGTCCAGCTTCTCCTGCAGCACCTTGGCCGGCAGCAGTTGCTCGCGCAGTCGCGCCGAGATGGACGGCCAGCGCTCGACGGTCAACTGCAGCCGGGCGCGCAGCGCGTCGGCGTCGATGTACTTGCCCTTGGTCTGGGCCAGCGCGGCCTCATGCAGGTCGGGGGTGAGCGCGGCGCGCAGCTTGGCCTCGGTCTCCTCCCAGCTTGGCCAGGCGGCCACCGCGGCGTCGATGTCGATCATCGCCGGAATGTCGTTGGCCAGCACCACCTCGTACAACGCGGCCACCGAGACCGTGCCCAGGCCGACCTTGAAACCGTGCGAGAGCGGCGGATCCCAGTCGAGTCCGTAGTGCTCCATCTCCCACAGGTGGCTGAAGTGGTGGCCGCCGCCCGAAGCCGGACGCGACGACGCGAACGCCTGCATGGCCAGCCCCGACATGATCAGGCCCTCGGCGAGGCCGCTGAGCGCGTCCGGGTTGCCGTCCTTGCAGCCCTGCGGGTCGGACAGCGCGTCGCGCAGCGGGCCCTGCACCAGATCCCAGACGGCCGGGTCGATCCGCTCGATGCCGAGTTCGTCGGCGATGATCCAGTCGCCGCCGGCCGGCACCTTCTCGATCAGGTCGCCGAAACCGGTGGCGGTCAGCCGCTGCGGCGCGCCGGCCATGATGTCGAGGTCGGCGACCACCGCTGCCGGGGCGGGGCAGCTGAGGGTCTGCTTGAAGCCGTCCTTGGTGATGGAGGCGCCGAACGAGGCGTAGCCGTCCATCGAAGCGGCGGTACCGACGCACATGTAGGGCCGGTCGAGTTCGCTGACGGCGCGCTTGGCGATGTCGTTGAGGGTGCCGGAGGCGACTGCGACGACGACCGCGTCGATGTCGGCGATCGCGTCACGGAGGGTTTCGATGTTGTTGTAGCCCGCGTACAGCGTGGGCGTACCGGGGAAGATGTAGGGCTCGGCCTGGGGTACGCCCGCGGCGGTCAGCGAGGCGACCACCTGTTCGCCGGCGACCCGCCAATGGTTCTCGTCGGCCACGATGATCGCGGTGCGTCCGGGGAAGAGCCGGGCGAAGACGTCACCGGTACGGTCCACGACGCCGCGGCCGGCTTCGATCGCCTTGGTATCGGTGGCTGTGCGAAGCGCGCGTTCGATGAGGGTTTCGGGCATGACACTCCTTCGGGTCGATGCTGCGTGTGACGTGAGGCTAACCCACCCACACCAGTTGTGGTGATTTCCCAACCAAACTTCTCATCCCGAGTCGGGAGTTGGTGGGCATATCGGACGCGCCGCGCGGGCGCGTCTCAGCAGATTCGTCGGCGCCGGCTCGTCCGCGGCTCGGCATAGGGTGCTGTCGCCGCCGACGAGAGGATCCGCCATGCCGCTGTGGAAACTGCACGGGGACGGGACACTGCAGCCGGGCGGCGTGGTCGCCCCCGACGAGCGACTGTCCTGGGGAAAGACGATCGGGCTCGGTGCCCAGCACGTGGTGGCGATGTTCGGCGCCACCTTCGTCTTCCCGCTGCTGATGGGGCTGAATCCGCAACTGGCGGTGATGATGTCCGGCATCGCCACGCTGGTGTTCCTGCTGGTGGTGCAGGGCCGGGTGCCCAGCTATCTGGGTTCGTCGGCGTCCTTCGTCGGGGTGGCGACCGCCATCTACGGCGCGGGCGGCAACCCGGCCGACCTGACCGGCGCGATGCTGTGGGTCGGCGTGCTGCTGTTCATCGTCGGCGTGATCATCCACTTCGCCGGGTCGCGGGTGGTCCACGCCGCGCTGCCGCCGGTGGTGACCGGTGCGGTGGTGATGCTGATCGGCTTCAACCTGGCCCCGGTGGTGGCCGGCACCTACTGGCCGCAGGACCAGTGGATCGCACTGTTCGTGATGCTCGTCGTGGTGGTGCTCAGCGTCGGCGTGCGGGGCTTCCTGGGCCGGATCGCGATCTTCCTGTCGCTGCTGATCGGCTACCTGGTGAGCTGGTTGGCGGACGTGGTGTCGGGTCCGATCACCTCGTTCAGCCCGGCGGCCGGTGAGGTGACCACCCATCTGCGGGTGGACTGGAGCGCGGTCGAGGCCGCGCCGCTGATCGGTTTCCCGCCGCTCACCGACCTGGCCCACTGGCAGTTCCAGGCCGCCGGCAATGTGGTCGGGCTGCATGCCCCGAACTTCAACTTCGCCTTCGCGCTGATCGCGTTGCCGGTGGTGATCGCGCTGATCGCCGAGAACACCGGACATGTGAAGGCGGTGGCCGAGATGACCGGCACGAACCTGGACCGCGACATGGGCCGGGCGATCGCCGCGGACGGTGTCGGATCGGTGCTGGCGACCGCTGTCGGCGCCGGCCCGACCACCACCTATGCGGAGAACATCGGTGTGATGGCCGCCACCCGGGTGTATTCGACCGCCGCCTACGTGGTGGCCGCGGTGGTGGCGATCCTGTTCGGCTTCTCGCCGAAGTTCGGCGCCATCATCTCGGCGACGCCCGGCGGGGTGCTGGGCGGCATCACGGTGGTGCTGTACGGCATGATCGGCCTGCTTGGCGCCAAGATCTGGAAGGAGAACCGGGTCGACTTCGGCAATCCGATCAACCTGGTTCCGGTCGCGGCCGGCATCATCATCGGAATCGGTGACGTCTCGCTCGAGATCGTGCCCGGCTTTGTGCTGAGCGGCATCGCCCTGGGCACCATCGTCACCGTCGCGGTCTACCACCTGGCCCGAGCGCTGGCACCGGCGGAGCTTCGAGCAGAGACGCACGGCGCCGTCCTGATCGTCGACGAGCCGGGCGCCTGGACCGACTCGGACGACAACCCGCCGGCCCGCTGATCCGCTGATCCGCTGATCCGCTGATCCGCTGATCCGCGACCGATTTTCGCCAGGCTGAGCGCGTGCAGGCGGAGCGACCACAGAATCGGTCGCTATTTGACGAGCGGCGGACGTGTGGGCAACCCCGGCCCGCCCGTCATGCCGGCCCACTTGTCATCCCGGCGAACGCCGGGATCTCCGTCCAACTAGTGCGCGCCGGAGATCCCGGATCGAGTCCGGGATGACGAAACTCACGCTTGTGCCGGTCGAACCGCCCACCGGGGTTAGGCTGCCCGGCGTGCCCCGTCCGACTCTCACTCCCGCCGTCCGCTCCGGGCTGTCGATCGCGGCCGCGGTCGGTATCTACGGGGTGTCATTCGGCGCGCTCGGTGTCGCGGCCGGGCTGAGCGTGGCGCAGACCTGTGCGCTCAGCCTGCTGATGTTCACCGGCGGCTCGCAGTTCGCCTTCGTCGGCGTGATCGGCGGCGGTGGGACGGGGTTGAGCGCGTTGACCGCCGCCACCCTGCTCGGGCTGCGCAACGGCGTCTACGGCATGCAGTTGGAGGCGTTGCTACGCCCGCGGCGTCCGATGGCACCGGTGTACGCGCAGTTCACCATCGACGAGTCGATGGCCAATGCCACCGCCCAGCAGGAGCCGGACGAGCAGCGCCGCGGCTTCTGGACGGCCGGCCTCGGCGTGTTCCTGACCTGGAATCTGTTCACCCTGGTCGGGGCGCTGGCCGGCAACGCGATGGGCGATCCGGCGATGTGGGGGCTGGACGGCGCCGCCTGCGCCGCCTTCCTGGGCCTGCTCTGGCCGCGGCTGCACGGACGCGACCCGATCGCGATCGCCGTGGTGTGCGCCTTCGTCACGGTGGTGTTCACCCCACTCACCCCGCCCGGCCTGCCGATCATCATCGCGGCCGTGGTCGCCGCCGGCGTCTGGGCCGTCCAGCAACGGAGGGCCGCCTGATGGAACTGTGGATCTGGGTGCTGCTCTCCTGTGCCGCGGCCTACGCGCTGAAAGTGTCCGGCTACCTGTTGCCCAAGTCGGTGCTGGACCGGCCGTTCGTGCCGTCCCTGGCGGCGGCGCTCACCGTCGGCCTGCTCGCGTCCCTGGTGGTCAGCAACACCGTCGCCAAAGGCCAGTCGCTGGTGCTCGACTCGCGGCTGCTCGGCCTGGCCGCCGCCGCCCTGGCGCTGAAGCTCAACTGGCCCTACATCGTCGTGGTGATAGTCGGCGCCGTCGCCACCGCCGCCGGCCGCTGGGCCGGCCTCCCCTAACCCCTCGGTGGTCAGCCCCCACGAATACTCGGGCGAATACTCGGGGACGGTTCTTCCGCATGCGATTTTCGAATGTTCGGGGACGGTTCTTCCAGTTGCGAATCTCGAATGTTCGGGGACGGTTCTCCCGCGTCCGAGATTCGAACGAGCGAGGACGGTTCTTGCACGTGCGAGATTCGCCTCGTTTCCGCAGATTCGTCGGGAGTTGGGAAGATTGCCCAGATGACAGCTGACAGCGCCCTTGATCTACCGCCCCTCCACGAGTCCTTGACCTGGCTCACTCCACTCTCGGAGGATCGTGCCGGCCGACTCGTGCGCTTCCTCGCCGAACCGCAGCCCGCCGACGTCCTCGACATGGGCTGCGGGTGGGGTGAGCTGCTCCTTCGGGTCCTCGCGGCGGCGCCACAGGCACGAGGCCGAGGCGTCGACAGCGCAGCGGGGCCGATCGCGCGCGCGACTCACCAGGCAGCAGCGCGGGGGCTGGCCGAGAGAGCCACCTTCGTGGCGATGACCGGGATGGAAGCCGAAGCTGAACCCGCCGAGGCCGTTATCTGCATCGGGGCGAGCCACATCTGGGGGCTGCCGGTGGAGGACGCACAGCCGCTCGACTACGTCGCAGCTCTGCGCGCCCTTCGACAGCTCGTCCGTCCCGGCGGGCAGATGGTCTATGGCGAGGCGATCTGGTCAAGGGCACCTCATCCCGCGGCGATGGCCCCGCTAGCCGGTCGTGAGGACGAGTACCTCACGGCGGGTGCCCTCGAAGAGCAGGTGCAGGCCGCTGGGTTCGAGGTGATCGACCACGACCAGGCGAGCCTCCAGGAGTGGGACGTCTTCGAGGCCGGTTTCCGCGCCAGGTACACCCGGTGGCTGGAACTCAACGGAGGAGATCATCCCGCCGCTGCCGAGGTGCGGCGGCGCCATGAACAGCAGCGCGCCGCCTATCAGGACGGCTATCGGGGCGTCCTAGGAATGTCGTACTTCTGCCTCCGCGGGTGACAGGCGCTACGGAGTTGCGGCGCTTAGGGAAGCACCGATTAAATCCCCGCCATCGTCATCCCGGACTTGATCCGGGATCTCTCCCGCTTGAGAGCCCGGGATGACGTGAATGATCAACGCGTCCTTAACCCGGCGGACACACCGGAGACGACCGCGAGAGAACCGTCCCTCGACGTGCGAGATTCGAACGCGAAAGAACCGTCCCCCGACGTGCGAAATTCGGACGTGAAAGAACCGTCCCCCAACGTTCGAGGCTAGCCGTCCAGCATGGCCGAACCGAGCCATTCGGCGGGGATGCCGAAGCCTTCGACCAGGGCGGTCGCCCGTGGACGCAGGTCGCCGCACAGCTGGTTGATCTGGCGGCGCAGCGCCTTCGCGCGGGTGTCCGACATCCGGTTGTGGGCCAGGAACCAGCCGGCGTCCGACTCCAGGCTGGTCAGGGCGAACAGGGTGCAGAGCTCCTCCAGGGTCTGGCGGGCGGCACCCTCGGGACAGTTCTCGATGCCCGCGATGAACGAGTCGAGCATCACCCGTTCCATGTGCGCACGGGCCACGAACAGTACGTGGTCCTGCATGGCGTTGACCTGATCGAACGAGTTCGAATCGGCCGAGCGCATCCGGCGGGCCAGCGAGTCGATGCTGTGCCGCTCACGCTCCTCGAACATCCAGGCGTGCCAGCCCCGGTCGTAGAAGGCCGCCGAATCGCCCCTGCGGCGGGCGGTCGAGGCCAGCCGCTCGGCCAGCAGTCCGGCGCCGGTCCGCTCGATCACCGCGCTGCCCACCATCCGGGCGGATGCCTGCACCAGACCCAGCCGGCCCAACCCGCCCCAGACGTCCCGATAGTCGGTGAGGACGCCCTTGGCCACCAGTTGCAGCAGCACCGTGTTGTCGCCCTCGAAGGTGGCGAACACATCGGTGTCGGCGCGCAGCTGGGTCAGCTGGTTCTCGCTCATGTAACCGGCGCCGCCGCAGGCCTCGCGGCAGGTCTGGATCGCGGAGTTGGCGAAGTCAGTGTTCATCACCTTCAGCCCGGCGGCGAGGGTCTCCAGGGCGCGTTGCGCCCGCGGGTCATGGTTGCTGTCCGAACTCACCGTGCCGTAGGCGTCGATCAGGTCGTTCTGGGCGAAGCCGAGCGCGTAGGCCCGGGCGATCGCCGGCAGCAGCTTGCGCTGGTGCGCCAGGTAGTCGAGCAGCGGCGATTCCTCGTCCGAATGCGCATGCCGGAACTGGGTGCGGCGCTCGGCGTACCGGGTCGCGATCGACAAAGCCCGCCGAGCCGCGATCGCCGCACCGCCGCCGATGCAGATCCGGCCCCGGACCAGCGCACCCAACATGGTGAAGAAGCGCCGGTTGGGGTTCTCGATCGAGGAGATGTAGCGGCCCTGCTCGTCCACCGAGCCGAACCTGTCGAGCAGCATCGCGCGCGGCACCCGGACGTGGTCGAAGGCGATGGTGCCGTTGTCGACGCCGAGCAGTCCGCCCTTGTGACCGTTGTCGCCGATGCTGACGCCGGGCAACGGATTGCCGTCGGCGTCGCGCAGCGGCACCAGGATGCAGTGCACGCCGCGCTCGACCCCGTCCACCACGAGCTGGCCGAAGACGGTCGCCATCCGGCCGTGCGCGGCGGCGCTGCCGATGTAGGTCTTCGTCGACGACCTGTGCGGCGAATGGACGACGAACTCGCCGGCGTCCGGGTCGTAGCTGATGGTGGTCTCCAGCGAGGCGACGTCGCTGCCGTGGCCCCGTTCGGTCATCGCGAAGCAACCGAGGGTGCGCAGGCTGAGCGCGTCAGCGAGGTAGCGCTGATGATGCTCGGGGGTGCCCAGGCCGGCGATCGCTCCCCCGTACAGACCGTGCTGGACGCCGGATTTGATCGCCACCGACAGGTCACCGTAGGCGACGGTCTCGAAGTCGATCAGCGACTGGATCTGGGTGTCGGCGGTGGCCTGTTCGACCCCGACGATCGCCTGGCCGATGCCGGCCGCGACCAGGGCGTGCAGACGATCCAGGGTCCAGGCCCGCGCCTGGTCCAGGTCGAGCGCCGGATCGCGCAGCATGTCGTCAGAGGGGAACACCGCCCGTCCGGCGGCTCGCCGCTCGTGGTGCGGCCCCTCGAAGGCGGCCAGCAGGGCGGCGCCCAGATCGCCCCCGGCGAGAGGGGTGTCGGTACGGGTGGTGGCGGTACTCATCGGTGTCCTTCCACGGTGTTGGCAAGGCGGGATGCCGGCTGAGCCGGCGCGAGCAGCAGGCACAGATCGTCGGCGACGACGGTGGCCGGGCGGTTCATGCCGGCCCTGATCCATTGATCGGTGGCGGCCCGGACGCAGCCGACCAGCCCATGCCCCCAGGTGGCGGCCCGGTCCTCGGGCAGGCCGCTGGCGCGCAGCAGCTCGGCGATCCGCTCACCGATGCGCGTGGTGAGCCCGGTGACCGGGTCGTCGTTCAGGTCGCCCTCGACCAACGGTCGCGACATCACGAAGCGGTAGATCTCCGGGTCGCGCTGCACCAGTTCGAGGTAGCTGTGGGTCAGGTCGCGGATCAGCCGGCCGAGGTCCTCCCCCTGCCTCCAGTCGAGCGGCGTCTCCCAGTCCACCGAGGCGCGCAGGTCGTCGAGGATGAACTGGGCCACCTTCTCGACCACCGCCCGATAGAGGCCCGGACGGTCGCCGAAGTGCCGGTAGATCACCGGCTTGGACGTACCCGCCTCGGCGGCGATCTCGTCCATGCCGACGGTGGCGCCGTGTCTGCGGATGGCGCGCAGCGTCGACTCGACGAGTTCGCGGCGCCGTTTCGTCCGATGTTCGGCCCACCGCGTGTCGCGCCCGTCGACCGGCGTCTTGGCAAGCGGGGTTTTCACGACACTCACAGTACCCGGTACTTTTCGTACCTGCTACTGTGAGTGTCGACAATCTCAGCGGTTCCATATCGAAGGAGCTCCGATGGCAGACCTGCGCAACGCCGTGATCGTGGGGAGCAACCGCATCCCGTTCGGAAAGGTCGGCGGCGCCTACGCCTCGGCCAGCAATATCGACATGCTGACCGCCGCGATCGACGGCCTGGCCGCACGATTCGGGTTGGCCGGCGAGCGCCTCGGCGAAGTGGGTGCCGGCGCGGTGCTGAAGCACAGCCGCGACTTCAACCTGACCCGGGAAGCGGTGCTGTCCTCGGCGCTGCACCCGGCGACGCCCGCCTACGACGTCCAGCAGGCCTGCGCGACCAGCCTCACCGCGGCCGTCCAGCTCAGCAACCGGATCCGGGTCGGCCAACTCGATGTCGCCGTTGCCGGGGGCGTCGATTCGGCGTCCGATTCGCCGGTGGCGGTGAGCGATCGGCTGCGGAGGACGCTGATCCGGCTGAACGCCGCCAAGACCCCGCTCGACAAGGCGAAGACGCTGGCGCATGTGCGACCCTCCGATCTGGCGCCCGAAGTGCCCAAGGCCGCCGAGCGCCGGACGGGGCTGAACATGGGCCAGCATCAAGCCCTGACCACCGCGCACTGGGGCATCACCCGCGAGGCGCAGGACGAGTTGGCCGCAGCCAGCCATCACAATCTCGCCGCCGCCTGGGAATCGGGCTTCTTCGACGACCTGGTGACTCCCTATCTGGGCCTGACCCGCGACCAACCGCTGCGACCGGACACCTCGGTCGACAAGCTCGCGAAGCTGCGGCCGGTCTTCGGCGACGGTCCGGACGCCTCGATGACCGCCGGCAACTCCACCCCGCTCTCGGACGGCGCCGCGACGGTGCTGCTCGCCGAGGAGGGCTGGGCACGCTCACGCAATCTGCCAGTGCTGGCCCGGATCGTCGACGCCGAGACCGCCGCTGTCGACTACATACTCGGCAACGAGGGCCTGTTGATGGCACCGGTGCACGCCACCGCCCGACTGCTCGGTCGCACCGGTTTGGCTCTGCAGGACTTCGACTACTACGAGATCCACGAGGCGTTCGCCGCCACGGTGCTGTGCACGCTGGCCGCCTGGGAGTCGGCCGGCTACTGCCGCGATGTGCTCGGCCTGGACGGCCCGCTCGGCTCCATCGACCGGGCCAAGCTCAATGTGCACGGCTCGTCGCTGGCCGCCGGGCATCCGTTCGCGGCGACCGGGGCACGCATCCTGGGCAGCCTGGCGAAGATGCTCGCCCAGCGCGGATCCGGCAACCGCGGCCTGATCTCGGTGTGCGCCGCCGGCGGCCAGGGCCTGGTCGCGATCGTGGAGGCATGCTGATGAAACTCGACGACCTCATCTCGGGGGTACTCGATTCCCGCGTCGGCAGGTCGGTGGCCGCCAAGGCCGGCTTCCCCGAGGCCACCGTGCTGCGCCGCGGCGAGGCCTTCCCCACCGGCGCGATCGCGCTGGGCACCGTCGAGCCCACGTCCGGTTCGCTGGTTGCGGACGCCCTGACCGCGCTTAGGATCAGCGCCCAGCCCGCGCTGGTCGACACCCCGGACGCCCGCAGCACCGACGCCGACGGCCGGCAGCGGCCACCCGCCTACCCCGGACGGCTCGGCGCGATCGTCGTGGACGCCACGGCGGCGACCCGGATCGGGCAATTGGAGCAGGTGCGGGCGGTGCTGCGGCCGGCGGTCAAGGCGCTGGAACCGTCCGGACGGGTGCTGATAATCGCCGCCGACCCGGCCACCGCGTCCGAGGTGGAGACCGCGGCCGTTCGGCAGGCGCTGGACGGCATCATGCGCAGCGTCGGCAAGGAACTGCGTTACGGCGCCACCTGCAATCTGATCCAGATCGCCGACGGCAGCACGCCGTCCGAGCTGGCGCAGGTGCTGCGTTTCGCCTTGTCAGGACGGTCGGCGTATGTGGACGGCCAGCCCTTCGTGTTGTCCCCGCTACCGCCGGTTGAGCGTGTCGAAACCGAGCCGGGTCCCGACAAGCTCGACCAACCAGCGGGCCGGATCGTGGTGGTCACCGGGGCGGCTCGAGGCATCGGCGCAGCCATTGCCCGCCGGTTCGGTGCCGAGGGCGCCCGGGTGGTGGTGGTCGACGTCCCGGTGGCCGGGCAGGCGCTGGCCGGGGTCGCCAACGAGGTGCACGGCACCGCGCTGCAGCTCGACATCACCGTGCCAGACGCCGGCGACCGGATCGCCCGGCATGTGACCGAGCGGTACGGCGCGGACGCCCACATCGACGCCGTGGTGCACTGCGCCGGCATTCTGCGGGACAAGCTGCTGGCCAATCTCGATGAGCAGCGCTGGGCGGCGGTGCTGGAGGTGAACCTGGCGGCCCAATTCCGGATCAACGACGCGCTGCTCGACCCCGACCGTCCCGGCGGGGTCGCGGACGGCGGACGCATCGTCGCCATCGCCTCCACCAGCGGCTGGGCCGGCAACCGCGGCCAGACCAACTATGCGGCGTCCAAGGCGGGCGTGATGGGCATGGTGCGGGCGCTGTCCGCGCAGCTGGCCGACCGCAGGATCGCGGTGAACGGCGTTGCCCCCGGCTTCATCGAGACCGATATGACCGCGTCGATCCCGGTGATCGACCGGGAGATCTTCCGCCGCTCGTCCAGCCTGCTGCAGGGTGGGCGTCCGGTCGATGTCGCCGAGGCGATCGTCTTCCTGGCCGACCCGGCGACGCCGATGAACGGACAGGTGCTGCGGGTCTGCGGCCAGCTGGTGGTGGGCCGCTGATGAGCGACGTCGTCGTCCTGGACGGAATGCCGGTCGCCGCGGCACAGTACGCCCGCGCGCTGTCGCCGCGCCGGCGTCCGCCACTCGCCGGGGGCCTGCCGGACCGGGTGGTGAACCTGCTGCATCACCGCTGCGAGGTCGCCGACGTCGCCGCCTATGACCGGGTCTGCGGCTTCGATCTGACCGACGAACTGCCCTCCACCTGGCTGCATGTGCTGACATTCCCGCTGCAACTGACCCTGATGACCGCCGAGGACTTCCCGCTCGCCCCGCTCGGCATGGTGCATGTGAGCAACACCATCACCCAGCTGCGTCCGACGTTGATCGGTGAACCGCTGGAGTTGAGGGTCCGCGCGGAGGGCCCGCGTGCACATCGCCGCGGCGTCCTGGTCGACCTGGTCAGTGAGGTGCTGGTGGCCGGCGAGCGGGTCTGGGAGGGACGCTCCAGCTATCTGAGCCGGGCGGCGAGGCTGGACGACGAGGATTCCCGCCGGTCGAGCTTGTCGAGACCCTCGGAGGACGGCGAATCTGGACCGATCCGGGGTGAGGACGGGTCTCGACAAG
>NZ_JASGEN010000064.1:0-11686 GCF_047606365.1 Micropruina sp. | reverse complement strand
GGTTGGCCTCGGCCATCTTGTGCGTGTCCTCGCGACGCTTGACCGAGGCGCCCAGGCCGTTGGACGCGTCCAGCAGCTCGTTCATCAGCCGCTCGGTCATGGTCTTCTCGCGACGGGCGCGGGAGAAGCTCACCAGCCAGCGCATCGCCAGGGTGGTCGCGCGAGCGGGCTTCACCTCGACGGGCACCTGGTAGGTGGCGCCACCGACGCGGCGGCTCTTCACCTCGACGGCGGGGCGGATGTTGTCCAGTGCCTTCTTGAGAGTCTGCACGGGGTCAACGCCGGTCTTGGCCCGGGTGCCCTCAAGAGCGGAGTAGACGATGTTCTGCGCGACGGTCTTCTTGCCGTCGAGCAGGATCTTGCTGACCAGCTGCGAAACCAGCGGCGAGCCGTAGACGGGGTCGACGACGACCGGGCGCTTCGGTGCGGGGCCCTTGCGCGGCATTACTTCTCCTTCTTCGCGCCGTAACGGCTGCGAGCCTGCTTGCGGTTCTTGACACCCTGGGTGTCGAGCGAGCCGCGAATGATCTTGTAGCGCACGCCGGGGAGGTCCTTCACACGGCCGCCGCGCACCAGCACCATCGAGTGCTCCTGCAAGTTGTGGCCCACGCCGGGGATGTACGCGGTCACCTCGACACCGGAGGACAGCCGGACACGAGCCACCTTGCGCAGCGCGGAGTTCGGCTTCTTCGGGGTGGTGGTGTACACACGCGTGCACACGCCACGGCGCTGCGGGGAGCCCTTGAGCGCGGGCGTCTTGTTCTTGCTGACCTTGTCAGTGCGGCCCTTGCGGACCAACTGCTGGATGGTGGGCACCGGCTGGTATCACTTTCCGTCGTGGTTGAAGGCACGTCCTGGCGAACGTGATTCGCTGTTGGGGTGTCGCGTCACAGACGGCTAGTCGTCGCGACGGGCACACACGGATGGTTCGGTCGCCCGAACACAACCACCAAGGTTACCGGGTGTGCGCACGAGGTGCAAAACAGCACCGCCCGAGCGCCGTCCCGAGCACTTTCGGGCCCAGTTCTGCGTCCCGGCACCATCATACCAATGCGGTATATTGGCGGTATGACCGTTCAGATCACTGTCCGGATCGCTGATGACGCCGCCGCGTTCCTCGATCAGGAGGCCACCGCGGCAGACATCAGCCGCGCGGCCGTCATCACGCGCGCACTGCGCCGCGAGGCCCGTCGGCGCAGGGCCGAGGCCGACGCCGCGATCTACGCCGCCGAGGGCGAGAACACAGAGCTGACCGGCTGGCAGCAAGCGAGTGGCGACGCAATCGCCGCCCCCTGGTCGGAGCTGGACTGATGCACCCGATCCATCTCGCCGACATCCCCCATGACAAGGTCAGGCCAGTGCTCGTGCTCACCCGCGAGGCCGTCCGCGAGCACCGCAGGTTCGTGACCGTCGCACCCATCACTTCGCGGGTGCGCGGGCTGGCCAGCGAGGTTCTGCTCGGCCCCCGCAACGGCCTCGACCACGAGTCAGCGGTCAACTGCGACTCCATCGCGACCATCGACAAGGCTCTTCTGCGCCATCAGGTCGGATCGCTTCATCGGGATCAGGAGGCCGACCTCGCCCGCGCCATCACCGAAGCGTTCGACCTCGATCTCGAGCTGCCGGTGGAGGATCACCGAGGATAGAGCAGCACCTGGCTGGCCTTGACCGAGAGCCAGACCGGCGCGCCCGGGACCAGCGCGAGTTCGGCCACCGCGGCGGCGGTCAGGTCGACCGTCAGGATTTGTCCGGACGCCGCGCAGACCAAGCGGGCGGCGTCCCCGCGAGGTTCCACCGCACTCACCTGCGCCGACCACACGTTGCGCGGGCTGCCCTCCGGGTGGTTCCGGTGGACGGCGATCGCGGCCGGCTCGATCAGCGCCAGCGTCTGCACGCCGGTGCCTAGCGGGGCATCGGGAATCCCGTGCACCACCAGGCCGTCGGCGCGCATCGACTCCGATCCGGCGGCGACACCGGAGATCAGGTTTCGTCCACCGAGGCTGGCCGGGAACTCGTTGCGCGGACGCCGCATCACCTGGGCCACGCTGCCCTGCTCGACGATCCGCCCGTCGGCGAGCACCACGACGCGGTCGGCCAGCCGCCACAGGTCGATCAGGTCGTGGGTGACCAGCAGCACCGGCAAGGCCAGCGCATGCAACCGCTGTGCCAGCACCTGCCGGATCTCGGCTGCGCCCTGGACGTCGATCGCCGCCAGTGGCTCGTCGAGCAGTAGGGCGTCCGGTTCGGCGGCCAGCGCCCGGGCGATGCCCACCCGCTGCGCCTGGCCACCGGAGAGCTGGCTCGGCCGCCGATCGGCCAGCTCGCGGGCGCCCACCAGTTCGAGCTCGTCGAGTGCTCGCAGCCGGGCGTCGGCGCGGCGCTGCCCGTTCGCGACCAGGCCGAACGCGACGTTGTCGCGCACCGTGAGGTGCTCGAACAGCAGCGGACGTTGCGCCAGCCAGCCGACCCGTCGCCGGTGCACCGGCACCTTCATGCCCGGGCCGGTGAGCACACGTCCGTCCAGCCGGATCTGACCGGACGCCGGCGTCAGCACACCGATCACGGATTCGAGCACGGACGACTTGCCGGCGCCGTTGGGCCCGATCAGCGCACAGGTCTCCCCCGGCGCCACGCTCAGTTCCAGCCGGACGCCACGCTCAGGCAGGTCGACCTCGACCTTCAGACCGGTCATGCCGTCCTCCCCCGGTTGAGCAGTGTGGTGCCCAGCACCAGCAGGGCGGCCAGCGCGATCAGCACCGCGGCCAATGCCAGCGCGGTGTCGGTGTCGACCTCGCGTTGCAGGTAGATCTCCAACGGCAGGGTGCGGGTGGTGCCCTGCAGTGAGCCGGCGAAGGTGATGGTGGCCCCGAACTCCCCCAGTGCCCGGGCGGCGGCCAGGCTGGCGCCGGAGATGATCGCCGGACGTAGCGCCGGCAGCGTCACCTGCCACAGCACCCGGGACGGCCCGGCGCCCAGCGTCGCCGCCATCAGTTCGGCGTCCGGGTCGATGCTGCGCAGCGCACCCTCGACGGCGACCACCAGGAACGGCATCGCGACGAAGGTCTGCGCGATCACCACCGCGGCGGTGGTGAAGCCGATCTCGATGCCGCCCAGGCTGAGCACCTGGCCGACCAGCCCGCGGCGTCCGAGGGTGACCAGCAGGGCCAGTCCGGCGACCACGGGCGGCAGCACCATCGGCACCGTCGCCACCACTCGTCCGACCGCCACCCAGTGGCCGCGCAGCCGGGACAGTACCAGCGCCACCGGCAGGCCCAGGACGAGGGAGAGAACGGTGCTGGCCAGGCAGGTCTGCAAGCTGAGCACGAGCGCGTCCCGGGCCGCGGAACCGGCCAGTAGTGCTGGTACCTGCGACCACGGGACGCGCAACAGCAAACCCAGCAGGGGCACGCCGAGCAGCAGGCCCCCGGTCACGGCGAGTACCCCGATCCAGCGGGGCACGGGACGGGTCACGGAGTGACGAAGCCCGCCGCGCTCAGGGCGTCCTTGCCCGCCTGCGAGGTGACCAGGGTCACGAACTCACCGGCCAGGTCGGGTTGCGGGGCGCTGGCCAGGACCGAGATCGGGTAGTTGTTCACGACCTGATCGGAGCCTTTGATGGCCACCGTCTCGACCTTGTCACCGGCGCCCTTGGCGTCGGTGACGTAGACGATGCCGGCGTCGGCCTCACCCGAGGTGACCTTGCCGAGCACATCGGTGACCTTGCTCTCCTGGGAGACCGGCTTCAGCGTGACGCCCAGCTTGCTGGCCAGCTGGTTGGTGGCGTTGCCACAGGGCACCTCGGGCGCGCAGACGACCAGCTTCTTGCCGTCCAACGAAGCATCCATGCCGGTGATCTTCTTCGGGTTGCCGGGCGCGGTCACCAGGGTGAGCACGTTGCGGGCGAAGATGGTCTGGGAGCCGGTGGTCAGCTTGGCGTCGACGGCGTTGGCCATGTTCTTCTCGTCGGCCGAGGCGAACACGTCGGCCTTGGCGCCACCCTTGAGCTGATCGACCAGGCCCGAGGATCCGTCGAAGTTGAACTTCACCTTCACCCCGGGATGGGCCGCCTCGAACTGGCCGCCCAGCTCGGTGAACACTTTGTTCAGCGACGCGGCGGCGAACACCTGCAGGGTCTTCTCGCTGGACGCCGGGCTGCCACTGCTACCACAACCGCTCGCCGCCAGGCCGAGCACCAAGGCGACGATCACGCCCACCAATCTCTTCATCGGAATGCCTCCACGGTCACGTTCGTCGCCTTGACCACGGCGGTGGCCAAGGAACCCACCTCGAGCCCGAGTTCCCGGACGGCCTCGGTGGAGATCAGCGACACGACGCGGAACGGGCCGCACTGCAGTTCGACCTGAGACATCACCACGTCCGAGGTGACCTTGGTGACCAGTCCGGTGAAGTGGTTGCGGGCCGAGCGATGCCCCGCCGCCGGGTCCAGCGCATCGGTCCTGCTGGCCAACTCCTGGGCGAGCGAAGCCAATTGCGCACCGGCGACGACCTGGCGACCCGATGCGTCCTGGGAAAGGCTGAGGCGTCCCTGCTCGGCCCAGCGACGCACCGTGTCGTCACTCACCCCGAGAAGGGACGCAGCCTCTGAGATCCGTAGTTGCGTCACGAGCAGGACGATAGCACCGTAAGAACGGCTTCTTTGGAGAAAAGGTGACACGGCTCATCGCCGAGCGCACCCCGTTCGGACGGACGTTCGCGCGATCTACTCAGCCGGTACAGGCGGGCCCCATCTTGCGCAGGTCCTCAAGGCTGATGTCTCCGTCCAGCGCCTTCAGCATCTCGACCCGCTGCGCGTGCCGTCCGCCGGCCGGCTCGGTGGTCAGGAAGGCTTCCACGATCATCCGGGCCTCGCCGGGACCCACCACCCGCTCGCCGACCGCGACGATGTTTGACGCGTTGTGCTGGCGCGACAGCCGGGCCGTGTACGGCTCCGAGCAGACCACGGCGCGGGCGCCGGCCACCTTGTTGGCCGCCATCGAGATGCCGACCCCGGTGCCGCAGACCAGAATGCCGAGGTCGTACTCCCCCGCGGCCACCTTGTGCCCGACCACTGCTCCGGCGTACGGGTAGTCGACCTTCTCACCCACCGCCGGGCCGAGGTCGTCCACCTGGTGCCCCATCTCACGAGCCTGCTCGACCATCTCCAACCGAAGCTCCACCCCGGCGTGGTCGCTGTGCGCAACGATCTTCATGCCGCCCACCTTAGGCGTCCGGACGCGGCGCCCGCAGGCCCCCGTCCACCACCAGTAGGGCCCTCCCTAACTACCTGCGCCCTCCCGCATGTGGGAGGGCGCAGGTAGTTAGGGAGGGGGTTAGGGCGATACGGGGACGGCGGACGCGAAACGGCCCCGGGGTATCCCCCCGGGGCCGTTCGTCAGCGATCGCTCAGCGCAGGTCGCCGATGTCGAACTCGTCCAGCGACACGTTCATGCCACTGCTGGCGATGTCGTAGTCGTACGGGTCGTAGCTGAGCTCGTAGGCAGCCGCCCGGGCCTCCGCGGTCGGTTCGACCCGAATGTTGCGGTACCGCTCCAGGCCGGTGCCGGCCGGGATCAGCTTGCCCAGGATGACGTTTTCCTTCAGACCCACCAGGCTGTCCGACTTGGCGTGGATCGCCGCGTCGGTGAGCACCTTGGTGGTCTCCTGGAAGGACGCCGCCGACAGCCACGACTCGGTGGCCAGCGACGCCTTGGTGATGCCCATCAGCACCGGACGGCCCTGGGCCGGCATGCGACCCTCGGTGACCATCTGGCGGTTCTGGGTCTCGAAGGTGTTCCGGTCGACCAGCTCACCGGGCAGCATCGAGGTGTCACCCGACTCGATCACCGTGATCCGGCGCAGCATCTGCCGGATGATGATCTCGATGTGCTTGTCGTGGATCGGCGCACCCTGCGTGCGGTACACCGCCTGCACCTCTTCGACCAGGTGCTCCTGCACCTTGCGCAGACCGCTCACCCGCAGGACGTCCTGCGGATCCGGGGTACCGGCGTAGAGCTGGGCACCGGCCGGCAGGTGATCGCCGTCTGCGGTCGAATGCCGGAGGCCGTTGTTGTCCTCCCACTCCAGGCGAACCCGGCGCGGCAGCACGTACTCCAGATCCTCTTCGCCGTCGTCGCGGACGATGATCAGCTTGCGGTTGCGGTCACCCTCCTCGATCCGGACGCGACCCGCGGCCTCGGCGATCGGCGCCTTGCCCTTGGGCTGCCGGGCCTCGAACAGCTCGACCACACGCGGCAGACCCTGGGTGATGTCGTCACCGGCCACACCACCGGTGTGGAAGGTACGCATGGTCAGCTGGGTGCCGGGCTCACCGATCGACTGCGCGGCGACGATACCGACCGCCTCGCCGACGTCGACCAGCTTGCCGGTGGCCAGCGAACGGCCGTAGCACATCGCGCAGGTACCGGACGCCGCCTCACAGGTCAGCACGGAACGCACCTTGACCTCGGAGACGCCGTTCTTGAGCAGCTTCTTGATGTTGACGTCGCCCAGGTCGACCCCGGCCTGCACCAGCACCTTGCCCTCGGCGGTGACCACGTCGGTGGCCAGCGTGCGGGCGTAGACCGCGGTCTCCACGTTGCGGGCGGCGACCAGCTTGCCGGTCCGGCCCTCCTCGGCGATGACCTTGGTCAGGCCGCGCTCGGTGCCACAGTCCTCCTCGCGGATGATGACGTCCTGCGAGACGTCGACCAGACGCCGGGTCAGGTAACCCGAGTCGGCCGTCCGCAGCGCGGTGTCCGCCTGGCCCTTCCGGCCACCGTGGGTGGAGATGAAGTACTCCAGCACCGACAGGCCCTCACGGAAGTTGGACTTGATCGGCCGGGCGATGATCTCGCCCTTCGGGTTGGCCACCAGGCCTCGCATGGCGGCGATCTGGCGCATCTGGGTCATGTTCCCTCGCGCGCCGGAGTGCACCATCATGAAGATCGGGTTGTCCCGGGTGAAGTTGGCCTCCATCGCCGCGGTCAGTTCGGCGGTGGCGTCGGTCCACAGCTGGATCAGCTCCTGGTGCCGCTCTTCGTCGGTCACCTTGCCGCGCTCGTACTGCTTGGTGATCTTGGACGCCCGCGCATCGTAGGAGGCCAGGATCTCCGGCTTGCTCGGCGGCGTCTGGACGTCCGAGATGGACACCGTGACGCCGGAGCGGGTGGCCCAACGGAAGCCCAGATCCTTGAGCCGGTCCAGGGTGGCCGCGACCTCGATCTTCGGGTAGCGCTCGGCGAGATCGTTGACGATCTGGCCCAGCTTCTTTTTGCCCACCTCGACGTTCACGAACGCGTAGTCGGTCGGCAGGGCCTCGTTGAACAGGGCCCGGCCCAGCGTGGTGGCCAGCAGGAAGCTGCCGTCGGCGCGTGCCTCGACGCCCTCGGGGGCGACGATGTCACGGAACCGGATGGTGCACGGGGCACCGATCGCCAGTTCGCCGCGGTCGAACGCCATGATCGCTTCGGCGACCGAGCCGAAGACCCGGCCCGCGCCGAGGCCCTTGGGCTGCTCCATGGTGAGGAAGTAGTGACCGATCACCATGTCCTGGGTGGGCATGGTCACCGGGCGCCCGTCGGCCGGCTTCAGGATGTTGTTGGTGGACAGCATCAGGATGCGAGCCTCGGCCTGCGCCTCCGCGGACAGCGGCAGGTGCACGGCCATCTGGTCGCCGTCGAAGTCGGCGTTGAAGGCGGTGCAGACCAGCGGGTGGATCTGGATCGCCTTGCCCTCGATCAGCTGCGGCTCGAAGGCCTGGATGCCGAGGCGGTGCAGGGTGGGTGCACGGTTGAGCAGCACCGGGTGCTCGGAGATGACCTCTTCGAGCACGTCCCACACCACCGGACGCTGCCGGTCGACCATCCGCTTGGCGCTCTTGATGTTCTGCGCCAGGTTCAGGTCGTCCAGCCGCTTCATCACGAACGGCTTGAACAGCTCCAGGGCCATCGCCTTGGGCAGGCCGCACTGGTGCAGCTTCAGCTGCGGGCCGACCACGATGACCGAACGGCCCGAGTAGTCGACGCGCTTGCCCAGCAGGTTCTGGCGGAACCGGCCCTGCTTGCCTTTCAGCATGTCCGAGATGGACTTCAGCGGACGGTTGCCCGGACCGGTCACCGGACGGCCGCGGCGGCCGTTGTCGAACAGCGAGTCGACGGCCTCCTGCAGCATCCGCTTCTCGTTGTTGACGATGATCTCGGGCGCGCCCAGGTCGAGCAGTCGCTTCAACCGGTTGTTCCGGTTGATCACCCGGCGGTACAGGTCGTTGAGGTCAGAGGTCGCGAACCGGCCGCCGTCCAGCTGCACCATCGGACGCAGGTCCGGCGGGATGACCGGGACGGCGTCCAGCACCATGCCCGAGGGGCTGTTGACGGTGTTCAGGAACGCCGAGACGACCTTGAGCCGCTTCAGGGCGCGGGTCTTGCGCTGCCCCTTGCCGGTGGCGATGGTCTCGCGCAGCGACTCGGACTCGGCCTGCAGGTCGAAGGTGGCCAGGCGGTTCTTGATCGCCTCGGCACCCATGTAGCCCTCGAAGTACTTGCCGAAGCGCGTCTTCATCTCGCGGTAGAGAATCTCGTCGCCCTCGAGGTCCTGCACCTTGAGGTTCTTGAACCGGGTCCAGACCGCGTCCAGCCGGTCGATCTCACGCTGCGCGCGGTCACGGACGGCCTTCAGCTCACGCTCGGCGCCGTCGCGGACCTTCTTCTTGATGTCGGCCTTGGCACCCTCGGCCTCAAGCTGCGCGAGGTCTTCCTCGAGCTTGGCCATCCGGGTGTTCACGTCGTTGTCGCGACGCTGCTCGAGCTGCTTGCGCTCGACCTCGACCTTGGCCTCCAGCGACTGCTGGTCGCGGTGCCGGGCGTCGACGTCGACCGCGGTGATCATGTACGCGGCGAAGTAGATGACCTTCTCCAGGTCCTTCGGCGCGATGTCGAGCAGGTAGCCGAGCCGGCTCGGGACACCCTTGAAGTACCAGATGTGGGTGACCGGGGCGGCCAGCTCGATGTGACCCATCCGCTCGCGGCGGACGTTGGAGCGGGTCACCTCGACGCCACAGCGCTCGCAGATGATGCCCTTGAAGCGCACCCGCTTGTACTTGCCGCAGTAGCACTCCCAGTCGCGGGTGGGGCCGAAGATCTTCTCGCAGAACAGCCCATCACGCTCGGGCTTCAGGGTGCGGTAGTTGATCGTCTCGGGCTTCTTGACCTCGCCGTGGCTCCACTCGCGGATCTGGTCCGCGGTGGCCAGACCGATGCGCAGTTCGTCGTAGAAGTTGACGTCAAGCACGTGTGTTTTCTCTCTTCTTTCGAAAACTGATCTGAGTTGGTTGCGACTGAGCGTGAACTCAGACCTCGTCGAGGGCGGCGAACGAGTCGGCACCCGGACGGCGGGACAGGTCGATTCCGAACTCCTCGGCGGAGCGGAAGTCGTCCTCGGAATCACGAAGCTCGACGACCTGGCCGTCGGAGGACAACACCTCGACGTTCAGGCACAGCGACTTCATCTCCTTGACCAGAACCTTGAACGACTCGGGGATGCCCGGCTCGGGGATGTTCTCGCCCTTGACGATCGCCTCGTAGACCTTGACCCGGCCCGGGACGTCGTCGGACTTGATGGTGAGCAGCTCCTGCAGCGCCCAGGCGGCGCCGTAGGCCTCTAGTGCCCACACCTCCA
The DNA here is from genome assembly GCF_047606365.1 of Micropruina sp. Lineage (GTDB taxonomy): Bacteria > Actinomycetota > Actinomycetes > Propionibacteriales > Propionibacteriaceae > Micropruina. The sequence continues at coordinate 2,014 of NZ_JASGEN010000064.1, read as the reverse complement.
TCTCGCCGAACCGCTGGCCACCGAACTGCGCCTTACCGCCCAGCGGCTGCTGGGTGATCATCGAGTACGGACCGGTGGACCGGGCGTGGATCTTGTCGTCGACCAGGTGGTGCAGCTTCAGCATGTAGATGTAGCCGACACCGACCCGCTCGGGGTAGGGCTCACCGGAGCGACCGTCGAACAGCTGCGCCTTGCCACCGGCGTCGACCAGGTTCAGCCCGTCGCGCTGCGGCAGGCCGTGCTCGAGCAGGCCGGCGATCTCGTGCTCGGTGGCGCCGTCGAAGACCGGCGTGGCCAGGCGGGCATCGCCCTCCACACGGCCCAGGCCGACCTCCTTGAGCCGGTCGGCCCAGGGCTCGTCGACGTCGGCGACGTCCCAGCCGGTCTTGGCGACCCAGCCCAGGTGCGTCTCGAGCACCTGGCCCACGTTCATCCGGGAGGGCACGCCCAGCGGGTTGAGCACGATGTCGACCGGGGTGCCGTCCTCCAGGAACGGCATGTCCTCGACCGGCAGGATCTTCGAGATGACGCCCTTGTTGCCGTGGCGTCCGGCCAGCTTGTCGCCGTCGGAGATCTTCCGCTTCTGGGCCACGTAGACGCGGACCAGCTGGTTCACACCAGGGGGCAGCTCGTCGCCCTCTTCGCGGTCGAACACCCGGACGCCGATGACCGTGCCGGTCTCGCCGTGCGGCACCTTCATCGAGGTGTCGCGAACCTCGCGGGCCTTCTCACCGAAGATCGCGCGCAGCAGCCGCTCCTCCGGGGTGAGCTCGGTCTCGCCCTTCGGGGTGACCTTGCCGACCAGGATGTCGCCGGTGCCGACCTCGGCACCGATCCGGATGATGCCGCGCTCGTCGAGGTTGGCGAGCATGTCCTCACCGATGTTCGGGATGTCGCGGGTGATCTCCTCGGCGCCCAGCTTGGTGTCGCGGGCGTCGACCTCGTGCTCCTCGATGTGGATCGAGGTGAGCACGTCGTCCTGCACCAGTCGCTGGCTCAGGATGATCGCGTCCTCGTAGTTGTGACCCTCCCACGGCATGAACGCGACCAGCAGGTTGCGGCCCAGCGCCATCTCGCCGTTGTCGGTGCAGGCACCGTCGGCCAGCGGCGAGCCGGCCTCGACCCGGTCACCCTCGGCGACCAGCGGACGCTGGTTGATGCAGGTGGCCTGGTTCGAGCGGGTGAACTTCGCCAGCCGGTAGCTGCGGTAGCTGCCGTCGTCGTTGGCCACGTCGATGATGTCGGCGCTGACCGAGGTCACCACGCCGGGCTTCTCGGCGACCGTCACGTCACCGGCGTCGACCGCACCGCGGTACTCCATGCCGGTGCCGACGTAGGGCGCCTCGTTGCGGATCAGCGGCACCGCCTGGCGCTGCATGTTGGCACCCATCAGTGCGCGGGACGCGTCGTCGTGCTCGAGGAACGGGATCAGCGCGGTGGCCACCGAGACCATCTGGCGCGGGGACACGTCCATGTACTGCACGTCGGCGGCAGCGACCTCGTCGGCATCGCCGTGCTTGAGCCGGACCAGCACCCGGTCCTCGGCGAAGGCACCGTCGGCGTCCAGCGCCGCGTTGGCCTGCGCGATGATGTACCGGTCCTCCTCGTCGGCGGTCAGGTAGTCGATCTGGTCGGTGACCTTGCCGTCGACGACCTTGCGGTACGGGGTCTCGATGAAGCCGAACGCGTTCACCCGGGCGAACGACGCCAGCGAACCGATCAGGCCGATGTTCGGACCCTCAGGGGTCTCGATCGGGCACATCCGGCCGTAGTGCGACGGGTGGACGTCACGGACCTCCATGCCGGCGCGGTCGCGGGACAGACCGCCCGGGCCCAGCGCCGAGAGCCGGCGCTTGTGGGTCAGGCCGGCGACCGGGTTGGTCTGGTCCATGAACTGCGACAGCTGCGAGGTTCCGAAGAACTCCTTCAGCGCCGCCGACACCGGACGGATGTTGATCAGGGTCTGCGGCGTGATCGCCTCGATGTCCTGGGTGGTCATCCGGTCGCGGACGGT
>NZ_JASGEN010000063.1:0-13387 GCF_047606365.1 Micropruina sp. | reverse complement strand
CTTCGGTGGCGGCGGCGGTCGTCCCGGTGGCGGTGGCGGCGGCGGCCGTCCCGGCTTCGGCGGTGGCCCCGGTCGTCCCGGTGGTGGTCCCGCCGGCGGCGGCGGTCGCGGTCGTGGTGGTCGCGGTGGCTCCGGCACCCAGGGTGCGTTCGGTCGCGCCGGGGGACCGGCGCGTCGTGGGCGCAAGTCGAAGAAGCAGCGCAGGCAGGAATTCGACCAGATGGAGGCGCCGACCATTGGTGGCGTCCGGATCCGTTCCGGTGACGGATCCACCGTCCGGCTGCGTCGCGGCGCTTCGCTGACCGACCTCGCCGAGAAGATCGGCGTCGATCCCGCGTCGCTGGTGCAGGTGTTGTTCAACCTGGGCGAGATGGTCAACGCCACCCAGTCGGTGGCCGACGACACGCTGCAGGTGCTGGGTGCCGAGCTCAACTACAACATCGAGGTCGTCTCGCCCGAGGACGAGGACCGCGAGCTGCTGGAGAGCTTCGACATCGAGTTCGGCGAGAACGAGGGCGACGAGGACGACCTCGCGCCGCGTCCGCCGGCAGTGACCGTGATGGGCCACGTCGACCACGGCAAGACGAAGCTGCTGGACGCGATCCGCAACACCAACGTGGTGGCGGGCGAGGCCGGCGGCATCACCCAGGCGATCGGTGCCTACCAGGTGGCCACCGAGGTCGACGGCAACGAGCGCAAGATCACCTTCATCGACACCCCGGGTCACGAGGCGTTCACCGCCATGCGTGCCCGTGGTGCCAAGTCGACCGACATCGCCGTGCTGGTGGTGGCTGCCGACGACGGTGTGATGCCGCAGACGATCGAGGCCCTGAACCACGCCAAGGCGGCCGAGGTGCCGATCGTGGTGGCGGTCAACAAGATCGACAAGGAGACCGCCGACCCGACCAAGGTGCGCGGCCAGCTCACCGAGTACGGCCTGGTGCCCGAGGAGTACGGCGGCGACACCATGTTCGTCGACGTGTCGGCCACCGCACGGCTGGGCCTGGACGAGCTGCTCGAGGCGATCGTGCTGACCGCCGACGCGTCGCTCGACCTGCGGGCCAACCCGGACATGCCGGCCCAGGGTGTCGCCATCGAGGCGCACCTGGACAAGGGCCGCGGCCCGGTCGCCACCGTCCTGGTGCACCGCGGCACGCTGCACACCGGTGACTCGATCGTGGCCGGTTCGGCCCACGGCCGCGTCCGCGCCATGATCAACGATCAGGGTGAGCAGGTGGCCGAGGCGCCGCCGTCCATGCCGGTGCAGGTGCTGGGTCTGACCTCCGTTCCGGGGGCCGGCGACAACTTCCTGGTTGTCGACGACGACCGGATGGCGCGGCAGATCGCCGACAAGCGGGAGGCCCGGCAGCGGGCGGCCCTGCTGGCCAAGACCACCCGGCGCAAGACCCTCGACCAGCTGTTCGAGCAGCTCGAGAAGGGCGAGACCCAAGAGCTCAAGCTCATCCTCAAGGGCGATTCGGCCGGTTCGGTCGAGGCGCTGGAGGACGCGCTGGCCAACATCGACATCGGCGACGAGGTCAGCCTGCGGGTCATCGACCGCGGTGTCGGTGCGATCACCGAGACCAACGTGTCGCTGGCCGAGGCGTCCGATGCCGTCATCATCGGCTTCAACGTCCGGGCGCAGGGCAAGGCCACGCAGATGGCCGACACCGCCGGTGTCGACATCCGCTACTACTCGGTGATCTACGCGGCCATCGACGACGTCGAGGCGGCGTTGAAGGGCATGCTCAAGCCGATCTACGAGGAGAAGATCACCGGTCAGGCACAGATCCGGGAGATCTTCCGGTCGTCCAAGTTCGGCACGATCGCGGGCTGCATGGTCATCGACGGGTCGGTCAAGCGGAACTCCAAGGCGCGCTTGCTGCGTGACGGTGTCGTGGTCACCGAGACCTCGATCGCTTCGCTGCGGCGTGAGAAGGACGACGTCACCGAGGTCCGCGAGGGCTACGAGTGCGGCATGACGCTGGCCAACTACTCCGACATCAAGATCGACGACGTCATCGAGACGTTCGAGATGGTTGAGAAGCCGAGGGATTGATGGGTAACCCGCGCTACATCAAGGTCGCCGAGCAGATCAAGGTGATCGTGGCGGAACTCCTGGAACGGCGGATCAAAGATCCGCGGCTGGGGTTCGTCACGCTCACCGACGTCCGGCTCACCGGCGACGGCCGCGAGGCGACGGTGTTCTACACGGTGCTGGGCGACGAGCAGTCGCGGTCCGACACCGCGGAGGCGCTGGAGTCGGCCCGTGGCCTGATCCGGTCCACGGTCGGCAAGCAGTTGGGGATGAAGTTCACCCCGACGATCGCCTTCGTGCTGGACGCCATCCCCGAGACTGCCGCGCAGATCGAGGACGTGCTGGCCCGGGCCCGCGCCGCCGACGAGGCGGTGGCGGCCCAGGCCGCCGGCGCCGCGTACGCCGGTGAGGCCGACCCCTACAAGAAGCCCGGTGAGGAGGACGATCCGGCCGAGTAGGCCGCTCGTCTCCCGCCCGGGTCTTCCGTCCCGTAAAGCCCTCCCTAACTAGTTCAGCCCTCCCGCATGCGGGAGGGCTGAACTAGTTAGGGAGGGCCCTTTGTCGGTTCGGGCTTGATGAGCGTAGATAGAATGCTAGCATTCGAGTATGCAAGCAAGTGAGCAGGCTCCGGATCCGAAGGTTCAGTTCAACGTGTACCTGCCGAGGTCGCTCGTCATCGCGCTCAAACACCGGGCGATCGACGAGGGGCTGAGCATGTCGGCGTTCGTGGAGAAGCTGGGGCGGCGCTACCTGGAGGAGGAAGAGCGATGATCATCGTCCGGCCGGTGCAGTACACAAGCCGAGTCGCGCAGTATCGCGAGTTGTTCGGAGCCCTCGGGCTTGCCGAACTGCCGCCCGACCAGGCGGGGGACGCGACGCCGGACTGGACGGTCTTCCAGGCCGGCTCCGGACGGGTCGGCCTGCATGCCGTCCCGGACGGCGACCCGCTGGACGGGCAGGCGTCCCTCGGCTTCGAAACCGACGAACTGGACGTCGTCGCAGGCCGGTTGACCGAGGTCTGCCAGGTGCGGCGGTTCGGCCGCTCCGACGGCAGGGCGATCGAGGCGATCGCGCCGGACGGCCTGCCGCTGGTGTTCCTCGCGCCCACCGCGGGCGAGGCATCGCCGACGTCGCCCGAGTTGGCGGCGCTGAACCTGTGGATGACCGCCGACGTCGACGGAGCGACCAGGGTGCTGCAGGCACTGGGCCTGCAGGGGAAAGTGCGTAGCGAGAGCGGCGGCTGGTTCCAGGCGTCCGCGGACGGCGGGGGACTGGCGGCCGTCCACGAAGGTGGCGAACAGCCGAACGCGGAGCTCTCCTTCGAGTACGACGGCGACGTGGAGGCCCTGGCTGAACGGCTCGAAGCGGCCGGCATCGGCTGCAATGTGGTCGACGAATCGTACGGACGCACCCTGCTGGTGGATCGCCCGGGCGGCGGCGAGCCGATCTGGGTCAACGAGCGCCAGACCGATCTCTACGGTTATGTGGCGCTGGGCGAGCGGGCGTCCGGCACCTCCTGAGCAGATCGCGGACGCGATTCGTCCGGGTCCGGCAGTACGTTGCGACCATGAGCGACTATCGGATCGAAGCGCTGAGCGAAGCCACCTGGCCGGCGTTCGAGGCGCTGGTGGCCAAGCACAACGGCATCTTCGGCGGCTGCTGGTGCATGTGGTTCCAGCCGGACGCCGACCGCGAGGGACAGGGCGGCGGCCAGGCGGCCAAGCATCGGCTGGTCGTCCAGGGTCGCACCCATCATGCGCTGGTGATGGACGGCGAGGCAGCCGTCGGGTGGTGCGAGTACGGCACCCCTGAGGAGCTGCCCCGGATCTACCACCGCAAGGAGTACGAGACCAGCGGCATCGAACCCACCAGGTACCGGCTGCCGTGCTTCTTCGTCGACCGGAACCACCGCCGCCGCGGCGTGGCGACGATGGCTCTGCACGGTGCCCTCGACCTGATCGCAGCCGCCGGCGGTGGCTCCGTCGAGGGCTACCCGCGGGTCGACGTCGGCCAGAAGAAGCTCTCGGCGTCCTTCCTGTTCAGCGGCTCGGTGGGCATGTTCACCGGTGCCGGCTTCTCCCGCGGGCGGGATCTGGGCAAGTTCCGCTGCCTCATGCGCCGGGTCGTGGAGCCCGCCTGAGTTGCCGGGTGAGGCAGGGGTCTCGACAAGCTCGACCAACGGGGCGACAGGCTCGACCGACGGGGGAGCGACAGGCTCGCACACCCGGGGACGGTTCTTTGACGTTCGAAAATCGCATCTCGAAGAACCGTCCCCCGACGTGCGAAATTCGTACGCCGAAGAACCGTCCCCGGGCGTGCGAGATTCGGACGCCGAAGAACCGTCCCCGGGCGTGCGAGATTCGGACGCCGAAGAACCGTCCCCGGGCGTGCGAGATTCGGACGCCGAAGAACCGTCCCCGGACGTTCGAGATTCGCATGCGAAGAACCGTCCCCGGGTGTGCGAGATGGGTCTCGGCGGGGTCGACCGACGGGTGTGGCCACGGATGGACCGCTAGCCTGTTCCGGACATTGCCGAGCCCAGGAGGACGATGACCGAGTCGGGAATTCTTGTCGTCGACAAGCCATCCGGCTGGACGTCGCACCAGGTGGTCGGACGCTGCCGGCGGCTGCTCGGCACCCGGAAGGTCGGGCATGCCGGGACCCTGGACCCGATGGCCACCGGGGTGCTGGTGGTCGGTGTCGGACGCGCGACCCGGCTGCTCGGGCACCTGGCGTTGACCAGAAAGAGCTATTCGGCCACCATCCGGCTCGGGCAGAACACGATCACCGACGACGCCGAAGGGGAGATCACCTCAGCGGCCGGGGCCGGCGCGCTCACCGACGCCGCGATCGAGGCCGCGATCGAACCGCTGCGGGGCGCCATCGTTCAGGTGCCGTCGACGGTGTCGGCGATCAAGATCAACGGCGAACGGTCCTACGCCCGCGCCCGCCGCGGCGAGGACGTGGTGCTGGCCGGACGCCCGGTCACCGTCTCCCAGTTCGACGTCCTGCACCGCCGGGACGCCGAGACCGACGGCACCCCCGTCATCGACCTGGACGTGGTGGTCGACTGCTCGTCCGGCACCTACATCCGTGCTCTGGCCCGCGACCTGGGCGCCGCGCTCGGCACCGGTGGACACCTGACCGCCCTGCGTCGCACCCGGGTCGGTTCCTTCGGCCTGGACGAAGCCCTCCCGCCGGACGAGTTGACCGCCGATCCGCCCGGGCGTCCGGAACTCATCGGCCTGGACGCGGTCGCCCGGCAGAACTTTCCCTACCTCGAGCTGGACGCCGACGAGGCCCGCGCCGTCGGCTACGGACGTCCCTTGCCACGCAGCCTCCCCGGCGACCCGACGGCACTGCTGCACGGCGGCGAACTGCTCGCCCTCTACCGTCCGGACGGCGACCGCGCCGTCCCGGTGGCGGTCCTCGTCGGCTAGGGAGCGCCGACCGAGGCCCCTCCATCGTCATCCCGGACTTGATCCGGGATCTCTTCGGGATCTCTCCCGCCTGAGATCCCGGCGTCCGCCGGGATGACGAACGCTCCGCCAGGATAACGGGGGGTCTCGACCAGCGGTGATCGCTGGTCGAGCATGCTCGAGACCCTGACAGCTACCGCGACGAACTCCGCCACGGAGTGACCCTCCCGAGCTTGGCGCTCTCCGACCTCTACGATCGGCCCGGCTGCATGCCACCGGAACGGATCGGAGAAGCATGGACCTGACCAGCATCAAGAAGGCCGCGGTACGGGGGCTCACCCCGGGCCGTCCGTTCCAGAATCCGCCGATGATCCTGCGGCTGGTGATCGGCATGGTGCTGGCATCGGTGATCGGCTACCTGACGAACAGTCCGCAGACCCACGTCATTCTCACCGTCGGGGCACTGCTGGCGGGGGTGCTGCTCACCCTGCCGCACAACCGGTCGCGGCTGGTGGCAGCGGCACTCGGCGCCCTGGCCCAAGCGTTCGGCGTCTTCCTCGGCGTGACGCTGTCCGGCCAGTGGTGGGTGGTGCTGACCCTCACCTTCCTCGGCTTCCTCAGCTCGGGGCTACTGCGTGCGGTGGCGGTCGGGATCAGCATGCGGGTCATGCTGATGACCATCATCTTCCTGGCCTTCGCCGAGATGGGACGCGGCCTGAACACGCCGCCGCTGACCGTCGCGCTGGGCTTCGTGCTGGGCGCCGCGATCATGCTGGCCATTCAGCTGTTCCCGCCCTACCCGCCGCGCTACGCGTCCCAGCGCATTGCGGTCAGCGGGCTCTACCGTTCGCTCGCCACCGGGGTGCCGAGCGGAGCCGCGCTGCTGGCGGCCGACCGCAGCCTGGCCCTGCTGCGGGCCAACGGCAACGATCAGCTGACCCGCTTCGTCGAACTGGTCGAACGCGGCGAGGAGATCGCCCAGCTGCTGCTGGCCCTGGAGAACCGTCCCTCCGCGGACGTCGAACCGTGGCGGACGGCGGCCTCGGCACGGCTGAACGGCCTGGCAGCACGGATCGCGCAACCCGGTGCGCCGGCCGATCCGCCGGCACCGTGGCCGTCGACCGGGGCCGGTGGTGTCCGGCAAGCGCTGCAACGGGCAGTCGAGATCGCCGAGCAGGTGGCCGGCGCCGGAACGGCGCCGCATGCCTCGGACGAGCGCCGCACCCCGTCGTCGTGGGAGCTGGTCCGCGACGAACTACGACCGGGATCACCGATCCTGCAACACGCCCTGCGGCTCGCCGTGACCTGCGTCATCGGTCAGCTGGTCGGCATGGGCCTGGCGGCCTGGCTGGGCAAGGACGCGATCTTCGCCGCGCACGGCTTCTGGGTGGTCGTCGCGGTCGCACTGATCGTCTTCCCCGACTACGGCGACACCTTCTCGCGCGGCATCGGCCGCACCATCGGCACCATCGCCGGCGCGTTGCTGGGCATCGCCCTGTCGTTCCTGCCGGCCGATCCGCTGTTGCACACGGTCGTCCTGCTGCTGCTCTACATCGGGCTGCAGGTGTTCCGCACCTGCGGCCAGCCCTGGTCGATGCTCTTCCTGGTCGCCTGGATCTCGTCGCTGATGGCCGGCCCGCTCGCCGCCGTCACCCGGGGCATCGACACCGTGATCGGCTGCCTGCTCGGTTTCGCGGCCTACCTGCTCTTCCCGACCTGGCAACGCCGGCGGCTGGACGAACTGCTGTCCGAGTGGGCGCGGGCCGAAGCCGACCGCCTCGTCGCACTCAGCCGGCTGTGGGCCGACGAGACCGAAGAGCATCGACTCGCGGTCGCCCACGCCAGCGTGCTGAGCCGGCTGATCCGGATCGAGTTCGCCGCCGCCACCAAGAGCGCCCGCAGCGAGCCGGAACACCCGCAGGGCCGCTGGAGCGACGCGGACCTTGATCCGGCGGCCGGTGCGGTGCTCACCGTCGCACGCCAGATCGCCGCGCTGTCGGCGCTCGCCCCGTACTGGAGCGAGACCGAGCGCGACGGCGTCCGCGCCGAGGTCGGACGGCTGATCGGGGAGTTGATGGCGCTCGCCGGTGCCACAGAGCCGCCCGTCGGGCCAGCGGTCCGCGTCGATGTCGATGCCGAGCCTGGTGAGGTGACGGTGGAGACCCGTGGTGCGCTCGACCAGGCATCACGGGCGGTGGCGCAGCTCGCCACCTCACATCGACCCGCAGACTAGGCTCGTCGCGGCTGTGGCTAGGTGAGAGAGGCAGAGATGGTGGCAGACCGCCGATCCCGGAAGGGTCCGCGGGCGCTGTTCCTCGCCTGGGCCCTGCATGACGTGGAGGAGGCGATCACCTTCCCGGCCACCTGCGATGTTCTTGCAGATCGTTCCGGGGTGGCCGCGCTGCGGATCAGCACGGGCCAATCCTGGGCAGCGGTCGGCCTGATGGGCCTGGTGATCGGTCTTGCCGCCCACCGAGGTGTCCGTACCGACGGTCGCTCCCGGTTCTACCGCGCCACCGTCGCCGGTCTGCACGCGCATGTCGCCACGCATCTGCTCGCCTCGGTGGTGCTGCGCCGGTATACCGCGGGCGTGCTCACCGCCGTCCCGGTCATGCTGCCCGGTGCCCTGGTGGCTCGCCGTGAACTCGCCGAGGCAGGCATACCGTTGCGGCCGGCCGACTATGCGCTGGGCGCGCTGCTGCTGGTGCCTGCGGCGTTTCTATCTCACGCACTGGTGCGGCTGGCCTCGGGGCCGGGGACGCCGCGAACTGTCGACGGTGAGTAGGAACCCTGAGCCCGGCGTGGTGGTTCAGGGGTCTCGACAGGCTCGACCGACGGTAGCCAGGGCCGGGGCGGCGGGTCAGGAGGTCTCGACAAGCTCGACCAACGGGGGCGAGGGCGGGCGGCGGTCCGTGGTCCCGACAAGCTCGACCAACGGCGCTCAGGATCAGGAGCCGGCGACGACGAATCCGAGCAGCACGGTGCCGGCGGCTCCGCCGAGGTTGCGGGCGAGTTGCACGACCGTGCTGGCCCTTGCCGTCGCGGTCTCGCCGCCTAGTAGCTGTGCCCGCACCAGCAGCAGCGGCATCACCGTTCCGACGCCCACGCCGATCACCCCGGACGCGGCCGCGAGCCACGCCAGCCCTGCCGGAACAACGCTGAGCACGACCAGACCGCAGCAGCCCACTGCGATCGCGACCCAGGACATCCGGCTCGCCAGCCGGGAGCGCCGGTCGGCTGCGCGCCCACCGAGCGTGCTGCCGACGCCGACGCCGGCCATCAGCGCGATCAGTGCGGCTGAGGAATCCGTGGCGCTGCCGCCGAGCCGGGTCTGCACCAGGAAGGGCAGATAGGCCGTCGCGACCATCAGCGCCGCGCCGGCCAGGCAGGCGCCGCCCGCGATCCGCCGCATCACCGGGTCGCCGACGATGGTGCGCACCGGCTGCAGCAGGTCGAGGCTGCGCCAGGTGTCCGGCCAGGACGAGCGGGCCCGGTTGGGCACGCCGATGCCGGCGGCGACCATCGCGAGCAGGCCGATCGGAACAACCACCCAGAACCCGAGCCGCCAGCCGGGTCCGTCGGTGAACCAGCCCCCGAGCAGCGGTCCGGCCACATTCGCCACCACCTGAACCAACCCCACGGCGCCGAAGAACCGTCCCCGCCACGAACCGGCGAGATCACCCACCGCACCCAACGCCGCCGGCACCAGGGCTGCCGCGCCCAGACCCTGGATGATCCGCGCCGCCACCAGAACCGCGCCGCTGGATGCCACCGCCACCCCCGCCGTGCCGCCGAGGAAGCCGCCGATGCCCCAGAGCAGCAGGTTGCGCCGGCCCCGGTGGTCGGCGAGATGACCGAACGGCGGCATGGGCAAGGTCGAGGCGAGCAGGTAGGAGGCGAACACCCAGCCGTAGGCGTTCGCCGCGTCCAGTTCCACCGCGATCTGCGGCATCGCGGTGGACAGCAGCGTCTGCATCAGCGCGGACGCGGCGATGCCGGTCAGGATCGCGGCGAGCCCGACCCTGCGACGTGAGGCGAACAGCACACGAGAGATTGTATACGCACCGTTTTCTATAGTGGTAGCGTAGCGGTCATGACCGTCCCGTTGACGATGCCGCTCAGCACTGTGCGAGCCACCGATCTGCCCGTTGCCGGCGGCAAGGCCGTCGGATTGGGTGAGCTGATCGCCGCCGGTCTGGACGTCCCGGACGGCTTCGTACTGACCACGCAGGCCTATCGGCGCGCGATCGCCGACGCCGGTCTCGGGCCGGACGACCAGCTCAGCCCGGGCGACTTCGCCGAGCTGTCCATCCCGGGGGAGGTGGTGGACGCCCTCCGTGCCGGCTATGCGGCGCTCGGCGGCGGGCTGGTCGCGGCCCGCTCCAGCGCCACCGCCGAGGACCTGCCGGGTGCCGCCTTCGCCGGCCAGCAGGAGACGGTGCTCGGTGTCCTGGGCGACCAGGCGCTGCTGGACGCCGTCCGCACCTGCTGGGCGTCGCTGTGGGGCGAGCGGGCCGTCGCCTACCGGACGGCGATCGGCGTGGACACCGCCGATCTGGCCCTGGCCGTGGTGGTGCAGCGGCTGGTCGAGGCCGATCACGCCGGGGTGATGTTTACCGCCAACCCGGTCAGCGGCGCCCGCGACGAGGTGGTGATCGAGTCCAGCGCGGGTCTCGGCGAGGCCGTGGTGTCGGGCCTGGTCACGCCCGATCATGCCGTGCTCGACGAGTCCGGACGCGTCCTCCGCCGTCGGGCCGGCGTCGCCGACCTGGTGATCACCGCCGAGGCCGGCGGCGGGACCCGGACTTCCTCCTCCGCGCAGGTGCAGCCGCTCTCCGACCAGGCGCTGGCCCGGATCGCGGCGGCCGGCCGCCGAATCGCCGCGCACACCGGACGTCCGATGGATGTCGAATGGGCGGTGGCGGGGGAGCGGACGGTGCTGCTGCAGGCTCGTCCGATGACCGCCCTGCCACCGCCGCCGCGGCGGCTGAATCGGGCTCAGCGGATGGCCGGTGCGGTGCTGATCGAGCTCTTCCCACGCCGTCCGACCCCGCTGGAGCTGACCGGCTGGCTGGACCAGATCCTGTGGCCACTGGTCGACGGCATGTTCCGGGGCATGGTGGGCATGCGGATGGAGTTCGCCGACGTCTTCATCGCCGACGACGCGGTGCTACGCGAATTCGTCCCGCCGACGCCCAGGCCGACGACCAAGCTTCCGGCCGCGCTCGCCCACGATCTGGCCGTGCTGCGGCGCGATCCGGCGGCCTGGGCGTCCGACCGGCTGGCCCGCCACTACGACACCGAATGCCGGGCGTTGGCGAGGCTGGACCTGCCGGCGCTGCCCTGGGCCGAACTGCTGGCGGTGCATCGCCGGGTCCAGGCGGCCTGTCAGGATCTGACCCGGCTGCGGGTCGACTACCTGCCGGCCGCGGCCGGCGCGATCGCCCAACTCGCCGGGCTGCTCACCATCCTGGGAGCGCGCGGGCGTCTCGGCGCCGTGCTGACCGGCGGGGTGAACAGCCGGACCACGGCCGCGAACGCCGAACTCGACGCGCTGGCCGACCTGATCCGCGAGCAGCCGGTGCTGGCCGACGCCTTCGCCAGCCAACCGGCCGCCGCGGTGCTCGACCGGCTGCGCACCGACCCCGCCGCCGCGCCGATCGCGGACCGGTTCGACGCATTCCTGGACGCCTACGGCCACCGCGAGACCGGCAGCCTCACCCTGGTGCGGGACCCGTCCTGGGCCGACCGTCCGGAAACCGTGATCGACGTCCTCAGCCTGCTGCTGGAGGCGCCGTCCGCGGGCCGGAGCGCAGCCACCTCAGACCCGCTGCCCGACCTGCTGGCCCTGCGCCGGGTGCGCCTGCTTCGACTCGGCGGGGCCCTGCGGCGGCTGGTTACCGCAGCACGCGCCGGCATCGCCGCCCGCGAGGACACCCACTTCGACCTGGCCCGGCTGATGCCACCGCTGCGGCACGCGATGATCGAGATCGGACGCAGGCTCGCCGGCCATGGCTGGCTGGCCGAACCGGACGACGTCTGGTTCCTCAGCTGGCCCGAGATCGCCGCGCTACCCGACCCGGAACACAGTCCGGTCGACCCCGCCGTCGCTCGCAACGCCGGACGCCGCGCCGCCGCGTACGCCGAACTCGCTTCGACGCCGCTGATCGCCGGCGCCAGCCTGTACCCCGACCGGGGTGCCCAGCAGGGCGTCCTGGTCAGCGGCACCGCCGGGGGCGGCGGGACGGCGAGCGGCGCCGTCCGGATCATTCACGGACCGGACGAGTTCGGCGAACTGCGCCCGGGCGAGGTGCTGGTCTGCCCGACCACCAACCCGTCCTGGACGCCGCTGTTCACCCGCGCCGCCGCGGTCGTGGTCGACCACGGCGGGATCGCCTCGCATGCCGCGATCGTGGCCCGCGAGTACGGCATTCCGGCGGTGATGGGGTGTGGCTCGGCGACCGCCACCCTGCGCACCGGGCAGCAGGTCACCGTCGACGGCGATCGCGGTATCGTCCGCTGATGACAACCGCGGATGGTGAACCGGAGAGCTTCCGCAATCGGCCGCGCCGGCGCGGGGCCGCCCTCGAAGAGGCGATCATCGACGCGGTCACCGCCGAACTCGCCGAGGTGGGCTACGCCGGCATGACGATGGAATCGGTCGCGCGCCGGGCGGGCACCGGCAAGGTCTCGGTCTACCGGCGATGGCCCACCCGGCTGGCGCTGGCGATCGAGGCCGCCTACCGGTTGATCGAACTGCCCGAACCGCCGCCCGAGCCGTCCACCCTGCGGGCCGACCTGGTGGCCTGGCTGACCGCGATCGCGCAGCAGATGGCCGGCCCGGCGGGGGAGGCGTTCCGGGGCATCGTGGCGGAATCCCTCAGCCAGACCGGCCACGGCCGGCTGGCGGACGTCACCCGCGGCACCGGCTCGGGCCAGTTCCGGCAGCTACTCGACCGGGCCCGGCGGCGCGGTGAGCCGGTCCGCGACGATCTCCCCGCGCTGCTCGAGCAGGTGCCCTCCTCCCTGCTGCAGCACCGGTTCCTGGTCCACCACGAGGTCGATCAGGACTACATCGAGCAGCTGATCGACGACGTCGTGATGCCGTTGATCACCCGGCACTAGCCTCAGCTGGGTCGCTGCGCCGGCGTGCTGTCCTTGGTGAGCGCCGGATCAGAGACCACCACGTCGCCCAGGGCGTCGTCGATCGCGGCCAGCGTCTCGGCCGACAGCTTCACGCCGGCCGCGGCCGCGTTGTCGGCGACCTGTTCCGGACGCGAGGCGCCGACGATCGCGCAGGCGACATTGTCGTTGGCCAGCACCCAGGCCACCGCCAGCTGCGCCATGCTCAAACCCAGATCGGACGCGATCGGCTGCAGCTTCTGCACCCGCTCCAGAATGGTGTCGTCCAGGAACCGGCTGATGGTGCGCTTGCCGCCCTTCTCGTCGGTCGCCCGCGAGCCTTCCGGGACCGGTTGGCCGGGCAGGTACTTGCCGGTCAGCACACCCTGAGCGATCGGTGACCAGACCACCTGCGACAGCCCCAGTTCGCGGCTGGTCGGCACCACTTCACCCTCGATCACCCGCCACAGCATCGAGTACTGCGGCTGGTTCGACACCAGCGCGAAACCCAGTTGGCGAGCCAGTTCCTGACCGGCCCGGATCTGCTCGGCGCTCCACTCACTGACCCCGATGTAGAGGGCCTTGCCCGAGCGGACCACGTCGGCGAAAGCCTGCATGGTCTCTTCCAGCGGCGTCTCCACGTCGTAGCGGTGCGCCTGGTAGACGTCCACGTAGTCGGTGCGCAGCCTGCTCAGCGAGCCGTTGATCGACTCCATGATGTGCTTGCGGCTCAGGCCGCTGTCGTTGTGCCCGCGCGGGCCGGTCGGCCAGAACACCTTGGTCATGATCTCGATGGACTCGCGGCGCT
>NZ_JASGEN010000062.1:0-6570 GCF_047606365.1 Micropruina sp. | reverse complement strand
GCTTGTCGAGACCCTTGCACACCAGCGGTCTCGACAAGCTCGACCGACGGATCAGGGACATCGACCGACGGATGTGCCCGCTGCTCGACCGACGGATGCTCCCACCGAGGCATGGTCAGCCGATCACCGTCGCGGTCCACTCCCGGATCCAGCTGTCCCGCTTGGCCGAGATGGTCTCGGCCGGCACGTTGAACGGCTGCTCGGCCAGCGGCGCGAACCGCTGCCAGTCCTTCGGCAGCTCGACCGACGAGTCGGCCGGATACATGTACATCTCGCCGGGAATGTCGGCCTGCACCTTCTTGGTCAGCAGGAAGTCGATGAACTTCCGGGCACCGACCTCGTTCTGCGCACCGGCGATCACGCCGGCGTACTCGACCTGACGGAAGCAGGTCTGCAGCAGCGCGGTGGTGTTGGACTCCTTGCCGCCCTTGGGCACTTCGAAGGCGGGCGAGGTGCTGTACGAGACCACCAGGGGGCGCGAGCCCTTGCCCGACGAGCCGGAGAACTCGGCCGAGTAGGCCTCCGTCCAGCCCTTGACGACCTTGACCCCGTTGTTCTTCAGAGCCTTCCAGTACTCCAGGTAGCCGGGGTCGCCCTGGGCGCCGACGGTGGCGGTCAGCCAGGCCAGGCCGGGTGAGGACGACGCCGGGTTCTCGACCACCAGCAGGTCCTTGTATTCAGGCTTGGTCAGGTCGTTCAGCGTCTCGGGGAGGGCCAGCTTCTTGTCCGCGAACCACTTCTTGTCGGCGTTCACGCAGACGTCGCCCAGGTCGATCGCGGTGAGCCGTCCGCTGTCGTCGGCGGCCAGCTTGGCCACGCTCTCGGGCACCGACGCCGCGGTGTAGGGCGTCACCACGCCCTCGGCGATGGCGCGTCCGGCGAAGGTGTTGTCGATTCCGTACACCACGTCGCCCAGCGGCGAGTCCTTGCTCAGGATCAGCTGGTTCACCAGCGCCCCGCCGTCGCCGGGCTGCACGTAGGTCACGGTGTAGCCGGTGCTGTCGGCGAACTCCTTCTTGAGCGCGTCGCTGAGCGCGAACGAGTCGTGGGTGACGACGGTCAGCTTCTTCGATTCGGTGGGTGCCGAGGCGCTGGAGCTGGCCGGACCCGAGCTCGGTCCGGCCGGCGTGGAGCTGGCGCAGCCGGCCAGCAGACTGACCCCGCTCAGCAGGGCCACAGCCCCGACTGCGATCGTGCGAGTATTCCTGGACATCGTGTTCCTCCTTGCCGGAGGGCTCACCGTGGTGGTGAGGAGATCCCGACTCCCTACGCCGGTGCTAACCGGATCAGGTTCGAGGGTCTGCGGTCGATCCGCACTCTCAGCGCCCCATGGCGCTCCCCTGTCGATTTCCCACCCTACATGCCGCTTTCGTCCGGCTGCGACGCCGTAGACCAGCCATTGCGCGACTCCCTGCGACGAGCTAGATTTTCTACATACAAACATGTAGTAAATAAGGAGTGGCTGTGGCCGACATGACCGACGTAACCGACCTGGCGTCGATGGTGCAGGTGCAGCCACAGTCCACGGTCTCGCGCACGGTGCTGCGGGCCGAGGGCACCAATGTCGTCCTCTTCGCCTTCGATGAGGGTGAGGAGTTGCGTGAGCACACGGCCGCCATCCCGGTGCTCCTCCAGACGCTCGAGGGCTCGCTGCGGATTACAGCCGACGGCCGCAGCGTAGTCCTCGAGCCCGGCGACCTGCTTCATCTGAGCACCCGGGTGCCGCACGCGGTCGAGGCGCTGGCACCGTCCAAGCTGGCACTCTTCCTGCTCACCCGCGACTGAGGTGCTCGCGATGCAGACATTGCCGCAGCAGAACCGCCGGCCCGAGGACGCCCAGGGGCACTGGCTGCTCGCCCGGCTCGGTAAACGGGTGCTGCGCCCGGGCGGCCTGGAACTCACCACCGGACTGCTCGACCGGCTCGGCCTCACCGGAACCGACGTGGTCGAGTTGGCGCCCGGCATCGGCAAGACGGCCGAACTGATCCTGCGCCGCCGGCCCGCCAGTTACGTCGGTGTGGACGCCGACCCGTCCGCGGCCGCGCTGGTCGCCGGCATCGTCGGCCCTTCCGGTGGGCGCACCGTCACCGCGGACGCCGCTGACACCGGCCTGCCCGCGGCCAGCGCCCACGTGGTGATCGGCGAGGCGATGCTGACCATGCAGACCGAACGCGGTAAGCGGGCCATCATCGCCGAGGCCGCGCGACTGCTGCGTCCGGGTGGGTGCTACGCCATCCACGAACTGGGACTGCAGCCCGACGACCTCGACCCGTCCGTCGGCGAGGAGATCCGCAAAGACCTGGCCCGCACCATCAAGGTGAACGCCCGGCCGCTGACCGCGTCCGAATGGCGCCGGTTGCTCAGCGACGCCGGCCTGGTCGTGGAGTGGACCGGCACCGCACCGATGGCGCTGCTCAAGCTGCGCCGGAACCTGTCTGACGAAGGACTCGGACGAGTGCTGCGGATCGCCTGGAACCTGCTCCGCAACCCGGCCGCTCGCCGTCGGGTGCTGACAATGCGGCGCACCTTCGTGAAGCACGCCGACCACCTGACCGGCATCGCACTGATCGCCCGCAAGCCAGTCTGAGCCCTCGCACACCCGGGGACGGTTCTCCCACATGCGATTTTCGAACGAAAAGAACCGTCCCCCGAGATGCGAATCTCGAACGTCCGGGGACGGTTCTCGCGGGTGCGAATTTCGAACGAGAAAGAACCGTCCCCCGATGTTCGAGCCTGGCGGCCGCGGCCTCGAGATGCTCGGCCAGCGCGGTTTCAGGGACGCCAGCCGGCTGGCGGGTCCTCGCCGACCAGGCCGTCGACGTTTTCGCGGAGCAGGTCGGCGTGGCCGGTGTGTCGTCCGTACTCCTCGATCATGTCGCAGACCAGACGGCGCACGCTGGCCCGCTGATCACCCTCACCCAGGGCGCTGGGCCGGTCGATGCCGCCGTCCGCGATCACCGCAGCGAGCCGCTCACGGGCAGCGGCCACCGCATCGTCATAGAGCCGGTACAACTCGTCAGGAGCCTTGTCGGCGGCCGTGGTGAACGTCCAGTCGGGATCGCTCCAGTCGGCCGAACGCCAGGGTTCGCCGGGGTCGGAGCGGTCGAGATCCCAGGTGAAGCGGAGCGCCTCGACACCGGCCAGGTGCTGCAGCAGTCCGCCCAGGGTCAGCGCCGACGGGCCGAGCCGCTTGCTCAGGCCGTCCGCGTCCAAGCCGGACGCCTTCCAGCGGAAGGTCCACCGCAATCGGTCGAGCATTCCAACCAGATGCTCCAACTCGCTGCCCGCCAACGGCGGTTCCCACGGGAAGTCCGGATGACCCGGGATCGGGTCGACGTGTTCAGTCATGGCTGCCGCCTTTCGCTGGTCGATTCCCTCACGTTAGGCCGCATTCCGGACGGAACCCATCCGGATATCTCGCAAGCCTCGGCTATGCGAGCTGTGTGGGTTCGCTCGTTCGCACCGCGTCCGGGAGCGCGAGCGATCCGAGCAGGTTGAGCTTTTCGGCGCTGTCGGTGCCGGGTTGGGCGTGATAGACGACCAGCATCAGGCCCTCGGTGCCACTGATCGCGAGCTTCTCTCGGTCGAGGTGGAGGGTGCCGACCTGGGGGTGGGCGAAGGTCACCGCGGCGCCGCTGCGCGGGCCGACGTCGTGGCGGGCCCAGAGTTGCCGGAAGAGTGGGCTGGCAAGGGACAACTCCCCCACCAGCTCGATGAACCGCGGGTCGTCGATGTCGGTACCGACCGACTGCCGGAAGCCGGCGATGAGTGCGCCGGCGGCCTTGGCGCCGTGCACGAACAACGCCTGCTCTTCGGGGTCGAGGAAGACGTCGCGCAGCCGGTTCCTGCCGATCCGCAGTCGCGGCGAGAGTGCGGTGGCGAGCGGATTGGCCGCCAGCACGTCCAGGTAGCGGCCCTCGATGAAGGCGGGGACGGACAGTTCCGCGACGAACCGCGCAGTGCTCGCCGGTACGGCCTCGCGGCGCACCCGTCGGGCCGGACGGCGGGGCCGCTCGGCGGCGAGACTCAGCAGGTAGGCGTCGTCGTCGAGTTGCAGCACTCGTCCGATGGCCTGCAGCACCTGCGCGGACGGGTTGCGGTCGCGTCCCTGCTCGAGCCGCAGGTAGTACTCGGCGCTGATACCGGCGAGCATCGCGACCTCTTCGCGACGCAGGCCGGGCACGCGGCGCTGCCCGATGACCGGGATGCCGACCTGTTCGGGCCGGACGAGTTCGCGCCGGGCGCGCAGGTATTCGCCGAGCAGGGACGGTTCGGTGGGCATGGGTTCACCGTAGGCGTCCGGACGCTCCGTGTGGGTGTCCCTGCCGCTACCAGGACCGACAGGGCACTTGGCCGGAGTTCGGCGCGGACCCACGATCGAGACATGGCTGATTCTCTCGTCCTTGTCACCGGCGGTTCTGGATTCATCGCCGGCCACTGCATCCTCCAGCTTCTCGACCAGGGGTATCGGGTGCGCACCACCGTCCGCAGCCTGGCCCGCGAGGCGAGCGTGCGCGACGTCCTGACCCGCGCCGGCATGAACCGCGGCGACGTGCTCGAGTTCGTTGCCGCTGACCTGACCCGCGATGACGGTTGGGCGGACGCGATGGCCGGCGTCGACGCGGTGCTCCATGTCGCCTCCCCGGTGGTGCCCGGCAAGGTGGCCGATGAGAACGAGGTGATCAAGCCGGCCCGCGACGGCGCCCTGCGGGTGCTGCGTGCAGCCCTCGAGGCCGGAGTGCGGCGGGTCGTGCTGACCTCGGCGTTCCACGCGGCCGGGTTCGGACACCCGCACTCGCACGACCGGTTCACCGAGGACGACTGGTCGCCGATCGACGGTCCGGGCGTCGACGCCTACGGCCGCAGCAAGATCCTCGCCGAGCGTGCCGCGTGGGATTTCGTCGCCTCCGAGCAGGGAGCCCCGGAGCTGGTCACGTTGCTGCCGGTGGCGGTGATGGGCCCCGTCCTGGGTACGGACATCTCCGGATCCAACCGGCTCATCCAACGGATGCTCTCCGGCTCGATGCCCGCGGTGCCACGCCTGTCGATCCCGATCGTCGACGTCCGCGACGTAGCCGCCGCTCATCTGGCTGCCATCGACGCTCCGGACGCCGCCGGCCAGCGCATCCTGCTCGCCAGCGGAGAACCCGCCATTCCGATGAGCACCATCGCCGACACCCTGCGCAGCCATCTCGGCCAGAGCGCGGCGAAGGTGCCGACCCGGCGACTGCCGGATCTCGTGGTCCGCGTCGGTGGGTTGTTCAACACCGAACTGCGGTCCGTCGCGGCTGAACTCGGACTGGTCAAGCAGGTGTCGATCGACAAGGCACGCGACCTGCTCGGCTTCCGGCCGCGGCCGTCCGAAGAAGCGATCGAAGCAGCCGGCGAAAGCCTGGTCGCAGCAGGGCTCGCGTAGCCCCCGCCTGGGATGTTCTCCGACTTCCCCAGGGAGGCACTGATCATTCACGTCATCCCGGGCTCCGACCCGGGATCTCAGGCGGGGAGATCCCGGATCAAGTCCGGGATGACGATGGAGGGACTTCGGTCGGCGCATCTCTGGTGAGCCATGCGGCGAGTCCCGCGAATACCGCCAAGGCGGCGGTCGTCCAGACGATGGTCCATTGGTCGGAGGTGATCGGGCTGTTGCTGATCAGGGTGATCAGCGGAGCGACGAGTGCGGTGGCGAGCATCAGCGCTGCAAGCACTCCGAGGCTGGTGGCCAGGTAGCCGATGCTGAGTCGGGTGGTCCAATGCGCGCTGGCCCGGACGGCGGTGAGGTAGTGGCCGGCGAGCACGAGTAGCGCGGCCTGAAGGGTCGTGCCGAGGCTGGGAGTGCTGAGACCGGTCAGCCACCAGGAGCCGATGATCAGGATCCAGATCGTGGCGCCGGGCGAGTCCGGTCGGGCGAGCGCCCAGCCGACGGCTACTGCGGCCGCCGCAGCCAGGATCCATTGCTGCTCGTGACTGGTGGCCCGGAAGCAGAGGATCGTGGCGAACGCGAACATTGCGGCTTGGAGCACGGTGAGAGTCCAGGCGGGTACGCCGTTCGTGGTTGTTGCTGCTCTCGGAGCAGTCATCGGTGCGCCCTTCGCGGCCCGCGGGAGGCGGCCAGCCCGGCCAGCAGCGGCGCCAGGCTGGCTTGGCCTTGCCAACGGCTGACCGGGATGCCCTGCTGGCGCAGGCGACGGAGGTCGTCGCCGCGTTCCAGTGCGCGGATTCTCAGGGCGTTCGCGGCACCGGTCGGCGTGCTGCTGAGGTCGGCCGGGAAGGTGTCGACGATGGCGAGTTCGTGGCCGGCGCGGTGCAGGGCGTCGATCGTGTCCAGAGTGTGCGTGGCGAGCAGGGGGCTGCAGACGAAGGTCAGGGTGTGGGGCCGGACGCGGAGCGCGGGCAGGGTGGGCTTATCGGACGTGTTTCGGTCGAGTCGGCTGAGCAGATCGAGCAGGCGGCGAGTCTGGTTGCGGCCGGTGCCGAACGGCAGGGTGGGGATTCGCCCGCCCAGGTCGTGC
Source organism: Micropruina sp. (assembly GCF_047606365.1). GTDB lineage: Bacteria > Actinomycetota > Actinomycetes > Propionibacteriales > Propionibacteriaceae > Micropruina. The sequence goes on along the minus strand of NZ_JASGEN010000062.1, from coordinate 61 downwards.
AGGGCGATCCGGTCGCCGAGCCAGGCGTAGTGGTGGGCGACGGCGGAGGCGGCTTCGCAGC
>NZ_JASGEN010000061.1:0-8642 GCF_047606365.1 Micropruina sp. | reverse complement strand
CCGGTGACCAAGAGAACCGTCCCCGGTGACCAAGAGAACCGTCCCCGGTGACCAAGAGAACCGTCCCCGGTGACCAAGAGAACCGTCCCCGCGGACCGTGCGTGCGATTCAGCCCTCGCGGAGGTTGACCAGCACCTCGTCGAGATCGTCGGGCTTGACCAGCACCTCGCGGGGCTTGGAGCCCTCGGAGGGGCCGACCACGCCGCGGGTCTCCAGGATGTCCATCAGGCGTCCGGCCTTGGCGAAACCGACCCGCAGCTTGCGCTGCAGCATCGAGGTCGAACCGAGCTGCAGGTTGACCACCAGGGTGGCCGCTTCGAGCACCAGTTCCAGGTCGTCGCCGATGTCCTCGGCGACCTTGGTGGACGACTCCGGGGCCGCCTGGACGTCGTCGCGGTACTGCGGCTGCAGCTGGGTGGTGACGTGCTTCGCTACCTGGCGGATCTCGGCCTCGGTGACCCAGGCGCCCTGCACCCGGATCGCCTTGGAGGCGCCCATCGGCAGGAACAGCCCGTCGCCCTGGCCGACCAGCTTTTCGGCGCCCGGCGAATCCAGGATGACCCGGGAGTCGGTCATGGACGCCGTCGCGAACGCCAGCCGGGAAGGCACGTTGGCCTTGATCAGGCCGGTGACCACGTCGGTGGACGGACGCTGGGTGGCCAGCACCAGATGGATGCCGGCGGCCCGGGCCAGCTGGGTGATCCGGACGATGGAGTCCTCGACGTCGCGCGGCGCGACCATCATCAGGTCGGCCAGCTCGTCCACGATCACCAGCAGGTACGGGTACGGCTCCAGCACGCGCTCCGAGCCCGGCGGCAGCTTCACCGCACCGGCCCGGACGGCCTTGTTGAAGTCGTCGACGTGCCGGAACCCGAAGGCGGCCAGGTCGTCGTAGCGGGTGTCCATCTCGCGGCACACCCACTGCAGCGCCTCGGCGGCCTTCTTCGGGCTGGTGATGATCGGCGTGACCAGGTGCGGAATGCCCTCGTAGTGGGTGAGTTCCACCCGCTTCGGGTCGACCAGCAGCAGCTGCACCTCGTCCGGCGTGGCCCGCATCATGATCGAGGTGATCAGCGAGTTGACGAAGCTGGACTTGCCCGAGCCGGTGGCGCCGGCCACCAGCAGGTGCGGCATCTTGGCCATGTTGGCCACCAGGTAGCCGCCCTCGACGTCCTTGCCGAGCCCGACTGTCATCGGGTGGTGGTCGTTGCGGGCGATCGGGCTGCGCAGCACGTCGCCCAGCGACACGATCTCTTTGTCGGCGTTGGGGATCTCGATGCCGATCGCCGACTTGCCGGGGATCGGCGACAGGATCCGGACGTCGGCCGAAGCGACCGCGTAGGCGATGTTCTTGCCGAGCGCGGTGACCTTCTCGACCTTGACGCCGGGGCCGAGCTCGACCTCGTAGCGGGTGACCGTCGGGCCGCGCATGTAGCCGGTGACGGTGGCGTCGATGTCGAACTGGCGCAGCACCTCGGTGAGCCGTCCCACCACCGCGTCGGACGCCTGGGTGCGGGCCTTCGGCACCGAACCGGCCTTCAACACCATCGGCTCGGGCAGCACGTACTGGACGTCGCCGCTGAGCTGCAACTGCTCAGCAACCGCGGGCTGGTGGCTGTGTTCGGGAGCGGGCAGCTCAGCCGGTTCGTCGACCCGCGGCGCCGGCGCCTTGCCCGCGGTGACGGGCTGCGGCACGACCGGATCGAGGTCGGGCTCGTCGGCCGGCCAGTGGTCGATCTCGGCCGGCTCGATGTCACCCACCAGCGGCGTGTCGTAGGCCTCGTCGACGCCGTACTTCAGTTCGGGCGCGGGAGGTTCGGGCTTGGCCGGCAACTTCGCCTTGAACTCGGCGAACCGGGTGGCCAACTCGTGCAGCGGAATGCCGACGATCACCAGGATGCCGAACAGCATCAGCAGGATCAGCAGCGGCACCGCCACCCAGACGGTGACCAGGTCGGCGACGATGGTGGAGGCGATGAAGCCCAGCGCTCCCCCGGCGGCACGGACGGCCTCGGCGTCCGGGAAGCGGGGCATGCCCTTGGAGATGTGGATCAGCCCGAGCAGACCGAGCAGGGCACTCCCCCAGCCGACGACCTGCCGGCCGGCGGGTCCGTTGTGGTCGGGATGCCGCAGGGTGCGCCAGGCCATGGCCAGCGCGAACAGCGGCAGCGCCACGCTGAGCGAGCCGAACACTGTGCTGACCCCGATGTGGATCCAGCGGCCGAACGTGCCGGGGATGCCGAACCAGAACTCGGCGGCGATCAGGACGGCGAGTCCGATCAGGGCCAGGCCGGCACCGTCGCGGCGCAACGCAGGGTCGAGGTCACGGGCCCCGTGCCCGATGCCACGGGCCAGCGCACCGACACCTCGGGCGAGTCCGTTCCAGATCGCGGCGACGCCGCGTCCGAGCGCAGGGAAGAACCCGGAACGCTGCTTCGGCTTGGATCGCCCGCGCGAAGACGAGCGGGCCGGTGGTTTCTTGCTTCCGGACGACCGCGGTGCGGAACTGCGCGTGGCGCTGTTACGAGACCGCGATGGGGAAGACGCGCGGGTCGCCATGGTCGCCACCCTAGGACATCGGGTGCCGGACGCACAGCTTCCACGCCGGTTGGCGCGGGTGGGCGCCGGAGGCAGCGAACAAAGATCGGGATCGGGCACGGCTGACGGTGCCCGATCCCGATCCCTATTTCACCTCGCGACACTCAGGCGGCGGCAAGCAGGTACCGGTCGCTGAGCAGCGCGACGACCTGGTGCTGAAGATTCACGTCCCAGAGCGCTTCCACGTGGGTCAGCCGGTTGACGGTGTGGCTGTCCGCGAACGGCAGCCGAGCGGAGGCGTCAGCCACCACCACGTCGCCTTCGCCCTCGCGGAGCGCCGGCGTGAGCAGCGCCAACCGGTCGAGCACGCCCACGACCTCGGACAGTCCGCGAGTGCGCGCCAGCCTGGCCGGGGCGGAGGTCCTGCCGTCCGGCGGGACCGGGCCGAGCAGCGTGCAGATCCGCCGTAGATCGGCGCTGATGCCACCGAAGGTGTGCCAGGGAACGCAGGTCGGCGCGGGGCGGCGGGCGAGGGCGCGCAGGGTCGGGCTGCCCGGCGCCAGTTCGGCCACTGCCGGGGACGCCGAGAGCGAGCAGAGCGCGGCGAGCACCGCCGGACGGAGACCCAACGACGCCACCGCGGACTGCAGCCGCCGGGCGGTCCGGTCCACGCCGATCGCCAGCGCCGCCAGGCCGGAACCCTGGTGCGGGGTGTGCAGGGTGATCACCTGGCTCAGCCGATCGACGACGCCGCGGAGCCGGGGCTCGTTGGCCGCGCGGTCGATCAGCAGCCGGGCCAGCAGTCCGCCGCGGCTGTGCGCCACGATCGCCAGCGGCAGCCGGCGCAACCGGGAGTGATGAGTCAGCGGTCCGGCGGTGATCTCGACCAGCTGCTCGAGGTTCGGCGCCAGCAGACCGTCGGGTGCGGTCTGCTCATAGCTCAGGGTGCTGAAACCCGAAGCCAGCAGCGCCTCGCGCCAGCTCCGCTGCCCGGACGGCGCGGCCGCCATGCTGGCCAGGCCGCCCCGGAAACCGTGCAGCAGGAGCACCAGCGGCACCCCGGGCGTGAGCGGGCCGTCCAGCTGGGCCCAACCGCCGTCGGGCAGCCGCAGTCGTCGGGCGGCCTCACCGATCCGAGGTGCGAGCTGGGCGGTCATCGTGGACTCCTTCTGGCGTTGTCAGGAAGGAGGCGGACGCGGGGGCGCTGATACTTCCTTGGCGCGCGAGAAGGGTCACGACAAGCTCGACCAGCGGTGATTGAGCTTGTCGAAATCGGGTGCGGAAGGGTCTCGACAAGCTCGACCAGCGGTGGCCGGGATGACGGAAGGGGTCAGAAGTGGCGCCAGCCGACCGCGTCGCCCTCCCAGGCGGCGCCGTCGACGGTGACCGTGGGATCGCCGTCCGAGACGGTGCCGATCACTCGCCAGCCGTCCGGCACGTCGGAGGCGGCGAAGGTGGCCAGCAGGGCGTGGTCGTCGCCGCCGGTGAGGATGAAGGTGAGCGGGTCCCCTCCCCCGACCGCCGCGGCCACCACGCTCTGCGGCTCGGCGACGTCGAGCTTCGACGTGTCCACATCGATGGCCACCCCGGACGCCTCGGCGAGGTGGCCCAGGTCGGCGAGCAGGCCGTCGGAACAGTCGATCATCGCGGACGCGCCGGCCTGTTGCGCCACGATGCCCTGGCCATAGGGGGGTTCGGGCACCCGGTGGGCGACCACGACAGCACGCGGTGAACGGAAGCCGCGGTTCAATACGGTCAGCCCGGCGGCCGCCCAGCCGAGCCGTCCACACACGGCGACCACGTCGCCGGGGCGAGCGCCGGAACGGGTCACCGGGGGGCATCCCTGCAGGTCGCCGAATACGGTGGCCGACGCGGTGATGTCGCGGCCCCGGGTGATGTCGCCGCCGAGCAGCAGCGCTCCGGACAGTTCGCACTCCTGACGGACGCCGGCCTGGAAGCCCTCGACCCAGGAGATCTCCAGTTCGGCCGGAATGGTCAGGGCCAGCACCACGCCGATCGGACGCGCCCCCATCGCCTCCAGGTCGGCGACCGCGGCCGCGACCGCCTTGCGTCCGACATCCTCAGGCGCCGACCAGGTGCGGCGGAAGTGGACGTTCTCGACCATGGTGTCGGTGGAGACGGCGATATCGCCGTCCGCGGCGAACACCGCGCAGTCGTCGCCGGGACCGACCCGGACCGCGGGCCCGGTCGGCAATCCCGCGGTGATCGAGCCGATCAGATCGAATTCGGAAGTCTCGGCAACCGTGCGTCCCGCCATGGAAGTTGAGCTTAGGACCTCGGTGGTGGAAGCATCCCTGGGTGCCCAAGGAAGCGGTCCGTTAGTGTCCGAGATCAGTAGCAAGCAGGCGTTGGCCGCCGCATCCGCCGCCTACATCACCTGGGGATTCCTGCCGCCGTTCCTCGCCGCCCTGCAACCGGCCAGCCCGCTGGAGATCCTGGCGCACCGGATCGTCTGGTCGTTCGTGCTGGTGCTGCTCGCCCTGCTCCTGCTGCGCGGCGGCTGGGGTTGGCTGCGCAGCTCGGTGTTCACCCGGCGGGCGCTGCCCAGCCTGCTGGCGGCGTCCGCACTGATCGGGACGAACTGGCTGATCTACATCTGGGCGGTGAACAACCAGCACGTGGTCGAGGCATCGCTGGGGTACTTCATCAACCCGCTGGTGATCGTGCTGCTCGGCGTGCTGTTATTCGGTGAACGGCTCAGCCGCGGCGCCCAGATCGGCGGCGCCATCGTGCTGGTCGGCGTGCTGATCATCTCGGCGGGCAGTTGGCAGGGACTGGGCATCTCACTCGCCCTGGCTGTCAGCTTCGGGCTGTACGGGGTGGTGAAGAAGCGGTCCCAGCTCACCGCGCTGCAAGGGCTACTGGTCGAATCGGCCTTCCTCACTCCGTTGGCGCTGCCCTATCTGCTCTGGCTGGGGCCGGCGGGGCAGTTCGGGCACAACACTGGCCTCACCGTCCTGCTGGTGATGGCCGGCGCGGTCACCGCGCTGCCGCTGTGGTTCTTCGCGGTTGCCGCGCCGCGGCTGCAGTTCGGGGTGCTGGGGGTGCTGCAGTACGTCTCGCCCACCATTCAGTTCCTGCTCGGCATCACCTTCTTCGGCGAGCACGTCAGCCTCAGCTACTGGATCGGCCTGGTCGGGGTCTGGATCGGCTCGGCGATCTATCTGGTGATGACGATCCGCAGCCATCAGCAGCCGGAGGCGCTCGAACCGACGTAACGCCCGCTACAGCCAGCCGTTCTCCCTGGCCAGCCGGGCAGCCTCCACCTTGTTGCGGGTACCGGTCTTGCCGATCGCGCTGGACAGGTAGTTGCGCACCGTGGCGGCGGACAGGTGCAGCCGGGCGGCGATGTCGGCGATCGTCGAGCCGTCCTCGGCGGCGGCCAGCACGCCACGCTCGCGTTCGGTCAATGGGCTGGACGCGTCGCGCAACGCATGCCGGGCCAGCTCAGGATCGACGACCGTGCCGCCGTCGACCACGCTGCGGATGGCGTCCGCCAACGACTCGACCGGTCCGTCCTTGGCCAGGAAGCCGCGGGCGCCGGCCGCCATCGCGCGTTGCACGTAGCCCGGCCGGGCGAAGGTGGTCAGGATCAGCACCCGGCACTGCGGCAGTTCGCGGGCCAGGTCGGCGGCGGCGTCCAGCCCGCTGCGTCCGGGGAGTTCGATGTCGAGCAGGGCCACGTCGGGCCGCACCCGCAGCGCTTCGGGCACGATCTCGGTGCCGTCGGCGACCTGGGCGACCACGGCCAGGTCGTCCTCCAGGTCGAGCAGCACAGCCAGTGCGCCGCGCATCATCGCCTGGTCCTCGGCGAGCAGGATCCGGATCGTCGGCTCAGTCGGCATCGGGCACCCACGCGATCAGGGTGAACCCGTCGGTGCCGGGCCGGGTCTCCAGGCCGCCGCCGGCCGCCTGCAACCGGCGGCGCAGCCCGGCCAGCCCGCCCAGGCCGTCCGTGCGTTCACCGAGGTGTCCGACGCCGTCATCGGCGATGCTGAGCCGCACCATTCCGTCGGCGCGGCCCAGTTCGATCCGGCACCGGCTGGCACCTGAATGTCGCAGCACGTTGGTGACTCCTTCTCGTAGCGCCCAGGCCAGCGGCTCACCGAGCTTGGGATCGACGGCGAACTCCGGCGATGCGGTGACGTTGATACCGGCGGCGGTCAACACGTCCCGGGCCGCGGCCAACTCGGTTTCCACACTCGGTGCGGCCGCGTCATGGACGACCTCGCGCACCCTGGTCAGCGCCGAGCGTCCGACCGATTCGATGTCGCCGGCGTGCTCGGCGGCCGCGGCCGGATCGACCGCGAGCAGCCTGCGCACCGCGGCCGCCTTGACCACGATCACCGACAGGGTGTGGCCGAGCACGTCGTGCAGGTCGCGGGCCACCCGTTCGCGTTCCTGGGCGACGGCCGCGGATGCCAACTGCTCACGGGTGCGCCGCAGTTCGCGGTTGGTGATCAGCAGCCGGTTCAGCACAGCTGCCGTGGTGCCGGTCAGGGCGACCACGAACACCCTGGTCAGAGCCTGTTCCATGACCGGATCGAAGCGGTACTGCAGGTAGGCGGCGACGACGGCGGTGAGCGGGATGGCGGCCCAGACGACCCGCACCGGCAGGGCCAGTCCGGCGACCATGGCCACCAGCAGCCAGGCCGGCGCCCAGCCGTTCCAGAGCAGCGATCCGGCGGTGACCGACAGCGCGGCCAGCAGCCAGGCCGCGATCGACGGCCGGGTCGGGTCGGGCCAGCTGAGCAGCACACCGGCGACAGCGCCCACCGCGGCCAGCAGCACCAGCGCGATCCCGCCCAGCCGGACGGGTGCCGCCGGCAGGTTGAGCAGCGGCGCCAGCAGCAGCACCGGCACCCAGATCAGTACCGCCGCGTTGCGCGGCAGTACCGGATCGGGGCCTCTCATGGGCCTCACGCTACGCGGACGGCGTGCCCGTGGCCGACGGCGACTCGGTTCAGCGCCGGGACCGGACGCCGACCGCGATCACCACGGCCGCCACCAGGGAGTGCAGGCCGATCAGCGACCACATCGCGGCGGTGTTCGTCGCCATCACGGCGCCCGCGTAGGACAGCACCAGCACGACCAGCGCGGTGATCGTCCAGATGGTGCGTGCCTTCGGGGTGAACCGCTCCAGCACTCGCAGCGCGAGCAGCCCGATCAGGCCGGCGCCCAGCGCGGTCAGCCCGACGTCCAGGGCACCGATCTGCTTGACGCTGCCGCCCATGTCGGCGGACAGATCGACGCCGCCGAGCGGCACCAGCGTCGTCCACAGGACGAGCGCGCAGACGACGGCTGCGCCGGCGCCGACCAGTTCGGTGGACCAGGGGGCCCGGGTACGGCTGGTGGTGGTCTGCGGGGCGAGTTCGGTGGTGTTCATGATCAATCTCCTTCACGGCCGGGACGAGTTCTTCGGCCTGTCTTCACGCTAGGCAACCGACCCCGGTCCGCCGCAGGGTGCGGTGTCACGGATCCGATGGGACAGATGTCACATGGGCACCGACGAGCCCTGGCGATCGACGTGGCATCGGCGGCCAATCGGGTGGGACGAAAAGAACCGTCCCTTCGTCCCGCTCATGACCCACCTGTGGAACGAAAAGAACCGTCCACACGGTCACCAGTGGGACGCGGTGCTGGGTCTCGACAAGCTCGACCGGCGGTACCGGCAGTTCAGCGCAGGCCGACCGGGCGCTCCAGGGCCTGCTCGATCAGGTCGGTGATCAGCGTGGTGTAGTCGATCCCACTGGCCGCCCACAAGGAGGGGAACATCGAGATGTGGGTGAAGCCGGGCATGGTGTTGATCTCGTTCACCAGCACCTGGCCGTCGGCGGTCAGGAACAGGTCCACCCGGGCCAGGCCCTCGGCCCCCATCGCCTCGAAGGTGCGTGCGGCGACGTCGGCGGCCCGCTCGCGCAGGCCCGGATCCATCTCGGTGGGCACCTTCAGGATCGCGTCGTCGTCGGAGACGTACTTGGCCTCGAAGTCGTAGAAGGCGCCGTCGGTGCGCATCACGATCTCGCCCGGCAGCGACACCCGGGGCGCTCCCCCGCGTCCGCCGAGCACCGCGAACTCCACCT
>NZ_JASGEN010000060.1:0-42682 GCF_047606365.1 Micropruina sp. | reverse complement strand
TGTCGCTCCGCGGTGGCGGCGCGGGTCAGTGAGTCGGCACGTCCGGCCAGCGCGCGGGCCCGTTCCTCGATGGTGCGCAACGCCAGCCGGGCCTCCATCTCGGCGCCGCGAGCGGTCCGCTCCGCCTCACTCAACCGGTCCCGCTCGGACGGGTCGGCCTCGGTCACCTCGGTCTGCGCCGAGGCGAGTTCGAGCCGTTGCTCCAGCGCGGCGAGCGCCGCGCGGTTCTGCTCGCGGGTCGCCTGGGCCGCGGTGATGGACGCCTCCAGCCGCTCCGCCTCGGCCCGCGCGGCCCGGGTGGTCTGGCTGAGCGTGGCCAGTTCCTCGGCGAGGGCGGCATGCTCAGCGTCCGACTCGTTCAGCCTGGCCAGCGCGGCCTCGGCCCGCTCGCGCGCTTCGGCCAGCTCGGCCTCCGCCTGGGCGAGTGCGAACCGGGAACGCTCCAGATCGGCCTGGACGGCGGTCAGCCGCGCCTCGGCCTCGTCGACCGCGGCCTGCACCTCGATCAGGGACGGCTTCGCCGACGAGCCGCCGGCGGCGAACCATTGGCTGAGCACATCGCCCTCGGCGGTGACCGCGGTGACGTCCGGCAGGTCGGCGACCAGCGCGCGGGCGGTCGTCAGGTCGTCCACGGCGGCCACCTTGCGCAACAGCCGGACCAGCGCGGGCCGCACCTCGTCGGCGCAGGTGACCGTGTCGATCGCCCAGACCGCGCCGTCCGGGAGCGCCGGCCAGTCCTGCTCGTCGGGTGCGGACGCCCCACCCAGCAGCAGCCCGGCCCGGCCCAGGTCCTCGGCCTTGAGGTGCCCGAAGGCGCCGAGTGCGGCGTCCAGATCGGCGACCGCGACGGCGTCCGCGGCCGAGCCGAGCGCCGCGGAGATCGCCGCCTCGTAGCCCGAGCGCACCCCGATCAGGGTGGCGACCGAGCCGAGCAGCCCGCCCACCGCGTCACCGGCCGCCATCAGCGCGGCCGAGGCGTCCTTGCGTTCCAGGCCGAGCGCGAGCGCGTCGAGCCGGGCGGCCAGAGTGGCCCGTTCGGTTTGCGCCTTGGCCTCGGCTTGGCGGATCTCGGCCAGGCTCGCCTCGAGCTGTTCCACCTGTTCGGCGGCCGACTCGTAGGCGGCGTCCAGGCCGGACTCGCCGTCGCTGACCCCGGCGATCCGGGTTTCCAGCGCGGCGAACGACCGGGTGGCCGACTCGGCCCGGCCCAGCGCGTCGTCGCGCGCCGCACCGAGCCGTTCGATCTCGGCACCGGCCGCTTCGGTCCGGCTGCGCAGCGTGTTCACCTCGCCGGTCAGCCGGGCCAGGCCCTCGCGCCGGTCGGCGATCGCGCGCAATTGCGCCGCATAGCTGCGTTCGGCCTGCTCGTGCGCGGTCTCTGTCTCTTTGAGGGTGGCGCTGGCGTCGGTGAGTGCCTGTCCGGCGTTCGCCACCTCGACCCGCAGCGCCTCCTCGGCCTTGCGGACCTCGGCGGCCTCGCGTTCGATCAGCTCCGGGTCACGGCCCGGACGTTCGCCGTCGCCGGCGGATTCCGCGTTGCGCACCCGCTCGCCGGCGATGGTCACCGTCGAGGCCAGCCGCTCGCGCAGCCCGGCCAGCCCGTACCAGGTCTCCTGCGCTGCGTTCAGCCGTGGCAGTGCTTCCCGGGCCGCCGTCTCGGCCTCGGCTTCGGCCGCCCGGGCCGCTTCCAGGGATGCCTCCAGCGACGCCCGGCGGGCCTTCAGGTCGGCTTCGACCGCCAGGTCGGATTCCAATGCCAGCGTGGCGAGCACGTAGTCGTCGGCGATCAGCCGGGCCTTGGCGTCGCGCAGTTCGGCCTGGATCACCGCCGCCTTGCGGGCCACTTCGGCTTGCCGTCCGAGCGGTTTGAGCTGGCGGCGGATCTCGGCGAGCAGGTCGGTGAGGCGATTCAGGTTGGTGCCGGTCGCCTCGAGTTTGCGCAGCGCCTTCTCCTTGCGCTTGCGGTGCTTCAGGACGCCGGCCGCCTCCTCGATGAAGCCGCGCCGGATCTCAGGGGTGGCCTGCAGGATCGAATCCAGCTGGCCCTGGCCGACGATGACGTGCATCTCGCGTCCGATGCCGGAATCGGAGAGCAACTCCTGCACGTCGAGCAGCCGGGCGTTGTTGCCGTTGATCTTGTAGTCGGAGCCGCCGGTGCGGAACATCGTCCGGCTGATCGTCACCTCGGTGTACTCGATCGGCAGGGCGCCGTCGGTGTTGTCGATGGTGAGGGTCACCTCGGCGCGTCCGAGCGGGGCGCGTCCGGAGGTGCCGGCGAAGATGACGTCTTCCATCTTGCCGCCGCGCAGCGATTTGGCACCCTGCTCGCCCATCACCCAGCTGAGCGCGTCCACCACGTTCGACTTGCCCGAGCCGTTGGGTCCGACGACGCAGGTGATGCCGGGTTCGAAGGCCAGCGTGGTGGTGGACGCGAACGACTTGAATCCGCGCAGGGTCAGCGACTTCAGATGCATGGGTCTTACCGGACGCCGGCGGCCGTCTCGTTCTGGGCGTGACGGCGGCGGACGTGCCGGAACGTCCACAGCTTGTTGACCAGGAAGTTGATCGGCGTGGTGATCACGATGGTGAGCAGTTGCGCCCAGTACTCGCGCGACTGCAGACCGGCGTTCTCGTGGAACCACGGCTCGGGCAGATAGAACGGCGAGGTCGGATTGGTGAAGCCGATCTTGATGAAGATGCCGATCGCGGCGGCGGCACTACCGACGGCCAGGAACGGCATGAACTCCTTCAGCCATGGCGCCTGAGCGCGGTTGCGGAAGGTCCACTGCCGGTTCAGCTGGAAGTTGAACAGGTTCGCCACCAGGAAGCTGACGATCCAGACCAGCGTGGTGTAGCGGAAGTTGAACGGGGTGCCGGGAATTGTGAACAGGATGTTCTGCGCGTTGACCGTGCCGCCGTTGGCCTTGTTCATCACGATGGCAACCAGCATGTTCACCACGACGCCGGCGCCGCCGACCAGCCCGAACTTCACGAACTGGCGACCGACATAGGCGTAGCGGCGGTACCAGGGGCCGGCAGAAGTCACGAGGGGCACCTTATCTCGCGCAACGTCGCTCGCGGCACCGGCGCCACCGGGTCTTCATCTTCTGCCACCCCTTTCTCGGCATCCCGGGGCGGAGGCGCGAGCCGGCCGGAGCCTCGGGTGGCAGCGACGAATGGGAGAAGTCTGCGGGGCTGCGGGGGCCTATGGGGCCGATCCAGATCCGGTCGGGTGAACCCAACAAGACACAGCGCATCGGGCGGATGAAGTCCCACCCGTGGTTGGTACCGGAGGGCGGCGGCGCTTCGTAGCTTCGATGTCGACGCAACACGACGATTCGGAGAGGGCCGATGACGATTCAGGTCGACGGGCTGAGCAAACGCTACGGCCAGAAGTACGCCGTGAAGGACGTGGCCTTCACGGTGACACCGGGAAAGGTGACCGGGTTCCTCGGCCCGAATGGAGCCGGGAAATCGACCACGATGCGCTCCATCGTCGGCCTGGACCGGCCCACCTCGGGCATTGCGCTGATCGATGGTCGCCGCTATGCCGAGCACCGGGCGCCCCTGGGATGCGTCGGCGCACTCCTGGACGCGAAGGCTGCACATCGATCGCGCACAGCGCGCAACTACCTGACTTCGATAGCGGCGACGCACCGGATCCCGCGCTCCCGCGTGGATGAAGTGCTGGCTGCGACCGGCCTCAGCAGCGTGGCTGGGCGCAAGGTCGGCGGGTTCTCCCTCGGTATGGGCCAACGGCTGGGTATCGCGGCGGCACTGCTTGGAGACCCCGGCACGCTGATCCTGGACGAACCCGTGAACGGACTCGACCCCGAGGGCGTCACCTGGGTTCGCAGTTTGCTGCGGCGCCTCGCCGACGAGGGGCGCACCGTGTTCTTGTCCTCACATCTGCTCTCGGAACTTGCGCTGATCGCCGATCACGTCATCATCATCGGACGCGGCAGCATCCTCGCTGATGCTCCTGCGACTGCTCTGACCGAGAGCGGGCCCGAGCGGGTGCGTGTCCGCACCTCGGATGCCTCGACACTTGCCCGGCTGCTGGCAGCGCCCGGGGTGCGGACCACAACCACGACCTCCGACGCTCTGGACGTCGAGGGCGTCACCGCCGAGCAGATCGCCCGCGCCGCGCAGCAGGCCGGGATCCTGCTCACCGAACTCACTCCGCGGCGGCGGACCCTTGAGGACGCGTACACCGCACTCACCCGGGACGCCGTCGAGTACGCCTCGTCCTGACTCAGAAGGAGCATCATGACCACCACCTCCCCCACCCGGCCAGCTGTGGCGTCGGCGGTCGCCCGACCGGTCACACTCGTCAACTCAATCCGGTCGGAGTGGGTCAAGTTCCACGGCCTCACTTCGAACTTCATGCTGACCGGCTTCACGCTGTTGCTGCTGATCGGCAACGGGGCCGCGATGCCCTGGGCCTACGTCTTCCGCGACCGTGGATCGGCCCAGGCCGACTACGACGCCTACCCGGAGATGGTGATCGACAAGACCGGCTACGTCGGCATCCTGCTCGCGATCCTCGGTGCGCTGGTCGTCGCGAACGAATATCGCTCCGGGCAGATCAAGGCGACCATGCTGTCGGTGCCGCGCCGCACCCACGTCCTCGTCGCGAAAGCGACCACTGTCGGCACGGTTTCGTTCCTTGTCGGGCTCATCTCCGCCGCGATCAGCTTGACGATCGCGCCACCGATCCTGGCCACCGCCGGATACGGCTACGAACTGGCCGCTTCCGACGCAGTGCGGCTGATCCTCGGTTCCGGGCTCTATCTCGCCACCCTCGCGGTGATCGGGATCGCGATCGGCGCGCTCGTCCGCAATGTCGTCGCCAGCGTGCTCGGCGTCCTCGGTCTGCTGCTGGTGATGCCGGTCATCCCGCAGATGTTCAGCGATGTCGGCGGGCAGATCACCGCCTACTTCCCGATCCAGGCGGGCTCCCTGCTTCTCGCACCACCCGAACCCCACACGCTGGGGCCGTGGATCGGTTACCTCGTGCTCGCCGGCTGGGCGATCGTGCTGTTCCTGGTCGCAGCGGTGGTCGTGAGCCGCCGCGACACCTGAGCAGGCCGGTTTGCTCGGCGGGAACGAGCACAGCAGTCTGGCGTGGGCCGGGACAATGATGAAAGCAAGGGAGGTGGATGTCGTGACCGCAGCCGCGACCGCCGCGCTTTCCCGTCCAGACCTCGGGGAAACGGGCATCGTCGGCTGGATGCGGCACCACCCGCGCACCATGGGCGGAATCGTGGTGCTGATCTGTGCCGCCGTCCCTTCGATCGCGCTGATGTTCGCCGGCGAACCGATCAACTGGACGGCTTACCCGGTCGTCGCGCTCGCGGCTGTTGCGTTGCTATGGCGACGCCGCTACCCCCTGGGGGTGCTCAGCGTCGTCACGGCCGTCGCCTCCGCCGGCATCCTGCTGAGTCCCGGTTCGGGCTACCAGAGCATGGCCCCGGCATTTGCGCTCTTCGCCGTCGCCCGGCAGTCCACCAGCCGAGCCGTCCTCGGCTACCTGATCGCCGTCATCCTGCCCGCGCTCGCCGGGTTGATCTCCGCTCTCGCCAGCGGCGCACGATTCTCGCCGAGCATCCTCGACCCGCTCTGCCTGACCGCACTCGCCGCGGGTTTCGCGGTTCGCGCCCGGATCGAACGCCGCGCGGCCCTGGCCGATCACATTCAGCAGCGCGCAGAGCAGGCGGTCCTGGCCGAGCGAGCCCGGATCACCGCGGACATGCACGACATCGTCGCGCACTCCCTCACCGTCATGGTCGCCCTCTCCGGCGGGGCCCAGTCGGCCTGGGAGAAGCAGCCCGAACGCGCCCGCGACGCCCTTGCCAAGCTGAACGAGGTGGGCGTCTCCGCACTGGACGAGATGCAGCGCATTCTCCGCATCCTTCGCTCCGACGACCCCGAACTCGACGGGGTCCTGGGCGTGTCCCGGACAAATGCTCCCGACCTCGATGAGTTGGCTCAGACGTTCCGCTCGGCCGGGCTTCCCGTCACCATTGCGCGCTACGGATCGACCGAGATCACCGACCCGGTCGCAGCCACCGCCGTGCATCGGATCGTCCAGGAAGCCCTCACCAACGGGCTGCGTCACGCCCAGGGCGCCACCCAGGTCGTCGTCCGCATCGACGCCGGCCCGGACGCGATCGAGGTGGCCGTCAGTGACGACGGACACGCCTCCCCTCGTCCGTTTGTCGGCACGGGAATCGGTCTCGCCAGCATCCGCGAGCAAGCCGCAGCGTTCGGCGGTCGCAGCACCGCCGGACCTATCGAGGGAGGAGGCTGGCGCACCGATGCCCACCTCCCTATCGGCCGGGGGCAAGAATCGTGACCGATACCGCCCCGATCCGCGTCCTGATCGTCGATGACCAGCCCTTGCAGCGCACCGGACACGCGTTGATCCTCGGCTCTGCCGACGACATCGAGGTCATCGACGAGGCGGACAACGGTGAACAGGCGATCTCGCTGGTCCGCGTCCACCACCCCGATGTGGTCCTCATGGACGTCCGGATGCCCGGCATCGGCGGTATCGAAGCCACTCGTGCCATCACTCGCGACGCACCCGGAACCAGGGTCGTTGTGCTGACCACCTTCGACCTCGATGAGTACGCGTTCGGCAGCCTTCGCGCCGGAGCCAGCGCCTTCCTGCTCAAGACCACCAAACCCGACGCCCTCATCGACGCCGTCCGCACCGTCCACTCCGGCACCGCCGTCGTGGACCCCCGCCTCACCCAGCAGCTGATCGAACACTTCCTCGACTCCGACGAGTCCGCCTCGGGCGATGCCTCCCCGGAACTTGCCAGCCTCACCCGACGCGAGCGCGACATCTTCGATGCCATCGCCCACGGGTTCAACAACACCGAGATCAGCCAGCAGTTGTGCCTCGCACCCAGCACGATGAAGTCCTACATCAACACCATCTACGCCAAACTCGGGCTCCGCGACCGGGTCCACGCCGTGCTGCTCGCGCACAGCCTGGGTAAACGACCCCGCCGGTAGATACGACACCCGGCTCCGCTCAGAAGCTCTGGATCGCCGAAGCCGGTCTCGGCGGGAGGTCATCGCACACACTCGCCAGCCCTACTCGTGGGCGTGCTGGCCCTCCGCGGTCAGGATGGTCAGGATCTCGACGGGATCGGGGCCGTGGGTGCCGATGGCGTGGGGCACCATCGTGGAGAACTCGGCCGCATTGCCCTGCTCGACGACGATGACCCGTTCACCCAGGCGTAGAGCCGCGGTGCCGCGGAGGACGGTGAACCAGTCGCGCCCGGGGTGCACGCCGGCCTCTTCGAGCGGGGGCGGCGGTGTGGTGATCAGCATCTTCGCGACGGTGAGCCCACCGGGAGTGCGGGAGCTCGCCAGAGTCCAGGTGGTCATCCCGCGCCGCTCGTCCCGGTACGGCCGAATGACGACGTCCTCATCCTCGGGCGACTCGGTGAGCTGGTCGATCGTCGTGTCGAGAGCCCTGGCGATCGGCACGAGTTGATCGAGGGCGATGCGTCGGGCGCCAGTCTCTATACGGCTGAGGTTCGACGGGCTCAGATGGGCGCGCTCCGCCAGGGTGTCCAGGGACCACCCGCGCGCCAGACGCAGCGCGCGAATCCGCTGGCGGACGAGGCGATCCACATCCAGTTCTTGCTTCATAGGCAAGAGTGTATGCGTTGTGCGCATGGCGCTTCTACGCTGGATCCATGCCCGCACTCAACCGCCAGTCACCACACGCCCTTCAGCATTCGCACGGCGGGTCGACGCAACTCGGCAGGCTTCTCGATCTGGACGCACGCGTTCACGCGAGTCTGCTCGACGACGCATTGGACGCGGTCTCCGGCCACCTCGGCCACGATCCCGTTCGTCGCGTTCTGGACGTGGGCGCCGGGACGGGTGCCGCGACCTTCCGGTGGTCGGCCCGCTACCCGAAGGCAGAGATCGTCGCTCTCGACGCTAACCCTGCGATGACACAACAGATCGCCGCACGGGCCGGCCACGAACGCATCCGGACGATCACTCGCCCGGTCACGGCGATGGACCTCGAAGCGGGGTGCATCGACCTGGCATGGGCCTCGTCGGTGTTCCACGAATTCGACGACCCGGCGGCGGCGTTCGCTGCGCTGGCACAGGTGATCCGCCCCGGCGGGGTGCTGGCAGTCATGGAGATGGACGGCCCGCCGCGCGTGCTACCCGACGACTACGACGAGCTGGAAACGCGGCTGCGGATTCTCACCCGCGCGGACGCATCCGGACCGGAGTGGACGGCCCTCCTTGAAGCTACGGGCTTCGAGCTACTGGAGAAAAGGACGCTGGTGAGCGACCAGAACCTTCCCGCGGACGGCGTCGGCGGCGACTACGCGCGAGCCGAGTTGCACCGACTCGCGCTGCACGCGGCCGACGGTTTGGCCGCCGAGCAGGAGGCCTCGCTCTCGCGGATCCTGCAGCCCGGGCCCGACGCACCGGCCCTGCCCAGCGTCCATATTCGGGGCACACGAAGCCTCTGGATCGCCCGTCGCCCCTGAGCCCCCACCTCCCGTTCCGGCGACGTCGCTCGCCACGTCCACTCCCTCTTGTGAAGGAAGGGCTTCGCCATGCCAGAAATCACCCCTGCCACCGTCTCGCCCGCCCGGCGGTGGTGGCTGCTCGCCGTCCTCGCTCTTGCCCAGTTGATGATCGCCCTCGACACGACCATCGTGACGATCGCACTGCCCTCCGCCCAGGCTGAACTCGACTTCCCCGACAGCCTCCGTCAATGGATCATCACCGGTTACGCGCTCACCTTCGGCAGCCTGTTGCTGCTGAGTGGACGGCTCGGCGACCGTTGGGGCAGAAAGAGGACTCTCATCGCCGGTCTCGCCGGCTTCGCCGTCGCTTCCGCGATCGGCGGCGCGGCTCCCTCCGTCGCGCTGCTCATCGCGGCCCGCATCGCCCAGGGCGCGTTCGCGGCGCTGCTCGCTCCCTCCGCTCTTGCGCTGGTCTCGGTCCTGTTCAGCGACAGCAAGGAGCGCGGCAGGGCGTTCGGGATCTTCGGCGCCGTCTCCATGGTCGGCACCACGATCGGGCTGCTGCTCGGCGGAGCCTTGACCGAGGCGTTGTCGTGGCGCTGGACCATGTACATCAACACCGTCATCGCGATCCCGGCGGTCCTCGGAGCGCTTCTGCTGCTCCCCCGCGTCGCCGAGCGTGTGCGCCAGCGCCTCGACATCCCCGGCGCGGTCACCGTGACGGCAGGGTTCTTCGCGCTGGTGCTCGGCACTTCGCAGGTCGAGACCTCCGGTGGGACGGCACCGGAGACCCTCGGCTACCTGGTCGCCGCGTTCGTGCTGCTGACCGCCTTCATGGTCATCCAGACTCGCACCCGCGCACCTCTCCTGCCGCTGCGCGTCATCCTGGACCGCAGGCGAGGCAGCGCGCTCATCGCGCTCCTGCTGTCCTCGGCCGGCCTCTTCACCGTCTTCCTGTTCCTGCCCTACTACCTGCAGATCACACTGGGCTTCCCTCAGCTGCTCACCGGAGTCGCATTCCTTCCCGTCCCGGTCGCGCTGGTGACCTCGGCCGTGTTCATCGGACCCTCGCTGACCCGTCGGTTCACCGCACGCCCGATCGTCCCGCTCGGCCTCGCCATTGGTGGGGCCGGCGCGTTCCTGCTCGTTCGCCTGGGAACCTCTGCCGCCTACCTCACCGACCTGCTGCCCAGCCTGGTGCTCATCGGAGCGGGCATCGGGTTGGTCGTCTCGATCGCCACCGGTTCTGCGACCGCGGGAGTCGATCCCGCCGATGCCGGAGCGGCAGCCGCCAGCGTCAACGCCGCCCAGCAGATCGGAGGCTCCGTCGGTGTGGCAGTTCTCAGCACCATCGCAGGCTCCACGTCCGCCACGTTCCTGGCCGACCACCCCGGCCAGGAGGCCGCCGCCGCCGTTCACGGCTACGCCACCGCTTACGCCGGTGTCAGCCTGCTCTTCCTGGCCGGCGCCCTACTCGCCCTGTTGATCCACCCGAAGAACGAGAAGCGGGCCACGACGTCAAGGCTCAGCCCGGTCGTATCGAGACCTTCGTGAGCTGATGAACCAGGTGGACGAGTCAGCGTTTCCGCTGGCATCGCGGGCAGAAATGCGACGAACGGTTCATGAACGGAGCCCGCTTGATGAGGGTGCCGCACCGCCGGCAGGGCTGGCCGGCTCGTCCGTACACCGCGAGCTCGCGGTCAAAATAACCCGATGATCCGTTGACGTTCACATACAGCGAGTCGAACGAGGTGCCACCCTGGTCGAGCGCCTCGGCCATCACGTCGTGGACGTGGCCCAGCAGCTCACGAGCCTTCGGCCGGGTCAGGCTGTCGGCCGGCCGGTCGTAGTGCAACCGCGCCCGCCACAGCGCCTCGTCGGCGTAGATGTTGCCGATGCCCGAGACCACGGTCTGGTCGAGCAGCACCCGCTTGATCGCGCTGCGTTTGGCTCTGATCCGAGCCACCGCGGCGGCGGGATCGAACTGCGGGTCGAACGGGTCGCGTCCGATGTGGCTGAGTTCGACGGGCAAGTCGGCACCGTGAGGGCTGAGTGAGAGGCCACCGAACATCCGCTGGTCGACGAACCTGAGCTGACTGGGAGATCCCGGCGTGCGCCGGGATGACGAGGGAGGCTCAGATGACGGGGAAAGCTCATGGGCATCCGACGACGCCTCTGCCGTCCGCGCCCGATCGTCATCCCGGCGGACGCCGGGATCTCCTCGCTCCGCACCTTCGGTCTCCGACGGGTCGGCTGACGGGCCTAGATCGAACAGCACCCGGGTGTTGGGCAGCAGCGGGGCGTCCGGCTCGTCGAACCGGAACTGTCCACTCATGCCGAGGTGCGCCAGCAGCGCGTCGCCGTCGGCGAACGGCAGCCACAGGTACTTGCCGCGGCGCCGGGGTTCGGCGAAGGTCCGTCCGGCCAGGGTGGCGGCGAAGTCGTCCGGGCCGCCGGGGTGCCGACGGACCGGACGTGGGTGCAGCACGGTCACCGCCTCGATGCGTCGTCCGGTGACGATGCCTGCCAGGCCGGCTCGGACGGTTTCGACTTCGGGCAACTCGGGCACCCGGCGATTCTGCCACCCGCCCGGGAACTACTCGACGGTCACCGCCGCCAGGTCAGGCTCGGACGCCGTCCGCTTCGACGGGCTGGCGAACGGGATGCGGGTGAGCACGATCGCCGCAGCGACCATCATCACCAGGCCGATCCAGTACGGCGTCGAGTGCGCGAGGCTCGCATAGAGCACGCCGGCCAGCACGGGAGCGATGACATTGACGCCGGTGGTCAGCGACTGCATCACGCCGGCGATCCAGCCCTGCTCGTCGTCGCCGGCCTGGACGGAGATGATGCCGTCCATCGCCGCCGTCGCCGGCCCCTGCCCGGCACCCAGCGCCAGCGTGCCGACGATCAGCAGCCAGGGTTGGGCGAAGAGCCACCCGACCAGGGCGAGCGCGAACAGGCCGACGGCCTGGGTGATCACGCCGGCGATGATGACACCGCGCTCGCCGATCTGGGGCAGCAGCAACTGCATCAGTCCGCCCTGGATCGCGATGTCCAGGACGCCGATGACCGCGGTGAGCAGACCGATCTGCGTCGCGCTCCACTGCACCTGGTCGATGGCCAGCACGCTGAAGTTGTTCGCGAACATCGAGAACGGCACGCCAATCAGGACCAGCGCGATCAGCAGGCCACGCAGATTGGTTCGCGCGAAGGCGTCGCGGAACACCTTGACCGGGTGCAGCTCTTCGAGTTGCAGGGTGGCTGTCCGGTTCTCCGGTTTGAGGCTCTCGGGCAGGAAGAAGAAGCTCAGCACGGCGACGAGCAGCGCGATTCCGGCGGTGACGAAGACCGGCAGGTCGATGTCGACCGCGGCCAGCAGGCCACCGAGCGCGGGGCCGACCATGAAGCCGATGCCCGACAAGGCGCCGAGCAGCCCGAACCGCTTGGCGCGCTGCTCGGCCGGGGTGATGTCGGCCGCGTAGGCGAACAGGGCGGGCATGTCGCCGGCGGTGACGCCCTGGATGATCCGGCCGGCGAGCAGCACCCAGATGGAGCCGCCGATACCGAAGGTGGCGAAACCGATCGCCGCCCCGAACGCGGCCAGCACGATGACCGGACGGCGTCCGTACCGGTCGGAGAGGCCGCCGAACAGCGGGGCGACGAGGAACGCGCACAGCGCGTTGACGGTTTCGAGGATGCCGACCCAGACCGCGAGGTGGGACTGGTCGGACACATAGCGGCCGACGACGAAGGGCAGCACCGGCAGCACGACGGTCATGCCGATGACGTTGAGCATGGTGATCGCGATGAGCATCACCCAGGCGCGGCGCGATCCCGCCGCCTGAGGGGTCCGATTGACTGAAGTCACACCGTAACTGTACCGATACCAGTTTCGAAGTCAACCCAGTTATGTAGTTGTACCGCTATGGTGAAGGGGTGAGCACGATCCCAACGCCCCGCGGCCGGCGTGAACGGAAGAAGGCCGCCACTCGCAAGGCGATCTCGAACGCGGCCACCCTGCTCTTCTTCGAGCGTGGCTTCGACAATGTGAGCATCCGCGAGGTCGCCGAAAAGGCCGACGTGTCCCCGACGACGGTCTTCGCGCACTTCCCGCAGAAGGAGGCGCTGGTCTTCGACGAGGACGACGAGCAGCGCGAGCTCCTGGTGGCGGTGGTGCGCGACCGGCCGGCGGGAACGTCGATCTCGGCCGCCCTGCTCGACTACTACCGCGCCGAACTACTGCCGCCCTTCGACCACGACGGCGCACTGCGCCGGGAGTTCATGGACTTCATCGACCGGACGCCGGCGCTCAGCGACTACGCCGCCCGGATGTGGCTGCGGCATGAGGACTCCTTGGCCGCGGTCATCGCGGCCGAGCACGGCCAGGCCGAGCCCAGTGACGAGGTGCGGGCCTACGCCCGCTTCGTGCTGCAGATCCAGCTGCTGGTCAGCGGCAGCGAGAACCCGATCCCCATGCTGGAGGCTGGATTCCGGATCCTCGATCAGGGTTGGGAGCGCTACGAGGCCGAGCTGCACGGCTGATTCGAGTCAGTCGCGATCCGCCGCGTTGATCGCCCAGTTGAAGCGGGCGGCGTTGGAGCCGCGTCCGATCGTGACGCGCATCCACAGCGGCATCAGCAGTTCCTGTGCGGCCGCCGTCTCGATACCGCCGAGGTCGATCAACTGCACCGGGCGCCAGCCCATCGCTTGGAGCAGCTCCCGCACCTGATCCTTGGCTGCGACGTCGTCGCCGCTGAGGAACGCCACGTGGTCGCCGGGGACCAGCGACGGGTCGGCCATCACCGCGCAGTTCATCGTGCACAGCGATTTGACGATGCGGGCGCCGGGAAACGCGCGCTGCAGTCGCTGCCCGACCGAGTCGTCGGCGCTGACCACCGGCGTCGGAAACCCGCCGGGGTCGGGAGCCAGGGCATTGGCCAGGTCGAGGACGGTGAGCCCCGTCAGCGTCGCCTCATCAATGGCGGCCAGGGCGTCCACCGAATGCAGCCCGTTGGTGGCGTTGATCAGCAGATCGGCGGACGCGGCGGCGTCCGCGAACGATCCGGTGTCCACACCCAGCCGGGCCGCCGCGGCCAGGCTGTCGGAGGCCGCACTCCTGGCACCGACCGTCACCGCGAAGCCGAGGCTCGCGAGCCGCTCCGCCAGGGTGAGCCCCACCTGGCCGGTACCGAGAATCCCGATCCTGTCCATCGTCGCTCCCTCGATCGCCTGCTCCCATGCAGGCTACGCCGGTGGGGCGACGGGCGGCATCCGGACGGATCGTTCTCAGCCCTCAGAAACGTCGCCGCCGTACTCGGTCAAATACTTCGGCGGCACATCATCGACCAGCCACACCCCGTTGGCGGATCGGAAGAACTGGTGACCATCACGGAACATAGCACCAGCGTCGACGAGGAGTACCGCAGACGGCCCGCGGCGGCTTCCCACGGTGGACGCCGTGCTCACCTCGGCGGAGAGGTGGACGTGATGTCGTCCCATCGGGCGCAGGCCCTCTGCCCTGATGCGCTCCAGGAAGCGGACCGCCGTCCCGTGGTACAGGACATCCGGTGGACGAACGGCGGCCAAGCCCAGATCGACACTCACGCTATGTCCCTGCCGCGCCCTGATCCGATGCCGACCGGGGTCGAACTCGTAGCGGCCCTTGGCGTCGTCAGCGACGATCTGCTCGAGGACGGCCCGATCCAGCGGCCGTCCGGGTGCTCCCAGGCCGTTCAGCACCGTCTCCACCGCGATCCAGCCCGCGCGATCCAACTCGGCACCGATGCTGCCGGGATGGTGACGCAGTACATAAGACAGCCGCTTCGAGATCTGCGTAAGATCTGCCCGCTTCGCTCGGTCGGCACCCGCATCTGTCACGACGTCCGCTCCTACCCCAACATGCGATGGCGTCGACAAGAGTTCATGAGCTGAGCGACTCGAAGGCCGCCTGGGCGGCACCCTGCTCAGCCTGCTTCTTGGAGCGACCGCCGGCGGGCGGAAAGATCCGTGCGCCGATCACGGCGACCGCCTCGAAGCGCTTGTCGTGGTCGGGTCCGGACTCGGTCACCGCGTAGCTGGGCGCACCCAGCTCGCGCAGGGCGCAGAGCTCCTGGAGGCTGGTCTTCCAGTCCAGGCCGGCGCCGAGACCGTTGGCGGCCTCGACCAGCGGATCGAACAGGGTGTGGACGAAGGTGCCGGCGGCGTCACGTCCGGCCGACAGATGCAGCGCCCCCAGGACGGCTTCGAAGGCGTCCGCGAGGATCGAGGACTTGTCGGCGCCACCGGTGGCGATCTCGCCCTTGCCCAGCTTGATCAGCGAGCCGAGTTCGAGCCCGCGAGCCACATCGGCGAGGGCATGGGCGTTGACCACGGCGGCCCGCAGCTTCGCCAGCCGTCCCTCGGGCAGGTCGGGGAACCGCAGGTAAAGGTGTTCGGTGATCACCACGCCGAGGACGGCGTCGCCGAGGAACTCGAGCCGCTCGTTGTGCGGAATGGCGCCGTTCTCGTAGGAGTAGCTGCGATGCACCAGGGCAAGCTCGAAGAGCTGGGGATCGATCGTGATCCCCAGCTCGTCGAGTAGGTCGTGGATGCGGCTCATCGCCGCCGGTGTCAGGGTTCGAGAATCTGACGGCGGGCGGCGCGAGGCCCGTACTGGCCGCACTCCGGGCACGCGGTGTGCGGCAGGTGCTTGGCCCGGCAAGCGGCGTTGGCGCAGGTCACCAGGGTGGGCACGGACGCCTTCCACTGGGAACGGCGGTGCCGGGTGTTGCTCCGGGACATCTTCCGTTTGGGAACGGCCACGGCTCACTCCTTGTTTCTGGCCATTGCGGCCTCGTCTTCGTCGTCTGGGTCTGCCGCCCAGCCCGACAGGCCGGCCCAGCGCGGGTCGATCCGGTCGTCATGTGCATGGTCGGGGTCGGCGTTCAGGTTGGCCCCACAATCGGGACACAAGCCTGCGCAGTCCGGCCGGCACAAGGGCGTGTACGGCAGGTCGAGCACCACCGTGTCCCGCAGCAGGGGCTCGAGGTCGAGCAGATCGTCCTCGAGGCGGCTGGCCTCTTCGTCGTCGGGTTCCTTGTCGGGATAGAGGTACAACTCCTGGAGGTCGATCTCCTCATCGAAGGAGATCGGTTCCAGGCAGCGTCCGCACTGCCCCGTCAACGTAACCTCGGCGGCTCCGGTGACCAGCACCCCCTCCACCACCGACTCGAGCCGCAGCTCGAATTCGACGGAGGAACCGGTTGGTACTCCGATCACGTCCGTGCCGATGCCGTCCGGTGCCTCGGCGATCCGCTGGATCTCCTTCATGGCGCCGACTCGTCGTCCCAGCTCGTGAGTATCGATGACGAGCCCGGAGCGGGGATTCAGGTGGCGATGTGACATGGTCATGACCGAAGGGAGACTTTACCGGGCTCGCTTCGCCGGCGCCAATCGGGCCTGTTACGCGTCGGCGTCCAGGCCGGAACGGGAGGCGAGCCGAGCCCGCATGGTCTGGATCTGGCTGAGCGTCTTCTGCAGGCCGGCCTCCATGGCGGCGATCCGGCCGTCCACGTAGACGTCGGCTTCTTTGCGCAGCGCCTCGGCCTCGGCGTCGGTCTCCGCGCGCAGCGCGTCGGCGCGCTGCTGGGCGGCCTGCAACACCTCGCTGGCCTCGACCAGCCGCTCCGCCTCCTGCTGCGCGGCCCGGACGACCTCCTCGGCCTCGGCCTTCGCCCGCTCCAGTACCGGCGGGCTGGCCTCGGCGGCCAGGCGTGCGGCGTCCAGTTCATCGGTGAGGGCCGAGCGGACGGCGGCGACCAGCGCCAGCGCGTCCGCGCGGTTGATCATGCAGGACGCCGACATCGGCACCGCCTTGCCCTGCTCAATCAGTTGCTGCAGTGCGTTCAGCCGGTCCGCGGACGATTCAGGCATGGGGGTTCCTCTTCTGTTCGATGCGTTCGGCGACCAGCGGCGGGACGAAGGCCCGCACGTCTCCGCCCAGTGAGGCGACCTCGCGGACCATGGTGGAGGACAGCGTGCCCCACTGCGCGGAGGCCGGCAGCAGCACCGTCTCCAGGCCGGTCAGCGAATGATTGATGTGCGCCATCTGCAGTTCGAAGTCGAAGTCGGACGCGAACCGCAGGCCCTTGACCACCACGTCCGCCCCCTGCTCGCGACAGAAGTCGACCAGCAGGCCGGACAGCAGCTCGACCCGGACGCGGGGCTGCTCCCCCACCGCGGCCCGCACCAGTTCGACCCGTTCGTCGGTGTCGAACAGGTAGTTCTTGGCCGAGTTCCGACCGACCGCGACGACCACCTCGTCGAACAGGGCACCGGCGCGCCGGATCACGTCCAGGTGGCCATGCGTGATCGGGTCGAACGATCCGGGACAGACGGCCCTCATTCGCCACCTTCCGTCGCGAGAAACAGCGTCGTCTCACCGTAGCGACGTTCCCAGCGATCCCCCAACCGATCCGGCCAGGCGAACGGCTGGTCGCGCCGGGCTCGTTCCACGACGACGAGCGCGCCGGGCGCCAGCCAGCCGTCGAGCAGGTGGGTGAGCACGGTCTCGATCGTGGTGTTCGGCAGTCGGTAGGGCGGGTCCAGCCAGCAGATGTCGAACGGGGTCGGCGGCCCGGCCAGGTACCGCTCGACGCTGGCAGCCACCGCCCGCACACCCAGCCCGGTCTCCCTGATGTTGCGGCGGATCACGTCAGCCGCGCGCCGATCCTGCTCGACGGCGACCACGGGGTGCGCGCCGCGACTGGCCGCCTCCAGCCCCACCGCACCCGAACCGGCGTACAGGTCGAGGAAGGAGCAACCGGACAGCTGCTCGGCCGCGTCACCGGCGCGACCCAGCTCGGAGGCCAGCACGCCGAAGGCCGCCTCACGCACCCGATCGGAGGTCGGCCGAGTCCCGTCGCCGGGCGGCGTGTGCAGCCGATGACCCTTGCGGCTACCGGCGATGATCCGCGACATGGAGTTGACGCTAGCTCATGCGGACGCCGCATCCAGGCGGGACAATGGGGCATGACACAGCAATCTCCGGTCACCAGGTTGAGCGAGGCGGAGGCGTGGGAGCTGCTGCGGAGCTCCCCGGTCGGACGACTCGCCACCGTCATCAACCGTCAGCCCGACGTCTTCCCGGTCAACTTCGTCGTCGAAGGAACATCGGTGATCTTCCGCACCGCTGAGGGTTCGAAGCTGTTGCAGGTGACGGTGAACGAACGGGTCGCCTTCCAGGCCGACGGCTGGGTCACCGACACCGGCTGGAGCGTGGTGGCCAAAGGCACGGCGGCTGAAGTGGACGACCCGGCTGAGCGCGACCGGATCGAACAACTCCTGCATCCCTGGGTGGCATCGGTGGAGACCCATGTGGTCCGCATCGACGTCGACGAGATCGACGGACGCCGGTTCGTCTTCGGCGAGGAGCCCGAGCCGGACTACACCGGCGGCTGACTGCCCGTGCTTCCAAGCTCGACCAACGGGGGTCAGGGCTCGGCGGTGCCCTGGTGGAAGCGCTGACGCCAATCGCCGTCCTTCACCCACAGCGAGCTGCGGGCAGCGGTGGCCCCGTCACCGATCGAGCGCCAGATCAGCAGGATGGTGGCGGCGTCCAGCTGATCAGCAGTGATCACCTCAAGTCGGACGTCCGTGGGCAGCGGCCCGATCTCGGCGAGCATCTCCGACCGGGTCCACAGCCGTCCGGATTGTCCGATCTCGCACCAGTCGGGGTGCAGCAGGGCCGCCACGGCGGCGGGATCGGCCCGGACCTCGTCGGTCAGCAGGGACCGTTCCAGGGCGATCACCCGGTCGATGTCGGACGGCTCGGGCTCCAGCTGATCGGCCATCGCCGAGAACAGGTCCTCGGGCTCGTCGGGCGCCATGGCTGCCGCGGCCTTCGCCGGTGGTGCTTCGACGGTCTTTCCCAGGCCGGGCCCGGCGTCCGGGGTGAGGCCCTGGCTGAACGCGACCGCGGCGGCGTTCGCCAGCCGGTCGGCCTCCTCGTTCAGCGGATGCCCCGAGTGCCCTTTCACCCATTCGAACGTCACCCGGCGTCCGGCCAGTGCGGCGTCGAGTTCCTTCATGATCTCGACGTTGAGTACGGGTTTCCCGTCGCCCTTGCGCCAGCCTTTGCGCTTCCAGCCCGGCATCCATTTGGTCAGCGAGTTGATCACGTACATCGAGTCGCAGTAGACGAGCAGCTCGTCGTCGACGTCGGCGGTCTGCCGCAGCAGATCGAGTACGGCGGTCAGCTCACCCATGTTGTTGGTGCCGTGCGCCCACCCCCCGCAGGCCCAGCGGTCGGGGTCGATGTACCAGGCCCAGCCGGCGGGGCCGGGATTACCCAGGGCGGAGCCGTCCGCGGCGGCGATCAGAGTCACCGGGTCATCGTGCCAGAGCCCGGCCGACCCGGTTCAGCTGAGTTCCAGGAAGTCGCCGGCCATCAGCTGCTCCGTCGCGGCGACCGCGTCGACGAACCCGGGTGTGGACCGTTCCGGGTCGCGCCGGACGGCCTCGGCGGCGATCTCCTTGGCCTGGGTGATCACGTCGGCATGCTCGAGCACGCTGAGCAGCCTCAAGCTGGACCGCGAACCGGACTGCTCCGCCCCCAGCACGTCACCTTCCCGGCGCTGCAGCAGGTCGAGTTCAGCCAACTCGAAACCGTCGTTGGTGGCGGCCACCGCGTCCAACCGTTGCCGGATGGTCTCCTCCGCCAGCGCGGACGAGATCAGCAGGCAAACCCCCGGGTGCTCACCTCGGCCGATCCGGCCGCGCAGCTGGTGCAGCTGGGAGATGCCGAAGCGTTCCGCGTCCCAGATCACCATCATCGTCGCGTTCGGCACGTCGACACCGACCTCGATCACCGTGGTGGCCACCAGCACGTCGACCTCGCCGGCCGCGAAGGCGGTCATCGTCGCCTCCTTGGCGTCGGAAGCCAGTTGCCCGTGCAGCACCCCGACCCGGACGCCGGCCAGCGGTCCGGTGCTGAGCCGTTCAGCCAGCTCGGTGACCCCGACGCCGTCGTCGCTGCTATTGATCCGGGGCACCACGACGAACGCCTGCCGGCCCTGCGCGACCTCCTCGGCGACCCGCTGCCAGGCGCGCTCCACCCAGGCCGGACGCAGCGCCGCGTCCACCACGACGGTGCCGATGACCTGTCGTCCGGCGGGCAGCTCAGCCAATGTGGAGACGTCCAGATCGCCGAAGATCGTCATCGCCACCGAACGCGGGATGGGGGTCGCGGTGAGCACCAGCACATGCGGCCGGGCCGACGCCTTGTCGGTGAGCGCGCCGCGCTGTTCCACCCCGAAGCGGTGCTGCTCGTCGATCACGATGAAGCCCAGATCGGCGAATTGCACCTTGTCGTTGAGCAGTGCGTGGGTGCCGACCACGATGCCGGCCTCGCCGGACGCCGCCCGCAGCAGCGCGGACTTCTTGGCCGCCGCCGGCATCGAACCGGTGAGCAGGACGACGTCGGTGGCGGCGTCCGGGGAGCCCAACATGCGTCCACCGGCCAAGTCGCCCATCAGCGCCCGGATCGTGGCGTAGTGCTGCTGTGCGAGCACCTCGGTGGGTGCCAGCAGCGCGCATTGGCCGCCGGCGTCGACCACGGCCAGCATCGCCCGCAACGCCACCACGGTCTTGCCGGAGCCGACCTCGCCCTGCAGCAGGCGCTGCATCGGCCGGGCCCGGTCGAGTTCAGCGAACAGGGTGCCGCAGACCTCCTGCTGGCCCTCGGTGAGGCTGAACGGCAGGCGGGCGTCGAGGGCGTCGAGCAGCCCGCCGGAAACGGCCCGCCGCCGGATGGCGGTGTGGGTGGCGACGTCGGCACGCCGGTAGGCCATGGTCAGCTGAGTGGCGAAGGCCTCGTCGAACCGCAGCCGCTGGGCGCCCGCCTCGGCTTCGGCGACCGTGTGCGGCTGGTGGACGGCGGCGAAGGCGTCGGCCTGGCGCATCACGTCGGCCTCGTCCAGGACCCAGTCGGGCCATGGGTCGTTGGTGCCGGACAGTGTGGCGAGCGCCAGCCGGCAACATTCGGCGACCTTCCAGGTGGGCAGCTTGGCGGTCGCCGGATACATGCCAACCAGCCCGGAACGGCTCATGGTGGCCAGTCGCTGCTTCTCCTCCGACGAGCCGACGATGGCGCCGGAGGCGTCCAGCATGACGAACTCGGGGTGGGTGAGCTGCAGTTGGTCGCGGAACCGGCCGACCTTGCCGACGAAGATGCCGCGCACACCCTTGCCGAGCTCGCGCTCCCAGTACTCGACCAGGTGGTCGCGGCCGAAGAAGGTGACCGCCAGGTAGCCGTGCCCGTCGGTCAGCGTGACCTCGAGCCGGCTCGGACGCCCGCCCCGGCGCGACTGGCCGGAGTAGCCGCCCGCCCCGCGGATCACGTTGGTCCGGCTCACCCGGGCCATCACCGCGACATGCTCACCCTCTTCCAGCGTGGCCAGATCGGTCAGCTCGGTGCCGGACAGGTAGCGCCGCGGCAGATGCCGCAACAGGTCGCCGACCGTGCGCACCCGGAGCTTCTCGAACTCCTTCGCCGTCCGGGCGCCCAGCACATCGGCCACCGGCGTGTGCAGTTCGCGATACGCCTGCGTCTGCCACATCACCATGGTCGGCATGCTAACCGGAGCCTCCGACAGGTTCGTGCGGGTGCCCTGCTCGTGGTCCCGGACGGGGTCTCAGCTCAGCCCGCGCGCCCGTCCGACGGCCTGCCGGATCGTCTCGGCCACCTGCTCAGCCCCGTACATGCGGGACTTCACCTGGCGATAGCCGACGGTGATCGCGACGATCTTGGTGACGAAGCCGGGCTGCAGCTCCACCTGCGCGATGGAGCGCAACGGAAGGGCGATGTCGAGGGTGCCGGACTGCACCGCACGGTTGAGCGCGTTGGCGTGGAACTCGACCTGCTGGTCGGTCACGGTGAGCGTGCCGCCCACCCACAGTCCCCCGTACTTGGCGCGGAACCCGTCCAGCACCCGCTCGGTGCTCGACATCGGCGCCTCGACAACCGCCAGAGCCGCGTCAACGGTGGGGTGGAGGTCGGTCCGGGCGTCCTCGACGAGAAGGTTGGCCGCCTTCTTCAGCAGGATCTGCGGTTCGACGACGGCTTCTTCGATCCAGAACGACCATCCGGGCGGGGCCGCCGGCCAACTGGGATCCGGACGCCAGTCAGCGGGCGGCTGCCACCCCGGCGGCGGCACCGGCCAGCCCGGTGGTGGGTTGAAACGCATCATGGACGGGTCTGCTCCGATCGGGCCTGCGGCGAGGCGTCTGACAGCGGTGCCGTTCATGGTGCCGGACGCCGGGTTCGAGCGTGCGGAGATCCCGGCGTGCGCCGGGATGACGAGAGTGGCTGGGCTGACGAGGGGTGGGATGACGAGGGCGCAATTCGTCATCCCGGGCTCGCCCCGGGATCTCGCGGGCTGGCTTGTCGACATCGCTGCAGAGGGTCTCGACAAGCTCGACCGACGGGTTGCCGACGTCCGCCCGACCCCTGCGGAAACCTCTAGGCTCTGCACCATGCCTGTGACCCGCGACCAACTGATCGAGATCCTGGCCGAGGCGGACCCGGTGGGGCTGATCGCGACCGGAGCCCCACGCGACGAGTACGCGGCGGAGGCGGACGAGATTCTCGCGTTGCACGGCGTCCCCAGGCTGACCGAGGTCACCGGCATCTTCGGAGTCAGCTTCGGCGACCCCGGCGCGTGCCCGCGTGAGACGGCCCGCTGGATCCTCGACGAGATGGCCCGCCGAGCCGACTGAGCACGGGCCGGGAAAGCAGAAGGACCCGCCGAAGCGGGTCCTCGAGCGTGCCGGTCAGGTCAGCGGGTGACCTTGCCGGACTTCAGGCACGAAGTGCAGACGTTCAGCCGCTTCGGGGTGCCGCCCACCACCGCGCGCACGCGCTGGATGTTCGGGTTCCACCGACGGTTGGTCTTCTTCTTCGACCAGGGCACGTTGTGGCCAAAGCCTGGGCCCTTGGCGCAGATGTCACACACGGCAGCCACTGGTAACTCCTTGATTGCTTGGGAAACAGGCCCCACGACGAGGGCCTCGTCAAAGATACCCGAGAGGGCGCCGGGGCACCTAATCGTGGACCTCCGGCGCGACCGGCGAATCCCCGCCGTCGTTGTGGCACCCTGAGATTTCCCCCCGAGAGGTACCCGCATGACTGCCCCCGTTCCGTCCTGGCAGCCGGCTCCCGCGGCGCCGCCCGCCAAGCCACTGAGCAGCTCGTTCTCCTTCGTGGCCATCGCCGCCCAACTGTCACTGCTACTGGTCATCGGCACCGCCGGCGCCACCCTGGTGGTCAGCGTCGAGGGCCTGGCGCTGGTCGATGCCCTTGATGCCGGAACCCGGACGGTCGCCGAAGCCGAGAACTTTGACGCGCGTGTTCGGGTGCTGGCGATCCTGGCCAACGTGTTCTACCTGCTCACCGCCGGCCTGTTCATGTCCTGGATGTACATGCTGCGGACGAGCGCGGCGGCAGCGCCCGAGGCGATGCGCCACGGCGCGGGCTGGACGATCGGCGGCTGGATGGTACCGATCCTCAACCTCTTCCGGCCGTACCAGATCATGGTCGACCTGTGGCGCGGGATGGCGCGTCCGGCCCGGCCGTTCCAGGCTGCCGAACAGCCGTCGGTGCCCCGGCTGGTGCCGATCCGGTGGGCGTCCTTCCTGGTGGCGTCGATCGGCGGACGCGTCGCGATCACATCAGCCTTCTACTCACCGGCCACCCTCGACAGCGCCCGGCAGACGCTCCAGGCCGAGATCCTCGTCGACGCCGCCAGCGTGATCGCCGGTCTGCTGGCGATCAGCGTGCTGAGGATGTACACGACCCACGCCAAGGCGACCCCGCCGCCGGTGCAGTGGTTACCTATGGCCAACGTCTGGCCCTCGGCGGCCCCGACTCCCCCTGACACGCAGTTCCCCTACGGCCGGCCGTCCGCCTAGCCCCGATCCACCGATTCGAGGCTCAGGCGCTGACCACCACCGGGAGGATCATCGGACGCCGGCGGTAGGTGTTGTTCACCCAACGGCCCACTGTGCGCCGCACCACCTGCTGCAGGCCGCGGACGTCTTCGGAGCCGTCGGCCATCGCGTCCACCACCGCCTTGGCGATCTGGCCCTTGACGCCGTCGAAGACCGAATCGTCCTCGACGAAACCGCGGGCATGGATGTCAGGGCCGCTGACCAGGCTCATCGAATGCAGGTTCACCACGACCACGACGCTGATGAAGCCATCGGCACCGAGGATCTTCCGGTCGCTCAACTCGGCATCGCCGATATCGCCGACGGTGGAGCCGTCCACGAAGATGTAGCCGCAGTCGAGCTTGCCGACGACCCGCGCCTTGCCCTTGGCCAGGTCGACCACTCCCCCGTCCTCGACCACGATCACCCGCTCGCGCGGCACTCCGGTCGCCGCGGCCAGATCACCGTTCGCGATCAGGTGCCGGATCTCGCCGTGCACCGGCATCGCGTTGCGCGGCTGGATCAGGTTGTAGCAGTACAGCAACTCGCCCGCCGAGGCGTGCCCGGAGACATGCACCAGCGCGTTGCCCTTGTGCACCACGGTGACACCGTTGCGGACCAGTCCGTTGATCACCCGGTACACCGAGTTCTCGTTGCCCGGGATGAGCGAGGACGCCAGCAGCACCACGTCGCCGGGGCCGGCCTTCACCACCGGATGCTCGTGGTTGGAGATCCGCGACAGCGCCGACAGCGGTTCGCCCTGCGACCCGGTGGACACCATCACCACCTTGTCATCGGGGTAATTCTCGAGCTGCTTGAGTTCGATCAGGGTGTCGGCGGGCACCTTCAGGTAACCGAGCTCCTGCGCCACCGTCATATTGCGCACCATCGACCGGCCGATGTAGACGACCTTGCGTCCGTGCCGCACGGCGGCGTCCAGGACCTGTTGGACGCGGTGCACATGTGAGGCGAAGCAGGCCACGATCAGCTTCTGCTTGGCAGAGGAGAAGACCCGCTCCATCGCCGGTTCGATGTCGCGCTCGTGGGTGGTGAAGCCGGGGGTCTCGGCGTTGGTGGAGTCGGCCATGAACAGGTCGACGCCCTCTTCGCCGAGCCGGGCGAAACCGCGCAGGTCGGTGAGCCGGTGATCCAGTGGCAGT
Source organism: Micropruina sp. (assembly GCF_047606365.1). GTDB lineage: Bacteria > Actinomycetota > Actinomycetes > Propionibacteriales > Propionibacteriaceae > Micropruina. Next base: position 18,036 of record NZ_JASGEN010000060.1, on the reverse strand, counting down.
TGGTCCATCTTGAAGTCGCCGGTGTGCAGGACGAGGCCGGCGGGCGTCCGGATCGCGACCGCGAGGGCGTCCGGGATGGAGTGGTTGACGGCGAGGAACTCGAGATCGAACTCGCCGACCTTGATCCGGGTGCCCTCGGTGACCACGCGCAGGTCGACGTCGCGCAGCCGGTGCTCGCGCAGCTTCTCGCGAACCAGGGCCAGAGTCAGCCGGGAACCGATCACCGGAATGTCCGGACGGCTGCGCAGCAGGTAGGGCACGGCACCGATGTGGTCCTCGTGACCATGGGTCAGGACGAGGGCCTGGATGTCGTCGAACCGCTCCTCGAGCAGGTGCAACCCCGGCAGGATCAGGTCGACGCCGGGATGGTCGTCGGAGGGGAACAGGACGCCGCAGTCGACCAGCAGCAGCTGACCGTTGAACTCGAAGCTGGTGCTGTTGCGGCCGACATCGCCGAGCCCGCCGAGCGGGATCACGCGCAATGCGTCTTTGGCCAGTTTGGGGGGTGTCTTCAGGGACTCACGCACGTCGGTCACTTTATCGTCGCTACCTCGGTGCCCAACTCAGCCAACTGGGTGCGGCGCGAGCGGATCCCTATCATGAACCCGTGATCGCCGACTCCGTCCGCCTGGCCCTGCCCGTCGAGGCCCCCCAGATCGCGACGATCCAACGACGCGCATGGAACCAGCAACTGCCCGCCGAGCTCGCCGGCTCGGTGCTGGCCGATGTCGACCTGGACGAGATGACCCAGTCGTGGCATGCGGCGATCGTCCGTCCGCCGTTGGCCCAGTTCCGGGTGCTGGTGGCGGTCACCGACGATCGCGTGGTCGGTTTCGCGGCGCTCGGGCCGAGCGACGATCCGGACGCCGAACCGGGCGAGGACGGGATCGTCGCCGAGTTCGCCATCGATCCGGCCGCACAACGCTCGGGGCACGGATCGCGGCTGCTTAACGCCTGCATGGACACCCTGCGCGCCGACGGGTTCGCACGGGCCACCTGGTGGGTGCGTTCCACCGACGACGCACTGCGCCGCTTCCTGACCGAATCCGGCTGGGCCCCGGACGGCGGACATCAGGAGATAGGCATCGACGACACCACCCGGGTCAAGCTGGTGCGCCTGCACACCGACATCTCGGCTTGAACCCCGGACCGGTTCGGCCACGTCATCCCGGGCTTGATCCGGGATCTCGATCGGTACGCAAGTCGAGGCGGAGATCCCGGCGTTCGCCGGGATCACAGGTCACGCCATCGGCCCGCTCCCGGACCTGGATCCGGCGTCCTAAGGTGGGCGGCGGAAGGGAGCGGACGTGAGCGAGCACGAAGAGCACAGCGAGGGCGGGAGCTACTCCATGCCGGGCAAGGAGTTCGTCCGCGACAGCACCTACATCACCGACCGGATCGTTGCCGCACCGACGGCTCCCGATCAGTGGCCGGTGGAGCCCGGCCGCTATCGGTTGATCGCGGCACGGGCCTGCCCGTGGGCGAACCGGACGCTGATCGTCCGGCGGCTGCTCGGACTTGAGGACGTGCTCTCGGTCGGGCTGCCCGGACCCACTCATGACGCCGACTCCTGGACGTTCGATCTCGACCCGGGCGGCGTCGATCCGGTGCTGGGCATCCACAAGCTGAAGGACGCCTACGAGAGGCGGTTCCCGGGCTATCCGCGCGGCATCACCGTGCCGGCGATCGTCGAGATCGCCACCGGCGAGGTGGTCACCAACGACTTCGACCAGATCACCCGCGACCTGGCGTCCGAATGGACCGAGTTCCAGCGCCCGGGCGCCCCGGACCTGTGGCCGTCCGAGCTTCGCGACGAGATGGAAGAGGTGATGCGCCGGGTCTACACCGAGGTGAACAACGGCGTCTATCGCTGCGGTTTCGCCGGTAGCCAGGAGGCCTATGACGCTGCCTACGACCGGCTCTGGACGGCGCTGGACTGGCTGGAGGAACGGCTCACCACCCGGCGGTTCCTGATGGGTGACGCGATCACCGAGGCCGACGTCCGGCTGTTCACCACGCTGGCCCGCTTCGACGCCGTCTACCACGGGCACTTCAAGTGCAATCGGAACAAGCTCAACGAGATCCCCGCGCTGTGGGGATACGCCCGCGACCTGTTCCAGACGCCCGGCTTCGGCGACACCATCGACTTCCTCCAGATCAAGCAGCACTACTACATCGTTCATCGCGATCTGAACCCGCACGGCATCGTCCCCAAGGGCCCGGATCTCTCCGGTTGGCTCACCCCGCACGGACGCGAGTCACTGGGTGGGCGACCGTTCGGTGACGGGACGCCACCAGGCCCCGTCCGACCGGGCGAAGAGGTGCCCAACCCCCTCGCCTGAACTGGATGGGACGGTTACGGGAACGGCCCTGGTGACCAAAGGAACCGTCCCCGGTGACCAAAGGAACCGTCCCCGGTGACCGAAAGAACCGTCCCCGGTGACCAAAGGAACCGTCCCCGGTGACCGAAAGAACCGTCCCCGGTGACCGGGTTCGGTGGAGTCAGCCGGCGATCTCCTCGAAGCGGCTCAGGGCTCGCAGTTTGTTGGTGGCGTCCAGGGCGGCCACCTTGTACGCCTCTGACAAGGTCGGATAGTTGAAGACGGTGTCGACCAGGTAGTCGACGGTACCGCCGCAGCCCATCACGGCCTGGCCGATGTGCACCAGGTCGGTGGCGCCGGTGCCGAAGACGTGGACGCCGAGCAGGGTGCGGTCGACGGAGTGCACCAGCAGTTTGAGCATGCCGTAGGAATCGCCGACGATCTGGCCGCGGGCCAACTCCCGGTAGCGGGACAGGCCGGTCTCGTAGGGCACCGATTCGCCGGTCAATTCGTCCTCGCTCTTCCCGACGTAGGAGATCTCGGGAATGGTGTAGATGCCGATCGGCTGCAGCGGGGTGATTCCGCCGGGCTGCTCCCCCATGGCGTGCATCGCGGCCAGCCGGCCCTGTTCCATCGAGGTCGCGGCCAGCGCCGGGAAGCCGATCACGTCACCGACGGCGTAGATGTGCGGCACGGCGGTGCGGAAGTGCTGGTCGACGGCGATCCGGCCGCGGCGGTCGGCCTCCAGCCCGGCGTTCTCCAGCGCGAGCGCGGCGGTGGCGCCCTGGCGTCCGGCCGAGTACATCACCGTGTCGGCGGGGATCCGTTTGCCGCTGCCCAGCGTGGTGATGGTGCCGTGGGTGCTGCGCTCGACCCGTTCGACCGTCTCGCCGAACCGGAAAGTGACCGACAGGTCGCGCAGGTGGAACCGCAGCGACTCGACGATCTCGGCGTCGCAGAAGTCGAGCATCGAGGGCCGTGCGTCGACCACCGTCACTCGGGTGCCGAGCGCGGCGAACATGGAGGCGTACTCGATGCCGATGACGCCCGCACCGACCACCACCATCGTTCCTGGCACCCGTTGCAGGTCGAGGATGCCGTCGGAGTCGACCACGTTGACGTCGTCGAACTCGACGTTGTCGGGACGGGCCGGCTCGGTGCCGGGCGCCAGCACGATCCGATGCGCGCTGATCGTGTGATGATCGGCCCCCTCCACCTTGATGGTGTGCGGGTCGACGAACGAGGCGTCCCCGCTGTACAGGGTGACGTGGTTGCGCAGCAGCTGGTTGCGCACCACCTGCGTCTCGCGTCCGATCACGTGCTGGGTCCGTGCGGTCAGGTCGGCGATGGTGATCTCGTCCTTGACCCGGTAGGACGCGCCGTACAGGTCGCGCTGATGCATGCCGGTCAGGTAGAGGACGGCCTCGCGCAGCGTCTTGGACGGGATCGTGCCAGTGTTGATGCACACCCCGCCGAGCATCTGCCGTCGGTCGACGATGGCCACCCGGTGACCCAGTTTGGCGGCGGCGATCGCGGCACGATGGCCGCCCGGACCGCTGCCGACCACCAGCAGGTCGTAGTCGTACTTCATTGCGGCCTCCGTCCGTGCGCTGCGGCGATTATGCGCCCCGACTAGCACCGACGGCAATGATCGGCCGGTTACGATCGCACGATCAGGGCCACAGCCGGTGGTAGGCGTTGATCGCCGGCTGCCCACCCAGATGGGCATACAGCACGGTGGAATCGCGACCGATCTCACCGGAGGTGACCAGGTCGATCAGGCCGGCCAGCGATTTCCCCTCATAGACCGGGTCGGTGATCATCGCCTCCAGTTGGGCGCCCAGCGCCATCGCGTTCATGGTGGACTCGACCGGAATGCCGTACAGCTCACCGGCCCAGCCCTCCAGCACGGTGATCTCGTCGTCGCGAAGATCGCGGCCCAGATCGATCAACTCGGCGGTGTGCCGGGCGATCCGTTCCACCTGGTCGCGGGTCTGTTCCAGGGTGGCCGAGGCGTCGATGCCGATCACTCGGCGACGGACGCCGGTCAGCTCCTCCAGGGCGGCGAACCCGGCGATCATCCCGGCATGGGTGGATCCGGTCACCGTGCAGACGATGATCGTGTCGAACAACACGCCCAGCTCGCGCTCCTGCTCGGCCACCTCGAACGCCCAGTTGGCGAAGCCGAGGCCGCCCAGCGGATGCTCGGACGCCCCGGCCGGGATCGGGTAGGGCTTGCCACCGGACGCCTCCACCTCGGCCAGCGCGTTCTTCCAGGAGTCGCGGATGCCGATGTCGAAGCCGGCGGGGTCGAGCCGCGAGTCGGCGCCCATCATCCGGGACAGCAGGATGTTGCCGACCCGGTCGTTCATCGGGTCCTCCCAGGGCACCCAGTGCTCCTGCACCAGCCGGCACTTCAGACCGAGATGCGCCGCGACCGCCGCGACCTGACGGGTGTGGTTGGACTGGTAGCCGCCGATCGACACCAGGGTGTCGGCGCCGCTGGCCAGCACGTCGGGAACGATGTACTCGAGCTTGCGCACCTTGTTGCCGCCGAAGGCGAGACCGCTGTTGACGTCCTCGCGCTTGGCCCAGACCTGCGCGCCGCCCAGATGCTGACTGAGCCGCTTCAGCAGATGGACCGGGCTGGGTCCGAAGGTCAGCGGATGGCGGGGGAAATCGGCGATGGACATCGGTGCTCCTCGGTCGGCTGGCTGGAGGTTACCGCGGCAGTGGCTGTCGGCTCGGCGGAGATCCCGGCGTGCGCCGGGATGACGGGGGGAAGCTCAGCCCAGGCCGAGGATGGATTCGATGCCGACGGTCAGACCTGGACGGCTGGGCACGGCACGCACCGCGGCGATCACGCCGGGCATGAACGACACCCGGTCGAGCGAGTCGTGCCGGATGGTCAGCGTCTCGCCCTCGCCGCCGAACAGCACCTCCTGGTGGGCGATCAGCCCGCGCAGCCGGACGCTGTGCAGGTGGATGCCCTCGACCTCGGCGCCGCGCGCGCCGGGCAGGGACTGGGCGGTGGCGTCCGGGACGGGCCCGAGCCCGGCCTCGGCCCGGCCGGCGGCGATCTTGCCCACCGTGCTCACCGAGGTGCCGGACGGCGCGTCGACCTTGTTCGGGTGGTGCAGCTCGATCACCTCGACGGACTCGAAGAACCGGGCCGCCTGCGCGCTGAAGTGCATCATCAGCACCGCGCCGATGGAGAAGTTGGACGCCACCACGGCGCCGGCACCGCCGGCTTCGGCCAGTTCGCGCACCCGGTCGAGCCGTTCGGCGGTGAACCCGGTGGTGCCGACCACCACGTTGATGCCGCGTTCGGTGCACCAGGCGATGTTGTCGATCACGGCGTCCGGGTGGGTGAAATCGACCACGACCTCGGCCGCCTCCACCGCCGTCCGGTCGTCACCGGCGTCCACCGCGGCGACCAGTTCCAGGCCTTCCGCTGCCTCAACCGCCCGCACCACCTCGGAACCCATCCGTCCGCGCGCACCGAAAACGGCTACCTTCATCGCTTCTCCTCCACCTGGTTTCGTCGATGCTCACCCTACTGACCGGGTCTCGACAAGCTCGACCAACGGCTCGTCCCCGACTCGTCGCCCGCCCGTCATCCCGGCTCTCACCTCCACCGGAAGGTCGACGCGGAGATCCCGGCGTCCGCCGGGATGACGAGAACCCGGCGGGATGTGGACGCGTCGCCTCAGGCGTCGAAGAGCGACGAGATGGACTCGCCGCTGTGGATGCGTCGGACGGCCTCGGCGAACAGGGGCGCGACTGAGAGGACGGTCAGCCGCTCCAGGTCGCCGGCCACCCGCGGGGGGACCGTGTTGGTGCAGACGATCTCTTTGAGATCGGGCTGGGCGTTCAGCCGCTCGACGGCCGGGCCGGTGAACAGGCCGTGCACGCAGGCCGCGGTGATCGAGTTGACGCCGACCTCGCGCAGCTTGTCGAACAGTTCGATCAGCGAACCGGCGGTGGCGATCTCGTCGTCGAGGACGATGACGTCCTTGCCGCGGACGTCGCCGACGATGCTGTCGATCACCACCCGGTCGTCGGTCAGCCGGCGCTTGGCGCCGGCCGCCACCGGCACATCGAGCAGCCGCGCGAAGTGGTTGGCCTCTTTGACGTTGCCGAAGTCGGGCGACACCACCACCGCGTTGGACAGGTCGCCGTTGTTGCGGAAATGCCTGGCCATCACGTGGTTGGCGCTGAGGTGGTCGACCGGCATCTCGAACATGCCGTGCACCTGCGGCGAGTGCAGCGCCATCGTCACCACCCGCTGGGCGCCCGCCTTGTGCAGCAGGTCGGCCACCAGCCGGGCACCGATCGAGATGCGCGGGGCGTCCTTCTTGTCGCTGCGCGCGTAGGCGTAGTGCGGCATCACCACGGTCAGATGCCCGGCGGAGGCGCCGCGGGCGGCGTCCAGCATCAGCAGCAGCTCGACCAGGTTCTCCTGCACCGGCGGCACCAGCGGCTGGACGATGAAGACGTCCCGCTTGCGGCAGTTGCCGTCCAGATGAACCTGCAGGCAGTCGTTGCTGAAACGGGTGGTCTCCGACGGTGAGAGCGGAATGCCGAGCAGATCGCAGATCTCCTGCGCGAACTCACGATGTGCGGAGCCGGAGAAGACGGTGATGTCGCTGGCCACGGGACGTGACCTTAGTGGACGCCGTCGCCGCGACGTGCGCAGGGCCGAATACTGTTCGCCGACGCTGCTTACTTATAGCCTTGCGGCCATGTCGGAACACACCCCCAAGGACCGACCCATTCGGCGACGCCCATGCCCTCACCAAACCGCCGGACGACGGTGAGCGCCCCCGCGGTGGACGCCGCCGCACTCAGCCGCGCCGTCCACGACGGACAGCTCGTCGCCTGGTACCAGCCGATCATCGACCTCAGCACCGGGAGCGCCGTCGGCGTCGAAGCGCTGGCGCGCTGGCCACGGCCCGAGGGCATGATTGCGCCGGCGGAGTTCATCCCGCTCGCGGAGGCGAGCGATCTGGTGATCGAACTCGATCTGGCGATCATCCGGCACGCACTGGCCGACCTGCGGCGGTGGCAGCGCACCCGTCCCGGCTTCGAGCTCAGCATCAACCTGTCCGGACGGCACCTCGACTCCCCCACCGGGGTCACCGAGCTGGTGGCGATGGTCGAAGCCGCCTCGGTCGCCCCCGGCACCATCTGCGTCGAACTCACCGAGACCACCCGTCCGGACGCCGCCGACCAGGGCGCCCCCGCTCTGGAAGCACTCCGGGCCGCCGGCATGTCGGTGTGGCTGGACGACTTCGGCGCCGGCTTCTACAACCTGCGCGACCTGATCCGGCTGCCGGTGGACGGCATCAAGATCGACCGGGAGTTCACCGCACAACTCGAGCACCCGCGCGCCGCACCCCTGATCGGTGCGCTCACCACCGCCGCGCATCAGATGGGGCTCCGAGTCACCGTCGAAGGCGTCGAGACCACAGCCCAAGCCGACGTCGTCGCCCGGCTGGGCTGCGATCTCGGCCAGGGCTACCTGTGGTCGCGGCCGTTGCCGGTCGACGAACTAGAGGGCTGGCTCAGCGCGGCACCGGCGGCGTCTGAGTAGAGCGGGCCGAGTCCCAGTTCGCAGCCCGCGGCGGCGACCACCTCGGCCTCGGATTCGGTGACGATGCCGGGTGCGATCACCCGATAGCCGAAGGCGTTCGCCGTCTCGACGGTGAGCCGCAGCAGCAGGTCACCGCCGCGGGTGTCGAGCAGTCGCGGGTCGAGCTGGACGAAGTCGAACGGTGCCCGGGTCCACCGGTCGGTTCCGCTGTCGTCGCCGCCGAAGCTGTCAGCACAGATCCGGACGCCGAGGGTGCGCAGCTGCCGCAGGGTGTCCAGCACCCGCGCGCCGCCCACTTCGTCGGACGGCACCAGCAGCATCAGCCGGTTGGCGACGAGTCCGGCCTCCAGCGCGGCGTTCACCTCGGCCACGATGGTGCCCTGGGAGAGATGGCGTCCGGTGACCGGCACCACCAGCCAGCCGTCGCCCGGGCGGGTCAGCACGCCGCGGCGCAGCACCCAGCCGTCCAGGTCACACATGTTGTCGGTGCCCCGGGACAGCGGCAGCAACTGCCGCCGTTGCCACAGTGCGCCGGCCGGATCCGGCACCACCACCTCGAGTTCCTCGCCGGCCAGCCGGTCGGTGCGCAGGTCGATGATCGGACTGGTCTGCACCGACGCCGTATCGTCGCGAAGCGCCCCGACGATCGCGGTCTGCACCGCGGCCCGCCGCTCGATCTCGGCCCGTTGCGACGGCGCGAACACCTCGACGCGTCCGCGTCCGGTCGCTTTGGCCCGGAAGACGGCATGGTCGGCTTCCTGCAGCAGCCGTTCCGGGTCGATGGTCAGGTCGCTGTTGATCGTCACACCGATGCTGGCGCCGATCCTGGCTTCGCGGCCCGAACTCAGCTGGATCGGCTCGGCGAGGTCTGCGACCAGTCGTTCGGCCACTCCGACCGCGCTCACCTCGTCGGCCACCGGTTCGAGCAGCACCACGAACTCGTCGCCGCCCAGCCGGGCAACCACGTCACCGCCCCGGACGCCCTCCTGCATGCGGCGTCCGGCGACCTCCAGCACCTGGTCGCCGGCGGCATGGCCGAGGGTGTCGTTGACCTGTTTGAAGCCGTCCAGGTCGATGTACAGCAGACCCACCACGTCACCGGAGCGGCGGGCCCGGCTGAGTGCGCTGCGAATCAGTTCGAGCGCCTGGGCCCGGTTCGCCAGGCCGGTGAGGGCATCATGGGTGGCCTGGTGGGCAAGGGCGATCAGGGCACGTTCACGTTCGGCGCGCGCCTGCTCCATCGCCGTCATGGCGACGCCGATCCTGGCGATCACCAGGGCACAGATCACCACCCAGCCCGCCACCAGCGGCCAGACGTCGACGTCCTGCCCGATCAGTTCCTTGCCGGCCAGCAGCGCACCCGGCATCACCAGCGCCAACGCCAGTGCGATCAGCCCGGTCCGGCTGAACCCCCGCTCGGCCTCACGGCTGGCTTCGGGCGCCCCCGCCATCGACGGATGCAGCGCAGCCGCCGCCCAGAACAGGTAGGAAGCCATCCAGATGACCTCGAGGTGATCGCTCGAGGCCCAGGTCAGCTGCTCCAGCGCCGAGGCCAGCAGGTCGGCGAGCAGCAGGGTGCCGGCCCCGGAGACCAGCAGCCAGAAGGCGGGCGTCCGTCCCCAGGGCGCGCCGACCAGCGGCACCAGGATCGCGGCCAGGACCACGTCGGCAATCGGATACGCCAAGCTGATGGCCGCCGCGACCGCCGAGACACCCAGCGCCGACAGCGTCGGCTGGGCCAGGGCGACCCAGGTCAACAGGCCCAGCGCCATCATCAGGATGGCGCTGTCCAGCAGGCTGGCCAGCCCACGCCGCCAGCGTTCCCGGCTGAGCAGCAGCAGTCCGAGGCCCATCACCGGATAGCCGACCAGATAGATCGCGTCGGAGGGGGCCGGGAACTGTTCCTCGCCGAGCAGGTCGCCGTAGATGGCGCCCACCAGGTCGGCCACGCCCCAGATCACGTGAGCGGCCGCCATCAGGTACCAGGGCAGCACCCGGGTGGGGCGGTGCATCCGGACGCCGACGACGATGCTGGCTGCCGCGATCGGGCCATAGACCGCGAACGCGATCGATCGCGGCAGGCCGTCCGGCAGCAGCCTGCTGACCAGGATGCCGACCGCGCCCACCGCGAGCAGCAGCCACCACCCGGACGAGCGCAGGGTGTGCGAGGGTGCCGCGACACTCATCGCTCCGGCCTCAGCCATCGAGCGACCTTCGCTCGGTCTGCGCCTCGGCCGGCCCGTACTGGGCGACCAGCGTGGGTACCCGGGCCGGAGGCCGGCCGGTGCGCAGCGCAACGACGGGTGTGCCGTCCGGCAGCCCCTCGACCACCCCGTCCGGCGTGTGGAAGACCCACAACGCGATCGTCCGGTAGGCGGCCCAGTCACCGAACCGCACCCGGAACGAGGCGATCTCGGCGTCGTCGGCGCTGCGCACCCGGACGGCTTCGAGCACGATCGGCTCGCTCTGTCCGGGCAGCACCAGTTCGATCTCGGACGCCGACGGCAGCGCCCCGGTCGGCATGGCGATGGCCACGCCGCCCAGGGAGATGTCCAGCAGCCGGCCGTCCACACCGTTCACCCGGATCGGCGCGCTGACCCCGACCCGGTAGGCGTTGCGCCGCGAGGTGGCGAACTCGACGGCCTGGATGCGCCGGATGCCCATCACCAGCACCGCGCCGGCCAGCACCACCCAGGCACCCGCGGTCACCGTCGAGGAGGGCGACGTCCGCCACGGCACGACCCCCGCCACGCCGGCACCGGCGTACAGCACGACGGCGACGAGCAGCCCCAGCAGCCACCACAGGATCTGCGGCACGTGCCCGCGCAGCCGCTCTTCGGCACCCGCCTTGGGGGTGACCGCGAAGTCCAGTGAGCGGCGGGTCAGGAGCCACCACAGGCAGGCCAGGCCGACCGGGATCCGCAGGATCCGCAGCGCGAACGCCGTCCCCCAATGCAGATGCTGCCGGTAGAGCCGCCGCGCACCCCACAGCCGGATCACGAAGAGTGCGACGAACACCACCATGAACACCCACGGGTCGGCGGTGGACACCTGCGCGCCGCTGAGCAGCACCACCACCGGGATCATGAAGCCCAGCACAGTCGCCACGCCTTCCAGCCACCACACCGTGGCGTCCAGGTATTCGTAGTAGCCCCGCCAGGACAGCCAGCGCTTCGCGGCCCAGAGCCGCTCCTGCACCAGCACCTGCATGCAACCCATCCCCCAGCGGCGGCGCTGCAGCAGGTACTGCTCCGGGGTGTCCGGGGCCAGACCCAGGGCGAGAACCTGGTGGTGATAGGCGGACGTCCACCCCGCCCTGATCAGCAGCATCGTGGTGTGGAAGTCCTCCACGATGGTGTCGGTGGCGATCCCGCCGATCTGCTGCAGCGCGCTCACCCGGATGAACGAGGTGGAGCCGCACCACGACGTCCCGGCCCCGGCACGGTCACGGGCCGGAAGCTGGACGTGGAAGAAGACGCCCTGCTCGCCGGTGTCACCGTCGTCGTCGAAGGCGCCGGAGTTGTAGTAGTTCTGCGGCGCCTGGACCAGCGCGAGTTCGGGGTCCCGGAACCAGCCCAGCGTCGCGGTGAGGAAATGCGGCAGCGGAACATGGTCGCAGTCGAGAACGCCGATCACGTCGATCGGTTCAGCACCGGCCGCGACCTCGGCGGCCATCAACCCCAGGGCGTGGTTCATGTTGCCGGCCTTGGCGTGGGTGTGCTGATCGCGCCGGACGTAGCGGGCGCCGTAGCTCTCGCACAGTTCGCGCACCCAGGGCCGGTCACCGTCGTCGAGCACCCAGGTCTGGTGGGCCGGTTCCAGCGCGACGGCGGCGGCGATGGTCGGGGCGATCACCTCGACGGGTTCGTTGTAGGTCGGAATGAAGACGGCGGCGCGCAACCCGGGCTCGACGGTGGTCACCGGTTCGGGGCCCGAGCAGTCCAGGTTCCACAGGTTGATCGCCCGGATCACCAGCCCGGTCACCGGCAGCACCTCGAACGCCACCAGCACCCAGGCCGCGACCAGGTTCCAGCCGCTCGGCGGCATGGTGAACATGATCCGCCAGGTGCCGTAAACGACGATCGCCGTGATCGAGACCAGCACCCCGATGTGCGCCCAGGTACGGGAGCGGCGGGTCTCGGCGCCCAGCAGCCGCAGGCCCGGCGTCCAGCCTGCGAGGCGGGAATCGGGGGCGGAGGAGAAGCGTGCCGTGTCGGCGCGGAAGGACGAGCGGCGCAGGGTGCGCGGAGCCTGCTCGTCGGTTGTCGGTGCCGGGACGCCGTCCACCTCTGCGAGGGGCGGGTTGGACAGCTGGGACCGCTGGTGGTACACGGTGAGGTCTCCTCGGAGTCGCCGAAATAGGCTCCCCCGAGTGCGCTCAGCTTAATCGCAGGAAGCCGCCACGCGAAAATCAGCTCAGCGCAGGCCGGAGAGGTTCGCTTGGAACGCCGGGGACGGTTCTTTTCGTTCCGCTCTGGCACGCCGGGGACGGTTCTTTTCGTTCCACTCCGACACGCCGGAAATGGTCCTTTTCGTGCCAATCCTCGGCTCCGGTGGGACGAAAAGAACCGTCCCCTCGTACCGCCCGCTGGGACGAAAAGAACCGTCCCTCCGTGTCACTCGGGCGCGGCGTCCGTGAGCCCCTGCCCTATCCCGCCGGTTCCTAACCGCCGCCGAAGGTCGCCCGCAGCACCGTTCCGTGGGGTTCGGACGGCTCGATGGCCAGTGACCCGCCGAGTTCCTCGCAGCGCTGCCGCATCGACTCGGTGCCGACCCCGCCGTCCCGCGGGCCGGCGTAGCCGCGTCCGTCGTCGGTGACGGTCAGGACGAGATACTCGGCCGTTCGCTCGACCCGCACCGTGACCGCGGACGCGCCGGCGTGCCGCACGCAGTTGGTGAGCGCTTCGTCCAGGACCCGGTACAGCGCCACCTCGACGGCGGCCGGCACGCTCTGGAGCCGGCCCGGCAGCGCCAGGTCGATCCGCAGGCCGGTCTGCGCGTGCCTGTCGACCACCCCGGACAGTGCCGCCGCCAGCCCACGGTCCAGCGCCGGCGGACGCAGACCCTCGATCGCCCGGCGCAGCTCGGCCGACGCCAGGCCCAAGTCCTCCTCGATGGCATGGACGGCCGAGTCGTCCGGAGCCCCACCGAAGCCGGCCAGGGCCGCCCTCAGCTGCATCCGGGCACCGCTCAGCGCGGGCCCGACCCCGTCGTGCAGGTCCTTGCGCAGTCGGCGACGCTCCTCCTCGCGGGCGGTGACCAGCCGCTCCCGCGCCTGCTGCAGATCCCGGATCAGGGCAACCGTCGCCGCGGGCGCCGCGACCTGCAGGGCCAGGGTGTCGAGCAGTCTCCGCTCACGTCGCGTCCACGGCTCGTCCGGGGCCCGCTGCTGGACGGCCAGTTCACCGATCCGGGTGCCCCGGTAGCGCAACTCGCGGGTGGTCAGCGGCCAGGGACGCTGCGTGCCCCAGGCCCGTGCCGGACGGCTCTCCGGCTCGAGCAGGACGGCCACGTAGGGCGCACGGAGGCCTTCGGCGACACCGTCGACGACCACGGTCAGCATGTCGTCGGGTGTCAGCGCGGTACCGACGCCCCGGGCCAGCGACGCGAGCAGCTCGACCGGTCGTCCGCTGGACCCGTACAGCCACCGGTCGATCAGCCGCTGCAGCCAGATCCGCAGCGGCAGCACCGCGACCACCGCCGCGGCCGCCGCGAAGGCCTCCGGCACCACCGCCCATCGCATCGCGACCACCAGAGCCGCCACCCCGGCGTAGACACCGGCGACCACCAGGGTGAGGGTGCCGTAGAGCAGCGACCGGTGCACCACCGTTTCGATGTCGTACAGGCCGTACCGAGCAATCGCGATCACGCCCGCCGCCGGGAAGACCAGCGCGATCATGATGGCGATGTAGGGCACGTTGACGGTCTCCAGAACCATCCCCAGGATCAACAACGCGGTGGACGCCGCGGCCCAGATCAGCGGGCCGCGGTCGGACGCCGGTGCCCGTTTGATCCGGACCACGATGGCGGCCAGTGCCAGCATCGCCGCCGCGAGCACCGCGACCAGCCCCACACCGGCGAGCACCTGGTCCCAGCCGGGAGCGGCCCGTTCGGTCATCGGCTGTCCCCCCGTCCGCGCCATCAGCGCGGCCAGTCCGACCAGGCCACAGCCGAGCGCCGCCGCAACCACGGCGATCGCGGGACGCCAGCGTGGTGATGGCGGCCTGCCGTCCGGGAAGAAGCAGCCGCTCAGCGCCAGCAGGGCATAACTGGGAAAGGAGGCCCAGCTGGCTATCACCAGCGCCGGCCCCGATGTGGCCAGCGACATGCCGACCGACGCCGCCGCGAGAACCCCGACCAGCAGCAACAGCCAGCCGTAGCGATTGGCGGGCGCATGGCTGGCGATCCGGGCACCGACGACCAGCATCGCGACCGCGAGCACACCGTCGCGGATGACGACCTCGCCGCCGGTGAGCTGATCGATGATCAGGCTGCCCAGTGACACCACCAGGCCGGCGCCGGCGATCGACCAGGCCAGCACCGGGGCCCGCCCCGCCACCGCAGCCATGATTCGGGGCCCTAGCCGGTCAGCAACCGAACACCGCACACCACCATCGGCGGAACGGGTTCCCCGTGTTCGCCGGGCCGTCCGCGATCCACTCGGCCTGGTCCAGCACGGGCAGCCCCATGTCGGCGATCGACCAGGCGTCGTCCTCGGTGGAGAAGGCGCGCTCAACCGCCCGCCACACTGCGGCCACGGTGATCACCACCGTGCCCTGCGGCAGTTCGACCGGGTCGTCGGAATCGGGTCCGGAGACGACGGCCAGCTTCTCGTAGAGCTGGTCGACCCAGGCCTGCAATGAGGGCGTCGCATCGACGACCAGGCAGCGGCGCGGTGCGACCGCGGGGGCGAGTGGCTCGTCGGTCATGGTTCGGGCTCCTGTCTTATCGGTGGCCGCACAGTACGGCCCATCGACCTGAAGTTGGGCCGACCGCTGACATTGATACGTAGTTTTCCTACGATTCGGCCATGGAATCCACCGCAGGACCGGCGACGGTGCTGCTGGTCGACGATCATCCCGTCGTCCGCCGGGGTCTGGCGGCGATGCTCAACGGGGTGCCCTGGGTCGGCCGGCTGATCGAGGCCGGGACGGTCGCCGAGGCGCTGCGGCTCGGGGTCCTCGACTCTCCGGACGCCGCGGTCGTCGATCTCGGGCTGCCGGACGGCGACGGCGTCAGCCTGATCCGCCGGCTGCGGCACGCCGTCCCCGATTGCCTGGTGCTGGTGCTCACCATGACCCAGGACGACGCGACGGTGCAGGCCTGCCTGGCCGCGGGCGCCACCGGCTACCTGCTCAAGGAATCCGCGCCGGACGCCCTGCTGCCGGCGCTGCGCACGGTGCTGGACGGCGGCCTGGTGCTGGGGCCGAAGGTCGCCACCGCCGCCCTCAGCGGTACCCGTGGCGGGGTACCGTCGCCCTTCGACCTGCTCAGCCCGCGGGAGTTGCAGCACGTGGGGCTGTTGGCCGCCGGGCTGTCCGGCGGGCAGATCGCCGACGCGCTGAACGTGACCGAGAAGACCGTCCGCAACCAGATGGCGGCGATCCTGGCCAAGCTCGGCATCAGCGATCGGGTGCGGCTCGCGCTGCTGGCCCGCGACGCCGGCCTGCACGAGCGGTGAGCGTCGTCCGGGTGAGAGGCCTGCCCGTCCGGGCGTTCTTCCCGACCGTCGCGGGCGGATCTCCCCGCCGCGACCCCTCCGCCGAACACACGCTGAAGCATGACCACACAGATGCTCAGCCCGGTCGCGGATCAGCGTCGCGACGACTGGCCCGACGATCTGCTGGAACGGCTCGCCGCCGGCGACTCCGCACTCTGGGCGGACGTCGTCCGAGCCTTCCGGCCCTGCCTGCTGGCGCGCGCGTCCGAGGTCGGCTTGAAGCCCTGGCAGCGCCAGGACATGGAGCAGCGGGTCTGGCTCGCGCTGCTGCGCAACGCCACCTCGATCCGCAACCCGGCCTGCCTGCCCGGCTGGCTGTCCACCACCGCACGCCGGACGGCGCTCACCGTGCTGCGCGAGGAGAGCCGGGAGCTTGTCGTCGACGAGTTGCCGGAACGCACCACGCCCGCCGAGAGCGACATCGAACGGCGCTGCCTGGACCGGCAGCAGTTGCGCGAGCTCCGCGCGGCGGTGGCCCAGCTTCCGCCCCAGCAGCGGGCGGTGGTCCGGGGCCTGCTCCGCGACCTGTCCTACGACCAGATGTCCTCGCTGATGGGCATGGCGATCGGCAGTATCGGACCCACCCGACAGCGTGCCCTGAGCCGGCTCCGAACAGTCCTGGACGCCGCATGACGTACTGCCCGCCACCGCTGGTCGAGCTTGTCGAGACCCCTCACCGACGTCCTTGCTCTGGGCCCTCGAAAAGCTCTACCAACGACACCTGGTACCCAGAGAGGATCCATCCATGACTCAGGATTCACTGCCGTTCCCGCACCGCAGACCGTTCCGGGTGGTCGTCCGGCTCAACGCCGAGCTACCCACCGACCCCTACGACGAGCTGCGTGAGGCGGCGGAGAGACTCGGGCTGCGAGAGCTCGAGGACGCCCTGACCGAACTCGGTGTCCCCACCGCCCGACTCGTCCCGAGAACAACGATCGACCCCGCCGAGCTGCGTGCCCGGGAACTGGAGGCCAGAGAGGAGGACCGGGCCGATCCCGAAGATCCGGCCAGCATCGAGGATCCCAACGACCCGGAACTCGCCGTGAGCCTCACCCAGTACTGGCTGGTCGACCTGAGCGGCAGCCCGCACTATCCGGTGGAGGTCGCAGCTCGGCTCGAGCAGGTCGACGGCGTCGAGCTGGCGTACCCGGAGCTGCCGGTGATCAACGCCGGCGGCCAGGACGGAGCGGCCGGGCCGGCGTCTCAGCCGAGCCACCTGGATCGGGCGCCGATCGGCAGCAACGTCCGCTGGGCATGGGAGGAGCGCGAGCAGTACGGCGAACAGGTGCGGGTCCTCGACGTGGAGTCGGGCTGGCTGTTCGACCACGAAGCACTCAAACCGCTCGGGGTGCAGCTGGTGGGCGGGGTCAACCAGGACGGCGTCGGCGGCTTCAGCGGCGGCCACGGGACGGCGGCCGTCGGCATCGTCGCCGGCACGTTCGTGGCACCCGCCGGGGTGTACGGCGTCGCGCCCCGGGCGGGGGTACTGGCGGCGTCCCCGTTCAACGGCGACCTCCCCGTCCTACCCTTGGCCGACGTGCTGACCCAGGCCTTGTTGTCGTTGCGGCGCGGCGA
Organism: Micropruina sp.; assembly: GCF_047606365.1. Lineage (GTDB taxonomy): Bacteria > Actinomycetota > Actinomycetes > Propionibacteriales > Propionibacteriaceae > Micropruina. Next base: position 824 of record NZ_JASGEN010000060.1, on the reverse strand, counting down.
CGTGGTGCTGATCGAGGTGGCCGCACTGGAGGGCGGCACCACGACCAAGTGGCAGCGTCCGATCGAACGGCAGGTTGACGTCCGGGCCGCGATCAGGCTGCTCACCCGCTCGGGGATCGTGGTCATCGAACCGGCCGGCAACGGCGACACCGACCTGGACAGCCTCGAAACGGCGTCCGGACGCAGCCCACTCACCCCGGGCGAACCCGGCTACGTCGACTCCGGCGCGGTGATGGTGGGTGGTGCGTTCGTGGATCCGAGCCGTCCGGACGCCCCGAAACGCTGGGTGAGCGGGGATGATCCCGGGGTGGGGTCGAACTTCGGCCGCCGGGTGGACTGCTTCTCGTGGGCGCGGAAGGTGCGCACCAGCGGCTGCCGGCCGTGGGGTAACTGCAAACCCCCGACCTCGGCCTATCAGAGCTTCAACGGCACCAGTTCGGCCAGCGCGATCATCGCCGGTGTCGCCGTTCTCGTGCAGGGCTTGCACAACAACGCCGGGCAACCGCTGCCCAGCTCACGTCGGCTCCGCCGGGCGTTCCGGGACGCCGGCACCGGCACCGCGTCCGAAGCCGATGCGGGCATCGGCGCGATGCCCGACCTCGAGCTGGTCGCCGCGTTCCTCGGCGTCTAGAGCACGGGCCGTTCCGGGGCCGGCTTTCGTCATCCCGGCGCCCTTTCGTCATCCCGGCGAACGCCGGGATCTCCGCACCGGCCCGAGGAACTACCGCTCAACGCACCACCACTGGTCCGAGATCCCGAGGCAAGCCCGGGATGACGAGGGCGCGACGAACGCCAGCGGCGCCGCACCCCGAGGGGGGCGGCGC
>NZ_JASGEN010000059.1:0-18455 GCF_047606365.1 Micropruina sp. | reverse complement strand
GTTGCGGAACCGTCCAGCAACGCCCGGTCGGCGGCGCTGCGGACCGGACGGCTGCTGCTCGGTTCGACTCTGGCCGAGCAGGTCGAGCGGGTGGTGGTGTTCGGTCACCCCACCTTGTCGCGTCCGGTGAACAAGCTGCTGGCAAGGGACGACGTCGAGCTGATCGTGGTCAGTTCGGGCCCGGACTGGGTGGACCCGACCTGGCATGCGACCCAGGTGCTGCCGGGTGTGCTGCTCGAGCCGGGTGACCCGGACTGGCTGGCGCGCTGGCGTGCGGCGGATGTCGAGTTGTCGGCTCGGGTGGATGGGGTCTTGGCCGGTCAGGGTGTGCTGACCGGGCCGGCGGTGGCGGCCGCGGTGGTCGCCGCGACCGGGGACGGGCTGCTGATGCTGGGCAACAGCCAGCCGATCCGGGACGCCGACCTGGCGTCGCTGGGCCGGGGGCGGGTGTTCGCCAACCGCGGCCTGGCCGGGATCGACGGCACCGTCTCGACCGCCGTCGGCATCGCGCTGGCTTCGGACGCCCCGCTGACCCTGCTCTGCGGCGACCTGACCTTCCTGCACGACGGCAACGGCCTGGCCGCCGGGCTGGGCGAGCGCCGTCCGGATCTGCGGATCGTGGTCGCCGACGACTCCGGCGGCAGCATCTTCGCCACCCTCGAATACGGCGACGTCCGCTACGCCGACTCCTTCGAGCGGGTGTTCGGCACTCCACCCGGCGTCGACCCCGTCCGGCTCGCCGAAGCCCACGGCATCCCCGTCCGCCGAGTGGAAGACGAGGCGGCCCTGACCGCCGCACTGCACCGTCCGATCCAGGGCCTGGACGTCGTCGTCGCCACCATCGACCGCACCGGCCGCCGAGCCCTGAACACCCAGCTCAACGCCCTCGCGAGCCTCGTCGACTGATCCCTCGCCATCCGTCATCCCGGCGAATGCCGGGATCTCCGGCGCGCCACGCATTGGCCATCCGAGATCCCGGGTCGAGCCCGGGATGACGCGTCCGGTGGTACGCGGGGACGGTTCTTTCGGTCACCGGGGACGGTTCTTTTGGTCACTTTGGCACGAGGGGACGGTTCTTTTCGTACCAAGAGGGGTCGTTTGGAACGCCGGGGACGGTTCTTTTCGTACCGGATGGAACGAAAAGAACCGTCCCCGCGTACCGCGGTAGCCGTTGGTCGAGCTTGGCGAGACCCGTCAGCAGCCCTCGAGAGCGGACGTCAGGTCCGCGATCAGGTCGTCGGCGTTCTCCAGGCCGATCGACAGCCGGACGAGGTCGTCGGGCGGACGGGCGTCCGCGGTGACCGGACGGTGGGTGAGTGCGGCGGGGTGCTCGATCAGGGAGTCGACGCCGCCCAGCGAGACGGCGTGCGTGAAGACCCGGACGGCGGACGTCAGCCGGCGCGCAGCCTCGTAGCCACCCCGCAGCCGGACGGCGATCATCGCGCCGGGGCCGCGCATCTGCCGAGTGAGCAGGCCGCGCGGGTCGCCGTCCAGACCGGGGTAGAAGACGGTCTTGACGCCGGGCTGCTCACCTAGCCAGCGCGCGATTCGGCACGCCGACTCCTGCTGGGTGCGGACTCGGATCGGCAGCGTCGTCAGTCCGCGGTGCAGCAGGTAGCCGGCCAACGGATGCAGTAGCGCGCCGGTCAGGGCACGCACCTGGCGTAGGCCGCGCGCCGCCTCCTCGGAGCAGGCGATCACCCCGGCCACCACATCGCCATGGCCGCCGAGATACTTGGTGGCGCTGTGCAGCGACATCGTCGCGCCCAACGACAGCGGGTTCTGCAGCACCGGGGTGGCGAAGGTGTTGTCGACCAGCACCGGGACGCCGCCGGCCTGCGCGACCACCGCCGCGATGTCGACGAGTTCCACGGTCGGGTTCGCCGGCGATTCGATGACCACCAGCCCGGTGTCCGGGCGGCGGCGCACGGCGACGTCCGTCTCGGCGCAGAAGGTGGTGTGGGTGCCCAGCAACCCCGACGCGAGCAGGTGATCGGTGCCGCCGTACAACGGACGCACCGCGACCACATGGTGCTTCGAGGTCAGCGCGGTGGTCGCCAGCACGGCCGCCGTGGTCGCCGCCATGCCGGACGCGAACGCCACCGCAGCCTCGGCGCCCTCCAAAGCCGCCAGCGCCTCCTCGAAACGGGCGACCGTGGGATTCCAGAGCCGGGCATAGACGAATCCGCCCTCAGACAGCGGACGGCCCCCGGTCGCCATCGCCTCGTAGGAGTCGCCGCCGTGCTCGACATCGGGCAGGGGATTGGTGGTGGAGAGGTCGATCGGCGGCACATGCACCCCGAGCGCCGCGAGATCATCACGACCCGCGTGCACGGCCAACGTCTCGAAAGAGGTCCCCGCCATAGGCCTCAGATTGCCGGAAACACTGGTCTGTGCCCCTAGGCTCCGCAGAAGAAGCGGTGGATGCGTCGAGATTCGCAATTTTCGCCATCGCTCGCAGCGGATGAACGGAAGTCATTGACGAAAACGCAAAGCGGTCAGGTCACCCTGGACGCCACCGACCGGGCGATCCTCGCGGTCGTCGTCCGGGACGCCGAGATCACCAATAAGGCTTTGGCCGGTCGCCTGGGCCTGGCTGAGTCGACCTGTGCTCATCGGCTGCGCCAGCTGCGTGAGCGCGGCGTGATCACCGGCAGTCACGTCGACCTCGACCATGCCGCGCTGGGGTATCCGCTGCAGGCGGTGGTGTCGGTGCGGATGGGCAGCCACAGTGAACAGCTGGTCGAGGAGTTCTTCGACGCCATCACAGCCACCTCGCAGGTGCTGCAGGTGTTCCACCTGGCCGGCAGTTCCGACTTCCTGGTGCACGTCGCCGTCGCGGACGCCGCCGAACTCCGGGACATCGTGCTGCGGCACATCACCGTCCACCGCGGCGTCCGTCAGACCGAGACCCACCTCGTCTTCGAGCAACGAACCGGGCCCGGAACCGTCAGCAATCGATAGCGGCACGGTGACCACGGGGACGTGGTGACCATGGGGACGGTTCTCTTGGTCACCGGGGACGGTTCCTTTGGTCACTTTGGTACGCAGGGACGGTTCTTTTCGTACCGCTCCCGGCCCACAAATGGAACGAAAAGAACCGTCCCCGCGTACCGCTGTGGCCTGCCCGACGGTCCCTCGGTCCACTCAGCCCCAAAGTGACCAGGAGAACCGTCCCCTCGGTCCAGCTGGCCCGCGAAAGTGGGACGAAAAGAACCGTCCCTTCGTACCGCTTGTGGGACGAAAAGAACCGTCCCTCCGTACCGGGTTCAGCTCAGCGTGCGCAGCCAGCGGCGGACGTGCCAGGTGGCCTCGACATCGTCCTCGTTGTATTCCAGGACGCGTTGCCGCGCGGCGGCCCGGACGTCGGCAGTGGCGCCGCTGACCGCGTCGTCGAACCAGGCCTGGCTGTTCAGGCCGCCGGGGCTCTCGTCACGCCAGCGGAAGCCGGCGGCGCGGGTCGCAACCACTTTCAGGCCCAGGCCTTGGGTGCCGAAGAAGTGCGTCCGGATCGCGGTGAACAGGTCGACGAAATGCTGCCGGGCCCAATCCACGGCCCAGGCCAGAACCTCGTCGCCGCTCGCCGTCGCCAGCCGTTGCAGCCGTACCACCTCGTAGTCGGAGTAGTGGTAGACGAAGGTGTCGACGCCGTCCACCAGGTCGCGCAGCCAGCTCATCGCCGCGATCGCCAACGCCTGCTCGGCCGCATCGTCGAGCGGCTGAAACGCGCTGAAGTGGCGGTAGTAGTGGCTGCCGTCGCGCGCGTCGCTCACCGCGAAGCCCCACAGGTACACCCGGTCGTCGGAGGAGGTCTCGATGTCCAGGTCGATCTCCAACGTCGCGGACGGCACCTCGATCGGGCCCTGCGTCACCCGGTCGAAGTCCACCCCACGGGCCATCAGCACCGAACGCCGCCAGGCCAGCCGCAGCCGATCCTCGGCACCCACCCGGTGGGTGACCCGCGGCAGATAGTCGGGCAGCAGCGCCTCGAGGTCGGTGGCCGCCAACTCGGCGACGGTCGCCACGCCGAGATCCCGCAGCACCCTGATCTCGTACACGTCCAGCGGCGACTTCGAGATCCGCAGGCTCAGATCGTCGTCGTCCAACTGCGGACGGCAGACGTCCCACCACTGGCACCAGCCGCACTCGCGATTCGCCACCGGCAGCAGCACCGGCGGATCGTGCGGTTCGAGCGAGGCTGCGACCAGCGCGATCTCGACCCGGAAAGCGTGCTCGACGTCATACCGGGCCAACGCCGACACCCGTTCGATGGCGCCCGATGGTTCGCCAACCCCGGTCAACTCGCTCGACTCCACCAGTGACTCGGGAGCGGCCGCAGCCACCGCGGACGACGCCCGCGGACTGGGCGGCAGCAGCGCCGCGTCCAGGTCCACCCAGGACAGAACCCGCCCAAGTGCGGGCAGATCGTCACTACCGACAACCGCCGCCAGCGGCAAAGACGCGGCGTGCCCGATCGTCTCCAGCATCCGCCGGTAGTGGGCGAGTTGCAGCAGGTCGTTCAGCCGCCAGGTGTAGCGGAACCGATGCCCTTCCAGCACCTGACGCCGCAGTGGATCGGACAACGCCGACCAGGTCAGCGTCGAACCGCCGCCGCGCGGGTCGCTGACCCGATGCGATTTGATCTCGGCCGGGTGATAGCCGCCCTCCGGATCGCGCAGCAGCAGATCGGGACGTCCGCTGCGGTGCGCCACCAGATCGCGGGGCAACAGCGGCCCGATCAGCACATCGACCCCGGACGCCATCGCGTCCAGGGCCGCCCGCTCCTGCTCGGCACTCGACCGCTCGGTGAGAGCGCGACCGTCGAACACCGAGCCGTCGAAGCCGGACAGCAGTTGGGTGAGCACCTCGGCCTGGAAGGCGATGCCGCCGTGGAACACCTCGCGCAGGCCCTCGTCCGCCGGCGGCAGGCTCATGCCGGGGTGGAAGGCGTTGTGCGTCTTGACCGGACAGCTGCGGGCGGCGTGGGCGTCCAGCGCGAACATCAGGCGCGGCCGCGGTGCAGTGCGACGATGCCCCCGCTCAGGTTCTGCCATTCGACGTCGCGCCAGCCGGCCGCCGCCATCGCGTCGGCCAGCACCGGCTGGGTCGGCCAGGCCCGGATCGACTCGGCCAGGTACTCATACGCCACCGGATTGGACGCCGTCAGCCGCGCGACAATGGGCAACACCCGCAGCGCCACCCCGTGGTAGGCGAGTCGCAGCCAGGCCTCGGTCGGCGTGGAGAACTCGCAGATGACCACCCGGCCGCCCGGACGGGTCACCCGGCGCAGCTCGGTGACCGCCGCCGCGGTGTCTTCGACGTTGCGCAGCCCGAACGAGATGGTCACCGCGTCGAACGCGCCGTCGGCGAACGGCAGCGCCAACGCGTCGGCGTTCACGAAAGCCAGTTCGGGCTGGCGCTGCTTACCGACCTGCAGCATGCCGAGGCTCAGATCGGCCGGCACCACCAGGGCACCCGCGTCGGCGAACGGCTTGGACGAGGTGCCGGTGCCGGCTGCCAGGTCGAGAATGCGTTCACCCGGCTGCGGCGCCACCGCGGCCACCACCGCGCGCCGCCAGCGGTGATCCAACCCGCCGGTGAGCACGTCGTTCACCAGGTCGTACCGGGCCGCCACGCCGTCGAACATCTCGGCCACATCGGCCCGGCGCTTGGCCAGCGTCGCCTTCGCCCCTCTCGGTTCACCCACGGCCCATAGCCTGCCACGCCCCACCGACACCGCGGACGATTCGGGCCGGGCTTGGATTGTGAGAGAGAATCCTGGCTATGGCCAAACGCAGCACAGTGCTCAAGGTGGCCGGACTCCGCAAAGCCTTCGGTCCGGTCGTCATCGTGGACAATTTCAACCTCGAGGTCCGCGAGGGCGAGGCGATCGCGCTGACCGGCCGCAACGGTGCCGGCAAGTCCACCATCCTGCGCTGCCTGGTCGGTGCCGACACCCCCGACGAGGGCACGGTCGAGGTGAACGGCATCCGGATGAGCGAGACGAACCCCGAGGTGCGGCGCGCGCTGGCCACCGTCATCGACGACCTGGACTTCTTCCCCGACCTGTCGGTGGTCGAACATCTCGACCTGCTGGCCCGTGCGCACGGCGTCCCCGACCCCGAGACGGCGGTCGACGAGGTGCTGCACGAGGTGCAGCTGGTGCCGCAGTCCGGACAGCTGCCCGGCACCCTGTCGTCGGGTCAGCGGCGCCGGCTGGCGCTGGCGACCGCCTTCGTCCGGCCCCGTCAGCTGCTGGTGCTCGACGAGCCCGAGCAGCGTCTCGATGTCGAGGGCGTCGACTGGCTGGCTGCCCGGCTGGCAGCCGAGCGGGCCCGCGGCCTGGCGATCGTGCTGGCCAGCCACGAACCGAAGCTGGTCGACGTGGTGGCCACCCGCGTCGTCCGGATCGGCGCGGACGTGGCCGACGAGGTCAGCGCGTGAGCAAGAAGTCCCGCAAGCTGATCCGCTCCGGGGCGACGCCCGCCACGCCGAAACCGGACGCGACTCAGGCCCCGGCGCCGGAACCGGAGCGCACCTTCTGGTTCCTGCCGGACGCGCCGTCCGAACCGGTCGACGAGCGCGAACTGCACGACGCGATGAAGCAGTGGCGCCACGGCCGCGCCACCCGCTCGATCATGGAAGCCATCCAGGACGCCTACGTCGCGGTCTTCAGCATTCTGCTGGTCGGCGCGATGCTGACCAACCTGGTGCTTCAGGCGCAGTCCACGATGGCCAACTGCGCCGCGGAGAGCTGTGTCTCGGCGCGCACCCTGGTCCCGTGGGCGACCTGGTTCGCGCTACTCGGCCTCACCCTCGCCGTGGCTCGGCTGTTCGGTCCGGTGCTGGTGTCGGCCGCCGAGGGTTTCTGGCTGATGGACGCCCCGATCGAACGCTCCCGGCTGCTGTCCGGACGGCTTCGGCTGGCGACTGCCGCCGCCGGCGTCCTGGCCGCCGTGCTGGGTGCGCTGATCGCCGCGCTGAGCGGATCGAGCCTGGTCGACATCGGCCTGTGGGCGCTCGCCAACGGGCTGGGCGCGGCGGCGCTGACCGCGTTCGCGGCCGCGGAACAGACCCGCGAACGGACCAGCCTGACCCGCCTCGTCCAGACCTTGTTCGCACTGTTGGCGCTGGCCACGCTGCTGCTCACGGTGGCGGTCGCCGCCGGCTGGGCGACGTTCACCGTGCCCGCCGCGGCCGTCGACTTCGGTCCGACCGTGGCCGCCGGGCTCGGACTGCTGCTGTTGATCGTTGAACTCGTGGTGTCCGGACGCCGGCTGAACCAGATCCGGCGGGCCCGGCTCACCTCCGGCGGCTCGCTGGTCGCCGGCATGCAGGGCGCCATGTACGCCCTCGACTTCGGCCTGGTCCGCGACATCGTCGTGGAACGCGCGGCGATCGAACGCGGCCACGTCACGCCCACCCCGGGCCATGGCCAAGGCCTGCAGGCGCTGCTCTGGCGCGACCTGCAGCGGTTGCGTCGGTTCCCGCGTCCGTTGATCCCGCTGGTGGCGTCGGTGGTGGCGCCGTATGCCCTGGACGCCCTCGGACTGACCACGGTCAACCCGCTGGTGTCGGGCCTGATCCTGGTCGTGGTGCTGGTGCCGTTCCTGTCGATGCTGCGGGTACTGACCCGCACCGGTGGGCTGGCCCGGCTGTTTCCGTTCCCGAGTTCGCAGGTGCGCACCGTGGCGATGGCGGTGCCGCTGGTGCTGGCCCTGCTCTGGTCGGCGGTGACCATCCCCGCGTTCGTCGGGATCACCTCCAGCGGCTCCGAGCGGTCGCCGATCGACGGCGCGCTGATGGCGGTCGTCACCGGTCTCGCCGGCTGGCTGGGTGCCGTCCGTTGGGTGACGGCGAAGAAGGCCGACTTCAACACCCCGATGGTCGCCACGGCGTCCGGTGCGGTGCCACCCGGCCTGATCTTCAACCTGCTGCGCGGTCTCGACATGGTGGTGCTGATCACCGCCCCGGTGATGCTGGGCGGTTCACCGCTGTGGTCGTTCGCCCTGGCCGGCATCGCGTTCATCTTCCTGCGCGGCACCTTCAACATGGACGAGATGAAGGCCCAGCAAGAGGCGCTGAACCGCGAGAAGGAAGCCGCCAAGAAGCAGGCCGCCCAGAAGATCAAGGTCCAGCGGCCGAACCGCTGACCCGGTCCGACCCCGGCCTTCCGCCCGACATAGCCCCCTTTCGGGGTGATTGCACCTGTTTGAACAGGGGCAATGACGCCGAACGGGGGCAACGTCGTCCGGTGAACAGCGGCCGATACAGTGCGAGGCAGCCTGAGCAGAGGAGAGGCCCATGGGCATGGTGGTCATGTACGCCTCGGTGTCGGTCGACGGCTTCATCGCCGACTCCCACGATCAACCCGGGCCGCTGTTCGACTGGTTGCTCAGCGGCGACGTGCCGCTGGACGACAGTGGGGTCGTGAAGGTGTCCCAGGCTTCCTACGACTACGTGAGGCCGTACTGGGACCAGATCGGGGTCACCGTCGCCGGACGCCGGGTCTTCGACATGACGGACGGCTGGGACGGGACACCGCCGAGCGGCATCGATCACGTGGTCGTGGTGACCCACCGGGGAAGGCCCGAGGGCTGGTATCCGGAGGCGCCGTTCCACTTCGTCGACGGCGTCGAGGCGGCCGTGGCCAAGGCGCAGGAGCTCGCGGGTGACCGAGTGGTCGAGGTTGCCGCGGGCGACGTCGGTGGTCAGGCGCTCGCCGCGGGCTTGGTCGACGAAGTACGCATGGACGTGGTCCCCGTCGTGTTCGGGTCCGGCAAGCGCTACTTCGGATCGGTCGACGCCCAGCACCTGCTGAAGGATCCCGACGAGGTGATCCAAGGCAACCGGGTGCTCCACCTGCGCTACCGCGTCCGCCGCTGACTCTCGTTGGTCGAGCTTGTCGAGACCCAGCTGGCTGCGGCCTCGGGGAGGGGTTTCGACAAGCTCAACCAGCGGGAGGTCAGAGGCCGAGGGCAGCCAGCATGGGGACCAGTTTCGCCTTGGTTTCGGCGAGCTCCTCGTCGGGGTCGGAGCCCTCGACGATGCCGCAGCCGGCGAACAGGTTGATCCGGCGGGGGTCGGCGGCGTCCACCATGCCGCAGCGCAGCGCGATCGCCCACTCGCCGTCACCGTTGGTGTCGATCCAGCCGACCGGACCCGAGTAGCGGCCACGGTCCAGGCCCTCGAGTTCGGCGATCGCCGCCCGGGCAACTGAGGTCGGCGTCCCGCAGACCGCGGCGGAAGGGTGCAGGGCGGCGGCCAACTTCAGCGACGACGCCTTCTTGTGCGCCACCGCGGTGACATCAGTGGCCAGATGCAGCACGTTCGGCAGCTCCAGCACGTACGGCGACTCGGGCACGTTCATTCCCGAACACAGCGGCGCCAGTGCCTCGGCGACGGACGCCACCGCCAGCTCATGTTCGGCGAGGTTCTTCGACGACCGCGCCAGTGAGCTGGCCAGCTTGAGGTCGGTCTCCTCCGAGCCGCTGCGCCGGATGGTGCCGGCCAGCACCCGTGAGGTGGCCAGCCCGCGCTCGCGGCGCACCAGCATCTCCGGCGACGCCCCGACCAGGCCGTCCACGCTGAACGTCCAACAGCTCGGATACCCCTCGGAAAGGGTGCCGACCAGGTGCCGCACGTCGATCGGTTCGGACGCCGTCGCGGTCACCGCCCGGGCCAGCACCACCTTCTCCAGGCCGTTGCTCTCGATCCGGCGGACGGCCTCGGCCACCCGGCGGCGCCAGCGATCCTCGTCGGCGGTATCGGCGATCACCTGGACGTCGCGGGGCGGGAGCGGGGGAGCAGGAGTCTCGACAAGCTCGACCAGCAGTGGCCGGGTCTCGGCGTTCGATGAGGCAGAAGTCTCGACAAGCTCGACCAGCGGGGGAGCAGGGGTCTCGACAAGCTCGACCAGCGAAACCGGCCCGGTCAGCGGGTCAGGGGCCTCACTGAGAACGGTCATCCAGGAGCTGCCGTCCCGCCGTCCGATGACGACCCGGGGAACCACCAGCCGCGACGTCCCTGCCGTGTTGCCTGGATCGAAGCTGAACGACCCGAACGCCACCGGTCCGGAGCCGGCCACACCACTCACCTCCGAGTGGTGCTCAAGCCCCCCGACGAACCCCTTCCACCAGGCATCCGCCTCGGCAGGATCGGCCACTTCCACCCGGGCGAAACAGCCCAAACCGACCATTCCGTCGCCGCGTCGCAGCCAGGCCACAGAGCCCTCGTCCACAAGGTATTTTGCCAACGTTCCCGGATCGTTAATAGCGATTGTGCGGGCGAAAACGGGGCCTGGGATCACCTGCGCAGCTTAGTCAGCCGCACACCGTGGTCCCGAATGGCTGTCGTGTCATTTCGTGCCTAGACTGACGGCTGCGCCAGGGGCGCGAGTGGAACCGAAATGACGAGGAGTGGCATGTCCGAGGAGCTGGCGGACGTCATCGTCGTCGGAGCCGGACCGGCCGGGGCGACCACCGCCTGTTGGCTGGCCGATCAGGGCCTGAGTGTTGCCCTGCTGGAGAAGAGCAGCTTCCCGCGCGACAAGGTGTGCGGTGACGGCCTCACCCCGCGGGCCACCAAGCAACTGCTGCGGCTCGGCATCGACATCACCGAAGAGGCCGGCTGGCTGCACAACAAGGGCCTGCGGGTCTACGGTGCGCGTCCGGAACCGTTCCACATCCCGTGGCCCGAGTTGTCCGAGTTCCCGTCCTTCGGCCTGGTCCGCAAGCGCGCCGACTTCGACGAGCTGCTCGCCAACCATGCGGTCGACAAGGGCGCCACCCTCTACCAGCAGGCCAATGTGAACGGTGCGGTCATCGACGACCGCAGCGGCCGGATCACCGGCGTCACCACCAAGGACGGCCGCACCTTCAGCGCCCCGATCGTGGTGGCCGCCGACGGCAACAGCTCGCCGGTGGCGAAGTCGATGGGCCTGCTGAAGAACGCCAAGCGCCCGATGGGCGTCGCCTGCCGCACCTACTTCACCTCGCCCCGCCACGACGACGACTGGATGGAGTCCTGGCTGCAGCTGTGGGACGGCAAGCCGGGGGAGTCCAACCTGTTGCCCGGCTACGGCTGGATCTTCGGCATGGGTGACGGCACCTGCAACGTCGGCCTGGGCACCGTGGCCAGCACCGCCACCTCGCAAAAGCTGAAGTACCGCGAGCTGCTGCGCACCTGGCTGGCCAACACCCCCGCCGAGTGGGGCTTCAACCCCGACAACCAGGTCGGCACCATCGCGTCCGCGGCGTTGCCGATGGCGTTCAACCGCAAGCCGGCCTACGCCAAGGGCCTGCTGCTGGTCGGCGACTCCGGCGGAATGGTGTCGCCGTTCAACGGCGAGGGCATCCCCTACGCGATGGAGGCCGGTGAGGCCGCGGCCGAGGCGGTGGCCCGGGCGCACGCCGAGGGTGTCGGGACGCCGGCCGCCGAGAAGGCGCTGGCCGGCTACCCGGTGCGGCTCGGCCACGAGTGGGGCGGCTATTTCCGCCTCGGGCAGACCTTCGTGAAGTTGATCGAGCACCCTGAGGTGATGCGCATCTGCGTCCGCTACGGCTTGCCGCGGCCCACGTTGATGCGATTCACCATCAAGTTGCTGGCTCACCTTTATGACACTCGAGAAGGTGATTGGATGGACCGAGTGATCCACTCGCTGTCGAGGGTGGTGCCCTCGGCATGACCGGACGGAGGCAATGATGAGTCCCTATATCCCGATCCTCGGGATCATGGTGCTGGCCGGTGCATTCCTGGTCGTGTCGGTGAGCCTGAGCCTGGTGGTCGGCCCGCGCCGCTACAACCGGGCCAAGTACGACACCTACGAGTGCGGCATCGACCCGACCCCGGCGGCCGCAGGCGGCGGCCGGTTCCCGGTCAAGTACTACATCACCGCGATGATGTTCCTGGTCTTCGACGTCGAGGTCGCCTTCCTGTACCCGTGGGCGGTGGCGTTCGACAACCTGGGCGTCTTCGGCTTCGGCGCGATGATGATCTTCCTGCTGGTGCTGGGCGTCGCCTACGTCTACGAGATCAGGCGCGGGGGCCTGGAATGGGACTGATCACGATGCCGACGAGCACGGCGGTACAGAGCACGATGACGGCACGGAGGGTGCGACATGGGGCTTGAGGACAAGATTCCCCAGGGGGTGCTGCTGACCACGGTCGAGGGCCTGTTCGGCTGGATGCGGCAGGCATCGTTCTGGCCGGCCACCTTCGGGCTGGCCTGCTGTGCGATCGAGATGATGACCTACGGCGCGCCGCGGTTCGACGCCGGCCGCTGGGGCCAGGAGGTCTTCCGGGCTTCACCGCGACAGGCCGACCTGATGATCATCTCGGGCCGGATCAGCCAGAAGATGGCGCCGGTGCTGCGCCAGGTGTACGACCAGATGCCGAACCCCAAGTGGGTGATGGCGATGGGCGTCTGCGCCAGTTCGGGCGGCATGTTCAACAACTACGCGATCGTCCAGGGCGGCGATCATCTGGTGCCGGTCGATATGTACGTGCCCGGCTGCCCGCCGCGTCCGGACATGCTGATCGACGCCATGTTCAAGCTGCGCAAGGACATCGTGATGAAGCGCCCGATGGGCGCCCACGAACTGGAGGAGATCGAGGCGCAGGAGCAGGCCGCGCTGGAGTCGATGGCGACGCACGAGATGAAGGGCCTCATGCGATGACCGACGCTCCCAACGACAAGGCCAAGGGCCCGGACGAGAAGCTGCCCGGCGAGGAGAAGACCGTCGACAGCCCCGTGAAGGGTTCCGACTCGGCGCCCGGCGCCGGGCTCGAGCGTGAGGACGCCCAGCCGGACGAGGCCCAGGCCACCGAGGCGGACGCCGCCGCGCAGGTGCCCGCCGGTTCGCACTTGATCGAGACCCGCAAGGGCATGTGGTCGGACGGCTCCGGCGACACCTCGGGTTACGGCCGGATCGTCCGGGCGGTCGAGTTGCCCAACTCGGGGCTGCCCAGCGACGGCTGGTACGCCGGCGCGACCGCGCGGCTGGCGCACCTGGTGCCCGATTCGCTGGTGCGGGTGATCTTCGACCGCGGCGAGCTGACCTTCCTGGTGGCCCGCGAGAAGCTGACCGAGGTGATGGGCCAGCTGCGCGACGACGCCCAGCTGCGTTTCGAATTCTGCGCCAGCGTCTCGGGCGTCAACTACCCGACCGACACCGGTGCCGAGCTGCACGTCGTCTACCACCTGCAGTCGATGACCCATAACCGCCGGCTCCGGGTGGAGACCACCGCCCCGGACGACGACCCGCACGTGCCGAGCGTGGTGGCGATCTACCCGGCCGCCGACTGGCACGAGCGGGAGACCTGGGACATGTTCGGCATCGTCTTCGACGGCCATCCCCACCTGACCCGCATTCTGATGCCGGACGACTGGGTCGGGCATCCGCAGCGCAAGGACTATCCGCTGGGCGGCATCCCGGTGGAGTACAAGGGCGCGACCGTGCCGCCGCCCGACCAGCGGAGGAGCTACCGATGAGCACGACCGACTTCTACGCGCAGCCCGGCGAGGCCACCGAAGGCACCGTCTACACGGCGATGGGCGGCGACTGGGCCGACATCGCCGCCGAGCAGGCCGAGCGCTCCGACGAGATCCTGGTGATCAACATGGGTCCCCAGCATCCGTCCACCCACGGCGTGCTGCGGCTGATCCTGGAGTGCGACGGCGAGAGCGTGCTGAGCATCCGTCCCGGCATCGGCTTCCTGCACACCGGCATCGAGAAGAACATGGAGTACCGCACCTGGGTGCAGGGCACCACGTTCGTCACCCGGATGGACTACGTCGCCCCGATCTTCAACGAGGTGGCGTACTGCCTGGCGGTGGAGCGGCTGCTCGGCATCGAGGACGACATTCCTGAGCGGGCCAACGTCATCCGGGTGCTGATGATGGAGCTCAACCGGATCGCCTCGCACCTGGTCTGCATCGGCACCGGCGGCATGGAGATCGGCGCGCTGACCGTGATGACGATCGGATTCCGCGAGCGCGAGATGATCCTGGACTTCTTCGAGGCGGTCACCGGCCTGCGGATGAACCACGCCTACATCAGGCCCGGAGGTGTCGCCAACGACCTGCCCGAGACCGGCATCGCCCAGCTGCGCGAGCTGATCGACTGGCTGCGCAAGCATCTGCCCGAATACGCCGACTTCTGCAACGAGAACCCGATCTTCAAGATGCGGATGATCGGCATCGGCCACCAGGACCTGGCCGCCTGCATGGCGCTCGGCGTCACCGGCCCGGTGCTCCGCTCCACCGGTTACAACTGGGATCTGCGCAAGCAGCAGCCCTACTGCGGCTACGAGACCTACGACTTCGAGTCGAAGGCGTGGAGCCCCGACGACGGCTGGGAATCCAGCGACAGCTACGCCCGCTTCCGGATCCGGCTGGACGAGATGTGGGAGAGCGTGAAGATCGTCGAGCAGTGCGCCGACCGGCTCGAGGCGTCCCGCGGTGAGCCGGTGATGGTCGACGACCCGAAGATCGCCTGGCCGGCGCAGCTCGCGGTCGGCCCGGACGGCCAGGGCAACAGCCACGAGCACATCAAGCACATCATGGGTGAGTCCATGGAGGCGCTGATCCACCACTTCAAGATCGTCACCGAGGGCTTCCGGGTGCCGCCCGGTCAGGCCTATGTGCCGATCGAGTCCCCGAAGGGCGAACTGGCCTGCCATGTGGTCTCCGACGGCGGCACCCGGCCGTTCCGGGCGCACATGCGCGACCCAGGGTTCAACCACCTGCAGTCGGTGCCGATCCAATGCGAGGGCGGCATGATCTCCGACGTCGTGGTGGCGGTCGGTTCGCTGGATCCGGTGATGGGAGGTGTCGACCGATGAGCGGCCACGAGTTCCAGTCCTGGTTCCCTGAATCGGGCGGTATCGACTACGACGACGTCTCGACGAACATCACCGAGGCCACCCTCGACGAGCTGCGTTCGATCGCCGACCGCTACCCGCAGGCCCGCTCGGCGCTGCTGCCGATGCTGCACCTGGTGCAGAGCGTCGACGGCCGGGTCAGCCCGGCCGGGGTGAAGGCGTGCGCCGACATCCTGGGCATCACCACCGCCCAGGTCTCCGGGGTGGCGACCTTCTACACCATGTACCGGCGGCGTCCGGGCGGCACCCACCACGTCGGCGTCTGCACCACGGCGCTGTGCGCGGTGATGGGGGGCGACCAGCTGCTCGATCGGGTCAGCCGGCGGCTGGGCATCCACGAGGGTGAGACCACCGCCGACGGCACGTTCTCGCTCGAGCGGCTGGAATGCAACGCCGCCTGCGATTTCGCCCCGGTGATGATGGTGAACTGGGAGTTCTTCGACAACATGGACCCCCAGAAGGCCGACGAGTTGCTGGACGCGCTGGCGGCCGGCGACACCGTCCAATCGCCGCGGGGTGCGACGCTGACCTCCTGGCAGGACGCCGAGCGTGTGCTGGCCGGGTTCCCCGACGGCCGTGCCGACGAGGGCCCGACCGCCGGGGAGGCGTCCCTGCTGGGCCTGCGGGTGGCCCGCGAGCGTGGCTGGCAGGCACCCGATGTTCCGCCGCCGGCAGCCGCCGACGATGAGACCGGAGGTGCCCAGTGACCGATCTGCTGACCCCCGTCCTGAGTGACAACTGGGCCGATGAGCGGGCCTGGAAGCTGACCAACTACGAGCGGCGCGGCGGCTACCGCGGGTTGCGCAAGGCGCTGGGCATGAGCTCGTCCGAAGTGATGGGCGTGGTCAAGGACTCCGGCCTGCGCGGACGCGGCGGCGCCGGCTTCCCGACCGGCATGAAGTGGTCCTTCGTTCCGCAGGACAACCCGAACCCGAAGTACCTGGTGGTCAACGCCGACGAGTCCGAGCCGGGCACCTGCAAGGACATGCCGCTGATGCTGGCCAGTCCGCACACCCTGGTCGAGGGCGTGATCATCGCCTCCTACGCGATCGGCTGCTCCTACGCCTTCATCTACTGCCGCGGCGAGGTGCTGCACGTCATCCGCCGGCTGCAGCAGGCCGTCCGCGAGGCCTATTCGGCCGGGTACGCCGGCAAGAACATCCTGGGCAGCGGCTACGACGTGGAGGTCGTGGTGCACGCCGGTGCCGGCGCCTACATCTGTGGCGAGGAGACCGCGCTGCTCGACTCGCTCGAAGGACGTCGCGGGCAGCCCCGGCTGCGTCCGCCGTTCCCGGCGGTGGCCGGCCTGTACGCGTCCCCGACGGTGGTCAACAACGTCGAGTCGATCGCGTCCGTTCCGGCGATCATCGACCGCGGTGCGGCCTGGTTCAGCTCGATGGGCACCGAGCGGTCCAAGGGCATGACCATCTACTCGTTGTCCGGCCACGTGAAGCGGCCCGGCCAGTTCGAGGCGCCGCTGGGCGTCACGCTGCGGCAGTTGCTGGAGCTCTCCGGCGGCATCCGTGACGGCCACCAGCTGAAGTTCTGGACGCCGGGCGGCAGCTCGACGCCGATCCTCACCCCGGAGCATCTCGACCTGCCGCTCGACTACGAGTCGATGGGCGCGGCCGGCACGATGCTGGGCACCAAGGCGCTGCAGTGTTTCGACGAAACCACTTCGGTGGTGCGCACCACGCTGCGCTGGATCGAGTTCTACAAGCACGAGTCCTGCGGCAAGTGCACCCCGTGCCGCGAGGGCACCTGGTGGCTGGTGCAGACCCTGAAGAACTTCGAGGCCGGCAAGGCCCAGCCCGGCGACATCGAGAAGCTGCTCGACGTGGCTGAGGACATCGGCGGGCGCTCGTTCTGCGCGCTGGCCGACGGCGCGGTGGCCTGCCTGACCAGCGCGATCAAACACTTCCGCGACGAGTTCGAGCAGGGCATGCACACCCCCGCCTGGGAGCTGTTCCCCTACGAGCGCAGCGCGCTGTTCTCCAGCGCGGGCGTCGGTGTGGCTGAGGAAGGAGTGCGGGCATGACCGTCACGGCCAAGCCGGGTGAGGTTGTCGCCAGCGACCTGATCACGGTGTTCATCGACGGCACCGAGGTGCAGGTGCCGAAGGGCACGCTGGCCATCCGGGCCGCCGAGATGATCGGGGTGGCGATCCCGCGGTTCTGCGACCATCCGCTGCTCGATCCGGTCGGCGCCTGCCGGCAGTGCCTGGTCGAGGTGCCCGACATGGGCAACGGACGCGGCATGCCGAAGCCACAGGCGTCCTGCACGCTGGAATGCGCGCCGGGCATGAAGATCCTCACCCAGGAGACCTCGCCGGTGGCGGCGAAGGCCCAGAAGGGGATGATCGAGTTCCTGCTGATCAACCACCCGCTGGACTGCCCGATCTGCGACAAGGGCGGCGAATGCCCACTGCAGAACCAGGCGATGAGCGCCGGACGTGGCGAGTCCCGCTACGAAGGCGTGAAGCGGACCTTCCCCAAGCCGGTGAGCATCTCGGCGCAGATCCTGCTCGACCGCGAGCGGTGCATCCTGTGCGCCCGCTGCACCCGGTTCTCCGAGCAGATCTCCGGCGACCCGTTCATCACCCTGGTCGAGCGCGGTGCGCTGCAGCAGGTGGGCTTCTACGAGGACCACCCGTACAACTCCTACTTCTCCGGCAACGTCATCCAGATCTGCCCGGTCGGTGCCCTGACCAGCGCCGACTACCGGTTCCAGAGCCGTCCGTTCGACCTGGTCAGCACGCCCACCACCTGCGAGCACTGCGCGGGCGGCTGCCAGCTGCGCACCGACCACCGGCATTTCCAGGTGAAGCGGCGGCTGGCCGGCGACGCTCCCGAGATCAACGAGGAGTGGAACTGCGACCGGGGCCGGTTCGCGTTCAAGTCCGGACGCGGCGCCGACCGGTTGACCCGTCCGCTGATCCGCGAGGACGGCGAACTGCGGGTGGCGTCCTGGCCCGAGGCGATCGACGCCGCCGTGGCCGGGCTGCGCAAGGCCGGCTCCCGGATCGGTGTGCTGACCGGTGGCCGGCTCACCGTCGAAGACGCCTACGGCTACGCCAAATTCGCCCGGACGGTGCTGGGCACCAACAACATCGACTTCCGGTCCCGTCCGCACAGCGCCGAGGAGGCCGCCTTCCTGGCCAACCGGGTGGCCGGTCAGCCGCTGGACTCGGAGCGGCTCAGCTACACCGCGCTGCAGACCGCCAAGCAGGTCGTGCTGGTCGCCTTCGAACCCGAGGACGAGGCCGCGATGGTCTTCCTGCGGCTACGCAAGGCGGTCCGCAAGCACGGCACCAAGGTGGTCACCCTGGCGCCGTTCGTCTCCGAGGGTTCCCGCAAGCTGAGCGCCGAGGTGATCCCGACCGTGCCGGGCACCGAGGCCGAGGTGTTGGCCGGCCTGCAGGCGGACGCCGACACCATCGTGCTGGTGGGGGACCGGGCCGCGACCGTGCCGGGCCTGCTCACCGCCGTCGCCGAGTACGCCGACCGCACCGGCGCCCGGCTGGGCTGGATGCCGCGCCGCGCCGGTGACCGGGGCGCGATCGAGGCCGGTTG
>NZ_JASGEN010000058.1:0-10565 GCF_047606365.1 Micropruina sp. | reverse complement strand
CGCGCCTGGGCGCCTGCCACCGACTCCACCACCACCGCCAGCACCGACGCGGCTCCGGACGCCCCCGAGGTGAGCACGCCGATCCCGCCGCCCGCCCCGGCACTGCCCGAGCCCGCACAGCCGCCGGCCGCCGGGCGCCGATTCTCGGCCGAGGATCTCCCGGAGGGCTGGCAGAGTGCGGCCCCGCGGCGCTCCGCGGTCAGCGTGTCGTCGCCGTTCACACCCGATGAGGCGCCGAGCGCAGCCTCGGACGGCGAGGCTGGCGAGAACGCCGATGCCGACGACGATCAGACGCCCGAGACCGAGCCGGACGCCGGTGGCGGCAGCCGTCCGCCCATCGACACCGGCTCCGAAGCCGGCGTCGCTCCCGCACCGGGCGATCGGCGAAAGATGCTCACCTGGCTGCTCGGCGGCATCGCCGCTGTCGTCATCATCGGGCTGGTCATCTGGCTCGCCGTCCAACGGCCCGGCAGCACCGCCTCCCCCGCCGCCAGCGAGTCCGCGACCCCCTCGCCCAGCGCTTCGGCCAGCCAAGCACCGGCATTGACCGACGCCGAACTGATCACCGCCACCGAGCTGGGGAAGCTCCGCAAGGGCGTCAGCTGGGCGCTACAGGACCAGTCGGCCAGCCCCGGCGTGCCGCGGCAACCGGCCTGCGTCGAGCTGTCCGCAGCGGGTGGCGGCTCCCCCGATTCCGAACTGAATCACCTGTTCACCGCCAGCAAGGGCGGCGGCAGCCTGCTTCAGGTGGTGCAGGCCTGGCCGGACGCCAACTCGGCCACCACGGCGTACAGCGCGCTCGTCACCCAGGCGGGTTCGTGCGAGGACAGCCTGTTGGGCAGCACCCAGCGGGTGACCGGCTTCGCCGACGTCGCGACGGCACTGTCGGTGCAGACCTCGGACGGCGCCACCCACAACCTGCTGTTCGCCCGCACCGGGCGCTTCGTGTCCATCGTCGACGGCGCCACCCCGGCCAAGTCGGACAGTCTGGCCGCCGGGACCCTGCTCACCGCGTCGACCGCGTCGCTGGGACGGCAGTGCGGCCAGGCGTCCGGCACCTGCCCGTCGAAGAAACCGGCGATGATCGGCACCACCCCGCCGGTCACCGACACCGTCGGCTGGCTGGCCTGGGTGGACCTGCCTCGGATCACCGCCGGGGCCGGCAAGTGGACCGCCACCGATCCGCAGGCACCCAAACTGGTCGGCAGCCAGTGCGAGAACGTCGACCTGAACAAGCTGCCCGGCGCCACCTCGTCCGCCCATCGCATCTACCTGCTGACCAACGACGCGAAGGCACCGGCGGACGGCTTCGGCATCGACGAGGTGGTCTACGGCTTCAGCAAGGCCTCGACGGCGAGTGCGATGGCCAAGCAGCTGGCCAAGAACTTCGACGGCTGCGGCGACCGCACCCGCACCGCGTCCGTGAAGAGCACCGGGGTCAAGGCGCCCTCCCTCGACGGCAAGGACCTGAACGCCACCAGCTACCTGGTCACGCAACGGATCAGCGACTCCAAGACGGTCAACTTCCGGGTCGGCGTCGCGGTGGTAGGGAACCGGCTGGTCTACCTGCTGGCCAACCCCTCCGGCAGCTTCGACTTCAGCGACGACGCCTGGAAGGGCATCGTCGGCCGGGCCACCCAGCGGGTCACCCAGCTCCCCTGAGCCGCCGTCCGCCCCCGCCGAGGCTCCGTGAACTGACTGACACCTTCGGGAGCCACTGCTGCTCTGCTGAGCGCCAGTGGCTCCCGTTTGTGTCAGTCAGCCGAGCCGACGTCCGTGCGCCGGCCACTGCGCACCCGCCCGCACCAGCGCGGCGCGTAGCCGGCCCATCAGCTTCGCCGGCGTGTCCAACAGATCGCTGGTCACCCGCACCACCTGCCAGTCCAAGGCCCGGAGGTCGTCCTCGCGTGCCTTCTCGGCGATCACTGCCGCCTGATCCTGATACTTGCCCCGGCCGTCACTCTCGACCAGCACCCGGGTGCCGACGATCCTCCCGTCCGCTCGGTACAGGGTGCCCGGCACCTCGAACTGCGGCTGCATCTCGAAGCCCCAGGCGTCCAGGGTCAACGCCGTCCGGGATTCCAACGGTGACTCCCGGCGCCCGTCACCGAGCCGAAGCACCGTGTCCAGGTGCCCATAGCCCCGGTAGCCCGCCAGGGATTCGGCCACCACCCGTACCTGGGGCTTGGACGCCACATCCCTGGCCAGCGCGGCATCCAGCGCCATCAGGCCGGATTCCGGCGAATCGAGCGCAGTCTGGGCGACCACCAGCGCCGTCGCCAGTTCAGCTGGCACGTCCACACAGGCATGAATCACCACCGTGCGCCGACAGGCTGCCGGGCCGGGCGCCGTCCGCATCAGATGGATCAGGTTCCAGTCCGGACGATGGACCGGCAACCCCATCAGCACAGCGCCCGAGTAGTGGCTGGCCCTCACATCGTCACGATCAGCCAACTCCGCCCGGACGCGCAGCCGATGCAGGTCGGACGGCCACTACGGCCTGCTGCCCGTGTACCAGCCCCGCTTCAATCTGATCAGGACGCCGTCACGAGTCGCCTGCCGCAACTCGAAGTCGGTGACCCCAGCTGCCTTCGCCTGCTGGGTGGTGAACATCGCGAGTGCGACCAGATGGGGAGGGATCACGCCCACAGTGTGCGTCCAGACCGACCCGAACTGGTCAAAATGCCATCAGTCTGGGGAGGGCTCATGGTCACTGACACAAACGAGAGCCACTGCCGCTCTGCAAAGCGACAGTGGCTCCCGTTGGTGTCAGCCAGGTGGTGCAGACCGGGTCAGTCCCGGCCCTCCATGATCTCGCGCACCAGGGACGCGGTTTCGCTCGGCGTCCGGCCGACCTTGACGCCGGCCGCTTCCAGTGCGGCTTTCTTGGCCTGGGCGGTGCCCTTGGAGCCGGAGACGATGGCGCCGGCGTGGCCCATCGTCTTGCCCTCGGGGGCGGTGAACCCGGCCACATAGCCGACCACCGGCTTGGTGACGTGCTCGGCGATGTAGGCGGCGGCCCGCTCTTCGGCGTCGCCACCGATCTCGCCGATCATCACGATGCAGTCCGTGTCGGGGTCAGCCTCGAACGCCGCGAGGGCGTCGATGTGCGTCGTGCCGATGATCGGGTCGCCACCGATGCCCACCGCGGACGAGAAGCCGATGTCACCCAGTTCGAACATCATCTGGTAGGTGAGCGTGCCCGACTTGCTGACCAGGCCGATCCGGCCCGAGTTCGCGATGCCCGCCGGGATGATCCCCACGTTCGACTTGCCGGGGCTGATCAGGCCCGGGCAGTTCGGGCCGACCAACCGGGTCACACCGCTCTTGGCGGCATAGGTGTAGAACTCGGCGGTGTCCTTGACCGGGACGCCCTCGGTGATCACCACCACCAGCTCGATGCCGGCGTCCACCGCCTCGAAGACGGCCTTCTTGGTGTAGGCGGCCGGCACGAAGATCACCGACACGTTCGCGCCGGTGGCCTCCTTGGCCTCGGCGACCGAGTTGAACACGGGCACCGGATCCTCTTCGAAGGTGACCGTCTGCCCGCCCTTGCCGGGGGTGACGCCACCGACGATGCGGGTGCCCGAGCTGATCATTCGCTGAGTGTGCTTGCGGCCCTCGGAGCCGGTCATGCCCTGTACGAGGACCTTGGAGTTCTGGTCCAGCCAGATCGTCATCGACTGATGTCCTTTCAGTTCTTGCTGGCCAGTTCGGCGGCCTTGCGGGCGGCGGAGTCCATGGTCAGTTCCATCGTCACCAGCGGGTGCGCCGCCTCGGTCAGGATGTGCCGGCCGATCTCGACCGCGTTGCCGTCGAGCCGGACGACGATCGGCTTGGTGGCCTTGTCACCCAGGATCTCGAGCGCGGCGATGATGCCCTTGGCGACCTCGGAGCAGGCGGTGATGCCGCCGAACACGTTGACGAAGACCACCTTCACCTGCGGGTCGGAGAGGATGATGTCCAGTCCGTCGGCCATCACCTGGGCGGACGCACCGCCGCCGATGTCGAGGAAGTTGGCCGGGGTCGGGCTGCCCGGGAACTCCTTGCCCGCGCCGGCCACCACGTCCAGGGTGCTCATCACCAGGCCGGCACCGTTGCCGATGATCCCGACGCTGCCGTCCAGCTTCACGTAGTTGAGGCCGCGCTCGCGGGCCCGGATCTCCAGCGGGTCGTCGCGCGACTCGTCGGAGAGCGCGTCCCAGTCGGCGTGCCGGAACGAAGCGTTGGCGTCCAGGGACACCTTGCCGTCGAGCGCCAGGATGCGTCCCTCGCCGGTCTTCACTAGCGGGTTCACCTCGACCAGGGTGGCGTCGTTCTCGCGGTACACGTCACCGAGCAGCGTCAGCACCCGGGCGACTTCGGCCCGATCGGCCTCGGCGAAGCCTGCGGCGGCGACGATCTCGTCGGCCTTGGCCTGGTCGAGCCCGGCCAGCGGATCGACCTCGATGCGGGCCAGCTTCTCGGGATGCTCCTCGGCGAGGGTTTCGATGTCCATGCCGCCCTCGACCGAACACATCGCCAGGTAGCTGCGGTTCGCCCGGTCGAGCAGCAGACTGAAGTAGTACTCGTCGGCGATGTCCGCGCCCTCGGCGATCATCACCTTCTCAACGATGTGGCCCTTGATGTCGAGGCCCAGAATCTCGGACGCCCGCTCGCGCGCCTCCTGTGGGCTGCGGGCCAGCTTGACGCCCCCGGCCTTGCCGCGGCCACCGGTTTTCACCTGAGCCTTGACCACCACGACCGATGTTCCCAGGGTCTGAGCGGCCTGCTCGGCCTCTTCAGGGGTGCGGGCGACGATGCCCCGCAGAACCGGTACCCCATGTGCCTCGAACAGATCTCGCGCCTGGTACTCGAATAGATCCACCACAACTCCGTCTCTTGGTTTTGCCCCGCGGGGGCCAGCATCACGATAGTGCGGCACGCCAGACCCCGCACCCCTCACGCGCCGCGGCGGACCAGTGCCGGACGCAGGACAGCCTGAGACCTCGATTTCTGAGATCTCTCTAAGAAATGCTAAGGTAACTGTGTGTCCGGTTCTCGGACGCCACACCAACGTTTTGCAACAAGGAGATCGCGTGCGCCCAACCGAGGCTGAACCCCAGGCGACCAGCTGGATTCGTTCTCGAGTATTCCGCGGCACCCTGGCCACAGCGGCCATCGGCACCCTCGTGCTGGGACTCTCCCACATCGCCACCCCGTCGTCGGCCGCGCCCGTGCCGCAGCCGACCCTCGGCGGCTTCGACCGGGCCGCGATGGACGCCCGCGACGGCCAGCTCAGCCGGGACGCCTCCCGCCCACAGGCCCCGCAGGCGTTGGCCCAGGCCCGCACCAACGAGCTCACCGGCACCGCACAGGAGTTGGCCACCAGCCAGCGCAACGCCGCCCTGGACAGCCGGACCAACGAGTTGGACGCCACGGTCGCGAAGATCAGTGAGCAGTCCAAGCTGCTCAACGACAAGTCGTCGTTCCTGATGCCGACCGCCGGCGAGTTCGGCTCCGGCTTCGGCATGCGGCTGCACCCGATCCTGCACTACTACCGCATGCACAACGGCCAGGACATCGGCGGCAAGTGCGGCCAGCCGATCTGGGCCGCGCAGGACGGCAAGGTCACCAAGGTCGTCCCGGACGGCTACAACGGCGGCTCCGGTCACAACGTGCGGATCGACGGCGGCAAGGTCCACGGCGCCAAGCTCGAAACCGCCTACCTGCACATGGACAAGATCGTCGTGAAGGTCGGCCAGAAGGTGCACAAGGGCGAACTGCTCGGCACCGTCGGCAACACCGGCATCTCCACCGCCTGCCATCTGCACTTCTCGGTCTACAAGAACGGCAAGGGCGTCGACCCGGTCCCGTACCTGAAGAAGTAGTAACCCGCCACCGCTGGTCGAGCTTGTCGAGACCCAGATTTCGACAAGCTCAATCAATGATGAGCCCGATCAACCCTCAGAGCTTCTCCATCGGGGCGTGCTTCAGGCTCAGCCGCTTCACCCCGTGACTGCCGAAGTCGACGTCCGCCTTCGTCGCGTCGCCCCGGCCGCTCACCGCGACCACCGAACCCATCCCGAAATGGGTGTGCAGCACCCGGTCACCCGGCTCCAGGGTCGGAATCGGCTTCGGCAGTGACGGCTTCGATCCGTAGCTGACCGTGTTGCGCCAGGCCTGTTCGGTGCGCGCCTTCGCCCGCGACGCGAACCCGACCTGCGCCGTCCCCAGCCGCCGCCAGTCGAACAGGTGCTGCGGGATCTCGTCGGTGAACCGGCTGGGCGGGTTGTACTGCGGCGACCCCCACATGGTGCGCACCACGGCCCGGGTCAGGTAGAGCCGCTGTCGTGCCCGGGTGATTCCCACGTACGCCAGCCGGCGCTCCTCCTCCAACTCGTCCTTGCTCTCATGCGTGCGCTGATGGGGGAAGATGCCGTCCTCGAAGCCGGTCAGGAAGACCACCGGGAACTCCAGGCCCTTCGCGGTGTGCAGCGTCATCAGGGTGACCACCCCGGCGCCCTCGCCGTCGGCGTCCGGGATCTGGTCGGAGTCGGCGACCAGAGCGATCCGCTCCAGGAACGCCGGCAGCGAATCGTCCGGTTCCGGAGCCGCGGAAGCCAGCTCGCCGCCGTCCGGGGGCAGGTCGATGGTGTGCGCTGCCGAGACGAACTCCTGTGCCACCGAGACCAGTTCGATCAGGTTCTCCAGCCGAGTGGCGTCTTGCGGGTCGTCGGAGTTCTTCAACTCGTCGATGTAGCCGGACTTCTCCAGGATCGAGGTCAGGATCGTGTCGGCGGCGTCGCCGGCGTCCATCATCGCCCGGTGCTCACCCAGCATGGTTGCGAAGGACTGGATCTGGGTGAGCGAGCGGGTCGCCAGTCCCGTCGCCTCGGACGCCCGCGCCAGCGCCGCCCCGAACGGAATCCGCTCGGCCGCGGCCAGCGCCTCGATCGCCGCCTCGGCCCGCTCGCCGATGCCGCGCCGCGGCGTGTTCAGGATGCGCCGCACCGACACGTCGTCGGCCGGGTTGGCGATCGAGCGCAGGTAGGCGATCGCGTCACGGATCTCCTTCCGCTCGTAGAACCGGACGCCGCCGACCACCCGGTACGGCATGCCGACCCGGATGAACACCTCTTCGAAGGCACGGGACTGGGCGTTGGTGCGGTAGAACACCGCCACGTCGCCGGGTTTGGCGATGCCGTCGTCGGTCAGCCGATCGATCTCGTCGGCGACGTACTGCGCCTCGTCGTGCTCGGTGTCGGCGACCCAGCCGACGATCCGCTCGCCGTCGCCGGCGTCCGACCAGAGCCGCTTCTCGGGACGCCCCGGGTTGCGGGTGATCACCGCGTTGGCGGCGTTCAGGATGGTCTGCGTCGAGCGGTAGTTCTGCTCCAGCACGATCGTGGTGGCACCCGGGAAGTCGGCCTCGAAAGCCAGGATGTTGCGGATGGTGGCGCCCCGGAAGGCGTAGATCGACTGGTCGGAGTCGCCGACCACCATCAACTCGGGCGGCTCGACGGCGGCCATGCCGTCCGGCACCGGCAGTTCGGCGCACAGCTCTCGGACCAGCGCGTACTGGGCGTGGTTGGTGTCCTGGTACTCGTCGACCAGCACGTGCCGGAAGCGCCGCCGGTACTGCTCGCGCAGGTCGGGGAAGGCCTGCAGCAAGTGCACGGTGGTCATGATCAGGTCGTCGAAGTCGAGCGCGTTCGCCGTTGTCAGCCGCCGTTGGTATTCGCGATAGGCGTCGGCGTAGATCTTCTCGTTGGCCGTCTCGGCCTTCGCCGCGGCGGTCTCGTGATCGACCAGTTCGTTCTTGCAGTTCGACACCCAGTTCATCACGGTGCGGACGGGGTACCGCTTCGGATCGACCTCGGCGTCGCGCAACACCAGCTGCATCAGCCGCTTGGCGTCGGTGTCGTCGTAGATCGAGAAGGTACGGCTGATCCCGAACCGGTGGATGTCGGCCCGCAGCATCCGCACGCACGCCGAGTGGAAGGTGGAGACCCACATCAGCTTGGCCCGGTTGCCGACCATCTCGACCACCCGGTGCCGCATTTCGGCGGCCGCCTTGTTGGTGAAGGTGATCGCCAGGATCGACCCCGGGTGCACCTTCCGGAAGCTGACCAGATGCGCGATCCGGCGGGTCAGTACGCGCGTCTTGCCCGAGCCCGCACCGGCCACCACCAACACCGGTCCCCCGGCATGCAGCACCGCCTCGCGCTGCGGCGGGTTAAGGTCGGCCAGCAACTCCGCCTCGGTGATCCGTTGCCGCCGCGGCTGGCCCTCGCCGGCAGGCTCGGACGCCGGTGCCGCCCCGGCCTGCGCCGGTGCGGCCGGTTCGGAGGAGAAGTTGAACAGGTCCGGAAACAGGGTGTCGGTCATCGCGTCCCCAACCTTAAGCGCTGCCTCCGACAGCCGGACGCCGACCGGCCGATCCGAGGATGACCCCAACGGACGCCGGTTGATACCTTGACGTATGGTCCGGCACACTCGATCGGCGCTGCACCGACTGCGCGGCCTACTGCGCGGCCTGTCCGCCGGCAGACGTGGCCGTGGTTACCCGCCGGAGGTGAGCGGTAGCCAAGCGCGGGTCGTAAAGGTCCGGCGCACCGACCCGCCGAGCGGACAGTCCATCTCCCGCGTCGAACTCATCCGGCTTCGTGATGGGTCGCCTACCGATCCCCGCCTACCCGGGGATCTGACCTGGATCTCGAACGAAACCACAGACGACCTGGGCGACGCGTACCTCAGTTCTCACCGCGAACTCCACCCTTCCGATCGGCTGCGTACTCCACGCGGTCACGGAGATCCCGGGGCAAGCCCGGGATGACGACCCCGTCATCCCGGCGAACGCCGGGGCCTCGGAGATCCGACCACCGTCGCTCAGACCAGCCGGCGATCGGTGGCCCAGCGGGTCAGCTGGTGCCGGTTCGACAGCTGCAGCTTGCGCAGCACGCTGGAGACGTGGGTCTCGACGGTCTTGATCGAGATGAACAGCTCGCGGGCGATCTCCTTGTAGGCGTAGCCGCGGGCGATCAGCCGCATCACTTCACGCTCGCGCTGGGAGAGCCGGTCGAGTTCCTCGTCCACGGCAGAGATGTCGATCGAGCCTGAGAAGGCGTCCAGCACGAAGCCGGCCAGCCGCGGCGAGAACACCGCGTCCCCCTCGGCGACCCGGCCGATCGCGTCCACCAGTTCATCGGCCGAGATCGACTTGGTCACATACCCGCGGGCGCCGGCCCGGATCACCCCGATCACGTCCTCGGCGGCGTCCGAAACACTGAGCGCCAGGAATTTGATCTCCGGCTCGGTGGTGTGCACCTGCTTCAGCACCTCAACACCGCCGCCGCCGGGCAGGTGCACGTCGAGCAGCACCACGTCCGGTTGCGCCTTGAGCACCGCCGCCACCGCGGTCGGGACGTCCTCGCCCTCGCCCACGATGTGCACCCGTGAGCCGATGTCGTGCTTCACCCCGCTGCGGAACATGGCGTGGTCGTCGACGATCACCACCCGCCGGCCGGCCTGGGTATTCGTCTGCTGCTCGGTCATCGCTTCATCTCCAGTCGTACCTCGGTGCCCTGTTCGGGAACGCTTCGAATCGTTGCATTGCCCCCGGCACGCCGCAATCGCTCGATGATCGAGCCGCGGACGCCCATCCGGTCGGCGGGAACCTCCTCCAGGACGAAGCCGCGGCCCCGATCCCGGACGAACACCTCCACCAGGCGCTCGTCGACTTCGGCGTACACGTCGATCTTCGCCACCCCGGCGTGCCGGGCCGCGTTCGTCATCGCTTCGCGGGCGGCCTGCACCAGCGACTTCAGCTCGGGATCCAGGTCGCGGTCGCCGACCACCACGATCTCCACATCGACGCGGTGGTCGTCCTCCAC
Organism: Micropruina sp.; assembly: GCF_047606365.1. Lineage (GTDB taxonomy): Bacteria > Actinomycetota > Actinomycetes > Propionibacteriales > Propionibacteriaceae > Micropruina. The sequence goes on along the minus strand of NZ_JASGEN010000058.1, from coordinate 690 downwards.
CTCGGCGGCGGCAGCCACCAGCGCCGCCTTCACCGACGCCGCATCGGTCGTCTCGCCGTACAGCCAGGTCCGCAGCTCACGTTCCTGCCGCCGGGCCAGCGATGTCACCGCCTTCGGGTCGGACGCCTGCCGCTGGATCAGCGCCAATGTCTGCAGCACCGAGTCGTGCAGGTGGGCGGCCATGTCGGCCCGCGCGTCGGCCAGCATCTTCTCTTCGCGGGCCGCGGTCAGCGAACGTCGCACCCGGATGAACCAGGGCGCCGCGGCCAGCAACAACGTCACCACGACCAGCCCCAGCACCAGCAGCGTCCGGGCCGTCTCGGACATCGCGGGCAACTGCACCACCACCAGCGCGATCCCGGTGCCCAGCCCGGCCAGCCCGAGCAGAATCCGGACGATCCGCGACCAGTGCGCGATCAGCGGCGCGAACCACTGCCGCACCCCGGTCTGCCGCCGGATCGACCGGTTGGAGATGTGGTCGGCCTGCCACCAGATCAGCATCAGCCCGACGGTGCCGGCCAACGCCGGCCACAACACGCCCTGCGGCAGCCCGACACCTGCGGACTGCACCAGCCACAGCAGCCCAGCCCCGAGCAGTGCCACCGCCGACATCACCCCGAGATCGGCCGGCACCCGGGCCGGCCCCTGCACGGTGCGCAGCCCGCGACGCCCCGCCGCGTCCAGGCCGGG
>NZ_JASGEN010000057.1:0-6295 GCF_047606365.1 Micropruina sp. | reverse complement strand
CCCAGGGTGCGGGGTTGCACCTCGACACCCAGCCGTTCCGCCCACTCCCGGAAGGCGGCGAGCCGCTCGGGGTTGCGGCCCTGCACCTCGACGAGCCGGACGCCGCCGCGGGCCAGCGCGACCAGCGCCGACCGGGCGGTGGCCCCGTTGCCGATCAGGGTGGCGACCCGCAGACCCGACAGTCCGGACGCCGCCAGCGCGTCGGCCAGGCCGGCGATGTCGGTGTTGTAGACCCGCCGCTGCTCCCCGAACACCACGGTGTTCGCCACCCCGGTGAGCCGGACGTCCTCATCGGGGATGCCGCACTCGGCGGCCACTTCCTTCAGCGGCATGGTGACACTCAACCCGCGCCAGGAGTCGTCCAACCCGTTCACGAAGTCGGCGAACCCGCCCGGCTGCAACTCGACGCGTCCATAACTCCAGTCCAGGCCGAGGTGCGCGTAGGCGGCCGCGTGGATCACCGGCGACAGCGAATGCGCGATCGGTGACCCCAGGACGGCGGCCTGTGGCCTCACGAGCACTTCTTCCGGTCCTCCGGGCTACAAGACTGAGGATTCTCCCCAACCGGGCGACAGGTCTGCAGACCGCCGATTTTCAACATTCGCGCACGTTAGCATGGCCTCTCTCTCGAGGCGCCGGATGACCAACAGGCCAGTAACAGCGTGGCCCGCCATCACGCCCAACCTCAACTTGACGCTCTAAGGGAAGGCGGTCGTAGTCCGACTGTAGAAACGACGGTCGATAACTGCCGACGGCAAGATTGGCTCCGTCACCTAGTCGTCGCTGAAACTCCGCTGAGGTCAACAATCGCAAGTCAGATCAGCTCGGTTAGTCCCGAATGACGCCCTCTTCGGATCACTGAACCTGTGGGTCACCGATGCACTTGCGGACGGCTCGATTAGCTTCGGGGCCGTCCGAAAATTCGACTCCTGCGGCCTCGTATCTTCCGTTCCAATTGAGGCCGATATAGTTAAAACGCTTCCCATTGGTTACCATCACCTGGGTGAAGATCATATGAGATTTATCGGACGCGATCCCGATGTCCTCCCAGTATGCAACCAGCCGCCAGGAATCATCAATATCGACGGCAGCTGATGGCCTGCCTGCCAAGACTAGGCTCTCCAGCCTAGCAAGTTTGAACTCACCCTCTGTCACGGAGCGGCACGCGAAAGTGGCTCGAGTGCGCATCGGTGCAACTTCGCCCGCAGGCATAGAACTCTCGCCCGGTGCCGGTGAGGCTATACAGCTTGAGAAGGCAAGAACTGCGGCCATTGCCCCGGATATATGGAATTCCATGCACGATCTCCTCTTTGGCCGCCAGCGGCTCAGCGTGCTCCAACTAAGCAAAGGGGCAGCAGCCCAACTCACCGCCACTGCGTCCTGCTAGCGCCACACACCCAGAACCTCGCTCGAAACAAGCGCTGACTAGAAACTGGCCTAACAATTCAAGCCGTTCGGAGGACAGCACCTCCCGCCATCACCCAAGATTCGCGCGCCCCAGCCACCACGCACCAAATGGTTCGAGTCAGGAATAAAAAGTACTCTCTCGCGCGGCCCGCAACTTTCTAGTTCTATCAAGACAAAAAGAAACTACATCCGCCAGCGTGGCTGGGACTCCCGTAATGAGGAGCGAGTACCCTACACCTCCCAGGACCAAGATCGACCGAGGAGGTCTATGCCCGTATGGGAGGTGCGCATTCATGTTCAACTGCTGGAAGGTCAGATAGGTCACCAAGGGAAAAACGACCCATGCAGCCACACGCAGCACCAAGGGCGCATTCGGCCAATACCAAGCCCTGACGGAATACCAGACGACAGCCACTGCGGCAGGGAGCAGTGTCACGACAACGGGAAGTATTCCCGGCAGGCTATAAACCCAGTCAGCTATCTCTTGCGTGATTCCTCCCACGTGATTGCGTCGCAGACACTGTCTAGACGGGTCGAGGTCTCCTGACTATCATTCGTTGAGCTGGGTCGGCCGCCACCGCAGATACTGTTACGGACGGCAGAACCAAGTCTTGAATCGCCACATCGCCTAGCTTAGCCAAAACCAAGCGAAAGCTGACCCTCAGCGCCTCCGCCTCTCGAATCCTACCCTCGATCTCAAATACCCAGGTATCCGCATGTCGCCCAATCACCTGAAGGCTCTTCGCCCTGCCCTCCGAGATGCACCCTATGGACTTAACGATCCTGTCATCAATACGCACTGTGGCCGCAGCTTCTTTGGTGACGAATGGGGTCCAACTGAGCCGAGGAGCAACAACTGAGGGACAAATGTTTGGAAATTCGCTCCCCAGTTGGCGGCTGCCCATGCAATATCAGCCGTAACACTCCTGCGGAACGCTTGACGGCCACCTGTAGTTTCCGATGCGCCGGTGCTTTCGCCCGCGCCCTGGAATCGCTGCGGGGCTGGGTGGCGGCGCGGTACGAATCATAGGGGAAGTGCATAATTCGTCGGCCGCCGACAACAATGTCAACCGGCTTACCCGGTGGCAACTCCCCATCGCACCAAAATCGGATCTGACCACCTTCATGCAAACTAATAGTGTGCTTCACTCCGCCAGCCCCCGACAGCACGAACGGTCGATCCAGCCGTTCGTAAAAAGGAGGGGTCGTAATCGAAAGCAACTTCAGCGCCTACCGGAATGGACTGGCGGGCGCTCGTCACTCTAGCTCCGAGGAGTCGTGGCAAGTCCAGCGAGACGTCTCCGGTGATCGGGAGCGACGAGCTTCCGCCAAGATCGCTGATCGTATAGTCACTTGCATCGGCGGCCGCGTGTAGCGTCGGCATGAGCGAACTGGTGACAATTGCTGTTGCGGCAGCTATAAGCACGCGGGGTGGAGCATGGGCTGGTCAAATGGCTCCGCATACTCGTCCATCGGGTCTTCCGCTCCAGCTCCAGCTCCAGCTCCAGATCGAGGGTCCTCCGGGCCACTACGGACCCTGGACCACAAAGAAGACGAAGAACGTCAGGCCCAGTCCGGGCAACAATGGACTGGCGAGAATTACACCGCGCCGAAGTCGGATCCGCCCGGAACGATCAATGGCACTCTCTATCGCATGCGGGCGGCGTTCACGACAGGCACGACGACAACAACGACCTACTACGCGGTACCATCGAGTTGATCGGACCAGGCCCACAATCGAGTTGACTGGACCAGACCCCATAGGAGCCGAGCCGCATGAAGTTGATTCGACAAGAATCTGGGGGCAAGGGGTTCGTCACGTCAGTGGCGGTAAGTCTGGTCGTTACCGCATTGGCGCTCTCGGCCTGCACCACCGGGCGATCTCCATCCCGCCCCATGACGAACTCGGCCACCACTCCAGAGAAATCCAGCTCGCCCGCATCCGAGCCCACACCGTCGCAGAAGGCGCCCACTACCAGCGCCATCAAATGTCGTACGGTGACGCAAGACACTCTGACCTACCTGGAGAGGGTCGCCAACGTGGGCGGGGGCGTCACCTTCACCAATGGACGCATGATCAGGATCCCGAATCGCCCCAAATGGTGGGAGGTCGGGGTAAGGATCAAAGTCGAGAAGGGTTTCGACCCTGCCGCCTATGGCAAGACCGGAGACGTGTGGTATTTCGAGACCAACGCCCCTAGCGTCACAGTGGACGATCGACACGGAGTGGAAGGAGACGGACACTACGTCGTGCATTGTCAATGGTGATCGGCCCCCTCTTATGAGCCGCCATCCGGCGGCTGCCGTGTCATCGTTCATGACGGCGGTAGTCTGCGATCTGAGGAGCAAGGGCAGTAGTCAAGTCGGTCGTCCGCGTTGTGTATGAGAGAGGCGTGAGGATCGATGCGCGCACCTACTCAGGCCTGGACGCAAGACCGAGAGCGTCCAGGGCGCTCACGATGCCCGGTCGTCAACGCGGTCCGTGGCTATCGAGGCCTCCCGGCCATGCGGCAGCACACCGAATCTGGCGAGCACATTCCGCTCGTAGTACGTAGCCGCACGATGCCGGAGATTGCGTGGGCGTCCGGGGGACTTTGAGGCTCATAGAGCGAGCAGCCAGCGGCCAGTCGCGGCACCAAGCCGTTTATGCACCGCACTAAGAGCCCCCATCATTCCTCAGGGGTCAAAATCGGTCACACAGCGCGCAGGACGTGAGCCGACCGGCGACTGTTGATGATTCATAGCACGTCAAAGCGCCCTTACCTCGTCCTCGCCCGATGCGTCCATTCGGCACCACCCAAGCGGTCCGACCGGGCACCACAACCCAGGGCGCTGTCACTATCCGCGAGACCATGCACGGGAACGCTATTCATCTCGCCGACAGTCCAATATCGCCCTCCATAGCTGCTCCAGCTGTAGCCCGAGAGCAGGCCGGTACCCACGGTCCTGCGGATTCCGGACCAGGCAGGACGGACGCTCATGCGCACTTCTTCCGGTTCTCGGGGCTGGCCAGGCACCACTGCTTCAGCTTGGCGGTGGCGGCGTTGTGCTCGGCGAGGGTTTCGGAGAACACCGTCTCGCCCGTGTCCAGGTTGATCGGCACGAAGTACAGCCATTTGCCGTCGGCGGGGTTGAGCGCGGCCTCCATCGCTTTCTTCGCCGGTGCCGTGATCGGCCCGGGCGGCAGACCCTTGTGCTCGTAGGTGTTATATGGCGACTTGTTCTTCTTACGATCGGCGTCGCTCGTCCAGATGGTCCCGGTCTTGTTGATGGAGTAGGCCACCGTGGCGTCCGACTGCAACTTCATGCCCTTGGCCAGCCGGTTGTAGAACACCCGGGCCACCTTGGCCCGATCCTCGTCGCGGAACACCTCGCGCTCGATGATGCTGGCCATGATCAGCACGTCGTAGGGCTTGTAACCCAGAGCGTTGGCTCGCTCTTCGAAGGCCAGATCCTGCACGGTCTTCTTGAACTCGTTGATCGGCGCCTTCAGCACCGACTGCGCGGTCGGCTTCAGCGGCAGGTTGTAGGTGTCGGGGAAGATGAAGCCCTCGTTGCTCTTGCCGACCCAGCTCGGCAGATCGAACTGCTTGCGGTTCTTGAGCGCGGCCTGCAGGTCCTTCTCGGGCACCTTGGTCGATGCCGCCAGCGCGGTGATCACGTCGGAGAGCCGCAGCCCCTCGCGGATCTGGTACTGGTTCTTGATCTGGTTGGCCGGGTCGAGCAACATCTGCAGCGCCGTCTTCGCCGGAATCTGGGTGCGCATCTTGTACAGCCCGTACTGGATCTTGCGGGCATTCGGGTCAGACCCGGCCGCACGCTCGAACGCCTTGCCGGTGCGAACGACGTCGGCGGCGAGCAGGATGTCGGCGATCTTGTTGATCGACGAACCCTGCGGAATCTCCACCACCACATCGGCGACGCCGGCCGGATCGATGTAGTCCTCAGTGGTCCGGTAGCCGATCCAGGCGTCGTGCACCTTGGAGTAGACGAACCAGCCGCCGCCGATCAGCACGGTCAGCGACAGGACGACCGCGATCGCACCGCGCACCCGGTACCAGACCTCTTTGGGTACCCAACGGCCGGTCTCCGGATCGCGCAGTTCGCGGAAGAGATTCGCCATGCTTCAGTGTCCTTCGTTCGTCACGCGGGTTCGCCGGGCGCCCGGCCGGTCGCCCGTTCGACGGCCAACGCCTGCTCCAAGATTGCCACGGCTGCCGCCTGGTCGATGATGGCGCGCTGGCGACGCGCGTCCTTACCGGCCGAACGCAGGCGGCGTCCGGCGTCCACGGTGGTCAGCCGTTCGTCGGCGAAACGCCAGCTGATCGCCGGGTGTCCCGCGATCACCGACGCCACCTGGGCCCGGACGTGGACCGCCGCCGGACCCTCGTCACCGGCCAGGGTGCGGGGCAGGCCCACGATCACCTCGATCGGTTCGTACTCGGCCAGCAGCTGCGGCAGCCGCCGTCCGGACGCCTGGGTCGGCACGGTCTCGACCGGGTAGGCCAGCATGCCGTCGGCGTCACATGCGGCCACCCCGATCCGGGCCTTGCCCCAGTCGAGCGCCATCCGGACGCCGCGCCGGAAAGTGGGCTGATCGAGCTTGGCGGGATCCCCAGACGCCCGCTGGTCGAGCTTGTCGAGACCCTCGGGCACGTGCTGATCCAACCCGAGATCCCGGCGTCCGCCGGGATGACGTGAGTCGAGTTCGTCCGCAGGCTCGACCGGCGATGACTCGCGACTCAAAGGGCCGCCACCGCGTCACGGACCGCACGGACGGCGTCCGACGCCGCGGCGCCGTTGGAGCCGCCGCCCTGGGCGAAGTCGTCCTTGCCGCCGCCTCGTCCGCCGAGCTGGGCCGCGCCGACGCCCACCAGGGCGCCCGCCT
>NZ_JASGEN010000056.1:0-5893 GCF_047606365.1 Micropruina sp. | reverse complement strand
GTCCGACAAGCCGCGTCGCCGGCGCCGCCGTCGTTCGTCCGGCAACAAGCCGGCCGAAGCCGCGCCCGCGGAGTAACCCGATCTGAATCGAAAAGAACCGTCCCCGAGGATGCGAATCTCGCACTTCGGGGACGGTTCTTCGCGATGCGGTTTTCAAACTTCCGGGGACGGTTCTTTCGCGTGCGAAATTCGAATGCGAGAGAACCGTCCCCCGACGTGCGAATCTCGAACGTGAAAGAACCGTCCCCGGGTGTTCGAGGCTCAGCTGGGGCGGACGCCGCGTTCCAGGGCGCGCATCGCCATGCGGTCGGACGGGTCGGCGTCCGGGATACCGAGGGCGCTGCAGTACAGCGGGATCTCGTGTTCGATGTCGATGCCGGCCAGGGTGGCCAGTTCGTCGTCGTAGAAGCCGCCCATGTTGACCGCGCCCAGCCCGAGTGCGGACGCTGCCAGGTTCAGGTTCTGCATCAGGTGGCCCGCTTCGAGCAGCGCATACCGGTAGCCGCGGTCGCCGTACTTGGTCAGGCTGCGCTCGCCGACGAAGCTGATCACGCAGATCAGCGCGGCCTCGGCCACCCATGGCTGTCCCATGAACAGATAGGTCAGGAAGGCCCGCGGCAGGTCGACAGCGCGAACCAGCTCCAATCCGTGCGCCGCCGGGACGTAGTGGTGCACGCCGGCGGGAATGCCGTCCACGGACCGCACGAGAAGGCTGAGCTCCAGGGGGTACAAGCCACCTCCGGAGGGAACCGGCCGGTCCTGCATCGCCTCCTCACCGTCGCCGATGCCGTAGCCGGCAGCGAGCAGCGTGGACAGCACCCCCAGCGGCACCGGATCGGTCCGGAACCGGCGACACGAAACTCGTGCGCGCAACGCCTCGGACAGACCGATCCGGCACACCGACGGCGGCGGTAGCGGCATCCAGGGCAATCGACCCTCTTCACGACCAGGTACCACCGGCGGCGAGTCACCGCCTGAGGAGGCGTTGAACAGCCACCGCGCGGTGCTGCGGTGATAGGTCCAGGCAGCCGGGGTGTCGCCGGGGAAGGTGAAGTCGTGCATCTCAGGCCAGTGGGTGGGGGTCGGGATTGAGGTCGGCGCGGTCAGCCGGACGGTCACGGAGCCCCCAGCGGTGTGGCGCGTCGAACAGCCGTGAATGCCCCAGCCGGGCCTGGTCGGCGCCGAAGTGGATCGGCTGGAAGCTGGGCACGATCCCCTTCACCACCCGGACGCCCAGCGCAGCCACGTCCGCAGGGGTGACGTCCACGATCAGCACGTCCCCAGCGACAGCGGCGAGCGAGGCCACCAGGTCGTCCAGTCCGTGCCCACGAGTGGGTGGCGTCACCCAGTCGACGGCCTCGGACGTCCGCAGGTGCACCATCCGCTCGGCGGCCGCGGTGGCATCGGAGTAGAGCAGGTCGTGATCCTCCAACTCGGCGACCAGGGCCGGGTTCTCCACCAGCCGGGCACGCCGTTCACGCACCTCCGGATCCCGGAGCCGTCCGCGCAACGCGGGCCGAACCTGCCCCACCTCCAGCACGGCCGACCGGGCCGCCCGCAGGGGATCTTGCGACGCCCCCAGTCCGACCACCGCCGCCGGCTCCTCGCCCCAGCCGATCGCCATCGCGACGAACGCGGTGCCGTCGGTGGGCAGCAGATGCACCTCGATCCGGACGCCGCGCCTGCGGTACAGCTCGGCCACCGCGGCGGCGTCGGCGTCCGGCAGGCTGGTCGCGGCATAGGGCTGGGTGGCCAGCCGGTGCGCCCAGGCGAGGCAGAACGCGTCCCGCTCGATCACCTCGAGCAAGGCCTGCTCGGCGGCGAACTCCACCGTCGGTCCGGCGGCGAATCCGTTCGAGGTGGGTGCGAACAGCAGCTGCGAGTGGGGCCATCGGCTGCCGTGCAGGGTGGCCGCCTGGAACGGCACCCACACCTCGGCGCCGGTGACCAGCGACCGTCCAAGCACCCAGTCCAAGCCCAGATCGTCGTGGTAGCGGGCGAATCCGAGCCGGTCGGCGTCCTCGGGTGCGTACAGCACCAGCTCCCGCGGATCGAGGCTCTTCCCCGGTAGGCCACGCCGAATGCCCTGAACCGTCCGATCCGGCGTCCAGGTGAGCGAGGCGTAGCGTTCCAGCGCCTCGCCCAGCGCGCCGTCGCGCGCAGCCGTCCGGGTCATCCCCTTGCCCGAACAGGTGACGAAGGCGTCCTCGCCCTGACCGAACAGCACATTGGCGAGTTGGGCCCGGACGATGAACGGCTGGCGCGGCTCTTCCACCGGCTTGGCGACCTCGTCCAGGTAGCGGATCAGGCCGCACACCTGGCTGACGGTCTGGGTCGCGATCCGGTCGAAGTCTGTGGATTCGGTGGATTCAGTCGGTGCCGCCGGAGGCGGCGGGTCTTTTTTTCGGCACGCCGGGCAGTCCGGACGCGGAGTCACCGGATTCCGCGTGGAGGTGCCTTTCAGCTGGTCGAGCAGCAGCACTGTGCCGGGCAGCTCCGGCGGCAGTGCCGAGGTGGTCAGTGCCAGCGTCTCGCGCAGCACGATCCCCCAGGCGGTCTCACGCAGACCGGGCAGCAACGGACGGCCCAGCGCGGCCCGGGTGGCGTCCAGCGATTCCTCGCGGGCCATCGCCACCTCGAAGTCGTCCGAGCAGGCCAGCGCGCGCATCCGCCAGCACAGGTAGCACGGGCCCTCCCCGGGCAGCACCAGTGGCCCGAGAGACGCGTACGAGCCCTCGAAGGCGACGAACAGCGCGGGTGTTCCGGCGTCCAGGCAGGCCCGGTTCACCCACGTCCGGACGGCGGCCCAGCCCGGGTCGACCGCGCAGATCACCAGATCGCGGCCAGCAACCCGCTCGGCCAACTCCTCGGCCAGCAAACCTTCGGGAGCCCAGCACTCCACACCACCGATCCCGGCGTCGCCGGCGAGGGCTGCCAGCCCAGCGGCGTCCCCCTCGCCGGCGATCACCAGCAACCGGACGGCCGCCAGCCGCGCCGCGAGGGCATCGCGGGTGGCGGCGTCCGTACTCACCAGGCTCAGCCATTCCGGGACCGGCTGAGGGCCACGTTCGGTGACCATTCCGGCCTCGATCAGCCGGTCGACGAGCCGGGACACCTCGGACGCCGGAAGGTCCGCGAGCGCGGCCAAAAGCCCGCGTCGACCCGGTTCGGACGCCAGCGCAGGCAGCAGCCGCTCCCCCACCACATCAGCGACTCCACCGGAGAGCCGGAGCATGCCGGCCGGGCTGGCCAGGATCAGGTCGGAGCCCTCATCGAAGACCTCCAGCCCGGCGGCGGTGGCCAGCCGCCGATCCGAGATGTCGATGTCCACCTGCGCTCAGCCGCCGAGTCCGCCGAAGCGCTGCACTCCACCGCCGACGATCGGGCCCTGGTTGCACGGCCCGCAGGTGCATTCGAAGATGCACGGGGTGAAGCAGCTGCGACAGACCGTGCACACCGATCCGCTACACAGACGTGGCCGGAAGCAGTCGTTGATTCCGCAGAAGTCGCCGAAGTCGGCCATCGCCGATGACACCTTGCGGAAGGCGGCGAGTTCCTCGTCGGTGAACTGTGGCGCGGCACCGCCGGCGACCTGCTTTTCCAGGCTTTCCAGACGACCCTTGAGCTCGTCGAACTCTTCTTGACTAGGCATGACGATGCCTCCATTGGTGACACACAGCGGTTCTCGAGCCGCCGCGCTGGGTGGATATCGAACACGCTCAGCGTGCGCGCGGCCAGAACCCGCGGCAAGGTGTCAGAAGTGCGTAGCCCGTCCCCAGGGGCTCGACGTATCAATCCCGTGCTTGCTATTGACAAGCGTGCTTGTTTTTAACAACTATTGCTCCATGGGAACCAGCATCTTCGTCAACCTGCCGAGCACCGATCTCGAGCGCAGCAAGGCCTTCTACACCGCGCTCGGCGCGAGCATCAACCCGACCTTCACCGACGCCAACGGTGCCTGCGTGGTCTGGGACGACAACATCTACTTCATGGTGCTCACCCGCGAGTTCTTCGCGTCGTTCACCGACAAGACGGTCGTCGACCCGCTGACCGCCGCGCAGGTCGGCATCGGGATCAGCCGCGACTCACGTCAGGCCGTCGACAGCATCCTGGAGGCCGGGTTGGCAGCCGGCGGCACCGAGCCCCGCCCGGCGCAGGACTACGGCTTCATGTACAGCCGCGACCTCGACGATCCGGACGGCAACAACCTCTCATTCCTGTTCATGGAACCCGCCGCCGTGACCCAAGGCCCCGAGGCGTACCTGGCCGAGCAGGCCCAGCAGTAGTGGCATCCCGCAGCTACGGCCAGTACTGCGGGGTCACCACCGCCGTCGAGTTGATCGGCGAACGCTGGGCGCTGCTCATCGTCCGCGATCTGCTCGTCGGACCGCACCGCTACACCGACCTCAAGCAGGGCCTGCCCAAGATCCCGACCAACATCCTCGCCAGCCGGCTCAAGGAGTTGCAGGAGGGTGGGGTCATCCGTCGTGTCCCGCTGCCGAGTTGCGGGCTGGTTTATGAGCTGACCGACTATGGGCGCGACCTGGAGCCGATCGTGCTTGCCCTCGGTCGCTGGGGCTTTCGGGCGATGGGCGAACCCGGCCCCGACGACATCGTCTCGCCGGACTCGCTCACCATGGCCCTGCGCGCAGCTTTCCAGGCCACCGCGGCGGCAGCCTTGCCCGCCACCGACTACGAGCTGCACGTGGGTGAAGTCGCCCTCCGCGTCCAGGTGGAGGGAGAGCAACTGCGGGTCGCACAACTTGCGCCGCCCGCACCTCCGGTGGGTGGACGGCCACCTGAGAGCGAACCCGACATGGTGCTCGCGTCCGGCCGCGGCATCCGGCTGCTCATCTCGGGCGAGTTGTCGCCCGCGGACGCGCTCGACCAGGGTGTGGTGCAGGTGCTGTCCGGCGACGGGTCGCTGCTGGAGCGATTCGTCCGCACCTTCCACATCGACGCCGGCTGAACCGGTTTGTGGTGGCTATCGCCGAGGTGAACCTGGGCGGGTCAGGACTCAAGCCTGCGCGTTGGTTGACCGGTCGGCGCGGGCGCTACAGGATCATGGCAAGGAGCATCGACGACGGGAGTCAGGACAGACATGCAACAGGTGAAGGGCGTCATCGCCCGGGGCAAGGGCGCACCGGTCGAGTTGGTCACGGTGAACGTGCCGGATCCCGGCCCGGGTGAGGCCGTGGTGAAGATTCAGGCGTGCGGGGTGTGCCACACCGACCTGCACTACCGCGAGGGCGGCATCGGCAACGACTACCCCTACCTGCTGGGCCACGAAGCCGCCGGCATCGTCGAGGCGGTTGGCCCCGAGGTGCACGACCTGGCACCTGGTGACTACGTGATCCTGAACTGGCGCGCGGTCTGCGGTGCCTGCCGGGCCTGCCTGCGCGGGCGTCCCTGGTACTGCTTCGCCACCCACAACGCGAAGCAGAAGATGACCCTGGAGGACGGCACCGAGCTGTCCCCCGCGCTCGGCATCGGCGCCTTCATCGACAAGACCCTGGTGGCTGCCGGGCAGTGCACCAAGGTTGATCCGGCGGCTCGTCCCGCGGCTGCCGGGCTGCTCGGCTGCGGCGTGATGGCCGGCCTGGGTGCCGCGCTGAACACCGGCAACGTGGGCCGTGGCGATTCGGTCGCGGTGATCGGTTGCGGCGGTGTCGGTGCGGCAGCGATCGCCGGTGCCCGGCTGGCCGGCGCGAACCGGATCATCGCCGTCGACCTGGACGACCGGAAGCTCGCCACCGCGACCACCTTGGGCGCGACCCACACCGTGAACAGTTCCGCGACCGATCCGATCACCGCGATCCAGGAGCTGACCGGCGGCTTCGGCGCCGATGTGGTGATCGACGCGGTGGGGCGTCCGGAGACCTGGAAGCAGGCG
>NZ_JASGEN010000055.1:0-3803 GCF_047606365.1 Micropruina sp. | reverse complement strand
TGACGGCACCACCACCGCCACCGTGCTGGCCCAGGCGCTGGTCCACGAGGGCCTGCGCGCGGTCGCGTCCGGGGCCAACCCGGTCGGCCTGAAGCGTGGCATCGAGGCGGCCGTCGAGGCCGTCAGCGATCGTCTGCGTGAGCTGGCCCGTGAGGTCGCCGACACCGACGACATGGCCAACGTGGCCACCATCTCGGCGCGCGACGCCGAGATCGGCCGGCTCATCGCCGACGCCTTCGACAAGGTCGGCAAGGACGGCGTGATCACCGTCGACGAGTCGCAGACCTTCGGCACCGAACTCGAGTTCACCGAGGGCATGCAGTTCGACAAGGGCTACCTGTCCCCGTACTTCGTGACCGACCCGGAGCGGATGGAGGCCGTCCTCGAGGATCCCTACATCCTGATCAACCAGGGCAAGATCTCCTCGATGAACGACCTGCTCCCGCTGCTGGAGAAGGTCATCGGCGCCGGCGGCACCCTGTTCGTGGTGGCTGAGGACGTCGACGGTGAGGCGCTGTCCACCCTGGTGGTCAACAAGATCCGCGGCACCTTCACCTCGGTGGCCGTCAAGGCCCCGGCCTTCGGCGATCGCCGCAAGGCCATGCTCGAGGACATCGCGATCCTCACCGGCGGCAAGGTGATCGCTCCCGAGGTCGGGCTCAAGCTCGACCAGGTCGGCCTCGACGTGCTGGGCCGGGCCCGGCGCGTCGTGGTCACCAAGGACAACACCACCATCGTCGACGGTGCCGGTTCCTCCGAAGAGGTCGCCGGCCGGGTTGCTCAGCTGCACGCCGAGATCGCCCGCACCGACTCCGACTGGGACCGCGAGAAGCTGCAGGAGCGGGTTGCCAAGCTCGCCGGCGGCGTCTGCGTGATCAAGGTCGGCGCGGCCACCGAGGTGGAGCTCAAGGAGAAGAAGCACCGCATCGAGGACGCCGTTTCGGCCACTCGTGCGGCCATCGAGGAGGGCATCGTCGCCGGTGGCGGCTCGGCCCTCGTCCATGCCGCGAAGGTGCTCTCCGGCGGCCTGGGCAAGTCCGGTGACGAAGCCACCGGCGTCCAGATCGTGGCGAAGGCGGTCGTCGAGCCACTGCGCTGGATCGCCGAGAACGGCGGTGAGCCGGGTTACGTGATCGTCTCCAAGGTGTCCGAGCTCGAGCCCGGTCACGGCTACAACGCCGCCACCGGCGAGTACGGCGACCTGCTGGCGGCCGGCGTGATCGACCCGGTCAAGGTCACCCGCTCCGCGCTGGCCAACGCCGCTTCGATCGCCGCCCTGCTGCTCACCACCGAGACCCTGGTGGTGGAGAAGCCCGAAGAGGACGACGAAGACGGGCACAAGCACTGAGCCCAGCTTCGGCTGATTCGTACGATTCCCCCGCACCGGTTCGCCGGTGCGGGGGAATCTGCGTTTCCCGCCACCTCGTCCCCGTACCGTGACCTCATGTCATTCGCTGTGCCGGGGCGCGCCGGCCTCACTGCGGCGTGGAACGAGCGGCGGCTGCTCTGGGCGGCGCATCCCGGTCTCGGGGCGTTGATGACCGCCGCGCAGCTGGCGCCCGCGATGGCGAAGCTGCCACGGATCGGCTGGGTGGTCCGCGATCCCCGGCTGATCCGGAAGATCCTGCTCGACCACTCCTCGACCACCCTGCTCGGCGAGGGCGGGGTCGGACATCTGTGGGCACAGCTGCTGGGGGACTGGGTCCATGACTCGTTCGACGGCCCCGGCCATCTGCGGCTGCGGACCCGGGCGAAGGACCTGTTCAGCCAGGCGCGAGCCGAAGCCACCGTGGCAGCGGCGGCGGGTGATCTGCTCGCCGGCGTCACCGAACGGCTCCGCGCCGGCGAGGCGGTCGACGCCGCCGACGTCGGCCGGATCATGGTCGGACGGCTGATCTCCCAGCTTCTCGGGCTGGACGTGACCCCGTTCCGCGACCGCGCTGCCGCGTCCGGTCTCGACTTCGACGGCAACGGCGCCTACCGGGCGATCTTGGCCCAGGCCGAGGAGCTGACCAAGGTCGCGGTCGGAACCACCGGCGACACCCGGCTGAGCCCGTCGGCGATCGCCCACGCCCGGCGGATCATCGCCGAACTGACCGCTGACGTTCCGCAGAACTACCGCAACGCCGGACCGGCGACCCTGCTCGGCCGCTGCCGTGAACTGGGCCTGTCCGAAACCGAGGCCACCGGCCTGGCCACGCTGATGCTGGTGGCCGGTACCGGCACCGCCTCCAGCGCGATCGGACGCACCACCGCGCTGCTGGCCGACAGCGGCCAGGTGCGACGGCTGGCCGCAGCCACGGGAGCCGACCGGGCCGAGCTGTTGGAGATCGCCATCCGCGAGGGGCTGCGGGTGACCAGCCCGGCCCCGATGATCGGACGGCACGTCCGCGCCGACTTCGACGTGGACGGACGCCGGCTGCGGGCCGGCGACCGGGTGGTGGCGTTGGTCTACGCGGCCAACAGCGGAGCGGGCGGCTTCTCGCTGGACCGCGGCTACCTGCCGGAGACCCGGCAACTCTGGTTCGGTGCCGGTCGCCATCTGTGTCTCGGCTCGTCCCTGGCCAAGGCCGAGCTGCGGCTGGTGCTCGGCTCGTTCCTGGACGCCGGGCCGTGGCGGGTGGTCGAGCGGACGCGGGCGCGTGGCGTCCTGATCCCGGCCTACCGGCGGTTGCTGATCACGGCGGCGTGACGGATCCGGCGCACGGGGTCAGCCCTGCGTGGCCCGGGCGATCGCTTCGGCGCGGGTCCGGACGCCAAGCTTGGCGAAGATGGCGTTGATGTGGGTCTTCACGGTGGTCACGCCGACGAACAGCCGGCCAGCGATCTCGGCGTTGCCGAGGCCGTCCACGATCAGCGCCAGCACCTCGGCTTCGCGCCGGGTCAGCGCCGGGAAGCGTGACGCCAGGGTGTCGGCGGGCGTCACGGGCTCGTCCGGTGTCGACGTGGTGGCGGCCGCGATCACAGTGGCACCCACCTCGGCGGCGAAGGTGGCCTGACCGCGCGCCACCGAGCGGACGGCGGCGGCCAGCTCGGAGCGTCCTGCGTCTTTGGTCAGATAGCCGGTGGCGCCGGCCCGCAACGCGGCCAGGATCGACTCGTCATCGGCATAGGTGGTGAGCACCAGCACGGCGGCGTCCGGGACGTCGACGCGCAGCCGGGCGCTGGCGGCGACGCCGTCCAGTACCGGCATCCGCAGGTCCATCAGCACCACGTCCGGGTGCTCCAGGACGGCCAGCCGGACGGCTTCGGCGCCGTCCGCGGCGGTGCCGACCACCTCGATGTCGGGCAGCAGCCCGAGCACGGTGGCCAGCCCGTCGCGGATGATCGCCTGGTCGTCGGCGACCAGCACCCGGATCGGAGCAGTGTCGTCGCTCATCGCAGCCCTGCTTCGGCCCGGAGGGTGAACCAGCCGTCGGCGTCCTGCACGGTCGCCGAACCGCCGCGGGGCAAGCTCTCGAACCGTTCCCGCATGCCGATGAGGCCATAGCCACCACCGGGTGCACCCGCCGGGCGAGCGCTCGCCAGCGGGTTGCGGACGCTGAGCTGCACCCGGTCATCGTGCCACGCCAGGGTCGCCGTGACCGGGGCACCCGGAGCATGCCGGCGGGCGTTGCTCAGCGCTTCCTGCAGCGCGCGTTGCAGCGCATTCGCCTGCTCGCCGCTCAACGTGACCGGCGTGCCCGAGCGGGTCAGCTCGACCGTGCCGCCCAGGCTTCGGTGTGCGTCCAGCAGGTCGTCCACGGCGATCTCGAACCGCTCCGGCGGCCACGGCTCGAGGGCGTCCGCCGGGGCGCGCAGGG
>NZ_JASGEN010000054.1:0-3294 GCF_047606365.1 Micropruina sp. | reverse complement strand
GTCTCGCGCGCGATGTGCACCAGCGGCAGACCGGCGGCCGCCTGCACCTCGTCGGCGGCGAAGTGCCCGGTGTTGGCCAGAATGGCGACCAGCTGCGCGCCCGCTGCGCGCAGCTGTCGCGCAGCGGCTTCCAACTGCGCGCGCGCGCCGGCGGGGTTGCCGGCCGCCATGTCGGCGTACACCGGCGCGAAGTCCAGACTCACGATGATGCAGCGCGCCGAGTGCAGCCCACCCAGCGCGCGCTGCACGTGCTCGTTGAGCAGGCGGTAATAGCTGAGCGTCGATGGCCAGGCGACGCCGCCGATCAGACCCGCAGTTCTCATCGCGCGTGTTCAATCGAGCTTGAAGCCGAGCTTGCGGATCACCGGCTCGTAGCGCGCCATGTCGGTGCCGATGCGCATGCCGAGCGCCTGCGGTCCGGTCTGCAGCGCCGGCTCGAAGCCGAACACCAGCAGTTTCTCCACGACGTCGGGCTGGCGCACCGCCCAATCCACACCCTCGGCCACACGCTGCACGATCTCCGGCGGCAACCCGGCCGGGCCGACGATGCCGAACCACACCGACAGGTCGATGCCCTTGTAGCCCAACTCCTCCAGCGTCGGCACCTCCGGCATGCCCGAGAAGCGCCGCGCCGAAGTCACGGCCAGCACCTTCGCGCGGCCCGACTTCACGAACTGCACGTAAGGCGCAACGCCGTCGAAAGCGGCGTCGATGTCGCCGGCGATCGTGGCCTGCGCCACCTCGGCACTGCCCTTGAAGGGCACGCGCGTGGTCTGGATGCCGGCGCTGCGGTTGAACTCCTCCAGCGCGATCTGCGACAGGATTGCCGCCGCGCCCACGTTGAGCCGGCCGGGTTCGGCCTTGGCGCGCCGCACCAGTTCGTGGATGTCGCCCACGCTGCCGGGCGCGGTGCGCGCGATCACCGCGTTGGGACCGTTGACCACCAGCGCCACGGGTGTGAAGTCCTTGCGCGGGTCATAGGGCAGGCGCGTGTACAGCGCGGGGTTGAGCACGAAGGTCTGGTCGATGGACCACAGCAGCGTGTAGCCGTCGGGCGGCGCGCGCAGCAGGTCCTGCACGCCGATCAGCGTGTTGCCGCCGGGCTTGTTGTCCACCACGATCTGCTGGCCCAGGCGCTCCTGCAGGCGCGAAGCGATCAGCCTTGCGGCCACATCGGCACCGCCGCCGGCGACAAAGGGCACCACCAGCCGGACCGGCCGCACCGGCCAGGCGTTCTGCGCGGCGGTTGGCAGACTCCCGGCCAGCAGCGAGCAGAGCACGGCAAGACCGATCAGAAAACGGCGCACAAGGCGAATGTTCATCCCTACACTCCAACGACGAAACGAATGTGTCAACGCTAACGCCGGCCCTGGAGCTTTTCTATGCCGATCGAATCAGGAACTGTGCCGATCCAGCCGGCGCCACTGCCCATGACACTGCGCGAGGATGACTTCAATGCCACCTTGGTGCGCCAGCCGCCTACGCATCCCAACCCCGCCCTGTCCGGCCTGTACGACAGCGCCAGCCGCGCGGTGTGCTGGCCGGGCGATGGCGGCCGCGTGACGCGCCTGCTCACCTCGCCCTGGAATGGCGCGAGCGCGCTGTACTTCGATTTCTACCTGAACGAGGATCTGCGCGTGCACCTCGACCCGGACGGCGAGTTGCTGCTGACCTTCTTCCTCGCTGGCCACGTGACCGGTCAAGTCGGCGACGAGCGTGGGCCGGTGCTGGATTTCCGCGTGAACCGCATGCTGCTGCGCACGCCCAACCGCGCCGGCGGCTACCTGATCCACATCCCCGGCGCCTGTCGCAACCACTTCGTGCAATTCCGCCTGCGCCGCGCGCTGCTGCCGCATTGGCTGCAGGCGCTGGGCGTACGCCTGCCGGCGCGGCGCATGGACGAACTGGTGGAGCGCGACGACGGTCGCGTTCTGTGCAATGCCGCCCTCACCCCGCGCGTACGCGCCTGCTTGGCGCGCATCCGTGCCGAGCGTGCCGACCAGCCGGCCTTCGTGCCGCTGTTCCATGCGCACGCGACCGAACTGCTGACCTGCGTGCTGCTGGAACTGGAGGCCTTGCTGCAGCCTGCGCGCTCGGGCATCGCGCAGGGCGGAGGCGACACGGCCGAACGCACCCTTGAGCGCATGCGCGCGCTGGTCGCCGAATCTCCCGCGCGCGATTGGACGGTGCATGTGCTGGCGCAGCACCTGGGATGCAGCAGCGCTCGCCTGCAGCGGCAGGTGCGCGAGGCCTCGGGTCGCTCGGTCTACCAGTTGCTGCTGGATGAGCGGCAGGCGCTGGCCGCGCGCCTGCTGCGCGAGACCCGCCTGAGCGTGCAGGCCATCGCGGCAGAAACCGGTTGGTATTGCCACAGCCGCTTCAGTGCGACCTTCCGCAAGTATCACGGTTTGGCGCCGCGCGAATACCGCTTACAACATGCCGTGCGCGCTTGTGTCGGATGAAGCGTGCCTCCGATGATGCATGAACGATCCCGCCGCCGCAGGTCAATGCTCGGGCGCAACTGCTGTACGAGATACCAGACCACGTCCCGGCCACAGCGCCGCCAGGGCCAGCAGCACGGCGACCAGTGCATAGGGCGCACCGGGGTCGATGTCGTAGACCAGCGTGCCCACCAGCGGCCCAACGATCATGCCCAGGCCGTGCGCGGCGCCGACGGTGCCGGCGGTCGCGCCCTGTTCGTGCGCCTGCACTGCGTTGGCGGCCATGGCGGTGACCGAAGGGAATACCCAGCCCATGCCCGCCGCCGCAACGAAGTAACCCACCCACAGGGCCCACTGCGTGTGGGCGAACAGCACCGATCCGAAGCCCACGGCCGAAACCACGCCACCGATGCGGATCAGCCGCTGCGGCGGCCAACCCAGGCTGCGCACCAGCAACTGCGCCAGGATCAGCGCCAAGCCGACCACCGTCAGGGCGAGGCCCGCGGCGCGTGCCGCCGCCGTCGCATCCAGACGCAACCGGTCCAGCGCGAAGAAGCCCACCACGACCTGCGCGACCATGACGCTGAACATGGCGGCGAAGGCCACCGCCAGGGGGCGGCGCAGGCGGATGTCCGTGATCTTCAGCGTGGTGGCATCGGGCGCGACGTGATGCTCGCTGCGCGGCAGCCAGCGCCACAGCACAACCAGCGCGAGCAAAGGCAGTGCGGCCGTGATGAACAGCGGCAGCTCTAGGCTGTGCGCGGCCAGCGCCCCCGCGACGCCCGGCCCGGCGACCATGCCGATGCCGCTGGCGGCGCCCAGCGTGGCCATGGCGCCGGCGCGCTTCGCCGGC
>NZ_JASGEN010000053.1:0-17071 GCF_047606365.1 Micropruina sp. | reverse complement strand
TCACCCCACCAGCAAGAGGCCGTGGACGGATCAAACCAAAGGCAGACCTCACCAGGCACGCCAGTCGAGACCAGGGTCACACGCCCCCTTTGCCGGGAGGGCACTTACATCCTCTACGTCGAGACCCCTCAGAAGGATCTCGACAAGCTCGATCAGCGGTTGCGAGTCAGTGCTCGATCTCGTCCAGCGCCTGCGCCAAGGCGAGTGGACAACCTCGATCAGCGGCGGTTCAGTGCTCGTCCTCGGCGAGCACGATCACCGAATCGCCGGGGCCGAGCCGGATCGGGTCCGATTTGTGCGGGTTGAGGTGCACCCCGTAGCCGTCGGTGCGCGACCAGGACTGCGCGGCCAGCCGGTAGCCGATCGCGGTCTCGCGGCGGTCGGCGGCGGTCGCGAGCACGGTGTAGAAACTCGTCTCGACCTCGGGCTTGAGGTAGAGCTCGGCGGGCCGCAGGTAGATCTCGTCACCCTCGCTGCTGAACAGTTCGTCGAACACCTCGACGAGTCGCGGGTTCTCACTGGCCTGGGCCAGCAGCAGGCCGACGATCCGATCGCTGACGATGAAGTCGTCGGCGCGGGCCACCTCGGCGAGTTCGCGGTTGTGGTCGTCGAGCATCTCGCTGACGATGTTCAGCCGCAACGCCGCCCGGTTGGCGATGTCACGCAGGTGCAGCAGGGTGACCAGCGTCCGGGCGTCCGCGACCTGCGGGTCGGGATGGTCGGGGTCGGCGAGCACCACGATGTGGTCGTACTGCGCCAGTTCCAGCGACCACAGCAGCGTCTTGCTGGTGGTGTCGCCGATCACCACGCGCAGGGTGAGTCCCTCCGGCGCCTCGATGCGGGACGCCCGCTCGTCATCGGCGACCACACAGATCTCCGAGCCGCCGGGCAGGTAGTGGGCGAGTTCGTCGAGCACCTCGCCGATGCCGGCATGATGTCCGATCACCAGGGTGTGCTCGGGGCGGGGAGACATCGCGGGGAGGGACCCGTGCGCCGCGGCGTCCGGCTCACCGGGGTCGCCGAGCCGGATCGAGCTGTCGTCGGCCGCCAGCACCACCAGCTGATCGCCTTCGATCAGGACGGTGTCGCCGGGCGGGTTGAGCATGATGTCGGCGCCGCGGACGACCCCGCACACCGCGCAGTCGGGGAAACGGAAGAGCGCCTCGCGGTAGGTCGACCCGGTCAGGCTCGGCTGCTCGCTGAAGTAGAGCTCGTCGCCGTCGAAGTCGAGCAGTTCGGCGTACACGCTGGACAGCCCACGCTGCCGGCAGGTCTGGGCGGTGAGCCGCCGGATCAGGGTGGTCGCCGGCAGCCAGCGGGACGCGTTCCGGCCCACCAGGCGGGCCGCGTCCAGGTTGTCGGGGTCCTGCAGCGCGGCCACGATCGGCACGTCCGCACCCTCGGGCAAGGTGTGGGTCAGGGCCAGCGCGGTCTTGATCGCCGCGGCGTCCGGGTCGGCGTGGTCGCCGCTGAGCACCACGATGCTGCGTGCCGTCAACGGGTTGGCGATCGCCAGGTCGGCCGGTGAGGTCGGGTCGCCGGTGCGGCAGATGACCCGGGTGCGGTCGGTGCGGCCCACCTTCTCGCGGATCGCGTCCTCCATCTCGACCTTGTCGTGGTCGGCGAGGACGACGATCGCCCGGCCGCGGCGTCCGGCGTTGGCCCGGCAGATCTCGCCGATCAGCAGGAACAGCTGCGGCGACCAGCCCAGGATCAGGGTGTGGTCGGACTCGATCACCCGGCTACGGCCCTTGCGCAGCTGCGCCATCTTGTCGTCGAAGGCGCCGGAGACAATGCCGATCAGGCTGGCCACGATGATCAGGCCGCCGATGGTCACCACCAGCATCAACAGCCGGAACCCCCAACCGGCGTCCGCACCCATGGTTCCGGGGTCGAGGGTGCGCATCAGGTTGCCCCAGACGATGTCCCAGAAATCACCGTCGTCGGCATCCTCGGGGAACGCCTTGAACACCATCACGATCACCGCGACAGCAAAGACGAAACCCACTGTGGCCAGCGCGAGCAGCCCCATGATCGCGACCGTGCCGCGCGCCATGATGTTGTCGAAGGCGTACCGCAGCCGCTCGCTCAGCCTCGGCTCCTGCACGCTCTTCTCCCTTGTCACGGTGCTGGTCCCGGCACCCTAGCGGAGAGCGCTGACAACGCGTAGGCAACCCCGAGCTTGCTCAGCGGTGGCCGTAGGCGTCCCTTCGGTGGACGATCGAAACGACCTTGACCACCGGGACGACGTGCGGCGGAGTCCAGCCGCTCACTCCCACTCGATGGTGCCCGGCGGCTTCGAGGTGATGTCGAGCACCACCCGGTTCACCTCGCGGACCTCATTGGTGATCCGGGTCGAGATGCGCTCCAGCACGTCGTAGGGCAGCCGTCCCCAGTCGGCGGTCATGGCGTCCTCGGAGGTCACCGGACGCAGCACCACCGGGTGCCCGTAGGTGCGGCCGTCGCCCTGCACGCCGACCGAACGAACCTCGGCCAGCAGCACCACCGGGAACTGCCAGATCTCGCGATCCAGGCCGGCCTCGGTCAGTTCGGCGCGAGCGATGGCGTCCACCTCGCGCAGCAGGTCGAGCCGCTCACGGGTGATCTCGCCGATGATCCGGATCGCCAGGCCGGGGCCGGGGAACGGGTGCCGCCAGACCATCTCGTCGGGCAGGCCGAGCTCGGTGCCGACGGCACGCACCTCGTCCTTGAACAGGGTACGCAGCGGCTCGATCAGCGAGAACTGCAGGTCGTCGGGCAGTCCGCCGACGTTGTGGTGGCTCTTGATGTTGGCCGCACCCTCGCCGCCGCCGGATTCCACCACGTCCGGGTAGAGGGTGCCCTGCACCAGGAACTCGATGTCCTTCTCGGCGTTCAGCGCGCGCGCCGCGTCCTCGAAGGTGCGGATGAACTCGCGTCCGATGATCTTGCGCTTGGTCTCCGGCTCGCTGACGCCGGCCAGAGCACCCAGGAACCGGTCGGCCTCGTTGCGGACCACCAACTCGACCCCGGTGACCGCGACGAAATCGCGCTCCACCCGCTCGGCCTCACCCTTGCGCAGCAGCCCGTGGTCGACGAAGACGCAGGTCAACTGGTCGCCGATCGCCTTCTGCACCAGGGCCGCGGCGACCGCCGAATCGACGCCGCCGGACAGCGCACACAGCACCTGCTTGTCGCCCACCTGGGCACGGATCGCGGCGACCGAGTCCTCGACGATGCTGGCCGGCGTCCAGTCCTGGCTGCAGCCGGCGATCCCGACCAGGAACGCCTCGAGCACCGCCTGCCCGTACTCGGAATGCCCCACCTCGGGGTGCCACTGGACGCCGGCCAGGCCGCGGTCCAGATCCTCGAAGGCGGCCACCGGCGAACCGCCGGAGTTGGCCAGGCAGACGAAACCGGGCGGCGGAGCGTAAACGGCGTCACCGTGGCTCATCCAGGCCTTGAAGTCGGACGGCACTCCGCCCAGCAGCGCGCCACCGCCGTCCACGCTGACCTGGGTGCGGCCGAACTCGGACAACCCGGTCTGCCTCACCTCGCCGCCCAGTGCGCTGGCCATCGCCTGGAAGCCGTAACACATGCCGAAGGTCGGGATGCCGGTGGCGAACAGTGCCGGATCGACCTGCGGGGCGCCTGCGGCGTACACCGACTGCGGTCCGCCGGACAGCACGATCGCCTTCGGTTTGCGGGCAACGATCTCGGCCACGGACGCGGTGTGCGGAATGATCTCGGAGTAGATCCGGGCCTCTCGGACGCGGCGCGCGATCAACTGCGCGTACTGCGCACCGAAGTCGACGACGAGGACCAGCTCATGCTCGTGGCTCATGGAACGTCAGTGTAGGGATTGGGAATGGTGTCATGATTTGAGCACCGGAATTCCGAACGCGGCCGAACCCGCGCGATCCATCAGTGAGGACCTGACACACATGCAGATCTACGACGACGTGACCACGCTGGTCGGCCGGACCCCGCTGGTCCGGCTCAACCGCATCTTCGGCGACACCAAGGCGAACGTGGTGGCCAAGCTGGAGTTCTACAACCCGGCCAACTCGGTGAAGGACCGGATCGGCGTGGCGATGATCGACGCCGCCGAGGCGTCCGGGCAGCTCAAGCCGGGCGGCACCATCGTCGAGGCGACCTCGGGCAACACCGGCATCGCGCTGGCGATGGTCGGCGCCGCCCGCGGCTACCGGGTGGTGCTCACCATGCCCGAGACCATGTCCAAGGAGCGCCGCGCCCTGCTGCGCGCGTTCGGCGCCGAGCTGGTGCTGACCCCGGGCGCCGAGGGCATGCGCGGCGCCGTCGCCCGCGCCGAGGCGATCGGCGCCGAGGAGGGCGCCGTCCTGGTCCGCCAGTTCGCCAACCCGGCCAACGTCGACATCCACCGCCGCACCACCGCCGAAGAGATCTGGAACGACACCGACGGCACCGTCGACTACGTGGTGGCCGGCATCGGCACCGGCGGCACCATCTCGGGCGTCGGCCAGATCCTCAAGGAGCGCAAGCCCGAGGTGAAGATCGTCGCCGTCGAGCCCAAGGAATCGGCCATCCTGTCCGGTGGGCAGCCGGGCCCGCACAAGATCCAGGGCATCGGCGCCAACTTCATCCCCGAGATCCTGGACCGCTCGATCATCGACGAGATCCTGCCGCAGAACGCCGAGACCGCCGTCGAGTACGCCCGGCTGGCCGCCGCCAAGGAGGGCCTGCTGGTGGGCATCAGCTCCGGCGCCGCGCTGGCCGCCGCCGCCGAACTGGCCGCCCGCGACGAGACCGCCGGCAAGACCATCGTGGTGGTCATCCCGTCGTTCGGTGAGCGCTACCTGTCGACGATCCTGTACTCGGATCTAATGGACTGACGTACGTCCTTACCTCGATGTCATTGCGCGACTTGGCGGCCTCGGCCTGGTTCCGGGTGAACGAAGACCTGGACACCGCGCTGCGGGAGGACCCCGCCGCCCACAGCAAGCTGATGGTGGCGCTGGCCTACCCCGGCGTCCATGCGGTGTGGGCGCACCGGCTGTGCCACCGGCTCTGGCTGGCGAGCCCGGCTTTACGCCCGCTGGCTCGGTTGCTCTCGCAGGTGTCGCGCACCCTGACCCAGGTCGAGATCCACCCCGGTGCCGTGATCGGACGGCGATTCTTCATCGATCACGGCAACGGGGTGGTCATCGGCGAAACCGCCGAGATCGGCGACGACGTGCTGATGTACCACCAGGTCACCCTCGGCGGACGCTCCCGCGGCCGGTTCAAGCGGCATCCGACGATCGGCAACAACGTGCTGCTCGGTGCCGGCGCCAAGATCATCGGCCCGATCACCATCGGCGAAGGTTCCAAGGTCGGCGCCAACGCGTTGGTGGTCAAGGACGTCCCACCCGGCGCCGTGGTCACCGGGATCCCCGCCAACATGACAGCCGGGGACATCATCGCCTGAGCCCGGCCGATCCGTTGGTCGAGCTTATTCCACCGCTGGTCGAGCATGTCGAGACCTCCACCGGATTGGTTTCGACAAGCTCAACCAGCGGCAGGCTCGTCAAGACTGGGGCGTCCATTCGGGGTCGCGGCCGACCCAACCGACCAGGCGGGCGTAGGGCGGCGCGTCGTCGGCGACCGGGACGACCGGGCCGAAGGGGACGCCGAGTTCGGCACCGCGCGGTTCGGCGGGCAGTGCGCCGGTGATCGGGCCGACCACTGCCGCGGCGACGTCCTGGTTCAGTTCGGCGTCGCGGCCGAGGGCGCGGGCCAGATCCCAGGCGTGCACCGCCAGTTCGCTGGCGTAGATGGCGATCGCCTGGAAGCCCGGCATCGCGCCGGCGGGATGGGCCCACTCGCGGGCCAGCAGCGCGTCGTCGGCCAGCGCGTCCTGCACCGGCGCGAGCCGGGAGCGCCAGGCGTCCGACCAATCGGCATCGGCGATGCCCTCGACGATGGAGGGCACCTCAAACGGTTTGCCACCGCCGGCGATGTGCACGATGCGGTTCTCGACGGCCACTAGGTGGCTGAGCAGTTCGCGCACCGTCCATTCCGAGCACGGTGTCGGTCGACCGAGGTCGGCGACGGTCAGCCCGTCGATCAGCGGCGCGATCTGGGCGAGCGCGGTGTGGAACAGGGGCCGGGTGTCCGGCGCGGTCTGGGTTTCATTCATGACTCCATCCTGATCGTCATTCCTGACATCTCTTGTCAGGTTTTCGTGACAGGATTCTTGTGTGCGGGCCGACCGTTTACTGCAGATCCTCGCCCTGTTGCGGCGGCACGGACGGCTGCCCGCGCGCAGACTGGCCGAGATCCTGGAGGTCTCCGAACGCACCGTGCTGCGCGACATGGAGGCGCTGTCTGCGGCCGGCGTCCCGGTTTACACCGATCGCGGACGCAACGGCGGCTGCGCACTGCTCGAGGGCTACCGCACCGAGGTCAGCGGACTCAGCCCCGGCGAGGCGCAGGCGCTGTTCGCCTGGACGTCGGGCACCGCAGCCGCGGAACTGGGGCTGAGCGGAGAGTTGAGCTCGGCGCTG
Source organism: Micropruina sp. (assembly GCF_047606365.1). Classification (GTDB taxonomy): domain Bacteria; phylum Actinomycetota; class Actinomycetes; order Propionibacteriales; family Propionibacteriaceae; genus Micropruina. The sequence goes on along the minus strand of NZ_JASGEN010000053.1, from coordinate 10,565 downwards.
ACGAAGCTGTCCGCCACCGTGCCGGCTCCGGCGTTGGAGACCGCCGAGGCGTTGGCGTCGGTCGTGGTGGTCGATCGGCGGCGCTGGTTCGCGGCGGCCGAAGAGGTGCCGTTGCTGCCCGTGCTCCGCGACGCTACGACACGCAAACGACGGTTGCGGCTGCGCTACGCGTCACCGCGCAACAACGGCGAACCGGGCACCCGCACCGTCGATCCGTACGGCTTGGTCGAGAACGCCGGCCGCTGGTACCTGCTGGCCGCGCACCGCGGACAACAACGCACCTATCGCGTCTCTCGGATCGTTACTGCCACCGTGCTGGACGAACCGGCCCGGGTGCCGGACGACCTGAATCTCGCCGAGGCCTGGGCGCGGCAGCGGGCCGCCTTCGAGGACACCGGCAAGGCGTGCACGATCACGGTGGCCGTTCACCCGGCTGCCGTCGGGTTCTTCACCACCTACTCCCACTTCCAGCTCGCACCGGGCACCGGAGTGATCGAGCGTGGTGACGACGCCGGCTGGCCGGTGGTCGAACTCACCTTCCGAGCCCGGCGGGCCGCGCTGGCGATCGTGCTCGCCTTCGGCGGTGAGGCCAGGCTGCTCTCCCCCGCCGATCTGCGCGAGGACGCGGTGCGGCTGGCCCGCGCGACCATCGAGGCGCATGAGTACTGACTGATCATTCACGTCATCCCGGGCTCCGACCCGGGATCTCGGGCAGGAGAGATCCCGGATCAAGTCCGGGATGACGATGAAGAGGCGTTGATCAGCGGTTCCCTGGCAGGCCCGTCCCGGGTCTCGACAAGCTGGACCAACGGCGGCTGGCGCAACAACCATCGGGATCGGGCACCAATAGCCGTGCCTGATCCCGATCGTTATTTCAGCGAGTGCTGCCCAGCCGCGGGCGACCGCGGTCATGCAGCACCGGAACGATCCGTGGTCGCGCCGCGATCGCCGTGGCGACGTCGCGCAGGCCGGCCAGTTCGGTGAGCAGCGTCCGGGTCGGCGGTAGGAGCCGGACGGCGCCCGCGTCCGCGTCCCGAAGCAACGCGATCGGTGAGATCCACCCCGTGCGGACCGCCTCGGTGGTGGTGTTGCGCCACTCCTGCCCCGGACGCGCTGCGGTGAGGAAGAACGCCACGTCGAAGCGACGGCGTCCGCCGGGCGGGGTCACCCAGTCGTCCCAGGGCACCAGGTCATCGGCGGTGAGCAGCACCCCGCACTCTTCGGCCACCTCGCGGATCGCTGCTGCGGCCAGCAGTTCGGGGGCCGGCAGCTCGGTGGCCGCCCAGGCCGGCAGGTGCGCGGCCGGCACGTCCACCGGCAGCTCGCCGGGCAGCAGTCGCCCGCCGGGGAACACCACCGCACCTTCGGCGAAGTCCATGGTCGACGCCCGGTACTGGACTAACACCTCCAGGCCCGAGGCCCCGTCACGCAGCGGCAGTACGCTCACCGCCGGCCGTGGCACGACGTGTTCGGCGACCTGTTTGGCCAGCGTCACCCGCGCTCCGGCCCGCAACAGCCCGAGCCGTTCCTCGGCCCCCAGTAGCGGGGTCAACGCGACCGGGAGCTCCGCGTCGACATAGCCGTGCCGGCGGTAGAACGGGGCGTTCCACGGCACGTCGGCGAAGGTCCGCAGGGTCACCACCGACGCTCCCCTGGCCCGGACACCGTCCTCGGCCGCGGCGAGCAGGGCCGCGCCCAGTCCCTGGCGCTGGGCGTCCGGATGCACGCTGAGCTGCTCCAGGTGGAACCGGGCGTCGAACTCCAGCACGTGCGCAAAGCCGAGGATCCGCTCGTTCGGGTCGACTGCGACCAGTGCGAACCCCCGGGCAGCGAGCGCGGCCGCCCGCTCGGGCGGCGACGCCGGCAACACCACGACGCCGTCGAACAGCGCGTCGGCGGCCGCTTCGATCTCGTCCAACGCCACCCCGTCGTCCGCGGTGGCCGGACGGATCCGGAACGTGCTCAGTTCGTCTCCCGGGCGATCCGCTCGTGATGCCGGACGACCTCGGACACGATGAAGTTCAGCAGTTTCTCGGCGAACTCGGGATCGAGTTGGGCGTCCTTGGCGACGGTGCGCAGCCGCTCGATCTGGCGGGCTTCGCGGTCGGGATCGGCCGGCGGCAGCCCCACCTCGGCCTTGAGTTCACCCACCCGCCGGGTGATCTTGAACCGCTCGGCCAGCAGGTAGATCAGTGCCGAATCGAGATTGTCGATGCTGTCGCGCATCCGCGCGAGTTCGGGATGCGTCATGCCTTCGCCTTTCCGATGCCGCTCATCCGCCGGAACACACCGAAAGCGCCCAGCGCCGCGAAGATGAAGTAGAACAGGGCGTCGCTGCCCAGGTCCTGCCACAGCTCGCCGTTGAACAGGTTGCCGAACACCAGTTCCAGCGCCTCCTGTGTGGTGCCGGCGCTGCCCATCTCTTCCCAGTAGTAGTCCCAGACCGCGCTGGCCACCATGGAGAGGAAGCCGAGCACGATGCCGACCGCGATCAGCACCAGCAGCGGGACCCGCCCCTTCACCGGGGCTCCGCCGAACCTGCCGTACGCCCAAGCGGCACCCATGGCCATCAGCCAGGCGGTGATGCTGGCGATGAAGCCCCAGTGGTAGATCGCCGCGGTGAGCCCGCAACAGACCAGGACGACCACCGCAGCCGCGAGCAGGCCGAGGCCGACCCGTTCGGGCGCTTGAGTTGCAGCGACCGGGAACTCTCCGCCGGAGGCGGGATACGAGCCAGGAGCCTGCTGAGGTCCAGCAGTCGGTGCGCCCGGGTACTGCGGACCGGCTCCCGGGTACTGAGCCCCGGCATTCGGATACTGAGCTCCCCCGACCGGGTACTGAGCCCCGGGACCTGCCTGCTGCCCGCCTGCACCCGGGTACGGCATACCCGCGCCCGGGTAGCTCGCACCGGCATCCGGATACGACGCACCGCCCGGATTCTGGGGGGCAGGAGCCGGATACTGGGGACCCGGAGCCGGATAGCCGCCCCCTTGGGCGGGGAAATGCGAGCCCGTGTCGGTTCCCGACGGGAACTGACTCCCCGGACCGGGCTGCTCACTGCTGGGCCGCTGTCCGGGGAGGGAGGCGGGCGGGTCGAACTCGGGACCCGGCGGTCCGGACGAGGGCGTACTCATGAGCGCATCGTAGCGATCGCCGCTACCTGTACCACTGAAATTCTCGGTGGTACACTCCGGGCTATGCCGACGACGCTGACCCGGATCCAAGTCACCCAGACCCCGCCGGTCGCCCGCGCGCTGGAGATCGCCGCGAAGGAGTGGCCCGGCGTCCCTCGCTCCGAGCTCATCACCCGGCTGATGACGGCCGGAGCCGAGTCGGTCGAGACGGCCCGCGCCGAGCGCCGGGCAGCGCGACGCAGGGTGCTCGAGGAAACCAGGGGAACCATGAAGGACGCCTATCCCCCTGGTTACCTCGAGGAACTGCGGAAGGACTGGCCGGCATGATCGTCCTCGATGCGAGCGTGCTGATCTCTCACCTGATCGAGGACGTTCACAGCACGCGTGCACTCGACATCATCGACACCGAGGAAGAACTGGCGATCCATCCGATCACACTCGCCGAGTGCCTGGTGGGTCCGGTGCGGGTGAGCCGCGAGGCCGAAGCGATGCGCACGATCGAGGCTCTGGGCATCGATCGGCTGCGGATCTCCACCGAGCAGCCGCTCACCCTCGCCAAGCTACGAGCCAGCACGTCGCTGAAGCTGCCCGACTGCTGCGTACTCGCCGCCGCGATCGAGACCGGTGCCACCCTGGCCACCTTCGACGTCACCCTCGCGAAGGCGGCGTCCGAGCACGGGGTCGCCGTCGCGCAGTAGCCGGATTGTGCAGAGTCTCGACGAGCTCGACCAACGGCAGGTTCCGACGACAACCTCAGCGGTGGACGACGATCTCCACCCGCTGGAACTCCTTGACCTCGGTGTAACCGCAGGTCGCCAGGGCGCGACGCAGGGCGCCGACCAGGTTCATCGTGCCGTCCGGGGTGTGCGAGGGGCCGTGCAGGATCTGCTCGAGGCTGCCGATCGCACCGAACCGGACGCGCTCGCCGCGGGGCAGGCTGGGGTGCCAGGCCTCCGGACCCCAGTGGTAGCCGTGTCCCGGCGCCTCGGACGCGCGGGCCAGTGGCGAACCGACCATCACCGCGTCCGCACCGCAGGCGATCGCCTTGGCGATGTCACCCGAGCGGCCCAGGGCGCCGTCGGCGATCACATGCACGTAGCGGCCACCGGACTCGTCCATGTAGTCGCGGCGGGCTTCAGCCACGTCGGCCAGCGCGGACGCCATCGGCACCTCGACACCCAGCACGTTGCGGGTGCGCTTGGTCGCGCCACCGCCGAAACCGACCAGGACGCCGGCCGCACCGGTCCGCATCAGGTGCAGCGCCGCCTGGTAGGTGGCGCAGCCGCCGACGATCACCGGCACGTCGAGGGCGTAGATGAACTCCTTGAGGTTCAGCGGCTCCACCGCCGACGACACGTGCTCGGCCGACACCGTGGTGCCGCGGATCACGAAGAAGTCGACCCCGGCCGACTCGACCACCGAGGCGAACGCCTTGCAGTTCTCGGGCGACAGCGAGCCGGCAACCGGTACGCCCGCCTCACGGATCTCGTTGAGCCGCTGGGTGATCAGCTCACCGCGGATCGGCGAGGCGTAGATCTCCTGCATCCGACGGGTCGCGCTGACCTGATCCTCGATCTGGGACAGCTCCTCCAGCAGCGGCTCAGGGTCGTCGTAGCGGGTCCACAGGCCCTCCAGGTTGAGCACGCCGAGACCGCCGAGCCGTCCGAAAGCAGCCGCGGTCGCCGGCGACATCACCGAATCCTGCGGCGCCGCCACGATCGGGAAGTCGAAGGTGAGGGCGTCGATCGACCAGTTCAGCCGGACGTCCTCGATGTGCCGGGTGCGCCGGGTCGGGACGATCGCGATGTCGTCGAACGAGTACACCGGTTGGGCACGCTTGGATCGGCCGATCTCGATCATGGGGCAGGCTCCTTCGCCTTGTCAGGCAACGAGGGGTCAGTTGGGAGAGGCGTAGTTGGGCGCCTCGACGGTCATCTGGATGTCGTGCGGGTGCGATTCACGCAGACCGGACGCGGTGATCCGGACGAACCTGCCACGCTGATGCAGCTGGTCGATGGTGGCGGCACCGGTGTAGAACATCGACTGCCGCAGCCCGCCGATCAGCTGGTAGGCGACGGCGGACAGCGGGCCACGGTAGGCCACCTGCCCCTCGATACCCTCGGGGATCAGCTTGTCGTCGGAGGTGACGTCGCCCTGGAAGTAGCGGTCCTTGGAGTAGGACGCGCGGCGTCCGCGAGCGGCCATCGCACCCAGCGAGCCCATGCCCCGGTAGGACTTGAACTGCTTGCCGTTGATGAACACCAGCTCGCCCGGGCTCTCTTCGCAGCCGGCCAGCAACGAACCCAGCATCACCGTGTCGGCGCCGGCCACCAGCGCCTTGGCGATGTCACCGGAGTACTGCAGGCCACCGTCGCCGATCACCGGCACCCCGGCCGGACGGCAGGCGCGGGCCACGTCGTGGATCGCGGTCACCTGCGGGACGCCGACCCCAGCCACCACCCGGGTGGTGCAGATCGAACCCGGTCCAACACCCACCTTGACGCCGTCAGCGCCGGCATCGACCAGCGCGGACGCGCCGGCGTAGGTAGCGACGTTGCCGCCGATGATGTCGACCCCGGCGGCGGCCGGATCGGCCTTGAGCCGGGCGATCATCTCGAGCACGCCGGTGGAATGCCCGTGCGCGGTGTCGACGATGATGGCGTCCACCCCGGCCTCGACCAGTTGCATGGCGCGCTGCCAGGAGTCGCCGAAGAAGCCCACCGCGGCACCGACCCGCAGCCGGCCCTGCTCGTCCTTGCAGGCCAGCGGGTACTTGTCGGACTTCACGTAGTCCTTCAGCGTGATCAGGCCGCGCAGGGTGCCGTCGGTGTCCACCAGCGGCAGCTTCTCGATCTTGTGCCGGGCCAGCAGCCGCAGCGCCTCTTCGCTGGTGATGCCGGGCCAGCCGGTGACCAGCGGCATCGGGGTCATCACGTCGGCAACCCGGCGATGCTGGTCGTCCTCGAATCGCATGTCGCGGTTGGTGACGATGCCGAGCAGCTTCATGTCCTCATCGACCACCGGGACGCCGGAGATGCGGAATTTGCCGCACAACTCGTCGACCTCGCCGATGGTGCGATCGGCGGTGATGGTGATCGGCTGATCCACCATGCCCGCCTCGGACCGCTTCACCCGGTCGACCTGGGAGGCCTGCTCATCGGCCGGCATGTTGCGGTGCAGGATGCCCATGCCGCCCTCGCGGGCCATCGCGATCGCCATCCGGGCCTCGGTGACGGTGTCCATCGCGGCGCTGAGCAGCGGCACATTGAGCCGGATCCGCTTCGACATCTGCGTCGAGGCGTCCACCTGGGACGGGATGACGTCGCTGGCGTTCGGCTGCAGCAGCACGTCGTCGAAGGTGAGACCGAGCGTCGCGAACGGCGCGGGCACGCCGGCCGGGGTCAGATCGGACGAGGACATCGAGGCACCACTCCTTCGCGCGGGATGGTCAGTCTATGCGTCACCGGACGGCAACCCGGTCGCGTCCATCCGACCCGTCAAAGCCTCAGGGACTGGTCATCCCTGCGCCTCACGCACTCCGTCATCCCGGCGAACGCCGGGATCTCATCACGCACCGCAGAGATCCCGGGGCGAGCCCGGGATGACGCGAGCGGCCTCAGGCGACGGAGGCCAGCGCGTCGTCCAGGTCGGGCCGGTGGAAGGTGAAGCCGTCGTCGAGCAGCCGGCGGGGCTGGACGCGGGTGCCGCTGAGCAGCGCCTCGTCCACCATCTCGGAACCGAACAGCAGCTGCAGCGCGGGCAGCGGCATCGGGATCAGTGCCGGCCGGTGCAGCGCGTTCGCGAAGGCGGCGGTGAACCGGGCGTTGGTGACCGGGTTCGGCCCGCACAGGTTGACCGGTCCGGTGAGCGTCGAGGTGAGCACATGCGCGACGGCCCGGGTGTAGTCGTCGATGTGGATCCAGGACACGAACTGCCGGCCGGAACCCAGCCGTCCGCCGAGACCGAGCCGGAACGGCAGCCGCTGCTTGCCCAGGAAGCCGCCCTCGGTGGTGAAGACGTGGCCGGTGCGCAGGTAGGCGGTCGGCACCGGCGCGGCGTGTGCGGCGCGTTCCCAGTCGGCCACCAGTTGGGCCAGGAAGCCGGCGCCCTGCGGCGTCCGTTCGTCGACCATGGTTTCGCCGGTGTCGCCGTAGTAGCCGATCGCGGAGCCGTTGAGCAGCCGCCGGCAGCGGCCGGCCGGCTCGAGTGCCGCGGCCAGCGTCGTGGTGCTGTTCAGCCGTGAACTGCGCAACTCGGCCTTGCGTTCGGTGCTCCAGCGGGCGTCGGCGATGCCGGCGCCGGAGAAGTTGATCACCGCGTCCACGTCGGCCAGGCCGGGCGCGGCGATCCGTCCGGCGTCGGGGTCCCAGCGGCGTTCGTTCGGTCCGGACGCCTCACGGCGCACCAATGCCAGGACCTCGTGACCGTTGGCCAGCAGGTGGGCGGTGGTGGCACGTCCGAGCAGACCGGACGCGCCGGCAATGGCGATGCGCATCAACCCAGCCTAGTGACCCGCTGATCAGGCGGACGTGCACCGGCCGGTACCAGGTCAGCTCCGGACATCGCCCAGAGCGCGAAAGCGGCCACACCGAAACCGAGGCCACCGACCAGGGAGGGCAGCACCGACAGGTTGTACAGGTTGGTCAGCGCGTAGGCCATCAGATAGCCGAAGCTGCCGAACACCACCCATTCGGCCGCGGTGCTTCCCAGCGGGATCAGCGCCAGCAGGGCCAGGCTGAGCCCGATGTACCACGGGTGCAGCGCCTGACCGATGAACAGCACCAGCAGCGAACCCCAGGCGGTCGCCCGGAGCGGACGCTCGGGCCGGGTCAGGATCAGCGCCGCCAGGCCGAGCACGGCCAGGATCGCGAGCATCGTGTTCGCCGGGCCGGTCCAGTCGCGTCCGGTCCAGATGAAGGCGTCCCCGATCGCCACCGACAGCGTCATGGTGCGGGCCCGGCCCATCTGCGACAGCCACTGCGTCCAGCCGAAGCCCAGGCCGGTGGCCAACGACACCGCGACGAAGGTGACCAGGGCGACGACGGTCGCGGCCGCCGTCCGCCAGCCGAGCACGAGGATCCGTTGCAGCCAGGGCAGCCGGGCCAGTTGCGCGGCGACCGGCAGCCCGGCTGCGGCGAGGACGGCCAGGCCGGCCTGCTGTTTGAGCGCCATCGCCAGGCCGATGACGATCGGCGCCAGCACCAGGCTCGCCGAGATCCTGGGGACGGCCTGCAGACTCAGCCACAGCGCGGACACCACCACACCCGCCATCAGGGTGTCGTTGTGCGCCCCGCCGATCAGGTGCACGATCGTCACCGGATTCAGCACGCCCAGCCAGATGGCCCAGTTGCGGTCGGTTCCCAGCCGGTCGGCGAGGCGGGGCAGGAAGATCGCCAGCAGCCCGACGCCGACGAGCGCGGGCAGTCGCTGCGCGATCACCCCCCAGTAGGGATGCATGCCGGCCAGTTGCACCATCAGCCGGTTGATCTCCAGCGCGAGCGGCGGGTAGGCCACCCCGTGGCCGGCCCAGAAGTCGTCGACGAAGGGCTCGAAGGGGCCGCCGAAGCTGCCCAGCACATTCACGTAGGGGTTGCCGCCGTGGGCCAGGATCCAGCCCAGGTCGGCGTAGAGGAACGGGTCGCCGCTCATCACCGGCGGCACCACCACCAGCGGCGCGGCCCACAGCAGCCACAGCCGGGCGGGCAGGACACGTCCGGAACGCGGCACCAGCAGCAGCCAGCCCACCGACAGCAGCACGCAGCCGGATGCCACCAGCAGCTTGCCGGTGTCGTGGCTGATCGTCGTCGCCAGGGCCGCGATCGGCCCGACGCCCCAACCCAGCGGGTTGAACGAGAAGCCGTTGCTACAAGCCCCGACACCGACCAGCACCGCCCCGACGAAGCCGATCCACACGCCCGGAGAACGCCACGGGAACGCGGGCATAGGCAACCTTCAGCTCGGGGACGGTCGGTGCGACGATCCTAGCGAGCCGGGGTGAGCGGACGCCCCTCGGCTCTGCCGGTAGGGCCCTCCCTAACTATCTCTGCCCTCCCGCATGTGGGAGGGCAGAGATAGTTAGGGAGGGGGTTACGGGTCAGGGGACCGAGTGCCAGACCACGGTCTGGACGGCGTTCCAGATCGCGAAGGCGACCAGGAAGGCGGTGGTCCAGCCGAACTGGCGCCGGGTCAGCGGCAGCAGCGCCAGCAGGGCGATCGACCACGGGATGTACCAGGGGTGCATCGACTGGCCGAGCACGCTGACCGCCAGCGAACCCCAGGCGACGGCCGCCAGCGGACGGTCGGCGAACCGCACCAGCACCCAGACCAGCACCACCAGCAGGGTGAGGGTGGACGCCGTCCCGACCGCCGCCAGCCACGCCGACGGATCACCTCCGGCCGATTCGATCAGCAACTCGCCGGCCTGGGCGAGCAGCGAGAACGGGGCCGCCGTGCCGGCCTTGCCCATCAGCGACAGCCACGCCGTCCAGCCGAAACCGAGACCGGACGCCAGCGACACCGCGACGAAGGTCACGACCGCGACACCGGCCGCCACCGCGCTGCGCCAACCGAGCAGCCAGAGCCGCCGCGGCACAGTCTCGGACGCCAGCCGCGCAGCGACCGGCAGCCCGGCGCAGGCCAGCACCGCCAGCCCAGCCTGCTGCTTGAAGGCCATCGCCAGACCGATCACCAGCGGGCCGGCGAGCAGAGCCCAGGCCCAGTGCCGTCCGCGCAACGCCAGCCAGATACCGAGCAGCGCCACCGCAACCATCAGCGCGTCGTTGTGCGCACCACCCACGAAATGCAGCACCACCAGGGGGTTCAGCAGCCCCCACCACAGCGCACGGTCGGCGTCCAGACCGAGATCACGGGCCAGCCGGGGCAGCACCCAGGCGATCACCGCCAGCGCCACCAGCACCGGGAAACGCATCGCGATGATGCCCCCGTAGACCGCGAACCCGGCGACCCGGACGACCAGCGCGTCGGTGAGCAGCGCCAGCGGCGGGTAGGCCACCCCGTTGCCCGCCCACAACGGATCGACGTGCGGGGCATACGGTCCGCCGGCCCCGGTCAGTCCGACCAGATACGGGTTCTGGCCCTGGTTCACGATCCAGCCCAGATCGGCGTACAGCACGGCATCGGCCGAGAGCACCGGCGGCACCAGCAGCAGCGGCACGCTCCACACCGCCAGCACGGCCAGCAGCACACGTCGCGACCGGGGGTGCGACGGATCGGGCCGCAGCCACCACCAGGCCAGCGCCAGCAACCCGACCCCGGCCACGATCGCCACGCGGTTCCACGGCAGCGGCAGCGCCAGCCCGATCGCGTTCACCGTGGCCGACGGCCAGCCGTGCGGGCCGAACGCGAACTCGGGGTGGCAACTTCCCCAGCCGAGCAGGGCGGTACCGGCGGCGCCGACCGCGGCCGCGCGGC
>NZ_JASGEN010000052.1:0-29351 GCF_047606365.1 Micropruina sp. | reverse complement strand
GCGGGCGTCCGACCGCAACTCGGTCAGCGCCGTGGCCAGGGCGTCGGCGTCACCGGGGCGGACCAGCCGGCCCAGCCGGCCGCCGTCCAGGGCGGACGGCAGCTGACCGACCGCACTGGCCACCACGGGCAGGCCGGCGGCCAGGTATTCGTAGACCTTGAGTGGCGAGAAGTAGCCGCTGCCCTCGGCGGGGTAGGGCGCGCAGGCGAGGTCCATCCGGTGCAGTTGCGTCGCCACCTCGGCGGGCGCGATTGCCCCGGTCAGTTCGGCCTGCCCGGCCACACCGGCGGCATCCAACCGCGCGGTCAGCGGGTCGGCCAGCGGCCCGTCGCCCACCAGCAGGAGTCGCCAGCTGGTGTCGCCACGGAGCAGGGGGATGGTCGCGTCCAGCAGGGTTTCAAGGCCATGCCAGGGCTTCAGCGTTCCGACGAAGCCGACGGTGAAACTGGTCGCGTCCGCCGCGGTCTGGGGCGCCGAAGCGACGGTGATCCGGTCGGGATCGACCCCGTTGGGTTCGACGAGCACGGCATCCGGCCGCGCTCCCGCGGTACGGGCCCAGTCGGCGACGGGCTCGCTGACGCAGACCACGGTGCCGGCCAGCCGCAGCGCGCTGCGCGCCACGTCGCGTGCGCCGCCGGCGTCGACCAGTTCGCGGAACCGGGCCTGCTCCTCGACCAGCGGCGCGTTCACCTCGAGGACGCTGCGGACGCCGTGCCCGGCGCACCAGGCGGTAGCGGTGCGGCCCCATAGCGCGTAGCGCTCATAGACGAGGTCCGGTTCGATCGCCGAGAGCAGTGCGGCGAGCGCGGCGTCACTGAGTTGCGCGCGATGCTCACGCTCAGCGGCCGCCCCCTTGCCGACGGCTGGCAACGGGTGCACGGTGACCGCCGCCAGCGGGTCGGGCGCCGCCGGTCGGTCACCTGGACGCTGCGTGCACAGGTGCACCTCGTGGCCGGCCCGGACCAGTTCGGTCAGCACGGCCTGGGCGTGCACTGAGGCCCCCTTCCGGCCGAACACCGGAATGCCGGGGTCGGTGCAGACGTAGGCGATTCTCATCGGCTGCTCCCTTCTGCGTGGCCCGATGCGCGACCGTGGCCGTTCGCCGCCGCGGCGCTGAACCCGTCCGCGACCAGCTGTGCCTGCCGGCGGGCGTCGAACTCGCGCTCGATCAGGCCGCGGGCGGCGCCGGCCAGCCGGACCCTGAGCTGCGGTTCGTCCAGCAGCCGGCCGAGCGCAACGGCGAGGGCGGCCGGGTCGTGTTCGGGTACCAGCAGCCCGGTGACGTTGTCCCGGATCACCTCGGGGATGCCCGTCACCGGGGTGGCGACGCAGGGTGTGCCGAGCGCCATCGCCTCCAGCAGCACGGTCGGCAGGCCGTCCCGGTTGCCGTCGGCACCGACCACGCAGGGCGCGGCGAACGCGGCGGCTCCGGCGACGATCTCGGCCACCCGATGTTGGGGCAGTCCGCCGAGCATTCGGAGCCGGCTGCCCAGCCCGAGGCGCTCGGCCTGGGCCCGCAGCGGCGCGTCGTACTCGCCGGAGCCGACCAGCACCAGTTCGACGTCGCGGCCCTCGGCGATCAGCAGCGCGACCGCTTCGAGCAGGTCGCCGAACCCCTTTTTCTCCACCAGCCGTCCGACGCCGGCGATCCGCGCCGGCCGGTCAAGCGGGCTGGCGAAGGGGAAGCCGGCCAGGTCGAGGCCGTTGTAGACCCGGCGGACGGCGGCCGCGTCCGGGCCGAAGGTGCGCCGCAGGTAGGCCAGGTTGAACTCGCTCACCGTGACGACGTCGGTGGCGTCGCGGAGCTTCCGGGCCAGGTCGTCGCGGTCGACGCCGTCGTGGAAGATGTCCTTCGCGTGCGCGGTGAAGCCGTAGCCGATGCCGGCGATCGCGGCCGCCACCCGGGCGACACCGGCACCCGCGCTGGCGAAGTGCGCGTGCAGGTGGGTGATCCCCCGCTGTCGGACCAGCCGGGCCAGCTCGGCGGCCTGCACGGCGTCACGGACGTCGAGCCTCAGCAGGTCGGCCAGATGCGGCCCGAGATCGCCGAACTCGGCAGCGGTCTCGGCGAGCGCCGCCCACAGGTCGGCCGCGCGAATCCCGGACGACCTCAGGTAGCTGACCGGGGCACGCAGATCTGCCAGGCCCGCGTGGAACCGGCCGTCCGTCGGTGGACGCAACGAGAACACCTCGACGTCGACCCCCAGCCGCTCAACCTGCAGCAGTTCGGTGAGGATGAACGTCTCGGAGAACCTCGGGAACATCTTGGTGACGTAGCCGACCCGGCGCGGACGAGTCAGCGGCGACGTCCGCCCGGTCGAATCGGCCGTGGCGGGGACGAGGACGGCGTTGTCAGGCAGCACGATGATCAACCTTCTTCCGATCGGTCAGGGGGTGCGGACGGCCCAGCAGTCGGTCGGCGATGCCCGGCAGCCGGCCGAGCCCGTCCAGTTCGATCCCGGCTCGCACCGGGGCCGGGACGGCCGAGCCGACCGCGGACGCCGTCCATTCGGCGAGTGCCCGGCTGGTCAGCCGGTGTGGCGGCAGCATCTCGACCGCGCCCAGTTCGGCGAGACGCAGGGCGCGAATCAGCTGCTCCTTGCGCGGCGTGGTGCGGGGCACGAGCAGCGCGGGACGGTCGGTGGCCAGCACCTCGCAGACGGAGTTGTACCCGGCCATCGACACCACCGCGGCGGCGCCGGCGATCAGCCGGTCGAGGTCGGGCACGAAATCCCGCACGATCATTCCCGGTGTGGCTGCCGCATCCGCCTCAACGGCCGCCTGCAGGTCGGGCGCCATGTAGGGACCGCAGACCACAAGGCCGCGGTGCCCGGAGGGCAGCGGGGTCTGCGCGAAGGTGCGGGCCAGGCGTCCGCCGTCCTGGCCGCCACCGACTGCGCACAGCACGTACGGCTCGGCGACGGTCGGTGGCCCGGCCGGGGCACCCCCGGCGGCGAACCGGCCGGTGGCCAGGTAGCCGGTGAACACGCAACGCCGCGCGACCTCGGTGGACAGCCCGTATTCGACGACCGGGTCGTAGACCCGCTGATCGCCGTAGACCCAGACCTGGTCGTAGAAGTCCGCGATGGCGGTGTCCGCGCCGCCCCGGATCCACTCGGCGACGGCCGTCACCGGGTCGTCCAGGATCTCCCGCAGGCCGAGCACGATCCTGGCCGAGTGCTCCGCGCGGAGCCGGCGCAGTAGCGGCAGCAGTTCGCCGCTCACCCCGAGCGGCACCTTGTCCACGATCAGCAGATCGGGCGCGAACGAGGTGACGGCTGCTTCGATCACCGCCGACCGCATCTGCAGCACGGAGTCCACCGGAGCGGTCAGGGTCCGACTGCGATAGGTGCCGTCGGCGTCCTTGGCCAGGGTGGGCAGAGTGACCACGTCCATCCGTGGCGGAAGGGTCAGCGCGGTGGCCTCGGGATTCCCGGTGACCAGCATCGCGTCGGCGTTCGGCCAGGCATCGATCAGTGCGGTGGCCACCGCGATGCTCCGCCGGGTGTGTCCCAGTCCCACGGTGTCGTGGGAGTAGAGGGCGATACGCAACCCCGGGCGGGTGGTGGTCGATGGATCGGCGGAAACGGGTGGTCCGGCCATATCAGCTCCGTCCGTAGGAAGGGTCGCGAGACGTGGTGTGTCGTGACGGAGCTGCCGTCCGGTGAGTCAGCGGGCCGTCATGCCGACCACTCTGCGCCCCGAGCTGGTGGAGACCATGAACCGACAATGAGGAACCCCTCATCATCGGTAGTCCCACGCCGTCGGTGAGGATCGTGGAGATGCCCGGGTACCCCTCACGCCAGGATCAGTCGGCCAACGCCGCCGACCAGCGTGGGGCGCTCGGTCGCAGGTCGACGCCGTTCTCGTCCACCCTGGCCAGGTCGGGCCAGAGCACCAGGAAACTGCCCCGGGCCCGCCACCGGAAGAAGGCGGCCAGCAGCCGTGGTTCGCGCACACCGGTGCGCTCGTACCCGACGAATGACGCGGTGCGGCGCGGGCAGACCACGATGCCGTAGACACGGGGTGTGCCGACCTGTTGCCCGGGCGTGTGCGGCGGCACCAGCAGCCGGACGTCCGCCACGTAGCCGACCCGGCGTCCGTCCTGCAGCACCGGGGTCGCGACCAGGTCACCGAGGAACATGCCGGCCCCCGGGAATGCGGGCGATCACCCGGTCGCGCAGCCAGCTCTCCAGCCAGGGTCTCGGCACGTCGGACGCCGGCACGGCGAGTTCGATCGCCGAACCCAGCTTCGCCACGGTGTCCCAGCCGATCCGCAGCAGGTGGGCGTCCGGACGGCGTCCGCCGAAGATCCGCTCCAGCACGATCGGCCCGTGCACCAGGGAAGTCACCTCCGGCGGCGGCGTGCCGGGCTCCAGCGGCGAGGTGACCTCGGTCAGTTCCAGGTCGTCCACCACCCCCACCGGCCGGCCGTCGACGTCGAGGACCTGCCGGTCCAGCAGGCTCAACCGGGCGTCCAGCAGCCGCCCGACGATGTGGACCGGTGGGCGGGGCAGGGCGTCGTGGCTTGTCATCGACCCACTCCTGTGACGATCATCAGCGGGATCGCGGCCACCGAGGCGACCAGGATCAGCACGAAATACGCCTGGCCGGCGACATTGAGCAGCCGCGGATTGACCTTGTCGCCCATGTAGTCGGCATCGTTCGCGACGATCAGAATCGGCAGGTAGGTCAGCGGCAGCGCGACCGCCGAGAACACCACCGAGATCTCGGTCACCATCACCGGATCGACCCCGGTGGCCAGCACCGCCACCCCGACCAGCAGGCAGATGATCATGGTGACGTGGAAGCGGGCGGCTTCGGCGGGCGCTCGGAACTTGCCCCAACTCCAACCGAAGAACTGCGCCAACGTGTAGCCGGTGGACAGCGTCGTCTCCAGCGCGGCACCGAAGGTGGCCGCAACGACGCCCAGGATGATCGCGATCAGCAGCACCCGGCCGCCCGCCTCGGCGACCGGCAGCACCACCTGGCTGAGAGTGGTCACCTCCACGCCGAGCGGTAGAAGGGTGAGCGCAGCACAGCCGGCGATGGCTAGGGACAGCAGGCCGCCGAGCGGGAAGCCGACCAGCACGTTGAGCCGGGACTGCGCCAGATCTTCGGACGACCAGCCCTCCTCGACCGCGCCGGAGGAGAAGAAGAACACCTCGTAGGGGGTGAGCGCCGCACCGAACAGGGCGACCGCGTAGAACCAGTAGGTGGCCGGCGACTCGCCGTGCGGGGCGCGCTGCAGCAACTGGTCGGTGAGCTGGGCCCAGTCCGGTCCGAGCAGGAAGAAGGCGACCGCGAAACCGACCAGCAACAGCCCGACCAGTCCGGTCACGTTCTCCATCACGTCGAAGCCGACCCGCCAGATCACCAGCCAGACCGCGATCGCCGCGACCGGCACCCACAGCAGGTAGTGCACGCTGCTGGCCAACTGCAGCGCCAGAGCGATGCCGCCCACTTCGGCGGTCAGGGTGAGCAGGTTGATCAGGAACGACGCTGCGAGGTTCGCCAGCCCGAGCCGTGGGCCCATCCTTTCGCGGACCAGTTCGAAGGTGGCCCGTCCGCTGACCGCGGCGACGCGTCCGGCCATCTGGGCGAACAGGCAGATGCCGACCACGCCGACCACCACCACCCAGGCCAGCGACCAGCCGAGCCGCGAGCCGACGACGGCGTTGGTGACCAGGTCACCGATGTCGAGGAATCCACCGATGGCGGTCAGGACGCCGAGCGCGACCGCGAACAACCGCTTCATCGGCGCAGCTCCGCCAATGTGGCATCGAGTCGTGTGACCAGGTCGGTGAGCCGGTCCAGGTCGGCCTTGCTCAGTTGATCGGCGCCGGCGTCGGCGAGCTCGTCCAGGACGGTGTTCGCGTCGTTCAGGACGACGCGGGCGCGCGACGTCCGGGTGATGTCGGGTTCAGCGGCGTCACGTAGTTCCTGTTCGGCGTCGCCGACGGCGTCCAGGCTGTCGTCGAGGACCACCTGGGTATAGGGCGTTGTCGCGCGGGTATCGAGGCGCAGCCGGACGGCTTGCTGGGCGACCACGACCGCCGACCGGGCGTCCTGGACGGTGCTGATCGCGGCGTCCTCGGCGGTGCCGCAACCGGCGAGCAGCAGGCAGGCGGCAACCGCCAGCCAACGGCGTCCGACCGGCACCTCACACCTCGCTCTCCCCGGGACGGGACGCGACGCTAGTACCGGCCTGCTCGCCCGATCACACCCTTTTGGGCCAATGCCTGCCGGGCCGTATTTCAACGCCCGCGGATTTCACTATCAGGGCTCGCGCCCGCTCCGCCACGATCGGGCATACGCTGCTCACAACCGGAAATACCGCCGAGGATGGGACGAAGTCACCGTGTGGATGCTGTATGCCGCCGGTTCAGCGGTGTTCGCCGGGCTGACCGCGATCCTGGCCAAAGTCGGCATCCGGCATACCCCGTCCAATCTGGCCACGGCGATCCGGACCATCGTGGTGCTGGTGTTCGCCTGGCTGGTGGTGTTCATCGTCGGTTCGCAGAACACGCTGAGCAGCCTGTCCGGGCCGACCCTGTGGTTCCTGGTGCTGTCGGGGCTCGCCACCGGGGCGTCCTGGCTGTGTTACTTCCGCGCCCTGCAGTTGGCCGACGTCAATCAGGTGGCTCCGGTGGACAAGTCAAGCATCGTGCTGACCGTGCTGTTCGCGATCGTGCTGCTGGGCGAGACCGAGGATCTGGCCACCCGGCTCACCGGCATCGCCGTGATCGGCATCGGCACCTACCTGATGATCGAGCGCCGGGGCGGCGCCGGGAATGTCTCGACCCAGGGTCGGGGCTGGTTGCTCTACGCACTCGGCTCGGCGGTGTTCGCGGCGCTCACCACGATTCTGGGCAAGGTGGGCATCGCCGACGTCGAGTCCAATCTGGGCACCGCGATCCGCACCGGCGTGGTGCTGGTGATGGCCTGGGTGGTCGCGCTGGTCACCGGCGAACACCGCGGAATGCGCCAGATACCCCGCCGCGACCTGCTCTTCATCGTGCTCTCCGGCGTGGCGACCGGGGCGTCCTGGCTGTGCTACTTCCGGGCCCTCCAAGACGGGCCGGCCAGCGTCGTCGTCCCGATCGACAAGACCAGCATCGTGCTCACCGTCGCCTTCGCCTGGGTCTTCCTGGGTGAGCGACTCACCCGCCGGTCCGCCATCGGACTAGGCCTGATAGTCGCCGGCACCCTGCTGATGCTGCTCTGATCGCACCTTCGGGGACGGTTCTCCCGGTCGCCGGGGACGGTTCTCCCGGTCACCGGATCGCACATTCGGGGACGGTTCTTTCGCATGCGATTTTCGAACGTGAAAGAACCGTCCCCCGACGTGCGAGATTCGAAGGTGGGAGAACCGTCCCCGAGCGTGCGATTTTCGAACGTGGAAGAACCGTCCCCGGAGGTGCGTCAGGCGATCAGGCCGAGGCGGCGGAAAGCGTTGGCGAGGCCGTCGGCGTCGACATGGTCGGTGACCAGGGTCGCGGCGGCCTTCACCTCGTCCGGCGCGTTGCCCATGGCCACGGACGTGCCGCAGGCGGCGAACATGCCGAGATCGCTGCGGGCGTCGCCGAAGCCGATCAGGTCGTCGGCCGACACACCCAGGTGGTCGATCAGTCGTTCGATCGCGGCGCCCTTGTGGATGCCGAGTTGGCCGAACTCACCGAACTCGTCGCGGGTGCCGGTCATGCTCCAGCTGTCGATGGCAGCCCGGCCCGCGTAGTGGGTGGTCAAGGCGCCCAGGTCAACGCCAGGTGCCAGAGCGAAGCTGATCTTGTTGACGTCGTCGCGTCCGGCCCGGGTGCCGTAGATCAGGTCGGGCATGGCGTCGCGGATGAACTGCACATTCGCCGGCGTCGCTCCCCCGTCGAGCAGTGCAGCCGCCTTCTCGGGCAGGTGGTCGCTGGCGTACAAGCCGGAGTTGCATTCCAGGTAGAAGCCCAGATCTTCGGCAATCAGCCACTCCACGGCCTCGGCGACCACGGCGGCGTCCAGCACCTGGTGGAAGACGACCTGCCCGGCGTCCTCGACGTAACTGCCGTTGCCGCCGATCAGTCCGTCGACCCCGAGATCCCACAGCTGGTCGTAGATCTCCGCGCGGCTGCGTCCGGTGCACAGGTAGACGCGGTGACCTAGCGCCCGCGCTTGCCGGACGGCGTCCGCGGCGCTGGGCGGCAGCTCGGTGCGGTAGTTGACCAGGGTGCCGTCGATGTCGAGCAACAGCACGCGCGTCCGCTCGGTCACCGGTCGACCTCCGGCTCGGACGCCGGCAGCGGACGGGCCACCGGCACCACCAGGATCGCCGCCAGACAGACGGCGCCGACCACCAGCAGCGCCCGCAGCACACCGAAGTGGTCGCCCAGGAAGCCGATCAGCACCGGGCCGGTGAGGAACGCGCCGTAGCCGATGGTGGAGACCACGCTCAGCCGGACGGGGGCGCGGGCCGGGTCGTCCGCCGCAGCCGACATGCCGACCGGGAAGCCGAGGCTGGCCCCGACACCCCAGATCGCGGCACCGACGAAGGCGAGCCACGGCGATCCGAACACCACCAGCAGGCAACCGACCACGGCGGCGGCGAACAACAGCCGCAGCACCACCACCCGTCCGTAGCGATCGAGCAGCGGGGCGCCGGCGATGCGTCCGCCGGTCATGAAGGCGAGGAAGACGGCGAGGGCGACCACGCCGAGGGAGTTGTCGAGGCCGTATCCCTCGACGAAGGCGATCGCCAGCCAGTCGTTGGCGACGCCCTCGGTGAAGGCGGCCGCCAGCACCATGACGCCGATCAGCAGGGTGCGCGGCTCGAGCCAGGGCGACCGTCCGTTGGCGGCAGCCGCCGCATGGTCACCGGCGTCCTCGTCGAAGGCCGGCAGGAACCGCCCGGTGCCCCACCAGACGGCGATCAAGGTGACCACGGCCGCCACCGGGAGGTGGATGCCGATCGGCACCCGCAACCAGGTCAGCCCCGCGCCGATCAGCGCGCCGACCACCGTGCCCGCGCTGAACAGGGCATGGAACCAGGGCATGATCGCCCGGCCCAGCGCCCGCTCGATGATGGTGCCCTCGAGGTTCTGCGCGACGTCCCAGACACCGATGCCCAACCCGATCAGCACCATCGCGGGCGCGATCAGCAGCAGCGGCGCATGCATCTCGACGGCCAGTGCGGCGAGCACGATTCCGGGCAGGGCGAGCAGGGCACCCAGCCGGACGGTCGTGGACGCGCCCAGCCGGTGCGCGATCCGTCCGGCCAACGGCAGACCGCACAGCGAGCCGATCGAGATGGCAAGCAGCAGCAGACTCAACTGGCCGGCGGTGATGTCGAGCAGTTGCTTCACGTCGGGGACGCGCGACATCCATGAGGCGAAGACGAATCCGTTGGCTCCGAACACCAGCAGATCGCCGTTGCGGGCGGATTTGCTGGCGAGCGACGGTGCGGTCACGGTGGTCAACCGATCCTCCGTAGAAGGTGTGTGCGGGCACCCGTCCGGGCGCGAAGAAGAGCTGTCATCAGCCTAAGCGAATATGTACACTTGCGTCGAATTCTGGGTGGCTCGCCCCCAAGGCCCTCCCTAACTAGTTCAGCCCTGCCGCATGCGGGAGGGCTGAACTAGTTAGGGAGGGGTTTGGTGGACGAGTGCCCGGTCGGGACGACGGAGGGAAAGCGCGGTGGCGGGACGCGAGGGCGGCTACGCCAGCGGACGGCTGCGCCGCGAGCGGATCATCACCGCCGCCACCGAGCTGTTCGCGCGAGTCGGTTACCGGCACGCCACGATCCTGGAACTGGCCGAGGCCGCCGGCATCTCCCGCACCGGGCTGCTGCATCACTTCGGCTCCAAGGAGGCGTTGCTGAAGGCCGTCCTGGAACGCCGGGACGCCGAGGACGCCGCCCGCTTCGCCGGCGCGGACACCGATGAGACCGGGCTGGAGGCGCTGGCCACACTCGTCGAACTGGCCCGGCACAACGCCGAGCGCCCGCATCTGGTGGCCCTGTTCGCTGTGCTGTCGGCGGAGGCGTCCGACCCGGATCATCCGGCGCACGAGTACTTCGTGGACCGTTACCGCGGCACCGTCGCCGATGTCGCGGCCTCGCTGACCCGCGCGAAGGCGTCCGGCCTGTTGGCGCCGGACGTCGATCCCGCCGGCCAGGCCCGCACGCTGGTCGCGCTCATGGACGGGCTGCAGGTGCAGTGGCTGCTCTCCCCCGCCGACGTGGACATGGCCGGCACGCTGCGGGCGCAGATCGAGCGGGTACTGACCGTCCCGCTGCAGGGCTAGCCCGCCAACCTTGCCCAGACCCGGTTCGAGATCCCGGGTCGGAGCCCGGGATGACGGGGTCGCGCCACGCGGGCGTCCGGTCTTGGTTCGACAAGCTCAACCAGCGGGTGGGCGAGTCCGGCTCGCCCACGCGACCTGGGCCATTCGCCGCAGCATCGCGATGAACACCACCGCCCAGACGATGGTGGCCACCACGAGGGCGCCGTCGCCGACCACTTCGACCAGGGGGAGCCGGTCCACCCGTCCCAGGCTGATCGAGGCGACGGCGAACATGCCCAGCGGGAAAACGATCGACCACAGCGTCGGCACGTAGGTCAACGGCACCTTGTGCACGAAATGCCGCCACACCCCGGCGCCGACCAGCATCGGGATCAGCCAGACGCAGAAGCTCCAGAACACCACCACGGTGCCGGCGATCAGGTTGCGGGTGGCATCCACCATCGGTGTGGACTGCATGCCGAGAATGTTGCTGCCGGCCACCACCGCGATTGCCATGGCGCCCATCGCCACCCAGTACGGCGGTTCGAACTCGCGCGGGGTGATGCCGAAATGGATGATCCGCAGCAGCACCAGCATCGCCACGCCGGCGTACAGCACGACGCCCACCGACCACGACATCACCGCGACCAGGCCGACCCAGCGGGTCTCCCCCGGCAGATACGGCTGCACCTGCGCCATGCCGATGGCGACCGACTGGCTGGCCACCGCCCAGATGAACCAGGTGCCGTTGGTCCGGGCCAAGATCGGCTTGCCGTCGCGGGTCATGAACACCTGCCACGGCAGCAGGTAGCCGAAGACGAACCAGAGCAGCGCGCCGAAGAAGAACAGCGGTATCGCGATGTCGATCAGTCCCTGCTGGACGAGCCGGACGGCGAGCACATCGGTGCCGGCGACGACGGTGAAATAGGCGAACGCCATCTCGGGACCGCGCAGATCGGCCAGCATCTCGGTCCGATAGCGGACGGCGCGCCACAGATACAGCGCCCACAGCACGCCGTAGCTGGCCGCGGCGATCACCAGCAGGGTGAGCGACGCGATCTCGAACCCGGCCAGATGCAGACCCATCGACACGATGCCGGTGCCCATCACCAGCGCGAAGTAGCCCGGCGAGAGGTGAGCGAGCGCATTGGCGAACGCAGAGCGCGGCAGCTGCGCGGCCGTCGTCATCGACAGCTCCGCGAGCCACTCGCCGAAGTCATTGCAGAAACGTAGCAACCCGGTGCCGGCAGGAGCCGGGAATTCGATGAGTTCAAACCTCGGCCAACAAGCGGTCGAGCCCGCCGAGAGCTCAGTGCAGACATCTCGACGGGCTCGATCAACGGTGTGTCGTCGGTCGAGCCTGTCGAGACCCGTCAGGGCACGAGATCTCGACAGGCTCGATCAACGGTGGTGCGATGACTCAGGGCTGGCCGAAGACGGTGTCCGCCTGGTCGGGAATGATCGAACCGTCGTTGCGGCGCGCCGGGCCGTGGTTGCCCTTCGCGTCGATGTAGGCGGTTGTCGAGCAGGGGTAGAGGCCCTGCTTCTGCGGCAGCGGCTGGATGAACATCGGGTTGATCGCCCAGCGTCCGTCGGCGTTGTCGTAGGCGTGGCACATCAGTTCGTCCTTGTTGCGGTTCAGGACGACGTGCGCGCCGGTCGCGTCCCGCAGCATCGAGACGTCGGTGGTGGCGTCGCCGCCGGCGACCGTCGGACGCAGGCTGCGCGGCATCGGCTTCAGCGCCCGCGCCCCCTTCACCCCGAGGATGATCTTGTTGATGAAGCAGCGCTTGCCGTCGATGTAGGTCATGATCGAGTCCGAGCCGTCCGGCAGGCCGCCACAGCCCTTCAGGTGACCGCTCAGCTTGCCCTTGCGCAGCAGTTGCTCGATGCCGATGGTGTGCGCGGAGTCGATCCCGACCCCCGGACCCCAGACGTCGGCGAACTCCTTCGGCGACGCCGACACGACCCAGGGCTCGATGCCGGCCTTCTTCAGGGTCTTGATCAGGTCACGCATCTCTGGGTAGTACCGGATCCACGCGGTCTCGGTGCTGGAACCAACCTGCTGGGTGGCACCGATCGGGGCATTCAGCGCCGCCTTGCGGGCCTTCGCCGCGATCTTGCGCACCTGCGCCGGCGTGTAGCCCTGCATGATCTGGCCGACCCAGGCGTAGCTGGCCTCCATGTAGCGCTCGTTGGCGCCGGCGAAGACGGCCTGGCCGGTGGTGGTCTTCTGGGTCTTGCGCACCGACAGCAGCTCGTCGGCGCACTTCACGTTGGTGCTGGTGGGCAGCGGCTGGCCCGGCTTGGCCAGCGAGCCGCAGGCCTTACGCAGCGCCTTGGCGCCCTCGACCGTCATGAACCGGCTGGTGTTGTGCCAGTTCTTGCCGGGCGGCTGCAGGATCTTGTCGTGTCGGAGCATCCAGAAGATGGTCTGGTCGGAGATGTCGTTCTTGATCACGGTGTTGTCCCAGTCGAACACCGCGTAGGGCCGCACCTGCGGCGCACGACCGCCCGGCCAGCTGCACCGGCCGGCCTTGTCGATGGCCGTCTGGATGATCTCGGCGTTGTCGCCGTACCAGTTGTCGGCCAGCTTCAGCTGCGGACAACGGTCCTTCTTGTTCTTGCCGACCTTGCCGGACGGCAGACTGACCGGCGCCTCGGCAGGCAGCACCTGCGGAGCGGTGGTCGGTGACGCCAGAGCAGGGGCGCCGGAGAGAGTGGTCGCAGCCAGGGCAATGCTGAGTAGGCCGGCTGCGCGGACTCGACGATGAGTACGCATCGGGGTGGACCTTTCAGGGTGGGGTCAGGTTCCTCCGGGTGACCATAGGCGCACTATGCGCCGACGCGCCACCCCCTGTGACTGATCCGCGGTACGCGGTCAGCCCCGCGACTTCCCGCCGCTGATCATCACCGTCGTCCCCGTCAGGTAGCTCGACCGGTCGGACGCCAGGAAGCAGACCAGGTCGGCGACCTCGTCCAGGCGACCCTCGCGACGCAGCGGAATGGCGCTGGTGTAGTTGGACGTCAGCCCGTCGCCGCTGGAGCCTCGCGCATAGTTCAGCGCCTCGGTGTAGGCCGGGCTGCGCAGCGCGGTGGCCTCCATGATGCCGGGCGCCACCCCGACCACCCGGACGCCCGACGGCCCGAGTTCCTTCGCCCAGGACAGCGTGAACGCGTTCAGGGCCGCCTTCGTCGCCGCATACACCGACTGGGCGTGTGAGCCCTCGCTGCCCGATTCCGAGCTCATGTTGATGATCGTCCCCGCGCCGGCCCGGACGAGGCGGCGGGCCACCGCCTGCGCCATCAGGAACGCGCCCTTCATGTTGACGCCCACCATCGTGTCGAAGGTGGCGACGTCCAGTTCGAACTGGGGCGCCTCTCCGCGGACGTCGACCAGCAGCCGGGGCAGGCACACGCCGGCGTTGTTGACCAGCGTGGTCACCTCACCCACCTCGGCGCACACCCGGGCGACGGCGGCCTGCACCGCGTCCGGATCGGTGACGTCGACTGCGAACAGGTGGGCACCGGTCTCGGGGTCGACCCCGTCGACGGTGGTGACGTCGAAGCTGGCCACCCGTGCGCCCGCCGAGCGCAGGGCCACCACGATGCTGCGGCCCAGACCCGACGCGCCGCCGGTGACGATGACGGTTTTGTCGTGCAGCCCCAGCCAGTCCGATGCCATTCCGTTCCCTTTCGTCACCGTCGGCCGAGACCCGCAGCAGCGCTGGTCGAGCTTGTCGAGACCCAGAACGAGGGTTTCGACAAGCTCAACCAGCGGTTGCCGATTGTGGTGTCGACAAGCTCAACCAACGCCGGTGACGTCAGCCGCGCTGGACCTTGGCCATCCGATGCTGCAGGTCGACGGTCGCCGGGTGCAGTTCGCGGAAGGCCTGGTAGAAGGGCTGGTAGATCTCCCGGGCGCCCGGCGTGGGCTCGATCACTCCGGTGTGGGTCGTCCAGTCGGTGTCCTCGCTGACCAGGCCGGTGCCGACGCCGGCGAACATGGCGTCGCCGTAGCAGGCACCCACCGACTGTTCGGTGATCTGCTGGGTCATGCCGGTCACGTCCGACACGATCTGCGGCCAGAGTCCGCCGGTGGTGCCGCCGCCGGTGGCGAAGCCCCGGTCGGTGGAGACCCCGGCCGCCCGCATGCCTTCGAAGATGTGCTCGACGCCGAAGGCGGTCGCCTCCAGCAGCGAGCGGTACAGGTGGCCGCGTCCGTGCTTGAGGGTGAGACCGAGCATCACGCCGCGGGCGTCCGGATCGAGCAGCGGCGAGCGCTCACCCGCGAAGTACGGCAGGGTGATCAGACCGTCCGAACCCGGTGGGATGGCACGTGCTTCGGCGCTCAACTCACCGAAGTGGAATCCGCCGCCGCACAGATCGCGCAGCCACTTGGTCAGCGAACCGCTGGTGGCCATGCCGGCCACCTGGTTGTAGGTGCCGGGGAACAGATGGGCGTTCACCCACAACGGCCGACCGGGAATGAACCGGTCGGTCACCGTGATGATCGTCATCGTCGAGCCGTAGATGACGACGGCGTCGCCCGGGTGCCGCACACCGACGCTCATCGCGTCCGCGAACGCGTCGATGCTGCCGGGCACGACCGGGGTACCCACCGGCAGCCCGGTGATGTCGGCAGCCACCGGGGTGACCGTACCGACCACCTGGGACGGCCACACCAGTTCCGGCATCTTCAGGCCGGGGGCGAGATCTTCGCACCACTCGGTCGCCCAGTCGCCCTTGCCGACGTCGTACAGCGGCTCGGAGTAGGAGGCCGAGACATGGTCGAGCACGTAGGCGCCGGTGAGCTTGTAGGTCAGGTAGCTGCTGGCCATGAACCAGTACTTGGTGCGTGCCCACAGCTCGGGCTCATGGCGGGCCAGCCACAGCATCCGCCCGCCCACCGACTGGGCGTTCAGCGGGTTGCCGCAGATCTCGATGATCTTGTCCTCGCCGTACCGCTCGGTGATCTCATCGAGCTCGGCCGACGACCGGGTGTCGATGCCGTAGAGAATCGTCGGGCGCAGCGGCTGTCCGGAGGCGTCGGCAGGCACGATGCACGGCCCGATGCCACTGACACCGACACCGGCGATCACTCCGTCGGCGGCCTTCGGAAGGAGTTCGGCACAGATCGCCCGGAGGTCGTGCCAGAACACATCCTCGGCGTCCAACTCCGCCCAGCCCGGACGCGGCAGCGACACCATGTGCGCCTGTTCCGAGATCGCGATGACCTTGCCGTCCACTGTGGTGAGCGCACCCTTGCTGCTGCCCGTTCCGATATCGATCCCGAGCAAGTACTGCTGCTTGGTCACCATTGACTCCTTCACTGCCAACTCCCGTGCCGACGGTCTCGCGATACCGGAAACGGACGACGGCGCCGGCCGCGGCATCGTGGCGACAGCTGCGTCGCCGGCCGGGGGTATCGCGTGGGCACTTCGACCAAGAATCATGGGTTCACCCGTTGCAGGTCAACCGTTCGTTCTCAGGTCAGCCATTCTTCTCTCATTTGACTACTGGATTCGGGGTGCCACCGGCGGAGAGCGGCGGCACCCCGCGATCTCAGGAAGCGACCCGCTCCTTGGGTCGCAGTGCCCGGATGGCCTTGTCGGACTTGTTGAAGATCAGTGCGCTGGCCACGCCGCCGATGATCGGACCGAGGGTGGTCGAGATCACCGACCAGGAGAAGACCCCCGTCCCGGGGAATGCGGTGTCACCGAAGCCCATCAACAACAACATGAACCGCGGGCCCAGGTCACGGGCCGGGTTGAAGCAGGCCTGCGACAGCGGTGCGAAGAACAGCAACAGCAGGCCGACGGAGAAGCCGACGATCAGGCCGCCCGCCCAGTCCGGCGGACGATTCTGCGAGTCGGCACCGGTCGACAGGATGGCCAGCAGCAGGAACGCAGTACCCAGCACCTCGGCGGCCATGCCGATCCAGAAGGTGTAGTTGTCGTAACCGACGGTGCCGGCGAACCCCGGGTTCGGGGCGTAGGTGGTCAGCAGCGAACCGATCCGCTCACTGTGGAAGTTCACCCCCCATTCGACCGCCTTCGCCTCCATCGCGGGCCGGTAGATCAGCACCAGCCCGGCCGCGCCGACAAACCAGCCGACCAGCTGGCAGCCGATGTAGAGCGGCACCAGGCGCCACGGATGCCGGCCGATCGCCGCCATCGCCAACGTCACCGCCGGATTGAAGTGCGCACCCGACAGCGGGCCGGCCACATAGATCGCCAGACCGATCGCGAAGCCCCAGGTGAACACCGTCGGCCAGATGCCGGCGAAGTAGCTGCTCTCCGGCGAACTCCAGGTGGTCGCCGTCAACCCGATGCCGATACCGATGAAACAGATCAGAAAGCTGCCCAGGATCTCCCCGGTGATCATCGACGCCGTAGTCGGATGGATCTCTTGGCTGGTACCTACTTGAAAAAACTCGTCACCCTCCTGGGGCATCGAGACCACCTCCCGGTGTTGATTGAAAGAGCTCGCAGCTCATCGGAATAGCTGCGGCGTCAGCCGCGCTGCACCTTCGCCATCCGGTGCTGCAACTCGACCGTCGCCGGGTGCAGTTCGCGGAAGGCCTGGTAGAAGGGCTGGTAGGCCTCGCGACCACCGGGTGTGGGCTCGATGACGCCGCTGTGCGTCGTCCAGTCGGAATCCTCGCTGACCAGGCCGGTACCGACCCCGGCGAAGATCGCGTCGCCGTAGCAGGCACCCACCGATTGCTCGGTGATCTGCTGGGTCATACCGGTCACGTCCGACACGATCTGCGGCCACAACCCACCGGTGGTGCCGCCGCCGGTGGCGAACGACATCTCGGTCTTGACTCCGGCCTCGCGCATGCCCTCGAGAATGTGCTCGACGCCGAAGGCGGTCGCCTCGAGCAGCGCCCGGTAGAGGTGCCCGCGGCCATGGTTCAGGGTGAGCCCGAGCATCACGCCGCGGGCGTCCGGGTCGAGCAGCGGCGACCGCTCACCGGCGAAGTACGGCAGTGCGATGAGGCCGTCCGAGCCGCGCGGGACGGCGCGGGCCGCGGCACTCAGTTCACCGAAGTCGAACCCTCCGCCCAGCAGATCGCGCAGCCACTTGGTCAGCGAGCCGCTGGTGGCCATGCCGGCCACCTGGTTGTAGGTGCCGGGGAACAGGTGCGCGTTCACCCACAACGGCCGACCGGGAATGAACCGGTCGGTCACCGTGATGATCGTCATCGTCGAGCCGTAGATCAGCACCGAGTCGCCGGGCTTGCGCACCCCCACGCTCATCGCGTCGGCGAAGGCGTCGATGGTGCCCGCGACGACCGGAGTGCCCACCGGCAGGCCGGTGATGTCGGCGGCGACCGGGGTGACGGTGCCGACCACCTGGGACGGCCAGACCAGTTCGGGCATCTTCATGCCGGGCGCGATGTCCTCGCACCACTCGGTCGCCCAGGTGCCCTTGCCGACGTCGTACAACGGCTCGGAGTAGGACGCCGAGACATGGTCGAGCACGTAGGCGCCGGTCAGCTTGTAGGCCAGGTAGCTGCTGGCCATGAACCAGTACTTGGCACGCGCCCACACCTCGGGCTCGTGCCGCCGGATCCACAGCATGCGGCCGCCGACCGACTGGGCGTTCAGCGGGTTGCCGCAGATCTCGATGATCTTGTCCTCGCCGTAGCGCTCGGTGAGTTCGTCCAACTCGGCGGACGACCGGGTGTCGATGCCGTACAGGATCGTCGGACGCAGCGGCTGGCCCGACGCGTCGGCCGGCACGATGCACGGCCCGATGCCGCTCACCCCGACGCCGGCGATGACCCCGTCGCCGGCCTTCTCGAGCAGGTCGGCACAGATCGCCCGGAAGTCGTGCCAGAACACATCCTCGGCGTCCAACTCCGCCCAGCCCGGACGCGGCAGCGACACCATGTGCGCCTGTTCCGAGATCGCGATGACCTTGCCGTCCAAGGTGGTCAGGGCACCTTTGCTGCTACCCGTTCCGATATCGATCCCCATCAAATACTGCGGCTTTGCCACAACTACTCCCCTCTTCCTCCATTGGAAGATCCTGCCTGACTGAATTCTGCTTTCGTTGCAGCACAGCCGGTGATTAACCGGCCCCTATTCACGACGATCAAGAACTCCGCAGTCAACCAAGGAGTCCGGGGAATGAGATCAGTTGGAAGGAATTCCGATTAGACCACGTGGGGAACGCTTGGGTATTTATTGGACAGGCGTTGCGATTCATTTCCGCTGCCTGGAAATAGGCGCCGAAACCATTGGGTTACAGCAGGGATGATGAGGCGTCGCGGGCTCGTCGACGCGGCACGGGGGCACACCGCACCGGCGCGCCCCCGTGGCATGAGGTACCGCAGGTAGGGCCTGTGTCGGCCGGCCCTACCCGCGGAGGTTCCTACTGCTGCGGCCCGGTTCAGGCGTTCGGCAGACCGCAGGCACCCGAGTAGGGGCGCAGCGCGTCACGGACCCGGTCGATCAGCAGCTCGCGGCCGGTGGGTTCGAGCTCACCCTCACGGACCCGGTCGAACTGTTTGGGCAGGTACTGGCTGATCAGCGGCTCCGGAATGCCCACCTCGTCGAGATTCGCCAGCAGCACGTCGATGGCCTTCACGATCTCGTCGTAGGGCAGGTAGTAGCGGATGCGGTCGGAGTAGCTGAACCGGCGGGCGATCTGCTGCTCGTGCGCCGAGCCCTCGTAGTAGCCCTCCCAGTACCCGGGCGAGCCGAGCATCACCCGTTCGATCACCTCGACCAGGTTCGACCGCTTGGAGGCGTCCTCCACCAGCTGACCCTCGATCGCGTCGAGGGCGAACAGCCCTTCGCGCAGGTTGAAGGTGAGGCCGGGGCCCACCTTCAGGATCGCCCAGTGATCGAGCACCAGGTCACGCAGGTTGGATTCGGTCTGGTAGTCGGTGGAGTGCGCCTCGAACAGCAGCGTCGGCTCGCCGTCCAGGGCACCCTGCAGCGCAGTCGTGTTGGCCGAGACGTAGTCGATCACCTTGACGTGGTCGAACTCGACGGCGGGCTGCACCACGATCGCCACCACCTTCGACCAGGCATCGCCGGCACCCACCGCAGCGAACGCCTTCTTGTGCGCAGCGATGGTCTCTTGCGCCGCCTCCGGCGCGGTCGGCGTGAGCGCGCCCAGGGTCTCGTGGGCACCGCCCGGGACCGGAACCTCGGTGCCGATCACGTAGGACACCGGAATGGTCAGCCCGGCCTCTTCCGCGGCCTGCTCGGCGACCACCAGCAGCCGAGCGGCCCGCTCGGCGACGATCTCGTCGGTCAGCGGCACCGGGTCGCCGACACACGACATCGAGCAGTCCAGGTGGATCTTGGTGTAGCCGGCGAGCACGTAGGCACGCACCAGGTCCTCGGCCTTGGGCATGGCCGTCTCGGCGGTCTCCTGCTTCTGCCAGCGGTTGGGGCCCAGGTGATCGCCGCCGAGAATGATCCGCTCCCGCGGGAATCCCTGCTCGTCGGCGATGCCGAATACGAACTCGCGGAAATCGACCGGGGTCATTCCGGTGTAGCCACCGAACTGGTCGACCTGGTTCGAGGTGGCCTCGATCAGCAGCACACTGTCGTCGGCCAGGGCCTGGCGCATCGAGGCCTCGATCACCAACGGATGGGCCGAACAGACGGAATAGATTCCGACGCCATTTCCCGCTCGATTGTCGGACAGGATTTCACGCAATGCATCGCGCGACATATTTACACCTTCTCTTTCGTGAGCCCCCAGGGTATTCCCTGGATTATGGAACGTATGGATTCGGTCGGGCAAGGGCGGATCATCGGGCCGGGACTTCGTCGGTTGCCACCCGGAACATCACCTTGAGCCGGTGCTCGTCGCGGGATCGCATCGCCTCGAAGCCGCGGACGGCCTCGAGCAGCGGAATCTCGTGCGTGATCAGTACCTCCGGATCGACCAGCCCCGAACCGAGGATGCGGACGGCGTCCGACCACTCGTGACCGGGGAACGGGGCCGAGTAGGACATCCACGAGCCACGCACGGTCAGTTCGTGACGCAGGATGTGTTCGAACACCGTCGGGTCCAGGGTGAGGTCCTGGTGGGCGGTGCCGACGTAGACGACGGTGCCGCGCCGGGCGGTGATCGCCAGCGCCTGCCGCTGGGTGGGCGGCACCCCGGCGGTCTCCACGGTCAGCACCGGTGCGCCGTTCGCCGCGAAATGGGCGGCGACGTCATCGGTGAGCACGTTCACCGCGTAGGCGGCACCCAACTTCAGGGCCACCGCGAGGTTGCGCGGGTCGACGTCGACCACGGTGATCGGGCCGGCACCCTTGTCGCGCAGGGTGAGCACGGCCAGCAGGCCGATCACTCCCCCGCCCAGCACCGCCACCGGCTCACCGGGAATCACGTCGGCCCGCTCCACGCCGTGGATGGCGACGGTGAGCGGCTCGACCAGGGCGCCGACCTTGAGGCTCAGGTCGCCCAGCGGCACCAGGTTCACCGCGGGGACGGCGACCAGGTCGGCCAGCGCCCCCTGCCGCCGCGAGCCGATGAACGAGTAGTTCGGGCACAGCGACGGACGTCCGGCCAGGCACTCGGCACAGTCGTGGCAGGGCACCAGCGGCGCGACGGCGACCCGGTCGCCGACCCGGGCGGTGCTGACCGCGGAGCCGACCTCCGCCACCACGCCCGAGAACTCGTGGCCCAGTACCTGGGGGAAGCTGTGCACCGCCCCGTCGAAGTACCGCGGGATGTCGGAGCCGCAGATGCCGCAGTAGGCAACCCGGACGAGCACCTCGTCCGGTCCGCAGGTCGGGTCGATCTCGGTGACGGTGAGCTCTTGGCGGCCGGTGACCGCCACGGCCTTCACTTGGGTAGTCATGATGATGTGTTCTCCCTCATCCGAGTTCGGACTCGACGTAGAGCGTGCGGCGGCGGTACTTGATGAACGTGTAGACGAAGCAGGCGCCGTAGAGTGCGAGGATCACGAACCAGCCCACGGCGATGTCGCCGCCGATCCCCTTGGCCAGCAGATAGGTGATCGGGCTGCCGGCCTGGTCCAGCGAGGAGACCTGGCCGCCGGCCGGCAGCAGGTTCACGTTCTGCGCCAGCTGGGTCTGCAGTTCGACCATCTGGTTCGAGATCCAGATGGTCATCACCATGATCGCGGTGCCCGAGAACAACGTCCGGAAGATGTTGCCCTTGTGCACACCGACCGCGATGGCGACGAAGAAGCCGATGGTGGCCAGGTCGCCGAACGGCAGCACCCGGTTACCGGGCAGCAGCGCCGCCACGATGATGGTGAGCGGCACGAAGATCAGGCTGGCCGAGATCACCTGCGGATGCCCCAGCAACAGCGCCGGGTCGAGACCGATCCGGTAGTTGCCGTCCGAGAACCGCTTCTGCAGCATCTCGCGGGCGGCCTCGGCGATCGGCAGCAGGCCCTGCATGATCAGCTTGACCACCAGCGGCATCAGCAGCATGACGGCGCCCATCTTGACGCCCAGCTGCAGCGACTGGCCGATGTCGTAGCGGGCCAGCAGCCCGATGACGATGCCGAGAACGGTGCCGATCACCAGCGGCTGTCCGAACGGACCGAGCTTCTCTTCCAGCTGCTCGGTGGTCACGTTGATCTTCTTGACCCCGGGGATCTTCTCGAACAGGTCGTCGATCGGGGCGGCGATGACGCCCATGTAGGCCGAGGTGCCGTGCGGGATGGCGACGCCCTCCAGTCCGAAGAAGTTGTCGGTGACCGGGCTGAAGATGTCGCCCAGCTTGTAGGCGATGACGGCGTGCACGATGATGCCGACGATCCCCCACCAGAAGCTGCCGGTGGCGATCTGGACGATGGCGCCGGTGAACGCCATGTGCCAGATGTTCCAGATGTCGACGTTGAGCACGTGGGTGCTGCGGATCAGCAGCATCACGATGTTGACGGCGATCGCCACCGGAATGGCGATCAGGCCCATGTTCGAGGCCCAGGCCATCGGCGCCGAGCCGGGCCAACCCACGTCGATGACGGTGAGTCCGAGGTTGAAGTTCTTGGCCATCGCTTCGGCGGCCGGGCCGAGCGACTCGGTCAACAGGCCGACGACCAGCCCGATGCCGACGAAGCCGACACCGATGGTGAGGCCCGACTGCAGTGACTTGGCCACACCCTGTTTCAGGGACAGGCCGATGATGATGATGATCAGGGGCAGCATCACGCTGGGCCCCAGATCGACGATGTATTGGATGACTGCCAGTACGGCGTCCATACTTATTCAGATTCCTTCCGAATCACTGGGGTGCCGTGTCCCTGCCCGGACGCGGCACCCCGCCTGTATTTAGTTGCCGAGGATCTCCAGGATCTTGGCTTCGGTGGCCGCCAGGTTGATGCCGGAGATGAAGGCGATGCCGTGCACGACGGGCACGCCGTAGTCACGGCTGACCTTGGCGGTGGTGACCAGCAGATCGGCCTGCTCGGCGCGTCCGGCGAGTTCGCTGATCCGGCACTGCTGGACGTCGACCGCGATGCCGTTCTTCTCGCACAGTTCGCGCACCCGGTTGGCGGCGACGGTGGAGGTCGCGACGGCTCCGCCGCAGGCGACGATGATCTTCTTCATGGTTCTCTCCTCATTGAGGGTTGGCTGACCGGAGTTGGTCGATGGGGTGGTGCTCGTCGGGGGCGGGTGGTCTTCGGGCGGCGCTCAGATGCCGGCGAAGGCCTCATCCATCAGGGTGATGATGGCTGCGGGGTCGTCGGCGGCGTTGACCGCCGCGACGAAGTCGGCGTCCTGCAGCTTGCCGATCATGTGTGACAGCAGCGGGACATGGTTGGCGGCGTCGGCGAAGACCAGCATGAAGACCGTCGACACCGCGACCGCGGAGTCCTCGTCGCCGCCCATGGCGCGGAAGGTCACCGGCTCGGCCAGCGACGCCACGGCGATGGTGTTGCCGCTGACATGGTCGGCGGAGGTGTGCGGGATCGCGACGCCGCCGGAGATCTCCAGGCCGGTCGGGAAGTCACGTTCACGTTCCTGCAGGGCCGCGACGTAGCTGGTCTCGGCCAGGCCGGCGTTGGTGACTGCGCCGCCCATGATCCGCAGCAGATCGTCGCGATCGGCGGCGGCGAGTCGGGGGAACATCAGTTCATTGCGAAATTCCAAGGGAATCCTCCTGTGCGATGACGACCGACACGTCGGCCTCATGGAGTGCCCGGCTCAGCTCTGCGCCGGGTGTTCCGGTGGTGATCACCAGATCAAACTGGGAGAGGTCGGCCAGCCGGTTGACCGCGATGGTGTCGAGCTTGTCCGCGGCGGCCAGCACCACCACGGTGCGGCAGTGGCTCATCGCCTTCTGCGAGGTCGCCCCTTCCAGCGCGTGGTGGTTGGTGACGCCGGCCACCGGACTGATGCCCGCACAACCGAAGAACCCGACGTCCATGTAGACGCTCTCCAACGCCTTCTCGGCCATCGGCCCGAACAGCGACCCCTCGTTGCTGCGAATGGTGCCGCCCAACACGACCGTCTCGATGGAGTCGCTGCGGGAGAGCCGGGTGGCGATCGGCAGCGCGTTGGTCAGCACCCGCACCCGCCGGTGTTCCTGGACCAGGGCGTCCGCCAGCGCGTAGGTGGTGGTGCCGTAGTCGAGGTAGATCGTCGACCCCTCTTCGATGTTGGCCATCGCGGCCCGGGCGATCGCCTGCTTGGCGCCCAGGTGGACGGCCAGCCGGCGCTCGTAGGCGCTCTCCTTCTCGGTCGGACGGATCCGCGCCCCGCCGTGCACCCGAACCAGCAGCCCGCGTTCGTGCAGGTCCATCAGGTCCTTCCGGATCGTCTCCGGTGATACGTCGAACAGTTTGCTCAGCGCCAACGCCTTGACCGATTTCTGGCTATGAAGGAGTTGGAGAATCGCCTTGTGGCGCTCGTCGATATCCACGTAGTTGCATCCCCTCGGTTTGAGCTGCACTCGCCATGTGTGGCGAACATGCTGTGAATCCTGCCGGAAACCCAACATTTTCGCAACCCCTACCCCAGGTCGATGCAACCTCGCGCGGAGCCGTGATTGGAGCGTCACAGCTGGTGAGCATAGGGACAGTCGGCCCTGAAATGACATCGAGAGCTTTCACATAGTGAGACGCCCCGCGCGCTCGTCGCCTGCCTCTACTTGGGAACCCAAGCTAACCCACTTGGGCTGCATTGGGGCGTGGAGAGGCAGGCGCCGAACGATTCCCATGCACCGAGAACTACGTCCAACCCCGGAGAGCCGGCGCTTGGGCTCACCATTTTTCCGGGCGCCGCCGGCTATCGGCCCCGAGTGAGGCCGAAGTCCCGATGCAGCGCGCGGACGGTGGGGTCAGGGCCGGAGGAACCGGAAGTAGAAGGCACCGAACACCAGGACGATGCCGACGTTGACCGCCAGCCGCGGCCATGGTGCGTCCTTGAAGAAGGCGACGTCGACGCCGACCACCACAGCGACCATCGCGAGCACGTACAGCACCGTGCCGACCCAACCAGTCATGGCTCCTCCTACGGGCGCGCCCGGTGCGGGAGAGGATCGGGTCCGCTCACCTCCAGTATTGCCGCGTGCCCACCCTTTCGGGTCAACCGATCGGCGTCGGCCCAGGACTACAGTCCGCGCATGCCGCGCCTGCGTCGAGTCTCTCCCGGCAGCCCGGGCTGGACCCGTCGTCGCACCGGGCGCGGCTTCCACTACGTCGATGAGCACGGTGACCCGCTCGACCCCGACCAGGTCGAGCGGGTCCGTGCCCTGGTCATCCCGCCGGCCTGGCGCGACGTCTGGATCTGCCCGCTGCCGCAAGGGCACCTGCAGGCCACCGGCCTGGACGCGGCCGGACGCCGCCAGTACCTCTACCACCCGCGGTGGCGCGAGTTACGTGACCGGGCGAAGTTCCAGCGGGTGACCGATGCCGCCCACCATCTGCCGCAGGCCCGCGACCGGGTGGCCGGCGACCTGGCGCTGGACGGGATGCCGTTGGAGCGTGCCGTCGCGGCCGCCGTCCGGTTGCTCGACCTGGGCTGTTTCCGGATCGGCAACGACTGCTACGCCGACGCCAACGGCTCCTTCGGGCTGGCCACTCTGCAGCGCCGCCACGTCCGCCGGGACGGGGATTCGCTTGCCTTCCGGTTCGTCGGCAAGTCGGGCATCGAACACCGCCTGAGCATCGCCGACCCGGCAGCCATCGAGGCGTTGCAGGTGATGCGCCGCCGGCACGGCGGTGACCGGCTGCTCGCCTATCGGAACGGCAATGTCTGGCACGATCTGACCTCCACCGCGGTCAACGGCTACCTGGCCGACCTGTTCGGCGGCACGTTCACCGCGAAGGACTTCCGCACTTGGCACGCCACCGTGTTGTTCGCCACCTCGCTGGCCGAGAGCCTTCCAGGGCAAGGCAGCGCGACCGCCCGGGCACGGACGATCAGGGCGTCCGTGCAGCAGGTGGCGACCTACCTGGGCAACACAGCGGCGGTGGCCCGCGGCTCGTACATCGACCCCCGGATCACCGATCGCTACCAGGCCGGGGAGACCATCGCCGACACCGTCGCTCGCCACTACCGGACGCCGGACCAGCGCCGCGCTGCCCTCGAGCAGGCCGTCCTCGACCTGCTCGGCTGACACGGCAGCCGGTTCCCTCCGCTCGGGTGTAGTTCGGTGGCAGAGCGCGACGCAGGGTGGAGTCATGACCGTCACCACAGCACAGCAGACCATCGCCTTCCTCGTTGCCTCCGAAGGCATCGAAGAGGTGGAACTGACCGAGCCCTGGAAGATGATGGAACGCGCCGGCCACGTCCCGGTGCTGATCTCGCCCGATGCCGGCACCGTGCAACTGTTCAACCACCTGGAGGCCAGCAACACCCGTCCGGTCGACGTGGTCGTCTCCGAGGCGTCCGTCGACGACTACGGGGCGCTCGTCCTGCCCGGCGGTGTCGCCAACCCGGACGCCCTGCGCACCGACGAACAGGCGGTCGCCTTCGTCCGCGACTTCGTGGCGTCCGGCAAGCCGGTGGCAGCGATCTGCCACGCCCCGTGGACGCTGATCGAGGCGGACTGCGTCCGCGGCCGACGGGTGACCTCGTGGCCCAGCCTGCAGACCGACCTGCGCAACGCCGGCGCCGAATGGGTGGACGAGCAGGTGGTGCTCGACGGCAACCTGATCACCAGCCGCAAGCCCGACGACCTGCCCGCCTTCAACGAGCAACTGGTGCAGGCGCTGGGCGGCTGACTACTGGACGTCACCCTCGGTGATGTTCGAACCGGCAGCTGACGGGTAAAGGCCAAGCATGGACTATCACGACAAGATCGCAGTGGTCACCGGCGCCAACTCGGGCATCGGTGAAGCGACTGCGGTGCGGCTGGCCGGGATGGGCGCCACCGTGGCCGTGGTCGGACACCGCGCCGGGAGCGCGGATCACGTCGTCGACCAGATAGTCCGGGCCGACGGCACCGCGCTCAGCCTCGCCGCTGATGTCGGCGATCCGGACGCCGTCGAGCAGCTCTTCAGCGAGATCGGCGAACGCCTCGGACGGGTCGATCTGGTGGTGGCCAACGCCGGCATCAACGGGGTCTGGGCGCCGCTGGAGGAGCTCGGCTGGCAGGACTGGCAGCAGACGATCACGGTCAACCTGGGTGGCACCTTCCTCACCGTGAAGCACGCCCTGCCGCTGCTGAAGGCGGCCGGCGGCGGCTCGGTGGTGATCACCGCGTCGGTCAACGGCACTCGGATGTTCAGCAACAGCGGTGCCAGCGCCTACGCGGCCAGCAAGGCGGCCCAGGTGGCCTTCGCCAAGTCCACCGCGGTCGAGTTGGCCCGGCACTCGATCCGGGTCAACGTGGTCTGCCCCGGCAGTGTCGAGACCGAGATCGACGACAACACCGAGCAGCGCGACACCGACGGCCTGCACGTGCCGGTCGAATATCCCGAAGGTCAGATCCCGCTCACCGGCACTCAATCTGCTCGTGCCGAGCAGGTTGCCGATCTGATCTGCTTCCTCGGTTCGGACGCCGCGTCGCACATCACCGGCACCGAGGTCTGGATCGACGGCGGCCAATCCCTGCTCGCCGGCTGAGGGTTCGGGCCCTAACCAGCCAGCTGGGTGGCTTCCGGTTCCAGCTCGGAGCGCAGGGTCTCGGTGATGCGGCGGATCAGCCGGGACACCTGCATCTGCGAAACGCCGAGCCGGCGGGCGATCTCACGCTGGGTGCACTCCTCCACGAAACGCCAGGCCAGCA
Organism: Micropruina sp.; assembly: GCF_047606365.1. GTDB lineage: Bacteria > Actinomycetota > Actinomycetes > Propionibacteriales > Propionibacteriaceae > Micropruina. Next base: position 1,892 of record NZ_JASGEN010000052.1, on the reverse strand, counting down.
GGGCGCGGTCGCGACCGGACAGCCGTCCGACCGCTCGCCGCAGCGCGAGGCGCTCGATCACCGTGGCACCCAGATCCTCCTCGGACGGCACCTGCGAACCGACCGATTCGCGCGATCCGTCCCCGTAGGCGACGTCCAGCGAGGCCGGCTGGTAGCTGTCGGAGGTGTCCAGGGCGGCCCGTAGCTCGCGCGCGCAGACGTCCATCTGGTGCGCCAGTTCGTCGACGCCGAGATCGCGACCGAGGGACTGCTCCAACTCGCTGCGCTGGGCGACCGCACTGGCCCGCAACTCCTGCAGGTGACGCGGCGGACGGATCATCCAGCAGTGGTCGCGGAAGTAACGCTTCAGCTCGCCGGTGATGGTCGGAATGGCGTAGGAGGTGAAGGTCGCACCCTGATCGGGCCGGTACCGCTCGATGGCCAGCCACAGCGCCATCCGGGCGACCTGGACCAAGTCGTCGTGGTCCACGCCACGGCCCCGGTAGCGGCCGGCCAGCGTGTCGCACAGTGACAGGTGTGCCTCGACGATTCGCTCCGCAGTGTGCCGGCGCTCGACCGGATCGTCGCTGGCGTGCAGCAACGCGAAGAGGTCACGGGTGGAAGGGTCGAATGGTGCGGCTGTGTGCGCCATGGCGCTCCTCGGTACAGCCGAGTCAGCACCTGGTTTGACCGCTCAGACGTCTTCGACCCTGCCACGCGAATTGGCGCAGCGCAACAGTGACGAGCCGAACTGGCGACTTATTCAGCCGGCTGCCAGGTAGCCGGCGTGCAGGCCTCGCCGCATGCCCCAGGAGACGGCCTGGGTGCGGCGCGCCACCCCGATCTTGCGGTACGCGGAGCGGATGTAGCTCTTCACCGAATTGGGGCTCAGATACATGCCCTCCGCGATCTCGGAGTTCGACATGCCCTGGGTGATCAGGGCGAGCACCTCGGCCTCGCGTGAGGACAGCCCGTCCTCGCGTCCGGGCCACTGCCCGCCGCAGGAGGCCGTCCGTCGTTCGGGCACGGTGACCAGCTGGCCGGCATGCACCCGCTCCAGCGCCGACACCAACTCGCGCGCGCCCATCGTCTTCGACAGGTAGCCGGACGCGCCGTCGCGCAGCGCGCGGTCCATCAGCGCGGGCAGCAGGTTCCAGCTGTACACGACCGCCCGTCGAACCCGGCGATCACGCACCAGACGGCCCAATACGTCGGGGTCGTCGCTGCGTCGGCGCAGCGGGTCGTACAGCGCGATGTCGACGGATTCCGGGATCTCCACCCCATGCCAGGATCCGGCCAATTCGATCCGGCCGGCGGATCCGGCGAACATGTGCCTCAGGCCTGCGGCCACCAAGTCACAGTCGTCGATCAGCGCCACTCGGAGGGCGGGCGTTGCGTGCATCGTCGATCCTCACTCCCTGTTCGGCCGCCGGGACCTGCCTGGACACAAAGTCCGGGTGGCTACCGGCGGAAGCCTCGTACGGTGCGGGTGGGGGCCGGGCCTCGTGAACCTCAACCTCACCCAAAACGGTGATACCCAGCCGGCCGCGGGCTAAACCTCGAACCGCTGCGACGCAGGTGCCTCCCTCGGTAAGGTGGGCGTCGCCGGCTGCGTTGGCCTGCGCGTGATTCCTGGAGGGCGCAGTGACCTTCGTGCAGCCATCGACGGCGGGCGAGGACGAAATCGTGACGGCCCCTGCCGGCCGTCGGCTGGATGCCTTGCTCGCCCTGTTGCGGCAGTCGGCCTCCGACACCGATGAGGCGGCGCGGGCACGACGCGCGTTGGGCGCGCTGGCGGCGAATACCGCCGATCATCCCGGCGTCTGCCTCTACCGGGCGTCGGCGCTCGAGGCCGAGCCGACCCCGGCGCCGCTGGCGGCCGTCGGGCAGCAGCTGGATCCGCTGCGCGCCCT
>NZ_JASGEN010000051.1:0-30055 GCF_047606365.1 Micropruina sp. | reverse complement strand
CGGTCTTCGTAGATGGTGATCTCGACCGGGATCACGTTGCCGCGCATGGCTTCGGTTTCTGCGTTGTACCGCTTGCAGAACTCCATGATGTTGACGCCGTGCGGGCCGAGCGCGGTGCCGACCGGCGGAGCCGGGGTCGCCGCACCCGCGTTCAGGGCGACCTTGACGATGGCCGCTACCTTCTTCTTGGGAGGCATGTGTGGGTCCTTAACTCGTTGTGTTTCGGGTTCGCGAACTAGACCTTGGCGATCTGGTTGAACGTCAGGTCGACCGGGGTCTCCCGACCCAGGATCTCCACCAGGGCCTTGAGCCGCTGGCTGTTCGCGTTGATCTCGGTGATGGTCGCGTGCACGCCCGAGAACGGACCGTTGACCACCATGACGGAGTCACCGACCTTGAAGTCGGCGACCTCGACCTTGCGGGTGCGCTTCTTCGGGCCGGACGCCGCGGCTGCCGCCTTGGCCAGCGCGGCCGGCGCCAGCATCTTGTGCACCTCGTCCAGCGACAGCGGGACGGGGGCGTTGGCGTGCGCGACGAAGCCGGTCACCGACGGGGTGTGCCGCACCGCGGCCCAGGACGCGTCGGTCAGCTCCATGCGCACCAGCACGTAGCCGGGCAGCACGGTGCGGGTGACCGTCTTGCGGGTGCCGCTCCGGGTCTCGACGACCTCTTCGGTGGGCACCACGGTCTCGAAGATGTACTCCTCCATGCCGAGCGTCTTCACCCGGGAATCCAGGTTCTGCTTCACCCGGTTCTCCATGCCGGAGTAGGTGTGGATCACGTACCAGTCGCCGATCTGGCCGCGCAGTTCCTCGCGCAGCGCCTCCAGGACGGCTTCGTCGCCGGCCTCTCCCTCGTCTTCCTCGGCGGCCGGCTCGGGCTCGCTGAGGTCGATCGAGACGCCGTCGTCGGGCTCGTCGGAGCTGTCGACGCCCAGGTCGACCTCGAAATCGTCCGAGGGCGCGGCAGCATCGGCCGGCCCCAGGTCGATCTCGAAATCGGGCTCATTGGTGGCATGCGTATCAGACACAGATTTGCTTCTCTCGTTGACTTCTCGGGGCTCAGCCGAAGAGCTGCAGCAGGCCCCAGCCGAACAGCAGGTCGAGGGCGCTGACGTACAGGATCACCAGCAGCACGAAGACCAGCACGACGACGAAGTACTGCCGCAGCTGGTTGGCGGTCGGCCACACCACCTTGCGCAGCTCGCCGACCGACTCACGAACGAAACCCGCCGGGGTGGCCCGCTTGCGAGCCCGCGCCGTGCCGGTCGCACGCTGCTTCGGGGTGGCGTGATCCTTCTTGCCGTCCGAATCTGCTGCTGACGACGATTTGCGAACCGGGCGGCTGCTCGCCGCCGCACGCGCTACCTCACGCGCCGGATCGGGGGCAGCCGGAACGCCGTTGTCGCTCTCGGCATTGTCCTTGTCCGCCACACATGATCCTTCGCACTCGACTCGTCCCAGCAGGGCAAGAGGGACTTGAACCCCCAACCTGCGGTTTTGGAGACCGCTGCTCTGCCAATTGAGCTATTGCCCTTCGTGGTGGCCTTGCCTCACCAGCACCTGACGCCTTGTGGGCACCGCACCCTACGCCTTGTGAGCGTTGTGGGGCATGGGCCAACTGAGGTGAGGCCACCAAGACAAGAAGTGTACCCGGCTTACCGATTCCCGTCGAACCGAGACCATTCAGCCTCGGTGCGCCGAGATTCAGGCCTTCCGGACGTCGGCGATGGCCGCGCAGACGTGGTCGATGTTGGCCTCGTTCAATGCCGCGACGCAGATCCGGCCCTTGTCGGTGCCGTAGACCCCGTGCCGTTCGCGCAGCGCGACCATCTGCTCCTTGGTCAGGCCGGAGTAGCTGAACATGCCGACCTGGGTGGCGATGAAGCCCATGTCGGTGATGCCGGCGGCCTCCAGGCCGGCGACCAGGCGCAGCCGCATGCTCTTGATCCGGTCCCGCATCGCGCCCAGTTCGTCGATCCACAACGCCCGCAGCTCGGGGTCGGCCAGCACCGTGGCGGCCAGCTGCGCGCCATGGGTGGGCGGGTTGGAGAAGTTGGTGCGGATCACGATCTTGTCCTGGGAGAGCAGCCGGGCCGCTTCCTCGGCGTCCGCGCAGACCACCGACAGGGCCCCCACCCGCTCGCCGTACAGGCCGAGGCTCTTGGAGAACGAGGTGGACACCAGCACCGGCAGACCGGTCTCGGCGAACCGGCGGACGACGGCGCCGTCGGCGTCCAGCGACTCGGAGAAGCCCTGGTAGGCCATGTCGAGGAAGGGCACCAACCCGGCCTTGGTCACAGTTTCGATGACGCTGCCCCACTGCTGCTCGGTGAGGTCGTAGCCGGTCGGGTTGTGGCAGCAGGCGTGCAGCACCACGATCGTGCCGGCGGGCGCAGCGGCCAGGTCGGCCAGCATGCCCTCGAAGTCGACGCCGCGGGCGTCCGCGTCGTAGTAACGGTAGGTCTCCACGGTGAAGCCGGCCCGGGTGAACAGGGCCTCGTGGTTCTCCCAGGACGGGTCGGAGATGAGCACCTTGGCGTCCGGGTCGAACCGGCGCAGGAAGTCGGCACCGATCTTCAGCGCCCCGGTGCCGCCCAGCGCCTGGACGGTGACCACCCGGCCGGCCGCGACGGCCGCCGAGTCGGCGCCGAAGACCAGTTCGCGGACAGCCTTGGTGTAGCCCGGCAGTCCGTCGATCGGCAGGTAACCGCGCGGCTTCGGATCTTCCGCCAGCCGCTGCTCCGCTTGCCGGACGCATTCCAGCAGCGGGAGCTTGCCGGTGCCGTCCTGGTAGACGCCCACCCCGAGATTGACCTTTTTCGGGTTGGTGTCGGCCTGGAACGCCTCGGTCAGACCCAGGATCGGGTCGCGCGGGGCAAGCGGAACTGCGCTGAAGAGGGACATGGCCCTCAGTCTAGGGTCACGCCCACCAGCACGGGTTCGGGTACCAGGGTGATGCCGAAGGCGTTCCGGACGCCGTCGCGAACCTCGCGGGCCAGCCCGAGCAGGTCGTCGCTGCCGGCTCCCCCGCGGTTGGTGAGCGCCAGCGTGTGCTTGGTCGACAGCGTGGCCGGCGGAGTGCCGAAGCCCTTGTGGAAGCCGGCCGCCTCGATCAGCCAGGCGGCGCTGGTCTTGACCCGGCCGTCGGTCTGCGGGAACCGGGGCGCCGCCTCGGGCAGCGACGCGGCCTGCTCGGCGTCCAGGATCGGATTGGTGAAGAACGAGCCCGCGCTCCAGGTGTCGTGATCGGCGGCGTCCAGCACCATGCCCTTGCCGCGTCGCAGCTCCAGGACGGCTTCCCGGACCTCCGTCATCGGTGCCCGGCCGCGGGCGTCGGTCTCCAGCCGTCGGCTCAGTTCGCCGAACCGCAGCGGCGCCGACATGGTGCCCTGACGGAACTGGAAAGTGACGCTGAGCACCACGTACCGGCCTGGTTCGGACTTGAACCGCGACGTCCGATAACCCAGGCCGCAGTCGCCGACGGCGAAGGTGCGGAACATGCTGGTCCTGCGGTCCCAGGTGCGCACCGACCACAACCAGTCGGACACCTCCTGGCCGTAGGCGCCCACGTTCTGGATCGGGGTGGCACCGACGCTGCCCGGGATGCCGGAGAGCGCCTCGATGCCGCGCCACTCCTGGGAGATCGCGTGGGCGACGAAGTCGTCCCAGTTCTCACCGGCGGCCACCTCGATGACCGCGCCGCCGCACATCGCCGCGCCGGGTTCGTCGATGGCGCAGGACCCGCCGGCGAGCCTGATGCCGCGGGTCGCGACGTGCACCACCGTGCCGTCGAAGCCTGCGTCGGAGACCAGCACGTTCGAGCCGCCGCCGAGGATCAGCAACGGTTCACCGGCGGCGTCCGCGGCCTGCACGGCCGCCACGAGCTCGGCTTCGCTGGTCGCCTCGATCCAGGTGCGGGCCGGGCCACCGACCCGCAACGTGGTGTGGTCGGCCAGCCGGGTCGTGCTGCCTGCGAGCAGATCAGTCACAGCGCACCTCCGCTTTCGCGCCGCCGAGCACCTTCACGCCGTCGAGCAGCGCGTCGACGGTGACGGTGGCGATGCCGTTCTCCACCTTCGTCACGGTACCCCCGAAGGTCACCGTGGCACCTTCGGCGTCGTCGGGCACCGGAACGGACTTGACGAACCGGACGTAGTAGCTGAGCACCCGGGCCGGGTCACCGCACCAATCGGTGACCACCCGCAGCGCGGTGCCCATGGTCAGCATGCCGTGGGCGATCACGCCCGGCAGGCCGAGCGCGGCGGCCGCGGCGTCCGAGTAGTGGATCGGGTTGAAGTCGGTGGAGGCACCCGCGTAGCGGACCAGCGTCTGGCGGGTGAAGGTCGCGGTGATGCTCGGCAAAACGGTGCCGACCTCGATATCGGTCATGCCGCCTTCCCTTCCGGCCAGCTGTGCAGCAGCGTGGACGCCGCCTCGCAGACCCGTTCGCCGTCGGCGTCCAGGGCGACGGTAAGCGAGATGAACGCGCTGTTGCCGCGGGCCCGGACCCGGTCGATGGTCAGCGTCGCGGTGACGGCGTCGCCGACCCGCAGCGGACGATGCCAGGTGAACCGCTGGTCGGTGTGCACGGTGCTGCTCAGCGACAGCTCGAGCTCCGGGTCGTCGAACATGGCCTGCCAGGCCGCCGACGACAACAACACCGCAAAGGTGGGCGGTGCCACGGCGTCCGGGCCGGCGTAGGCCGGGTTGCCGGCGTCACCCAGGGCGGCGGCGAACTCGGCCACCTTGGCGGCACTCACCAGGTAGGGCGCGGACGGCGGATAGCTGCGTCCGACATGGGTCTCGCTGATCATGGCCACAGGCTAGTGGCCTGTCGCCCCTCATGCTTGGCCCTGGCGGGCGATAGACCACTAGTGCCCCGGGCACTCGTGCCGACAAAGCGAAAAGGCCGCCCGCGTAGTGCGGGCGGCCTCTTGGCTACGCTCAGCGAGTCTCGCGGTGCGCGGTGTGCAGGTGGCACTTGGGGCAGAACTTCTTCAGCTCAAGACGATCCGGGTCGTTACGCCGGTTCTTCTTGGTGATGTAGTTGCGCTCCTTGCACTCGGTGCACGCCAAGGTGATCTTCGGACGAATCTCCGACTGCTTCTTGGCCATCGCCGTTGCTCTCTCTCGTCTTGCAGTTGCCGATCCTGGTAGCGGGAGCGGGACTCGAACCCGCGACACAGCGATTATGAGCCGCTTGCTCTACCGCCTGAGCTATCCCGCCGCCCGTTCGGAGTACCCAACCGGGCACGGCGGGCGGTTATTCCACCATCTCCAAACGCAGAGCCCCCATGCGGAATCGAACCGCAGACCTTCTCCTTACCATGGAGACGCTCTGCCGACTGAGCTATAGGGGCCTGGACCGCGTGAAACACTACACGAGGATTCGCGTAGCTCTCAAATCGGCGAGTCGCGGACGATCGAACGGTCAGGATTCGGCGGCCCCCACCGGGGTGATCTCGACGAAACCCAGCCGGTTGTACAGGTGCTGCGCCTCTCCGGCGGTCTCCTCCTGGACGTTCAGCGCCATGCTCTCCCAGCCCAGTTCGTGACAGGCATTCGCCGCCGACAGCAGCAGCAGCGTGCCGAGCCCACGCCGGCGGTGCTCGGGGTGGACGAAGAGCTCGATCACGAACGGCACCGCGGGAATGCCCTCCCACGGCGGGCTGGTGACGGTCTGCACGCAGCCGATCACCGTGCCGTCGGAATCTTCGACCACCAGCGAAGCCTGTTCGACCGGGGTGCCGTACTCGCCGGCGAAGACACCCTCCATCTCTTCGACGGCGTCCTCCAGGTCGACCGCGGCGGCACCCTTGGGGTAGGAGTCCCAGTACAGGGCACCCAACGCCTGGGCATCCGAGGGCATCTGGGGACGAAGAGTCACCCCGGCCGGCGTTTCCGGCGCGGGCAAGGGCAAGCCACGCTGCATCAGCATGCGGTCAGTGTAGGCGCGCGCCGGGTGACAAGGGGCGAAGCTCTGGGGAGAGCCGCCGGGTCAACTGCGGACGAAGATCTCCACCCGGCGGTTCAGCTGGCGGCCGGCCGGGTTGTCCTTGCCGTTGAGCTCGTTGGGTGCCACCGGACGGCTCTCGCCGTACCCCTTGGACGTCATCGGCGCCGCCACGCCGCGCTGCCGCAGCGCCTGCTCCACCGAACCCGCGCGCCGCTCGGACAGCCCCTGGTTGTAGCTGTCGGTGCCGATGGCGTCGGTATGCCCGCTGATCTGGATCGGGTTGCTGCCGACCTGCTTCAGCGCGGTGGCAACCTTGTCGAGGGTCGCCGCAGCGTCGGGGCGGATGTTGTCCTTGTCGAAGTCGAACAGCACGCCGTCGGCCAGGGTGATCACGAAGCCGCAGATGTCGATCTTCGGCAGCAACTGCTGCACCGGCGGGAATTTGCCCAGTGCCGGCACCGGCGCCAGCGGATCGGCCGGCACCGTCCCGGAGAAGCTCGGTCCGACCACGGTGGCGGTGCCCCGTCCGTCGTTGCTGATCGACACCTTGGCGTCGACGTAGGTGCCGGAACCGTTGCCGTCGTTGCTGATCGACACGTTCCCGCTCACGTAGGTGCCGGAACCGTCTCCTGAGTTGGTGATCGACTCGGTGCCGCTGACGTAGGTGCCGCCGCCCTTGCCGTCGATGGTGACGGAGATGTCGGAGTCCACGTAGGTGCCAGAGCCGTCGCCGGCGTTGGTGATGGACACCTGGTCGCTGACGTAGGTGCCGCCGCCCTTGCCGTCCCGGGTGATCGACTCGCGGTCGCTGACCGAGGTCTCGGAGCCGTCCCGGCCGCGGGTGTAGCTGCCGTCCGGGCCGACGTAGGAGCCGGAGCCGTCGCCGTACAGCACCAGGCCGGAGTCGGCGTTGCTGTACTGGCCGTCCTTGGTGCAGCGCACCGCGGTGATCTTGACGCCCGGAATGTCCTTGATCTCAACCTTGAGCTTGTCGCGCAGCTTCTTGCCGGCGGTCGAGACCCGGGAGATGTCGGGCAGGCTGAACAGCGGCACCGGAGGCGCCTGGCCGATCGCGTAACCGGGCACCGCGTTGTCGGCGGCGGGCTCGGCGCTGCTGGTCGCGCTCGTCTCCGGGCTGGGCTCCACCGACGGCATCGTGACGTCGGTGGGCTCGGTGGACGTTTCGGCGCTGACGCTGACCGAGCAGCCGGTGAGGATCAGGGCGCCGGTCAGCAGACCGGCGGCGAGACGGGAGCGGAGCATCAGGCTTTCCTTTCGGGGTGGCTGGTGGGAGGGGTGGACGGCAGCGGCAACCACAGCGACACCGAGGTGCCGACGCCGATCCGGGAGTCGAGGTGGACGCGGCCGCCGTGCCGTCCGACGACCGAACGGACCAGCGCCAGGCCGAGACCCTGGCCGGGGATGCCCCGGGCGGTGGACGCCCGGGAGAGTTCGTCGAAGACGCCCGGCACCTCGTCGGCGGGGATGCCGGCACCGGTGTCGGCGACCACGACGCCGATGCCGCCGTCGGATTCGGACGCCCGGATCTCGATCCGGTCGCCGGGGCGGGAGTACTTCACGGCGTTGTCGGTCAGGTTGTACAGCGCCAGGTAGAGCAGGTCGGGGTCGCCGGCGATGGCCGGCAGCGGCCAGGGCGCCCGGGGCAGGTTGAGCGACCAGTGCCGCTGGACGCCGGCCGGGGTGGTCGAGCAGGCGTCCCGGACGGCGGTGAGCAACTCGCCTAGGTCGACCTGCTCGATGTCGAGATCGCGGTGCTCGACGTCGGCGATCTTGCGCAATGAGGTGAGCAGGGCACCGAGCCGGGCGGACTGGGTGGCGATGACCTCGACGGCGTCCGTGGCCTGCGGGCTTCCCGGTGGGGCGGCGCGGAGCGCGTCCAGGGCAAGGTTGGTGGCCATCACCGGGTTCTTCAGCTCATGGTCGATACGGCCCAGCAGCCGGCCGCGTTCGGCACCCAGCCGGGCCTCGACCTCGTAGGCGGCCTCGGCGACCCGCTGGTCGCCGAGTGCGAGCAGGCGTTCCCGGCCACGGGCCAGGCGTCCGATACCGACGGCTGCGCCGACGAGCAGGATGGTGGCGAGCACCAGCAACAGGGCGGGCGAGACCGCGAAGACCACCCGGGTCTGCGGGACGACCAGCCACACCACCAGTGCGCTGACCAGTCCGACCGCGGCGACGGCCGCGGCCACCCGGTTCGCCGCTGTCATCGGAGGCCCTGACTGAGCGGGCGTTGACTCCCGGGGGCCTGGCTGCCGGCTGCCTGACTGACCGGGGCGACGAAGGCGTAGCCGACGCCGGGGACGGTGCGAATCCAGCGCGGATGGGCCGGATCGTCGGCCAACACCCGGCGCAGCTCGGAGATCCGGTGATCGATGGCACGGGTGCCGACCGGGTCGTCATAGCCCCAGACCACCTCGAGCAGCCGCGGTTTGGAGACCACCTCGTCCGGGTGGGTGATCAGATGGTCGAGCAGGGCGAACGCCTTCGGGGTCAGAGCGACCTCGCGTCCGGACAGCCAGGCCCGGCGCGCCGATCGGTCCACCTTGAGTTCCCCCGCGATGAGGACGGGGGCGCTGGCCAGGGTCGGTCCGCCGGAGCTGGTGCGGCGCAGCACCGCACGGACCCGGGAGATCAGTTCGCCGGCGTCGAACGGCTTGTTGAGGTAGTCGTCGGCGCCCTCGTCCAGGGCCCGGGCGCGTTCGGCGGCCTCGCCCACCGAGGTGAGCAGCACCACCGGGACGGTGTGGCCGTCGCGGCGCAGTCGGCGCAGGGTTTCGCGTCCGTCGAGGCCGGGCATCATCACGTCGAGCACCACGATGTCGATACTGCCTGCGGCCACCGCTTCGAGCGCGGCTGCGCCGTCCTCGGCGATGGTGACCGCGAAGCCGTCGCGTGCCAGGATCGGGCTGAGGCCGGAGGTGATGCCCGGGTCGTCGTCGACCAGCAGCAGCGCGGGACGCTCAGTAGACATAGCCGTCCACCAGCACCGCGTAGGACTCCGTCGCGTCGGTGCAGGTTCCCTTGACCACCTTGGTCTGCAAGGTGACCGTCTTCTTGCCGTCGATCAGGAACCGGATCGGCAGCAGCGCCGGGGTCGGGTTGGTGCCGTCCAGCTGGAGATTCTGGACCGGGTCGCTGTCGGCCAGGATCAGCACGTGCACCACGATGTCGTCGGGCACGGACGCGCGCAGGCCGAGCTTGCCCTGGAAGATCTTGTTTCCGACGATTCCGAAGACGACCTCGTCCTCGGTGCCGTCGCAACCGGCCCACAGCGACAGTGCCGAGTCGTAGCGGGTGCCGCTGGCGTCGCCCTTGATGGTCGCGGTGGTGCGCTCGGCGTCCCGGGTGGCGCGGGCGACCAGGGTGTCGACGGACTTGGCGTCCGACGGCACCGACTCCTCGGTGGTCGGAGCGGCCGTGGAGGGAGCTGCCGCGGTCGGGTCGGCAGGCTGGGCGCTGCCGGGAGGGTTGGTCGGCGAGCCGGTGGTGACTGCGACGCTGCACCCGGCGGTGAGCAGCAGGGCGGTGCCGACGGCGATGAGGCGGGCGAGCCGGGGGTGCTGGTTCGTCATGGTGGATCCCTCTCGTGAACTGACGGGTCCACGCTATTGGGCCGACGTGTCCCACAGGTGGCCGCGGTGTCGCAATGCGGTCGCAGTCCGGCGACATGGCGGCTCGAAGCGATCGCCGGCTGAGCCCACGCAGCCGTCCGGAAACCACGACAGGCCTAGCCAATATTGCTTTGACTAGGCCTGGCACACGGTGGCAGGTGTAGGATTCGAACTTACACCCGGAGCGGGGCATCACCCCCGGCCAGGGGCGGAATCACGCCTAGTCAGGGCTCGGTCCGAGTGCTAACAACGGGTAGTATGAGGTAGTAGGAAGTAGCTACATCTCGCACGAATCTCGCACGAATCTCGCACGAAATCGGGGGGACCGATGACCACCACGACAGCCACCAGGGCGAACACCAGCGGCGGCAACAGCAAGGGCACCAGGCGCCGCTTCGGCTACATGCGGCGGCTGCCGTCGAAGCGCTGGCAGGCCAGCTACACCGGCCCGGACGGCAACACCTACAAGGCGCCCACCACCTTCGCCACCAAGTCCGACGCCGACACCTGGCTCAGCAACGAGTCCAGCAAGATCAGCCGCGGGACCTGGCGGTCCCCCACCCAGCTCGCCGAGGAGGCCCGCCGCGCCGAAGCAGCCCGGGCCGCGACGTTCGCGAAGTACGCCCAGGAGGTCATAGACCGCCGCCTGGCGACCGAGAAGATTCGCGAGACCTCGCATGCGCTGTACGCCAAGCTGATCCGGCTGCACCTCAACCCGGCCTTCGGCAAGATGCCGCTGCGCGACATCACACCCGGCCACGTGCGGACCTGGTACGCCAAGCAGAAGGGCTCCCGTGCCAACAGCTATGGCCTGCTCCGCACGATCCTCGGCGAGGCGGTCAGGGACGAGATCATCAGCCGGAATCCGGCGATGATCGAAGGCGGCTCGACCAAGCGCGCCGCCCGCGAGGGCGAGGTCCTCTCCCCCGGCGACATGGTCACCCTCCGCGACGATGACGGCCGGGAGGTCGAGCGGGACGCCCTGGCGGCGTACTTCGCGGCCGTGCCCGAGTACTACCGCGTCCCGGTCACGCTGGCCTTCTGGTGCGGCCTGCGCAGCGGTGAGGTGCGCGGGCTGCGCCGCCGTGACCTGGACCTCGCGGCCGGGACGGTCACCGTCCGGCAGCAGATCGTGAAGCTCAAGGGCCGCAACGTCATCTCCTCCCTGACCAAGACCGATGCCGGACGCCGCAAGGTGGCCTTGCCGCCGCACATCGTCCCGGCACTGCGCACCTGGCTCGCAGACCAGCCCGTGGCCGGGCGCGACGCCCTGTTGTTCCACTCCCCCCACCCGCGATTCCCGAACGCGCCGATGTCCGGCGAGAGCCTGCGCGCTGCGCAGAAGAAGGCAGCCGCCGCCATCGGCCGTCCGGGCCTGCGGGTGCATGACCTGCGGCACAGCGCGGCCACGATGACGGCCGGTGCCGGAGCGACCCTGGCAGAGCTCCAGGCGCGATTCGGCTGGGCCACCCCCTCAATGGCGGCGAGATACACGCACGCCCAACAAGAGCGGGACGCGGCGCTCGCGGAGAAGCTGTCGCAGGCGGTCGCTGCTCCCGAGCCCACAGTTCGCCGCCCAGCACGTCGCCGACGCGCTCGCTGACCCCGGCCACTCCCACACCGACACGCTAGAGAATCGAACACCAGTTCGTTATTGTGAGGCATGCCTACACACCGCAGACGTACCCCTCCCCCGCAGACGCCCGAGGAGGAGAGCGAATCGGCCTTGGCCGCTTTCATCAAGGCGCGACGCGTGACCCTCGATGAATGGCTGACCTCCGACCGGCACACCCGGGGGTGGGGCTCGTCGGACTGCCAGGTCTGCAAGGTGCGGTGGCCGTGCGACGTCTTCCGGACGCTCGCGGCTACCTGGTCGGACGATCCCGAGTACCGCCCCGAGTGGGCGCCTACCGGCTCCTGATCTGTCAGCGCCGCCAGCTCGGTACCGACCAGCGGCCCACGCCCCGCAGGCCAACCCGGCGCGGGTCGTTCCCGGTCCCGGGCAGGATGACCGCGCCGCCCGGAATCCTCGGCCCCTTCGCCGCTGCCGCCACGAGTGCGGCGCGGGTTGCTCCGGCGCTGGTCGGGGTCGCGTCGTGGAGCGTGCGGCCGATGCCGCCGCGCAGCAACTGACTCGGATTCGTGACGCCTCCGGGGCCGACGTCCTGGCGGGCGGTGAGGGTCGCGACGACCATGCCGATAGCGGTCACGACGTCGTCGTGATGCCCGGCCGGATTGGAGAGCTTCACCGTGCTCGGCCCGGTCTCGACCAGGCGCACGGAGCCGAACTCATCGCGCAACTCCGCATCGTCCGGCACGCTCAGCGCCCGGTCCCGGAGTGCGACCCACAACCCGCGGGCGAGCTTGTTCGTCCCGGCCGAGCTGAACACGTACTCCTCGCAGCGCACGCCCGCCCGGGTGAGGTTGGTCGTCATCTGCTCGGCTTGCATCCGGTCAAAGCGGAGCGGCGCACGGTAGGCCCGGCAGATGCGCAGGACTGCCGCCTCGACCTCCGCGAGGTCCACGCGGGCACCGCCAGCGCCTCCGGCGCCAGGCTCGGGCCGCCAGTGCGTCACGCGGTCAATCACCACGATCCGACCGACCTCGGTGCGCTCAGCATGACCGACCGCAAGGGCGGTCAGGTCGCGCCTGGTGCCGACATCGAGAGCGGCGACGTACCGAGTGCCGGCTCGTGGTTCGAGGACAGCCTCACCGGCCCGGAACGCGGCCTCGACGTCCTCGACGGTCGCCAGCGAGTCGTCTCCCTCCGCCCATCGGCACTCGATGAGCCGCGCCCACTCGGACGCCGTCAAACTGGCCCTGGTGGCTTCGATGTCGTCCGGCGTCCACCAAGGCGAGGGGCCCGGAGTCCGCGACGTGTGCCAGTGCGGCGACTTCTCGGCTTCGCTCCACACCTCAGCAGCGAGACTGGTTGGCGCACCGGCTGCGGTGAGAACGAGGAGCCTGCCTCCCGGCACCTTCGGGACGGCGGAGACGATTGCGCTCCACAGCCTGCGGTGATTCGCGGTTCTGGGCCAGCTGGCGAGCTCGTCCACAATGGTCAACCAAGGGCGATGGCCGAACGCTGACCCGGCATCCGACGATTCAACGGTCAGGACGGCCTTCGATGCCCGGACGGTCACCGACCTTGCCCCGACCTCGACCGCGGCAGCCAGGCCCGGCGTCCGGGCCACCAAGCCGCTGAGCGCATCGACCAGCAACGCGGCCTGGTCAGCATCGGTCGCGAACACCAGCCCGCGAGCGCGTGGCGGCGCTTCAGCAATCATCAGCGCGAGCGCCAACGCGGCGACATCGGTCGACTTACTCAGCCCTCGCCCTCGGAGCAGGAAGTGGCGGCGCTGCTCGGCCCGGACGACCGCTTGGAGATCGGCGAGCTGGAAGTCGTGCGCAACCTCGCCCCACCGCTGGCCGTCTTCGAGGACCATCGCGCCGACCAGGGCGAGGGGGTCGAGCCGTGCGGTCACGCTGCGTCTCCCCCGCCCTCTCCATCCACCGCGCGCAGCTGGAGAATCTGGGCGCCCTGGTCGGCGAGGCCCTGCAAATCGACGGCGAGCGACGCTACTTCGGCCCTCTCCTTCGCCAGCCGGGCCTCATCGAGCGGGCTCAGGCCGAGCACCGCACGAGCCCGTGCGGCGGCGTTCTCGGCACCGTTGGCGGCTTGCAGCAGGCTCGCCCGGACCTCGCCGTCCGGCCCAGCCACGCCGACCTTGCTGAGGTGCGCGGCGAGCAACAGCGCTCGCGTCTCGGATCGTGCCCACGCGTGCAACGCCTCAGGGAAGTTGACCAGGTCCGGCCGCTCGGCAAGGAGACCCTCGACCAACTTGCTGGCGACGGCTCGATGCACGCGGGGCGAGGCGTGGCCGGTAACGAGAGGGAACGGCTTGCCGTCCGGGTACGTCGCCACCCCGCCCGCCGGGATGCCGCTGGCCGGAATGCCGGACGCGTCGCCCGCGCTGACAATCCCCGCCGGAATCCCGGACGGCTCCTTCGACTTCGGAACCCACTTGCCCTCCGCCATCAGCCGGGCTTTCCGCTTTGGTCGGCCAGCCACTTCTCAGACCTCCATCGAGATATGACCCCAGGGCTCACGATTCGGCCCGGGCACCGGACGACCGGCACGGCGCTCGCGCAGCACCACCGCGGCCCAGGACACGAGCCACGCCGAGTCGCCGAGCCGCTGCAACCGGGCCGACCCGTCCTCGTCGCCGCTGGTCCGCAACTCCTCTTCGAGGGCTCGCATCATCGCGGCCTGGCCGACACTGCCGACGTGCTGGCACGCCGACATGCAGGGTGCACAGACCCACCCCTTGAGGGACTCCGGCGACGTTGGAGCGGCGATCACGGACGGGGTCGAGATCACGGTTGGGGACCACGCATCAGCGCCGCCCGACTGGGCGAGCACCAGGTCGCGCCCGCACAGCAAACAGGCGCCGGACAGGTCGGCGTCGGGTGCGTCCGGAGGTGCGACCCAGACGGCGCCATCGACGGCCTGGCGGCGCTCGCTGAGCATGGCTACGTAGGCCTTGCGGGCGGCTGCCAGCTGGGAGTCGGGAAGGTGATCCCACGGGCCGGTACCGGCGCGCTCGCCGTCGTAGCGGAGAGACCAACGCAGACCGTTACCCGCGGGTGCCAGGTGCCGGATCAGGGCCGAAACCAGCTCGACGGAGCCGGTCAGCGTCTCGGCGCTCGGCAAGGGCTCGCCGATGGCCGCGTGGACCGCCAACGCGGCGCCCAGCCGGTCCAGCGCACCAGCCGGACCGAGCCGTCCGCCCAGCGCGGGATGCGCGGCAACCACCTCGGCAACCAGGGCGCGGCGCTCGGCGCATGCCGGGCACCGGCCGAAGCTGAGGACCTGCTCCTTACTGGGGCCATTGGGCGATTGGGCGGCGAGGTAGACGGTGACCGTGACCCGCTCGCCGTCGTCCCGGACGGCCTGGCCGCAGTCCGAGCAGGCCAGCTCCCCGGTGGCCAGCGGGATGAGGGAGCCGGAGTCAGCGGCCGGGGCCTGGTCGGCAGGTTCGGTGGAAGTGAGGGTGGCGGTCATCTTGCTCCTTGGGTCGGGACCGGGTGCCGGTTCGGGTGCCGTCGATGAGGTTCGGCGTCGCCCGCACGCGAGGGCGCCCGTGAGGGTGTGGTCGTGTCGCCGACCGGTACCGCGTGCTGTGTCAGGCCCGCGAGCCGGATTCTCGGCCCACAGCAGGCCCGGGACGTCCGCGCCAGCTGCCAGCAGGGGTGATCGGGCCCCGCGTGTGCGGCAGGGCAGGCGATGGCCAGCGCGATCTCGAACGCGGTCGGATAAGGGGTTGTCGTCGCTGTCACGCCGCCTCCTCGGTGTCGTCCTCGATGTCGTAGGGGCTCTTCCTTGGCCGGACGCCGCCCCAGACGCCGCCGTGTTCGCCCCGGCCAGCGCGTCGGCATAGTTCGATGAGCGGGCACTTCCGGCAGGCGGCAACGGCCCGGTCCTGGTCGGCGGCGGAGTCGGAGAGCCACAAGTGCCGCGACTCGCCGACGCACGGGACGGAGCCTGGCGGCTGCTCGCCGAGCTGCTCGACTAGGGCCGTGTATGCCGCTGGCTGTCGCGGTGCGGCAGCAGTCGGTTCCCTGGGGACAACCGGGGGCCGCCGGACGCCCACGTTGCCGAGCCGGTCGGCGGTGTAGGCGCGGGTGCGCAGTTGGCGCACGTCAGAAAATCTCCATTGCGTGTCCGAATTCATCAATCGTCATCAAAATGCGGCGGGCGCGTTTCATATCGTCAGCGGTGATTCTTACGCCGTTACCGCGCATCACGACCGGGTCGGGGCGCGGCTCATAGATCGTCCGGGCCGACCTGATCGGGCGGGGTGCGGGCCTCGGAGGTGCCGCCGCTTTGCGCGGCGGTGTGGCCCGCTTCGGAGCTGGCGCCTTCCGGGTCGGCGCCGGGGCCTTCGGCGTCGTTGCTTCCGGCGCGGGTGCCGACGGCTTGAGCGTCCGCTGAAACGCGGCCTGCTCGGCCGCAGCACGCTCAGCGGCCGCGAGGGCCTGCGCCTGCTCGGCGGCTTCGTACTGAGCGGCGAGGGCGAGGGCGGCGGTGTTGGGCGGATCGACCATCCGAAGGCCAGTGGCGAACGGGTCGCTAGTGACTCGCTGCTGGACTATCGCCACGATCTCCTCCTCGGGGTCGGGTCGGCCACGCGGCTCCGGGACCCCCGGGCCACCTAGAAGCCCGCCAGGCCGCGCGGCCAGAACACCGAATGGCGCGCTTCCAGGGCGCCCTTCAAGAGCAATTCCATCGCAAATCGAGCACCGATTCAAGGGGCATTTCAAGGGCCCTTAAGGCCCCCCAGTTGGGCACAATAGCGAGCTAGCGTGTCATTGTTAGTGAGTTTGTCACGCTAGTTCGCTAAAGTAATCCCCTGTTGCCCATTTGTGCATTCCCGGTTATTATCGGAATCGACGCAGGGCAAAGAGTTGCCGGAGTGCGTCACCTGACCAGCGCCCGCTGGTTAGGTGAGACGGCGACTCGAAGGAGAAGGAAATGCCCGCCGAAGTAGTGCCCGACCGTTGGCTGACCAAACGCGAAGTTGCGAATCTGCTATGCATCTCGGAGGAGACCGTTCGGTGGCGCACGAAGCGCGGCTTTCTCACCGCGTACCGGCAGCCGGGAACACGCTCGGTCCGCTATAAGGAATCCGACATCGAGGCGGCAATGAAGCCGATTGCGGCGCCGGTCCAGCCCCAGCGCGTCGAGTTCGTGACCGACGACGGCGTGAATATCGAGTACGGGGCGGGGACGGGCCAGTGACCAAGCGGCGCGACTGGCTCGCGCTGCGGGTCGAGCATGGTCAGCTCGTGGCCCATGGCCGCATCGGCAAGCGCGCTGCGGCAGCGCTGCGACGGGCAGGCCTGGAGCGCGGCGACTCCGGCGACTGGGTCTCCGCGCCGGGAGTACCGCCGAGAGTCGCACTGACTGCGATTCGCGCTGAATTCCGAGATTCCGCAGGTACCGGCATGCCGCTGCCGAAGCGCCGGTGACCGAAAACCAACAGGAAGGAACACCATGTCCAAACCCGACTCCATGGCGACCGTCGCCGACGGCGACCCCATCGTGATTACCGAAGAGCTGCACCAAGTGCTCACCGGCCTGGCCGACGCCCTGACGCCGCTACTGCACCGCCCCGAGCAGCTCGTCAACCTGCTGCACGCCGTCGTCCGCGAGACCGCAAACTGGGTGCGCGAGGCCCACTGCGGCGCCTCGGAGCCGGTGGGCCACGAGCTCGCTCGTCATTGCCCGGAGCTGCCCGAGCACACCCGGAATTTGCGCGGCTGGGACTTCACTCGCCAGTGGCTGGTCGCATCCGGCCGAGCAACGCCGGACGACCTCGGCATCGACGCCGACCAACTCCGCGGAGTACGGGTTAGGACCGTCCGACTCGTGCCGCCAGCCGAGCTATCGAACTGAGAACGACCTGACAACTGAACGAATACGCCGCTGGCGCCCCTCCGGGGCTGAGAAGTAGGGCCGGGCGATCTACCACCACGAAGCCGCCCGGCCTACGACTCACAAGGAGCTTTCAGATGATCGACATTGTACTCAGCCACCCTACGCGGCGGTGGTCGCGGTGAACCGCCCCACGAAGACGCCGGACTGCTGCTTCCCGGGCGTCAACATCGTGACCACCACCGACCTCCCTCGCGTGGCACCGGACTCCTGGGCCTGGTGCGAGAAGTGCGGCGGGAATCCGAATCTGCGGCTGACCGGACGAATCGTGTACGCCCCGGAGTTGGACCTGATGCTGCTGTGGACAGAATGCGACGCTGGTCATCGGTTCCCCATCGGTCTCCGCCTGCCGAAGCAGGTGTGGTCATGACCGAGACCATCAACCGGACCGACGACCACACCGCGCCCGACCCGGACCGCGTCGGCGACGCCGTGGCGTTCTTCGAGATGTTGTTCGCCGACGACACCGACGGCTCGATCCGGCTGGCGCTGAGCGACCCGACCAGGGGGCGCGGCGAGGAGGGCGCCTGGATCGAGCCCGGCGGGTTCTTCCCCGGCGGGCATCAGTTCGAGGATGCCGATTGGGCGTACGTGCGGCAAGCGACCGCCTACAACGCCGTCAAGTACTCCGCGACCTGCGACGTGTACGTCTGCCCGTACCCGCTTCGGAAGCACGGCCCGCGCAGGAACGGCCGTTCGGTCGAACGAAAGTGGGTTCACGCCGACATCGACGGCCCCCACCGCGCCGACCGGGCCGCTGGTCTCGGTGCTGCCGTGATCGGGTCGGGAGGTCTGGCCGACGGCGTGCCGAAGGTGCACATCTACGTCGCGCTGACCGAGTCCGTGCCGCTGCACGTTCACCGCGCGTTGTGCGTCGGCCTCGGGCAGCTGGTCGGTGACGAGCACCACGACACGACGAAAGTCGGCGACTCCGACGTGCTGCGGATTCCCGGGACGCTGAACCACGGATACTCCGAGCCCTCGCCTGTTACGTGGCTCACCCGGCCGACGGGACGCCGCTGGGAGCCGGAGCAGCTTGCCCGGCTTCTCGGGGTCGCCTGGCCGGTCCCGGAGGCCGTAGGGGCCGAGAGTGCCCCGGATTCGGCTACGAGCACGCCGGTAAGTGTGGGAGATGCGGCGGACGGCCTGCACCCCTACGCCAGGGCCGCCATCGAGGCCGAACTTGCCCTGCTCGATGATCTACCGCGCCCCTGGCCGGGACCAGGGCAGGGCGGTTGGGACTCGGGCACCTTCAACGCGGCCTGCGCGCTGATCGAGATCGCGAACTCGCCATGGTCCGGCTACACCCTCACCGAAGCGAAGGCAGACCTGATGAGACACGCCCCGACTGATCATGTTTGGACTACCCGCGACGTCACAAGCAAGTGGGCTGCGGCCCGGAAGAAGATCGGCGGCAAGTCGCGCCCGGAGCCGGGCGGGGTGACCGCTGATGAGGCGGATGCAGCCCGGTTGCTCTTCGAGTCGCTGTTCGGTGACGGGGAGACCGGGTCCGGCGACGATTCGGGCACTGAGCCGGCCTACGACCAGGCCGCGACGACAACCGAGACCGAGGTCGATGAGGAAGCGTTCTGGGAGACCCGGCCGATGCTGCGCCGCATCCGGGACTTCTCCCGTGCCCGGCGAGTTGCCCCGTGGGCCGTGTTGGGCTCGGCCCTGGCCCGGGCTGCGGCGGTTGTGCATCCAGGCGTGAAACTCCCGGCCACCATCGGCTCCCCGGCGTCGCTGAATCTGTTCGTGGCGGTCTGCTCAGCCTCGGGCGGAGGCAAGACCGCCGCGGTCGAAGCATCCCGCGAGGTGCTGGATGTCCTGGGCGGCTCCGACTACCTGGAGACGCAGGCCGGGTCCGGCGAGGGCCTGGCTGCCGCGTACGTGTTCACCAAGACCGCGAAGGGGCGCCCGCCCGAGATCGTGCAGAACCGCACCAGCGTCCTGTTTGACGTGGACGAGATTTCGAGTATCGAGGCGCTCACCAAGCGGTCCGGCAACACCCTGGCCAGCGCGCTGAAATCGGCCTGGATGGGCAAGCAGCTCGGGCAGCAGAACGCGGAGGCGTCACGGCTGCGGAGGGTCGAGGCGCACGCCTACAGGCTGACTGTGGTCTGCGGCGTCCAGCCGGTCAACGCCTCCGCGATTCTCGATGACGCGGCCGGAGGGTTTCCGCAAAGGTGGGTGTGGATGCCGACGTACGACCCGGGCCTGTTGCCGCCCTCGGAGCGACCGGTCACACCGCCGCCGTTCACCTGGCGGGTACCGGTCCCGCCGGTGACTGTGGTGGAGGACGAGGACGGCACGCTGCTCATCGAGCATCAGCCGGAGGTCATCGTCTCGTTGCCGGACGTCGCCGTCGATGCCATCCACCAAGCCCGCCAGGCCACGAATCTGCCTATCGGTGCGCCGGTGCCCAGCGGGGCCGATGCGCTCGACGGCCATGCGTTGCTGTGCCGGGCGAAGGTCGCGGCGCTGCTCGCGTTGCTCGATGGGCGTGTGGAGGTCTCAGATCAGGATTGGGCGCTGGCCGGGACGGTGATGGCCGTCTCGTCGCGGACCAGGGGGCTCATCGTCGCCGCCCAGGTCGCCAGCAAGGGTGAGGAGAACGTCAAGCGCGGAGCAGCGGAGGGACGCCGCCGCGTCGTCGCGGAGGAAGTAGCCGAGGCCGAGACCATGCGCCGGGCGGGTCATTGGGCGCTGGGCTGGCTGATCAAGCGCCGGGCTGCGGGTCCGGGTCCGGGTCCGGGCGGCGATGGCTGGGTGTCGTGGAAGGAAATCCGCTCCGCCTCGTCACCGGCGAACCGGAAGGTGCTCCAAGCCGCGCTGGCCGCGCTGGAGGACGCGGGGCAGGTGGAATCCGCCGAGGTCGAGTACCGCGGCCAGGTCGGCTGGAAATACCGTGCCGCGGGGACGGGTGGACGCTGATCCGGTTAAGGGGGGGAGGGTAGGAGCGCGCTCCCCCCCTAAGGGTCTCGCGCGCGATACGCGTGATTCAATCGTTTATGACATGACTAGGTGTTTTACCAGGGCGACCGAGAGGGGTTCCGGGGGCTAGGGGGGGACACATGTCCCCCCCTCCCCCCCTTAACGGGCCGAATCGAAAGCGAGAGAAAGAGATCGTACTTATGTACGAATCAGGCAGCTTCGACGCGCGCGCGCACGCGCTTCGACAACTCACCCGCTGGCCGGTAGGCCTCCCCGCTCACGTCGGCGAACCTCTCTACGGCCGTCTCCGGGACGTCCAGGGCCGCGGCGTCGGCGGGGGTGAGGTCCGCGGCGGGCGGGACGAGGCCCAGTTCCGCCAGGCGGTGCCAGGCCTGGAGGTGCCGCGCGACTCGGTTCGGGTTCTCGGTGCCGCAGGCCGTGACGCTAAAGGTACCGATTGGTACCTTTCCGCGGGCCTGCATCGCGTCGGCGGGGGTGAGGTCTGCGGCGGGCGGGACGAGACCGGCATCGGAGAGCTTGTGCCAGGCGGTGAGGTGGCGCAGGACGCGCGGGGCGGACGTGCCCGCGGCGGTGGCGAACTCCGAGGCGGAGACCTTCTCGGCAACCTCGTAACGATCGTTACGAGGTTCGCGGGCACCCTGTCCCACTCCGCGCTCCACGCTGCACGCGACCAGGACGGCCAGCCGGACGTCTTTGCCTTGGCGGCTGAGTGCGCCGAACATGTATGGCATAACCACCCCTCGCGCGCGTGCACGCGCGTACGCGCGAGGCGAGACCGGCCCGTGGTCGGGGCGTGTCGCGTCCACATGCTGGGCGCTGCTGGACGGCGATTCTCCGGCGTCACGGGGACTCCCCCGGAGATGCGACAAGGTCACGCTAGAGCTCCAAAGTGCCCCCGACAGCCGGATTGAATCTCGCACATATCTCGCACGAGCTCCCTGGCGGCGCTAGTCAATCCTGCGTTGACTAGCGCTTTTACACGGTGGCAGGTGTAGGATTCGAACCTACGTAGGCGATGCCGACGGTTTTACAGACCGCTCCCTTTGGCCGCTCGGGCAACCTGCCGTGCTGGTGGGCGAGGACAAACATAGCAACACTGCAGGCGAGCGGACCAATCGAGACAAACCAGAGATGAGGACGGACGATGGCAGGCGATAGCTCCTTCGACGTGGTGAGCAAATTCGACCAGCAGGAGCTGGAGAACGCGGTCAACATGACCGCCAAGGAGATCCGGAACCGCTACGACTTCAAGGGCACCGACGCCGCCATCAAGGTGACCGGCGACGTGGTCGACATGGAGGCGTCCGGCGAAGAGCGGGTGAAGGCCGTCCTCGACGTGCTGCAGACCATGCTGGTCCGCCGCAAGATCGACCTGAAGGCGTTGAAGCCGGGTGAGCCGAGGATCAGCGGCAAGATCTGGAAGCTGACCGCCACCATGCAGCAGGGCATCGCCACCGAGGACGCCAAGAAGATCGCCAAGCTGATCCGCGACTCCGGGCCCAAGGGCGTGAAGACCCAGGTGCAGGGCGACGAGCTGCGGGTCTCCAGCAAGAAGCGGGACGATCTGCAGGCCTGCCAGCGGCTGATCAAGGAAGCCGATTACGACTTCCCGGTTCAGTTCGCCAACTACCGCTGAGTTCAGGTCTGGGACGCACCGCCGAGCAGTGTGCGTAGCTGCGCGGTGTAGTCCTCGAAGGCTCTTCGGCCGGTGGTGGTGAGCGCCAGGTAGGTGACCGGGATCCGCCCGCGGTGGGTCTTCTCGACGGCGACGTAGCCGGCGTCCTCCAGTTTCCTGGCGTGGGTGGACAGGTTGCCGGCGGTCATCTCGAGCAATTCCTGCAGCCGCGGGAAGGAGATCTGTTCGGTCGGTTCGAGGGTGGCCAGGGTGGCGACGATCCGCAGCCGCGCCTGGGCGTGGATGACCGGATCGAGGTCAGCCATGCGCGGCCTCCGCCGCCCCGCGCCGGGCACGCCGGGACCACCACAGCGTCCAAATGGCGACGAGCAGGTAGGCGCCACCGCCGCCGATCGCGCAGACCAGATAGTGGGTGGGCGGCGGGACGAGTGCCGCCACCGCGGCCACGACGATCGACCAGCCGCCGAGCAGCACCATCGGCTGGGCACGCCAGAGCAGGCCCGCCGCGACGTACATCACGCCGGAGAAGAGAATGAACGCCGACGGGTAGTAGATCCGCAGCAGGTCGGCCGGCATTCCCCGGGCCACCAGCGCCTGGCCGATCACCACCACCCCCAGGCTGCCCAGCCACCACAGGTTGCCGTACGCCATTCCGGTGAACGCGCTCTCCTTGCTCGGCCGCAGACCGCGTCCGGATCGGATGCCGAGCACGATGGACAAAGCACCGGCAGCCAGCAACAACCCGGCGAACAGCGGCGCAGCCACCTCGAAGGGAAGCACGAAACCGGCGGTGCCGCCGTCCGCGAGCCACAACCCGATGAACCCCACCGACCAGGCAACACCCCAGCCGAACAGGATCGCCGGAACGAATTTGCCGAGCTTGCCCTCGACCCTGCGCTGCTGGCTCTCCAGCAGGGCCAGCATCTCGGCCGGGGTCAGGGCCTCCTCGTCATCGGCCATGATCAGCCTCCATTCGCGAGAAAGAACGGGATGGCGAGCGCCGGCAGCGTGAACACCAGATCCACCAGCCCGTGCGCGAAGACGATCGGCATCAGTCGCCTCTGGCGCAGGTAGATGAGTCCGGAGCCGGCACCCCAGACGACGAACGCGCAGGCCAGCGGCAGCACGGCGTCCGGAGTCGCGGCGTACCAGACGTGCTGCAGGCCGAACAGGACGGCCGAGCTGAGCACGGCCAACGCGGTCGGTATCCGGCGGGCCAGCACACCCTGGCCGATGCCGCGGTAGACGAGCTCTTCGGTCGGCGCGTTCACCGGCGCGAAGGTGAGCACCGTGAGGATGCCGAGGATGGTCCAGGCCACCGGATTGAGCGTGGGCACGGCGGCCGGATCGAAGAAGACGGTCTGCATCCGCACGAACATCTGGTCGCCGTGCTGCAGCCAGGTCACCAGCATGATCGTGCCGGCGAAGGGCAGATAGAGCACCAGCACCCAGAGCAGCCCCTGGAGTAGATCGGTCACCAGTCGGCGCCGGTCGAAACCGAGGAGTTCCCGGATCGAACTACCGGCTCGCTTGAGCAACCGGGCGAGCAGGAACAGGCAGATCAGGTTCACCGGAAGCATCGCGAGACTCGCCAGCAACGAGGGCGGCGGAAAAGCGATCCCCGGCTCGATCAGCTGGACGACGGCCCAGGTGATCACCGACGCCACAGCCACCAATCCGATGCGCAGCAGCGGCAGGCCGACCGCCCACCCGGTGGAGAGGGACGGCGTGGCGTGCGCTCCGCTCGTTACCTCTCCGTGCCTCGCGGTCGTGGTCATAAAATACTTTGTACTTCAAAGTCCTTCGAGAATCAATGCTTGCTGCCCCGAAGGTTCTCCGGCGCAGCGGCGTGGATTCCACGAACCCGCGCAGGCAAACGGAGCCGAGCCGCAGCGGTTAGCGTGACCGGGTGAGTTCCACCCTGCGGATCGCCAGCGCCAACGTGAACGGGATCAGGGCCTGCGTGCGTCGCGGCTTCGGTGATTGGCTGGCCCGGCGCGAGCCGGACGTCGTCGCCGTCCAAGAGGTGCGCTGCCCGCATGACGAACTGCCCGCCGACGCCTGGCCGGAGCATCGGCTCACCTACCACCCGGGACTGCTGGCCGGCCGCAACGGCGTCGGCGTGCTGAGCCGCTGGGCGCCATCGGCGGTACGGATGGGCTTCGGCAACCGCTCCTTCGATCACGAAGGACGCTACATCGAGGTCGATCTGGAGCCGCCGTCCGGGCCGCCGCTCACCGTCGGCTCGCTGTACGTGCCGAAGGGGGCATCCTGGGAGGGCCCGGACGCCGACCCGGAGAAGTACCAGCGGAAGATGCGCTTTCTCGCCTCGCTGGCCAGCTACCTGACCCGGGCCCGCCGGCAGGCCGTCCGGGAGGGTCGCGAGTTTCTGGTGATGGGCGACTTCAACATCGCCCACACCCGGCTCGACCTGACCAACTGGAGGGCCAATCAGCGCAACTCCGGCTTCCTGCCCGACGAGCGGGCCTGGTTCGACCGGATGCTGACGCCGCGGACCTTCGTCGACGTGGTTCGGAAGTTGCATCCCGATCAGCCCGGGCCGAACTCGTGGTGGACCTGGCGCGGCCAGGCATTCACCAAGGACACCGGCTGGCGCATCGACTACCACCTGGCGACGCCCACGCTGGCTGCCGCTGCGGTCAGCGGGGGCACCGATCGTGAGCCGAGCTATGAGCAGCGGATGAGCGACCACTCCCCTGTCGTCGTCGACTATCGGGTCTGAGCCGCGCCGTGTTCCGGCCCGCGGGCTCGACTGACCAGATTCCGGGGCAAGCCCGGAATGACGGGGGTCCACCACTGCCCGGGAGCGGGATCATCCGCTAAAGTCGCTTGTGGGCGGTGGGGCTCGCCCGCATAAAAAGCAAACTGTCGCTCCCGCGACCAACAGTCCCTACCTCGTGCGCAGTGCGCTGCTGTCACGTTGGTGGGGACCGCTTGCCCCCCTCCATCACCAGCCGCGCTGCGCACCCCGGGATTCCCAGGGCGGGGACCCCTGAGTACGAAAGGGGCCGGCGATGGCTTTCGAAATCGAGCAGGTACAGGCACTCGAGGTGCTGGACTCCCGTGGGCGTCCCACATTGACGGTGTCGGTGCGATTGTCGGACGGCACGACGGCCGAAGCCGGCGTCCCCTCCGGCGCCTCCACCGGTTCCCGCGAAGCGGTCGAACTGCGGGACGGCGACCCGGCCCGGTTCGGCGGCGCCGGCGTCACCAAGGCTGCCGCCAACGTGAACGGCGAACTCAACACGGCGCTGTCCGGGCGTTCCTGGTCCGACCTGGCCGAGGTGGACGGCGCGATGTGCGACCTGGACGGCACTCCGAACAAGGCCCGACTCGGCGCCAACGCACTGATCGGCACCTCGATGGCGCTGGCCCGCGCCCTGGCCGCCTCGTCCGGCAAGCCGCTGCACGACTGGCTGCCCGGATTCGGCCAGCCGCCGCGGCTTCCGGTGCCCTGCTTCAACGTGCTGAACGGCGGCGCCCACGCACCCAACCCGCTCGACTTCCAGGAGTTCATGGTCTGCCCGCTGGGTGCGTCCTCGCTGCGTGAGGCGGTGCGCGCCGGTGCCGAGGTCTACCAGGCACTGCGCAAGCTGCTGGCGGCCGGCGGTCACTCCACCGGGCTGGGCGACGAGGGCGGTTTCGCCCCGAACCTGGCCGAACCCGAAGAGGTGCTGGCGCTGATCGTGGAGGCGATCACGGCTGCCGGCTACCCGACCGGGGCCGAGGGTGTGGGTATCGCGCTCGATCCGGCGGCGTCGGAGTTCTTCACCGACGGCGGCTACCGGGTGAACGGCACGCAGCTGTCCAGCGCCGACATGATCGCCCGCTACGGCGAGATGCTCGACCGGTTCCCGATCTGGAGCATCGAGGACGGCCTGGGCGAGCAGGATCCCGAGGGCTGGAAGCAGCTCACCGCCGAACTCGGCGGCCGGGTGCAGCTGGTCGGCGACGACAACTTCTGCACCAACCCGGCCATCATCACCGCCGCGATCGCCGACGGCATCGCCAACGCGGCGCTGATCAAGGTGAACCAGATCGGCACCGTGACCGAAACCCTGGAGGCGATGCGGATCTGTCACGAGGCCGGCTACGGGCAGATGGTGTCGCACCGCTCGGGCGAGACACCGGACACCTTCATCGCCGACCTGGCCGTCGCCACCGGCTGTGGGCAGCTGAAGACCGGCGCACCGGCCCGCGGCGAGCGGATCGCCAAGTACAACCGGCTGATCCAGATCGAAGCCGGCAACGAAGGGCTCAGCTACGGCCGCTGAGCTCCCACCCCCACACCGGGGCGATTGACTCCGGTGGCTGCTGGGTCATGACACCCGATCCATGGTTGCCGGATCGTCATGGCCGTCGACCAGCAGCCACCGGTTCCCCTGCCGCCTGAGCAGGACCGCGCCGCCCGTTTCGAGCTGTCCGATTCCCGCATCGGGCGCCAGCGCGTTCAGCAACAGGCGCAGCACTGCGTCGTGACTGACCAACGCGACCGGACCGGTGAGCGCTCGGACCGCCCACGCCGCAACGGCGTCCGTGGCCCGGGCGCGCACCTGGTCGGACGGCTCCACGCCTGGCACCGCGTCCAGCGAACCGAACTCGGCGATCAGCGGCTCGGGCGGCGTCCCGTCGTAGCGGCCGTAGGCCCGGTCGATCAGCCGCGGATCGATCTCCACCTCGACGCCCGACGCGGCGGCCAGCGGCGTCGCGGTCTGGACGGCGCGTCGCAGCGGGCTGGACACCACCCGGATCGGCTGCTCGATTCCGCGGCCGGTGAGCCGTTCAGCGAGGGCTTCCGCCTGGGCCCGCCCGACCTCGTCCAGGTCGGGGTCCAGCCGTCCACGCAGTACTCCGGCGGCGTTCAGCACCGTCCGGCCGTGGCGGCACAGATAGATCTCGGTCATCAGAGTCTCCTTTCGCTGGTTTCGTTGGACGTCGATGAGCTCATCGCCTGCCGGAAGATGTCCAGGGCATGGCTGGTCGGTTGCGGGGCGCCTGGGAGCAGGCGATGGCTGCGGGTGCCGTCGTCGAGTCGTTCGGCGCGCAGGAAGGTCACCCGCGGTCGGTCGAGATAGTGGACGGCGAGCCGATGGAAGTGGGTGACCAGCACCACCCGGACGCCGTGCGCCAACAGCGCGTCGATGATGTCGGCGGCGATGAAGGTGCCCTGCAGCTCGTCGGTGGACGAGAACGACTCGTTCATCAGCACCAGGTCACCCGCACGGCAGCGATCCACGATCCGGCTCATCCGGTCCAGCTCCTCGGCCAGCTTGCCGGCGCCCGGCGCGTCCTGCTCGGCGCTGCGGAAGTGGCTGTGCAGACCCGGCGCGGGGCTGGACCGGTAGCGGACGGCGGGCACGAACATGCCCGCCTGGGCCAGCAGCTGGGCGGATCCGAGGCTGCGCAGGAAGGTGGTCTTGCCGCCCTGGTTGGCGCCGGTCAACACCACCAACTGCGAGCCGGAGGGCTGCGGTACGAGATCGTTCGGTACCGGACGGGTCCCCTCGCGGACGGCGATGTTCAGGCTGGACAGACCCTCGACGTCCCACGGCTCGCCCGGTGCGGCGACCTCGGGCCAGCACACACCCACGCCGGCGTCCGCCAACCGCCGGTACAGCTGCAGGCAGCCGACGTAGAAGCCGGCCTCACCGCGCAGTTGGGTGAAGAAGGCCAGCAGCCGCACGTGCGCCCGGTCAACGGTCAGCGCCAGCTCATAGAGGGCGTCGTTGCGCAGCGCGTCGAGGGCCTGGGCACCCGCCTCGTCGCGATCCGGCAGCTCGAAACGCACCCGGCCGGGCCGTCCGAACCGGTGCGTCCACCACGACACCGCCCGCGGCGGCAGCAGCTCCGGTCGGCCCAGCAGGCCAGTCGGCTGCACCCGGACCCGGGTGCGCACCCCGTCGGGGAATTGCAGCTGCCGGACCAGCACCGTCAGGTCGTCCAGATAGCCGGCGTCCAGGGTGTCGACCAGCCGATGACCCAGCTCGGACAGCCCCGCGGAGCGGACCCCGACCAGCCGGGCGGCGAACCCGGCAAGCTCACGCAACGGCGGCAGGAAGGCCTCGATGCCGTGCCGGGCCTTGACCAGCAGCGAATCGGCGGTCCGTCCGCCGTACATCCACAACCCACGCTGGCTCTGCAATGCCCGTCCGGCAAGGTCGAACAGGGTTTCGACCAGGTCGGGTTCGGCGAGCGCATCGGCCAGGATCTGCTGGCGCCGGACGATCTCGTCGGCGTCGGTGAGCAGGTGGAAGAGCACCACGGGACACAGCTCGGCCAGGTCACGATCGGGCCGCATCATCTCCAGCACGGGGCCCAGGTCGAGGTCGGCGATCAGGTCGTCGGTGCCGTCCGGGAGCGCGGCGGTCAGGTCAGCGTCCCGGTCGGGGAACAGCAGGCGCACCTTCATCGCGGATCTCCTTCCGTTGCGAGCCGGACGGCCAGGTCGTCCGCGGAGAGTCCGAACCGGCGGGCGAGCACCACCGCGTGGGAGTGGCCCGCCGGCGGCTGGGCACGGAACCGGAAGGTGGGCACCGTCGGGTCGTCGGGATCGACCTGGCCGACCAGGCTGACCGCCTCCGGCACGCCGGTCACCAGGTCGTCCAGGAAGGTGACCCAGACCACCCGGCAGCCCAGCGCGGCGAACCGCCGCAGCACCAGCTGCGACACCTGCAGGGCGTCGTCGGCCGAGGTGGTGGCGAGCAGCTCGTTGAAGATCACCAGCGCCGGCGCGGACGCGGCGTCCAGCACCGTACGCAACCGGGCCAGCTCCTCGGCGAGTCCGCCGTGGCCGTGGGCCGGATCGTCCGGCTGCGGGAAATGGGTGAGCAGCGGATGATGCAGCGGCATGGTCGCGGACGTCGCCGGCACCGGCAACCCGAGCGTGGCCAGGTGGGCGAGTTGGCCGATAGCCCGCACCAGAGTCGTCTTGCCGCCCTGGTTGGGGCCGGTGACGAACACCACCCGCTGATCGGCGGACAGCCGCACATCGTTGGGCGCCGGCGTCAGCGTCGACTCGGTCAAGGCCAGGGCGAGGTCGATCACGCCGTGGACCTCGACCGCTCCCGGCACCTCGGTGACCCGGGGCAGACACCAGGCGACGCCGCGTCCGGTCAGGTCGTCCACTACGGTCAGGCAGCCGAGGAAGAACCGCAGTTCTTCAGCGAGCCTGCGCAGCGGCGCATCGACCGTCGCCACCGGCGAGGCCAGGAAGGCGCGGAGCCGCTCGAAGCCGGCGGGTCTGAGTTGGGCGAGCAGGCCGAGCGCCTGAGCCTCGATGTGATTGAGTTCGCGGCGCGGACGGACCACCGGCGAAGACGTCAGCGCGCTCCCTCGGACGGCGCGGGCCGGAACACGCACGGTGGGACGAAAAGAACCGTCCCTCCGTTCCGGTTGCCCCGCCGATGTGGGACGAAAAGAACCGTCCCTCCGTTCCAGATCGGGGTCGGCGAGGCGTCCGAGCAGGGCGGCGACCTGGGGCGTCCAGGGCGGATCACCCTGGTCGGTGTCGGCCCAGACGGTTTCGGCGACGATGCCCAACTCGTCCGAGGGTCGGCAGAGTTCGGCGAGCAGTGCGGCGCTGCCGTCGGCGAGTTCGGCGAACCGGGTGCCGGCGACCTGGGCGGTAAGGGCCTCGGCGACCGCACGCAGCCGGTGCGAGTTCGGCGCCTCCCGAGCCAGTTCGGCGGTGAATGCGCGGACTTCTTCGGCGAACCGGTGCAGCGCTGACAGCAGCCGCACCTGGGCGGGCAGCCGGTAGTAGTCATGCACCCGGGCGTCGAGGGCGGCGACCGCCTCGGAGACCGCGGCGGCGAAGCTCTCGGCGGCGGCCCGGGTGGCCGGCCGCTGCAGATCGCGCACCACCTCCTGGCGTTGCGCCACCTCCGCGGGGTCGTGCGGCGGGGTCGTCCAGACGGTGCGTTGGAAGGCGCCGGGTGCCATCGCTTCGATCACCGTGTCGAGATGCAGGTCTGCCAGGGTGGCGGGCCGGGTCGCCGCGTCCGGTGTGGAAGGGAGGTAGAGCAGGCTCGGCACGGTGGGCTCAGTGCCCGCACGCAGGCCCGGTGCGACGGTCGGAGTGGTCAGCGGTGTGCTCATGACAGGTCCCGTCATCTCCGCAGGGACCGTCAGCATTCGCGGTTGTCGGCGAGCCCCATCGCCGTGTGTCCACCCTACTCCCGTTGGCCGACGAGATCCCGGATCAAATCCGGGATAACGGGGTCACCGTCGGTCGAGCTTGATGCTCCTATTGGTGTCAAGCGGTGTTGAGGTATTCGCGGTAGGTGTTGGTGAGGGTGATGTTGGGGCGGGTGCCGCGTTCGAGTTCGCTGATGCGGCTGGGGTTGGTGCCGAGGT
>NZ_JASGEN010000050.1:0-17175 GCF_047606365.1 Micropruina sp. | reverse complement strand
TCGTCCTTCAGACCCTAGGCGGGGCTCGCGCGCTTTACGCCCGACCTACCCGGACGGGGTGCAGCCCACTCCGCTTTCCGGTTACGTCACTGCCGGACCCCCATCGTCGGGACTGCCGTCATCCCGGGCTCCGACCCGGGATCTCAGTGGCGATGAACCGCCGGCCAGGAATGAGTCCCCGCAACTCACGTGAATTCCCTACTCTCTTTATAAAAATTCACGGTAAGTTGCCGCTCATGAGGATCACACCGTGATCAACCGCACCACCCGGGAGCGAATCGACGCGCTGCTGGAGACATACCGCGAACTGGCGACTCGCCACCCCGAAGCGCTCCACCAGATCGCGCTGACCGAACTGGCCGAGACGGTTCAGCAGTCGAACGCCATCGAGAACTCCACCCTCACCCTCGGCGAGACCGAACAGGTTCTTGCCGGACGGCTGCCGTCCGGACGCCACGATCTGCGCGAGATCTACGAAGCCAGAAACCTGGCCGCCGTGACGACCGACCTGCTGTCGACGTCCGAGCCGCTCTCGATCGACCTCATCCTGCGCTGGCACCGGACGCTGCTGGCCGGTATCCGTGACGACGCGGCCGGACGGTTTCGCCGGGCGGGTGAGTGGGTGCGCGTGGGCAATCATCTCGGCGCGAACCCCGAGTTCGTCTCGGGGCTGATCTCGGACGCGCTCGCGCGTTACAGGGACGATGCCACGTCCTCGCCGCTCGATGCGATCGCCCGGTTCCATTGCGAGTTCGAGGTGATCCATCCCTTCGTCGACGGCAATGGACGGATCGGGCGTGTCCTGATCAACAAGCAACTCCCGGACGCCGGCCTGCCTCCGGTCATCGTCAGGGCAAAGAACCGGCGCACCGACTACTACCCGCTGCTGGACCGCTACGCGACGACCGACGCCCACGACGGCATGACCCGACTCCTGGCGTTGCTGCTCCTCGAATCACTGCACAAGCGCATTGCGCTGATCACCAGTCCCCGGGTGGTGCGGCTGGCCGACTGGGCGCGAACCAACGGCGTCCGCGGCAATATCGCGACGAACAAGGCCAAGCGGCAGACGATCCCCGCCTTCCGGTTACGTGATCGCTGGATGATCGCCGAGGACTACCGCTGAAGAAACTAGGCCGACAGCAGGGCCTCGATATCCGGGGCGATGTCGCCGGGCTGGATCGGCGGCTCGTACCGCCGGACGACCCGACCCTCCGGGTCGATCAGGAATTTGGTGAAGTTCCAGTGCACGTCGCTCGGGGCGGCGTCCGGCAGAGCCTTCGAGATGGATTCGTAGAACCCGCCGTAGGCCGGGCCGAAATCACCGGGTGCCTGGCTGCGCAGGAAGGCGAACAGCGGGTCGGCGTCCGGCCCGTTGACGTCGATCTTGGCGAACACCGGGAAGCTGACGTCGTAGGTGGTCTTGCAGAAGTCCTGAATCTCCGCGTCGGTGCCGGGCTCCTGGTCGAAGAACTGGTTGCTGGGGAAGCCCAGAACCTCCAGGCCGCGGTCGCGGTACTGCCGGTGGAGCGCCTCCAGGCCCTCGTACTGCGGGTCATGCCACATTTGCTGGCCACGTTGACGATCAGCAGCGCCTTGCCCGCGTAGTCCGCGAGCGGCACGGACGTCCCGTCGGCCGCTTTCACCTCGAAGTCGAACACTCCACTCACGTCAATGCTCCTGATCGGTCTGTTCGTTGTCGGGGAAGCCGGTCACATGTCACGGTAGCGCCGAGCTTCGGCGACCTTGCTGGCCAGGTCGGTGCGGTTGAGGTTCTGCACATAACCGGGGGTGTCCCGCTGGATCCGCCAGCCCTCGCTCAGCGGGCCGAGGTCGAGAACGTCGAAGCCGATGGTGTCGAGGAACTCCGCCACCTGCGCACGCGCAGCCTCGTCGTCGCCGGCGACGATCAGCGCCCGCCGGTCCGAGGCACCCGCCGGCAGGGCGGTGCTGAGAATCTCCGCGGCAGGAATGTGGTTGAACGCCTTCACCACGCGAGCACCCGCCAGATGGTGCTGCACCAGTTCGCTGGTGGTCGTCGACTCGTCGTCCAGTGCGGCGATCTGCCCGTCGCGTTGCGGATAGTAGTTGTTGGCGTCCACCACGGTCTTGCCCGCGAATGGCGCCGGATCCAGGTCGGCGACGCTCTTCAACGGAACCGCGACGACGACCAGGTCGCCCCGGCTCGCGGCGTCGGCGACCGTGCCCGCTTCGGCGCGCGGGCCGAGCTCCGCGACCAGCCCGGTCAACGTCTCGGGTCCGCGAGAGTTGGCGATCACCACGTCGTATCCGTGGCCGACGGCGGCCTTCGCGACCGCAGTTCCGATGTTTCCAGCGCCGACAATGCCCACTGTGCTCATAGGAGTCCCAACGCGGGCCGCGGCCACCTCATTCCGGACGCCGCCCTGACCGGCGACCGGGATGAGCGGCACCCGCACCACGGCTATTGCCTCGCGCCGATACTGGTGTCACGGTTTCCGGCACCGGGAGGATTCGATGGCACATCAGCCCTGGACGCGTCGCCCCCACCCCGTTGCGGCAACGTCATGACCGACCTCGACAGCCCGCCCTTCGACCACGCCGTCCGGGGCCGGTTCAACGCCTGGTTCTTCTCCGCCCTGGACCGATACATCGACCGTGTCGCCCGGCCGCTCAAACGCATCGCCTTCGACGGTCTGGACGCGGCCCGCGTGGTCGAGATCGGTCCCGGCGTCGGCGCCAACCTGCGCTACTTGCCGGCGGGCGCGGAGTTGATCGCCATCGAGCCCAATCTGCGCATGCACGCCCCACTCCGGCGGCGATGCGCCGCCGCCGGCGTCACGCTGACCCTGGTCCCCGGCTACGCCGACCGGCTGCCGCTACCCGACCACTCCGTCGATGAGGTGATCTGTTCACTGGTGCTGTGCACCGTCCCCGACCCGGACGCCGTGCTCGCCGAGGCGACCCGGGTACTGCGTCCGGGCGGCCGGTTCCGTTTCGTCGAACATGTCGCCGCGCCGTCCGGCAGCCCGCGGGCAAAGACCCAACAGGTGCTGCACAAGCCCTGGGCGTGGCTCTTCGAGGGCTGCGACCTGCATCGCGACACTGCCGCCGCCATCGAACGCGCCGGCTTCACCCGCACCACGATCGTTCCGATGAAACCGCGCGGCAGCATCTTCTACCCGGTCAACACGATGATCTGCGGCACCGCCGAACTCTGACTGCCCGCGGCACCCGGCGGTGGTTGCATTGCTCGGCGCTTCCTCAACTCCGACGTGGACACAAGGTGTACCCACCGATGACGGTCGCGTTCTCGCAGGCCCAGTTGTGGTCGATGATGGCGAGCAGGTCATCCGGTGCAGCCTTGCGGTGCAGCCAGCCCCGATCCCAGATCAGCCAGCGTGCGCCCGGCTCGGTCAGGCAGGCCAGGCTCTCGGCGCGGTTCGCGGCGGAAACCTCCTCGTCCGCCTGCCCTCGCTGCAGGAACAGTGGCGACGGGTAGCGGCACCGGGTGGGATTCCCCAGCAGGTAGCCGGCGTCGCCGAAGGCCAGGTAGGCGACCTGGGTGTCCGCACCGATCAGGCGGTGGATCTTCTCGGCATCGGCGAGCTCGGTTCGCAGCCCCGCAGCCTGACCGACCGAGGTTCGGCCTGCCGTCCCGAGGGTCAGCGACTCGGCGGAGATCGGGGTCTGGGTGGCCAGCAGCGACACCATCACCAGGAGGGCGGTCCACGGGGTCACCGCCCCCTCCGGTCGAGCGGACGGGTGGCGCATCGCGGCCAACTGCCAGGCCACCAACAGCAGCACCCAGCCGCCGGTGATCAGGTAAGGGCCGGCCCAGTGCCCGACCCGCCAAGGCGCCGGAAGCACGAACAGGATCAGAGTCCAGACCACCAGGGCCGACAGCGGCCAGCGCAGCGCCGCCCGGGAGCGCTCAATGGTTCGGACGGCGAGCACCGCGCTGAGCACCACCAGGCCGAGGGCGTGATAGGTGAAGTACTGGCCCTGGTAGGCGATGCCCAGCCCGGTGAGCCCCACTGCTGCGAGCGCCGTCCAGATCTCGGTTCGTCGCGCACCGATGAAGAAGGCCGGCAGCAACGCCACGGTGGGCCAGCGGGCAGCGAGGTTCATCAGATAGTGACCGGCTTCGGTCGCGTTCTCCGAGGTCCACGGGTCGGGTTGCAGCGCACGGATGTCCAGCAGCCAGCTGATCTCGAATGGTGCGAGCCACCAGATCAGCGCAACGACGATCAGCCCGGTGAGCACCGCCGCGAGCATGGCGATCCATCCCCGGCGGCGGTCGATCGCCCACAGGATCAGCAATGCTGCGGCCGCCACCGGCAGGGTGCTGATCTTCACCAGCGCCGCCAGCGCCAGCAGCACCCCGGCGACCGCACCGCCGGATCCGGCCCGCACCATCAGTCCGGCGCCGACGGCGGCCACCGCCAACAGCGCCGCCATCCAGTCCGGTTCACCGGTGGCCGGCGCGGTGAACATCAGGGCTGCGTAGGAGGCCAGCGAGTAGGCCCAAGCCACCGACGGCCACCGTCGGCGCAGCCCCATCCACAACAGGGACGCCGCGGCCGCCGCCAACACCGCGGCCGTCAACCGGAAGCCGGCCTCGAAGACCCACACCCGTTGCCAGGAGCCCGGTGGCCCTGCCGCGGGGCTGAGCAATTCGGGCAGCCAGGACTGCGCCGCGGAGAACAGGCGGAACACGATCGGTCGGTGGGTGAATGTTTCCGCAGCCGAGTAGCCGGAGACCCGGACCACCCCCACCTCGTAGCGGATGTTCCCGTTCACAAGGTAGCCCAGCAGTGCGAACGTCGCCAGGCCCGCGGCGACGAGCATCGCCACCCGCAATCGCGAGGCATTCACGTCATCCGCAGCGGGAGCCTCTGCCTCAGTGTCATTGGCGCGGTTACGGGCCGTTGCCGGAGCCGTGGGGTCGACCCGTGCGCCTTTCGTCGGCGACATACTCGCTCCGGCCTGTCGGGGGTGAGGCCCCTCCAGTAGAGCTGTCGGAGATGAACTGTCGAGGGCGAGCACACACCCGCGCCCTGAACGGCGGACGGCTTTCGCCACCTCCACTCCACGGAGCCGAACTGCTGCGCGGCTTCGGACGCCTGGACGAGGCACGCCACGCCTACCAGCGCCGGGAACCTCACCCAGCGGTGCTTCCGGGAAAGCCGGCTCAGCGAGCCGGGCTGTAGGGAACGGTGAAGATCGAGACGAAGTCGTCCAGCAGGCTGGCATCACCCTCGACGGCCACCGCCCCTTGGGAGATCGCGGCCGCCGGCTCGAGAGTTCCAGCCAGCAGATCGCGAAGTCCGGGTCCGGCGGTGATCACCAGATCGGCGTCCGGATGCTCGCCGGCACCGACCTGCACGGCACCGCCGCCGACGACGGCGTGCGCGACGGCAGCTCCGACCCTGACCGTGAAGATGAGCCGCCGACCGTTCGCGGTAGCGCCCTCGGCCGCCACCCGCAGGGCGGAGACCAGGGAGGCTTCGGTGACGATCTCACCTTCCCGCGGTTCACGCATGCCCGCGGCTCCCCAGCGTGAAAGCGCGTCCAGCGCGGGTTGCAGTTCAGCGCCCCGGTCGGTCACCGCGTAGACGATCGAGCGATCCGCACCGCTGCGCGCCCGGCGCATGATTACCCCGTCCTGCTCCAGTTCCTTCAGCCGGGTGGACAGCAGGTTGGACGGAATGCCGGGGAGCCCGGCGGCCAGGTCGGAGTAGCGCCGCGGGCCGACCAGCAGGTCGCGCAGGATCAGCAGGGTCCACCGCTGGCCGAGCACCTCGGCGGCACGCGCCAAGCCACAGAACTGCCCGTACTCACGATTTCGCACGGAACAAACGTACCACTTGACTTGATTTATTGCAGTGTGCTTTATTATTTGAAGTAGCGAGCGTTGGAGCCCACCGACGCCATCGAGAGACAAGGACCGCTCATGGAACTCATGGTCGACTACATCACTTCGCTCGACGGCTACGGTGCCGCGGAGGGCTGGCCCGGCTGGTGGGGGCTGGAAGGCCCCGAATACCTCGACTGGCTCGGCGAGGACTCCGCCGCCCACCGCACGCTGCTGATGGGCGCCAACACCTACCGGCTCTTCCACGGCTTCGCCGCCTCGCAGACCGAAGGCGTCGATTCGCTCGGGGCGGTACCGAAGATCGTCTTCTCGAGCACACTCGACGATCCGCTGGAGTGGCAGAACAGCCGGCTGATCCGCGGCGACGCGGTCGAGGCGGTGCGAGAACTGAAGGAGACCAGCGAGCATCCGCTGTCGACCATCGGCAGTCTTTCGCTGGCACGATCGCTGCTGACCGCGGGCCTGGTCGACCGCTTCCGGGTCGTCGTCTTCCCGGTGATCACCGGGAAGACCGGGCACGAACGCATCTACGACGGCTATCCCGACATCGCTCTCGAACTGATCGAGACCCGCACCTTCGACGGCGGCACTCAGCTGCTCGACTACCGCCCACGCGTGCTGGATGCGCCCCTTCCCCCGGGACCAGGCAGCGCGTAACCATCGTCATCGACAGCAGGCCGATCGCCTGAGGAAGCGGGACTCTCATGGACGCGTCCGACACCGCACCCGCGGACAACGGGCTTGCCGACGGCGGGTTCCGAACCTTCCTCCATGTGCTGATGAACACTGCTGTCGCCAACGTGACGACGAGCTTTCTGTGGTTCGCGCTCACCTTCTGGGCCTATGCCGAGACCCGCAATGTGCTGGTCGCGGGTGTCGTGGCGGCCTCGCACATGCTGTTCGTCTCGCTGTTCAGCATGTTCTTCGGCACCCTGGTCGACCGGTTCCGGAAGAAGGCAGTGATGGCGTGGGCGACCCTGGTCGCACTGATCGTCTTCATCCTGGACGCCGCCCTCTTCTTCGCGATCGGCCCCACCGCGATCATCGATCTGAGCCGTCCCTGGTTCTGGATCTTCGCCGTGGTGCTGCTGGCCGGCGCCGTGGTCGAACAGCTGCGCGGCATCGCGCTGTCGACCACGGTGACGCTGTTGGTGCCCGTCGAACGCCACGCCAATGCGAACGGCCTGGTCGGCACCGTGCAGGGCGTCGGGATGATCGTCACCAGCGTCTTCAGCGGCTTGTCGGTCGGGTTCCTCGGGATGGGATGGACGCTGCTGATCGGCGTCGGCGCGCTCGCAGTGACACTGCTCCACCTGGTGCTGCTGCGCATCCCGGAACCAGAAGTCGTGACCACCGAGCAGGGCACCGGCTGGGTCGATGTGCGTGGCGGCTGGCTGGCGGTACGCGCCGTACCCGGCCTGCTGGCGCTGGTGTTGTTCACCACGCTGAACAACCTCTTCGGCGGTGTCGCGATGGCGGTGATGGACCCCTACGGCATCGAGATGTTCGGCGTCCAGGGCTGGGGCATCTGGTTCGCGGTGATGTCGACGGGATTCATTGTCGGCGGCGCGCTCGTCGCGGCGAAGGGGCTCGGCGGGAATCCCATCCGCACCATGCTGCTCTTCGCCGCCGCCATCGGCGCCGCGGGCGCGCTGAGCACCATCCGCGAGCAGGGCTGGGTGTACATCGTCGGCGTCTGGCTGTTCATGGCGATGATCCCCGCCGTCGAGGCGGCCGAGCAGACCGTGATCCAGCGGGTCGTCCCCTATGAGAAGCAGGGACGGGTCTTCGGCTTCGCCAACACCTTCGAGGCCGCCGCCGCACCGATCACCGCCCTGCTGATCGCTCCCCTCGCCGAGTTCTGGATCATCCCGCTGCTGCGCACCGAAGAAGGGCTGCGGATCTGGGAGCCACTGCTCGGCACCGGGCACAACCGCGGCATCGCCCTGATTTTGTTCCTCTCCGGCATCGCCTGCGTGGTGGTCGCAGTCCTCGCCATGTGCACACCTCAATACCGCCTGCTCTCGGATCGGTACCTGAACTCCGCCGACAGCGAGCAGGACACCGGCCAGAGTTCGCAGAAGAGCGACCCGGTCGAGAACATCGCCTGACGAAAGGGGCGGTCGGCGGGTATACGTTCGGACGATGAGCAGAGCGACGCTGATTCTGACCGACGTCCGTCCCGCTACGGTCGACCCCGGCTCGGTCACCGGCGACATGGTCGACCTCGTCATCGGCGGCGCCGAGATCCTCGCCGTGACCCCGGCCGGACATGCTCGTGCCCTGCACCCCGAAGCCCCGACCGAGGACGGTCGCGGACTGCTGGCACTTCCCG
This sequence comes from Micropruina sp., assembly GCF_047606365.1. Taxonomy (GTDB): domain Bacteria; phylum Actinomycetota; class Actinomycetes; order Propionibacteriales; family Propionibacteriaceae; genus Micropruina. The sequence goes on along the minus strand of NZ_JASGEN010000050.1, from coordinate 8,983 downwards.
GCTTCATCAACGCCCACGCCCATGTCGACAAGTCGTGGTGGGGTCGCGAGTGGGTGTCGTACGGCGGCGAGGCCACCACGCAGGGACGCATCGCGCATGAGCGCGCGCATCGCGACGAGTTGAGCATTCCCTCGGTCGAAGGCGCGGAGGCCGTGCTCCGCGAGTTCCTGCGGCACGGTACGACTGCGACCCGCTCACACGCCGACGTGGACCTCGGCCTCGGCCTGAAGGCGGTCGAGAATGTGCTGGCGGCGGCAGCGAATCTGGGCGGCGCCGTCGAGGTGGAGATCGTGGCATTCCCGCAGGACGGCGTCATCCGGCGTCCCGGCGTCGCGCGGCTTCTTGAGCAGGCTGTCGAGCTCGGTGTGCGGAACATCGGCGGGCTCGACCCGGCGGGCATCGACCGCGACCCCGTCGCGCAGCTGGACGCACTCTTCGACATCGTCGACCGCACCGGAGTCGGTCTCGACATTCACCTGCACGACCCCAACGAGCTGGGTGTGTTCCAGTTGGAGTTGATCATCGACCACACCCTCGCGGTCGGCGCCCACGGCCGGGTCAACATCGCCCACGGATTCGCTCTCGGCGACACCAAGGGTGCGGCCCAGCAGGAACTCGTGCACCGCCTCGCCGAGGCGGGAATCTCGTGGACGACGGTGGCGCCACCCCGCACCGAGCCGCTGCCCTGGCGGGCGATGCGCGAGGCAGGCATACCGCTGGGTCTCGGAACGGACGGCATCCGCGACCTGTGGAATCCGTTCGGCGACGGCGATCTGCTGAAGGTGGCGCTGGCCTTCGCCCGGCTACACGGCATGCGCACCGACGAGGACCTGGCTTACGCCGTACAGCTCGCCACGACCGCCGGCGTGCCGTTCGTGCACCGCCCTCACCACGGGCTCGAGGCTGGGAACCGCGCCGACATCGTCCTGCTGGATGCACAGAACGTGCCGGACGCATTGGTGCGCACTCCGCGCCGTGAGCTGGTCATCGCCGGCGGCCGGGTCGTGACGCGCGCCGGCGAATTGGAGATCTGAGGACCCGACGCGCACAGGCGGCACACAACGCCACCGGCAACACCGACAAGAAGGGGAGGCAGCGATGGGCACCACGTCGTGGGAGCAGGTTCGGGATGAGTCCCCTGGCCGCTATGGCTGAGACCGATCGGGCCGAGTACGACGCTGCTGCCATCGAGGCTGAGGCGCGGTTGCAGCTCGCAGAATTGGTCTACAACGCTCGGACCGCGGCCGGACTCTCCCAGACCGAACTAGCCCGGCGAGCAAGTACTCGCCAGTCCGTCATCTCTGCCATCGAGAACGGAACTCAGGCTCCCGGCGGCGTCATGCTGGTACGCATCGCCCACGCTCTCGGTGGAACCCTGGGCATCAACACCGCCGCCTGAGGAGTGTTGGGCGCACCCGTTCACCTTCGTGGTCAGTGGTGACCGAATTCCGAAATAGAACAACCCCGCCCGACTATCTAGCCTTGTCGGATGGGGTTTCCACCTGGTGGACATGGGTGGACTCAAACCGAGCACCTGGCAGCTGTTCGAGTGGCTGAGTTCCGCGTGGAATCAGGCGAAGCTCGTTCTCCACGACGAGCCGGACGGTGCCGCTGACGATGGGCCGGGAGTCGTCGCGAACCCTAGGAGACGAGCTAGAACACTCCTCACGGAGAGCCAAGTGGACGCTATCCGAACTGCCCGCGCGAACGGCGAGAGCGTGGTCTCGATCTGTCAGTGGTTCAATGTGCATCGGATGACCGTCTGAACGCACACGAGAGACTTGCTCTAACTTCCCCTCGGGCCGCACGCCTGGGGTGCTCCGTGCACACGCAGCCGCACACGAGTGCTGCCGAGTCCGGACGCTGGTCGGCTTCACTTGCGACAATGGCACAGCAACGTTCAAGCGCCGCAACCTCGAAGCTCTCGCTGACCTCATCGTGGGCAACGCGGGCCGTGACGACGCTGAAGATGAGGACGAAGCCAAGTCATTCCCCTACTGGTGCAGCATGTACATCACCGATTTCCTCCAAGAGCTGGGGACCGAGTACCAGCGCATGACGGTTCAACTCGCCACCCGCCCGAGATGTTCTGCCGCCTCGTCGACCAGCTGTTGAGCCTGGCCGATCAGCTCAACGAAGGGTCCGATCGCCGTCGGGCGCTCGCGCAAGCCAATGAGGTACTTGACCGCGAAGGTTTCGAGGCGTTCTATGGCGAGGACAACCAGTACTACCTCCGTCATGTCGGCACCCAGACCGTGACCATCCTTTGCCGCCAACCCCACCGCCCCTCAGCAAGGTTGGGCTGGAGCGGCGGCAGCTCCTGACGGCGTAACTCGACCAGTACAGCGAGGATGACGTCGCGAAGGCCACGGCGCTCATGGCCACGGCTGCCGGCGGTTTCAGTCCAGATCTTGGTCCAGTTGGGCTCGTTCATCCTCGCGGACGGCATCGCGTTCGTAGGACTCTGCAATGGCGCGCAGGATGCGCGCAGTTCGGGGCCAATGCACCTGGACCGCCAGACTCCATTGCTTGTACTGCTCAGCCAGCGTTCGCTCCTGGCTGCCGCCGTCGTAGACACCACGCCAGGTGACACCACGGCTGTTCAGCCGGCCGGTGATTGCGCCGTTCTCTAGGTCGCGACTCCCGATCGACTCGATGAGATCTCGAACTGGGGCGGGTGGCCAGATCCCGTCAGCGCCGACCGGTGCGTGAGCAAAGGTCTGGCCAATCAGTTCGTCACCGATGTCCGCTCGGTCAAGGTCGGATAGTTGCAGACGAGCCTGCTTAACCCACTCCTGAATCGCAGCTTGACCAAGTGTGCCGTCCTTCTGTCGTCCCGGGAAGCCGTGCCAACCGCGAAGGACCCACCAAGCGTGCTCAGTTAGCGGATCCGCACTCTTGCTCTGACGGTGAGTCTCGTTTGCACCCCGGAACGTGCGTTGAACGAGATCAACGAACAGGGCAGGGTCCGAGGCGAGAGCCTGGTTAAGGGCACGTGGTTCGCGGTCGTGCTGGAGGAGCCTGAAATAGCCGAACTCCAGAGATGCGAGGTCGGCAACGGGCACGTCGGCTGCGGCTAGGTAGTCCAGCAATGTCCCGACGTAGTGGCCGGTCATCTGTGACATCCCCGCCCGCCCCGGGTCCTGGGTGATCGCTGCGCGCAAGACGGATAGGACCAGCGTTGCGCTCGGGAGATGCTTCTTCTGGCTTGCTGTCGGATTGAAGATGCCGTGGCTCGCGATCGCAATCGCCGACCAAGCTCGTGCTCGCTCAAGGAGCACCTCAATAGCTCTGGTGAGATCCTCATGGGGAACGACCTCGAAAGGTGCCTCGGACCAGAAGAGGTCTTCAGCGGCTGGGAACTCGCGGAGAACCTCCCAGAACCGGCCCTCCGTCGGGACGTTAAGCACCAACCTTCTCAGAGCCTCGCTCTCCACGTCGCCCCGTTCGAGCGCTCGCCTGAGATCCGCTGGTCCATCGACGGCGAGGTGGCTACGGACCCACGTTGTCGCGGCTTCCTGAAGCGCTGTGCTATCCGATGCCAGCCAGTCCAACATCGTGTCGAGAGCATCAATCGGCTCGTAGGTTGACAAAGTCCAGCCGACCCGTGTCGGAGCCTCAGCACGGGCCGCTACTGCGCCGAGCTGTTCCCACGCGTCGGGGCGGGCAAACAGAACGTCAAGGGCTTCGCGCCGTTTGGCTTCCAGCGCTGTCCGGTAGTGCTCGTAGTCGTTCAGGTCTGCACCCGGCAGGTGGGGGTGCCAATTGAAGAGATATGCGAACCGGCGGAGGTCATCAGCAGGTTGGAGCAATTCGGCCAGTTTGTGTAAGCGGGCACGTCGCTCCGCCGGCATTGCCCAGTCCGCGTCCTGGAAACGCTCGTGCCGCGCTGCGGTCTCTCGGACCTGTTCGAACAGGGCCAGTCGAACGTCCTCATCCAAGTCGCCGCGCGATGTTTCGTCCTCGAGGAACTCGATGATCCGATTCGCTTCGTCCGGGCCGACCGTGGACAGCGCTTCCACGAGCCATGGCAGGGCGGCGCGATCTGCCATGACCCATGCGAGCGCCCGGTCGACCAGGCTCGTCGCGAAAGCGAACCATTCGCTGATCGGCATCCGGTCGCTGGGGGGCTTCCAGAGTTGATAACGCGGCTCACTGGGCGGCGAGACCCAGACATTGCTGTCGGGCCATAGCGCCTTGAGTAGAGCCCAACCTGTCGTCTCGCTCACGATCCGGCAGGCATCCAGCGCTTGGAGTCGGATCGCAAGATCTGCACCAGTGTTCCGAATCCATCCGCAAAGGACGGTCGACATGCTTGCGAGTGGATTGTTGCCCGAGTTCTTCGGCAGGTCGTAGCGGCAGAGTTCGGTCAGGATCTGTGTGGCGCGAACGAGATGGTCGGGTGACCAGCAGAGCACTTCCAAGGCCCACAACAGGTGATGCTGTTGACCCGATGGCCCCAGGGCCAGCGGCTCGTCAATGGCCTGGAACATGCGGCCGACGGTCGGATCGCTGGTTGCAAGGTCATCCTCCAGTGCCGAAAGGAAGGTGTCTGGAGCAGCCTCGGCAAGAAGCGGAAGCACGTCGGCGATCGCACCCCAAGTGTGACCTTCGGAGCCGGTAGTGACCTGATGCAGCACGTCGCGCACAACCCGTTCGGCCACTGAGGATGCGAGATTGGTGTCACCGGGGCCTGACTCGATCGCTCCCGCCAGGGCGAGACTCTCGGCGATACCGTGCCGCAGAGCAGGCGAGTAGGTTCTCCGCTGCCTCTTCAATTGAGCGGCAATCCGCTCGTGCGAACTGAGGCCTTCATATGGATTTGGGTCCAGGAGAACGCTGGTTGCGATCTCTGCCCATCGCGACGCCAGTTCTGATGACACCAGGTTGCCAAACTCGAGGAACGCCTCCTCCAGGGAGGTGAATACAAAGACATTCCGCACGCTCCGGATCGCCGGATCGGATCCGTGACTGGCGTCGGCGATAGCGCGCTGTAGGTCGACTGAGGGGACGGCGGCCAGCTCACTCAGGACTCGCAGATCCTCGGGTCGATCGGTCCACCGACTGGCCAGCATCAGTGCGACGAGCGTGGCGGCCAGCGGCGGCCGAGACCACGTCGGCTGCTGCACGCGAGGTGAGCGCGAAAGCCGCCGGGCCAATGCGGGCATGCTCCGACGAGCAAGTACCGCGAGGCGATCGGCCTGGCGCCATTCGACGTCACCTGCTCTGAATGCCTCGGCCGCCTCGTTCCGGCCAACCCTCGGCAAGCGGATGTCGACACTGCGGCGCATGGCAGAGCCACTATCGACGATAGAGACGACATGCCTACCGCTAGCGAGGGCGCGGGCTACGTCTGCATTGTCGAAGTCGGGCACCAAGATCCCAGGCCCCGGGAGTGCCACTATTCGATCCCAGACGCCTGTTGACCGGACGATTGTGACGGCGCCGGGCTCACTCGCCTTATCGTCGTCTGGCATCAGGCACGCGTGCAGGAACCCCAAGGCGTCATCGACCCACTCGGTCTGGATCGACGTAATCCTCGGTTCGTCTCTAAGCAGGGATCGCAGTCGCTGCGCCTCCTTAACCCGCCCGGCGACGAAGAGATTCAGCGGAAGAGCTGGTTCGGTCGCAGCGGAGAAGCGGTCCCACCATGTCTCCAGAGTCAGCGCGTCACGGGGTCGAAGACCGAGAGTTTCCGAGATCCACAGGTGTGCGGCGGGGGCAACCTGCAGCCAAGCTTCGAGGTCATCCGCATCGAGGACGAAGACATCCTTGAAGAGTTTCTCGGCTCGTCGCTCGGCGGCCCACGAGTCCTTGCCCTGCCAGCGACGGACTGTCACGAAGACGAAGGTGACATCTTGCGATGCCTCGCCCTTTCGTCCGTCGTAGTCCTTGGTGGCTTTGCGCTTGGAGTCCTTGTCGGTGCCGAACTCGAACCAGATTTGTCCGGCCGGCAGCAAGTGCGTCGGCCCCTCGAGGGTCGCCACCCCGTCCTTGCCGGCCAGGGCAACCCCGTCGCCTGTCCGAATTGAGATCTGGCAAGCCCCGGGGGTCTCGAATAACAGCCTACGTACCAACTCTGGAAGCCGATCCTGAGCTTCTCGAGCGTTGGTCTGGGGCCACAGCGCAAGCTGGCTCGCAGTCGCATATTCGGGACTGGCGGTTCGTCGTTCGGCAGCCAGACTCACGGCCGGCGCTCCGCGCTGCGCTTTGAGGCGCTCCACGTCGCTCGCACGGAACCTGTAGAACGACGTCCCTGGCACCCGGGCATCCGGGAGCAATCCCTGCTTGGCATACGACCGCACGGTGTTCTCGTGCACGGCCAGTCGCCTCGCTGTCTCGCGCACGTTCAGAACCTCAGAAGCAGCATCATTCACACCAATAGCGTACATGCATGTAGACTTTGTGCACTTGCCGGCGGTGGGCTTGGTGCAGAGAAACTGAGAGCGGACATGGATACGGTGAGCGAGGCAATCGACCCGTCGTGGTGGGAGGACGTGCTGGCGGCGGCGTCGCTTGATGACCCCTATGAGCCGCCAGAGTTGTTGTCGACGCATCTCGAGCGGGGGGCTGCCGATCCGTCTGTCACGGGGCTTCACGAACTGGTGCTGCAGGTCTTGGCGATGGTGTCGTCGGCCATGTTGAACCCTGAGGACTGGTTGGCGCCGTTCACACCTGCGATGCAGTTCGGTGGCAAGCGGACCGTAGTACCTGCGGACTTGGATGCTGACCAGGTGGCGTTGCTGGCGCGTATCGCCCCACTGGTCGAACGCGACGATCTGCGAGCTCGGGTCGCTGATGTCGCCTGGGTCTACGGGGACCGGTCGGACACCGCGATGTTAGACCGAGCCATCGACGCCTACCGGGCCGCGCCGCTGACGGGTGATGTGTGGTTCAGCGTCGGGAAGGACGCGTGGGTTCGGGCCTTCGCGCTTGCAGCACGGCGCGGCGCGGACGGCCAGGCCCGGACGCAGGACATGTCGGCCGCATTGAAGGCTCGGGTCTTGGCCGGGCAGGTGACAGACAACTTCAGAACAGTGGGTTTCGCGGAAATCTTGCGCCAGCACGGTCGTGTCGACGCGTCCGGGCGCGCTGAGGTGAGCGATGCGCTGCTCGCGCTCGCAGCAGAGGCGTCGTCGGTAACGCCGCGCCTGTCCCGCCACCTCGAGCGTGAGGCACTCGCATGGCTTGGTGGTTCGGACGCGGCGGCGGCGAACGCGGCGACCGAGCGCGTCGCGCGGACATACATCGCTGAAGCCGATTCCCGCATTCAGGCGGACCCAAAGGCGGGCGCGCTGGTCGAGGGCCATTTTCTGGAGAAGGCCATCGCAGTCCTCCGAACTATCCCTCGCTCCTACCGGCTCGAGAACGGACTCGACGAGCTCATTGACGATCTCCGCATTCGGCTGAGTGAGAGTCGGGAGTCGTCGATGGAGCAGATGATGCGTATCCAGTCGGACCCAGTCGATCTGACTGAGGCCGTTTCTTACGCTCGGTCCCAAGTTTCGGGTCACGCGGATAAGTTCGACGCGCTCGCTGCATTCGCGACGCTCGCACCGCCGCTAGATGAAGCCAGTACGCGCGAGAACGCCGAGAAGATGCTGGAGGGCACCATCAGCCACATCTTCGGATCCTCTACGTTTTCGTCTGACTTCCGGAAGATCGCATCGAGGCCGGGGTCTTCGGGTCAGGCCAATGAGGACACGGTTTGGGCCGAGATGGCCCGCACGGTCTTCTTTCACTCCCAGTTGCTCGGAAAGGGCATCATCCAACCTGCGCAAGACGTCCTGACTACTGAGCATCGGTTCAGCCGGCAGTACATGGTGTCGTTATGCATGGAATCGCCGACAGTGCCCGAGGGCCACGAGACGTTGTGGGGCAATGGCCTGGTTCTCGGTTTGGGCGGCAACTACGGCGCTGCGGTCTCTGTTCTTGTCCCACAGTTGGAGCAGGTCGTGCGGGTCATGTTGAAGCGGCACGACGTGCACACGCTGTTCGTCGATGAGAACGGCGTGGAGAGCGAGAAGAGCTTGAACGCCCTTCTCGACATTACCGAGACCGAGGACATCTTCGGTGCAGGTATGGTCATGGAGATGAAGGCGATGCTGGTCGTCCAAGGTGGTCCGAACCTCCGCAACGACATCGCGCACGGCCTTCTCGATGACAACTCGGCGTGGAGCTACCCGGCGCTCTACATGTGGTGGTCCTGCCTCCGGCTGGTGACGTGGCCGGTCATCGAGATGATGGGCCGCGCTCGGACACAGGCAGCAGAGTCCGGCGAAGGCTCAATGACAACCGGCGGAGCGGACATCAAGCCGGCGACGCAGACTGCAGCCGACATCGAAGCGGGAGACTTGGCGGAAGACCAGCAGCGCGAAGGTTAGATCGGTTCAGGCCAGAAGTGGTCAAGGCCCTTGGGTTACCGACGCACCCACGTCGACACCAGCGCGACGCGGGTTAGGACCTGAGCAGCCGAGTAACTCAAGGACGACGGGGTCCGCCGCCGCGCACACACGTCAATCCGCGCTGTGGCGCACCGCCTATTGACTCGGGGAAGCTCGGCGACTGCGTGCAATCCGAGATCACGCTTGCTCACCGGACGTTGAAGCGTCAGGAAATGTATCGCGGCCGCTCCTCCGAGAGACGAGCGACTTCGCGGCCTGGCGTTTGCGGTCCTCGCGTGTTGTCGGCTTCGTGGTGCCAGCCCAGCCTAACGGAGCACCGTTCTGAGTCACCCTCAAGACCCAGGGAAAGATCGAACGCTTCCACCAGACCCAGAAACGCTGGCTCGCGAAACAGCCCACCGCGACCACCGTCACCGAGCTGCAATCCCAACTCGACCGGCTCCGCACCGAATTGAGGTTGACCCCGTAGCCCGGACACCGTCTTGGCGGGTTCCCTTGTCAGGGACCGCTGGAGAGGATGTCCCTGATGGGATCGACGAAGAAGCGGAAGAGCTATACCCCGGAGTATCGGCGTGAGG
>NZ_JASGEN010000049.1:0-45728 GCF_047606365.1 Micropruina sp. | reverse complement strand
GCCGGCGCCGGTGCGCGGCGGGTCCAGGACGACCAGGTCGGCGCGTCCGGGCAGCCGGGGCAGCGTGCGTTGGACGTCACCGGCGAAGAAGGACGCCTCGGGCACGTTCCGCTTGGCGTGCCGGATCGCCGCCTTGCTGCCCTCGACGCCCCAGACCCGGCAACCGGCGTCCACCAGCGAGCCGGCGAACACGCCGACACCGCAGTACAGATCGAAGGCGTGCTCGTCCGGCTGCGGGCGCACGCCGTCCAGGACTGCGGCGGTGAGCACGTCAGGTGCCGCCCGGTGCGACTGCCAGAAGCCGTCCAGCTCGACAGTGAAGTCCCGCGCCCCGACCCGCTGCGTCACCGCGCTGCGGGACGCCGGCGAACCCGCCGCGACCAGCCGTCCGCCCTCGAGGCTGACCACCCCCAGGTACTCGTCCGGCTCGTCAACCGGCGACCGATTCCGGCCGCCGCCACGCTCGCCAGGCGCGGCAGCCGCCGAATCGGTCGCTGTTTCGCGGACGTGCAGCGGCAGCGCGGGGTCGGCCAGCCCGCAACCCTCGGACGGCAACGGCACCACCTCGTGGGACCGGTGCGCCCGCAACCCGAGCCGTCCGTCGGTACCGACCACGAACCGCATCCGGCAGCGCGACCTGAGCAGCGGCTCGACCGGCTCGACCGTGCCGTCCCAGTCGATCCCGGCCAACCGTTGCAGCTGTTCGACCAGTACCCGGCGCTTCCACTCCAGCTGGAAGGACGGCTCGACGTGCTGCAGGTCGCAGCCGCCGCACCGGCCGGCGACCGGGCAGGGCGGGGTCACCCGGTGCGGCGAGGCGTCCAGCACGTCGACGGCATCGGCCCGGGCGAACCGCTTGGTGACCTCGGTGATCCGTAGCCGTACCCGCTCACCGGGCAGCGCATGCCGGACGAACACCACCCGGCCGTCGACCCGGGCCACGCAATGCCCACCATGGGCGACCGGCCCGACCTCGACCGGGCCGATCAGTTCGTCGGCCTGCACGTCACTCCGACCTCATGTGCTGTCCGGAGCGCACTGAACCGGTGCCCGGACGCCGCCAGGCCGCCGGGTTGTCCCGCTTGGCCCGGTCGATGGCGTACCTCGACGACGCGAGCAGATAGGGCACCGAGGTGACCATTACGCCGGCCATGAAGTTCAGCCGCGCCTTCAGGATCAGCGCCGTCTGGTTGTGCAGCACCTGTTCCCACCAGTGCCCCACCACGTATTCGGGAATGTAGACGCACACCACGTCGCGCGGATTGTCCGAGCGGACCTCCTTGACGAAGTTCAGCACCGGCGAGGTCACCTCGCGGTACGGCGAGTCGATCACCCGCAGCGGCACCCCGAGGTCTTCGGCGTGCCATTCGTCGAGCAGTTCCTTGGTCTCGTCGGGATCGACCGAGACGGTGACCGCCTCGATCGAACTGGGACGGGTGGCCTTGGCGAAGTTCACCGCCCGCACCGTGGGCTTGTTGATGCCGCTGACCACGATCACCGCCCGGACCCGGCTGGGCAGCACGTTGCGCTCGCCCTGTCCGACGGCGATCTCGGCCTCCACCTTGCGGTAGTGGGTGTGGATGGAGCGCATCATCACGAACAGGACGGCCATCGCGAGGATGGCGATCCAGGCGCCGAGCAGGAATTTCACCGCCAGCACGATGCACAGCACGATGCCGGTGCAGCTCAGGCCGATGGCGTTGACGATCCGGGACTGCTTCATCTGCCGGCGCACCCGAGGATCGGTCTCGGTGGCGAGATGCCGCGTCCAGTGCCGCAGCATGCCGGCCTGGCTGACCGTGAACGACACGAACACCCCGACCACGTAGAGGTTGATCAGCGCGGTCACCGAGGCGTTGAAGGCCAGCACCAGCCCGATCGCGGCAGCGGCGAGCAGCAGGATGCCGTTGCTGTAGGCGAGCCGGTCGCCGCGGGTGTACAGCGCCTTGGGCAGGTAGCCGTCCTTGGCCAGGATCGAACCGAGCACCGGGAAGCCGTTGAACGCGGTGTTGGCGGCCAGGAACAAGATGATGAAGGTGACGATGATCACGAAATAGAGGCCGGGCGCGAAGTTGTCGAACACGGTGTGGGCGAGCTGTCCCATCGCGGTGCCGACGTCGACGTGCACCACCTTGCCGTTGGAGACGAAGTGGCTGTGGCCGTCCGGATCGACCAGCTTCAGCCCGGTCAGGTTGGCGAGCAGAATGATGCCGCCCAGCATCGACACCGCCACCGAGGCGAGCAGGGTCAGCGTGGTCGCCGCGTTGCGGCTCTTCGGTTTGCGGAAGGCCGGGACGCCGTTGCTGATCGCCTCGATTCCGGTCAGCGCCGCACAGCCGGACGAGAAGGCACGCGCCAGCAGCGCGATCATCGCGAACCCGACGAACGGGTCGTAGACCGCCGAGCCGATCACTTCGAGGTGCTTGCTGGGCGCCTCCAGGTTGTCGCCGAAGACGAAGATGCGGACCAGTCCCCACCCCGTCATTCCCAGCACGGCGATCATGAAGCCGTAGGTGGGGATGGCGAAAACGGTGCCCGATTCGCGCACGCCGCGCAGGTTCATCGCCATCAGCAGCAGGATCAGGCCGGCCGCAACCAGACCCTCGTGACCGTTCACCCACGGCAGCAGCGCCTTCGCGTTCTGGACGCCGGACGAGGTTGACACGGCCACCGTCAGCACGTAGTCGACCAGCAGCGCACTGGCCACGGTCAGGCCCGCGGTCGGCCCGAAGTTGACCGTGGCCACCTCGTAGTCGCCGCCGCCGGAGGGGTAGGCGTGCACGTTCTGCCGGTAGGACAGCACCACGATCAGCATGACGAAGGCGACCGCCACCGCGATCGGCCACGAGTAGGCGAAGCCGACGACGCCGGCCATCGACAGGGTCAGCAGAATCTCGTCCGGGGCGTAGGCGACCGAACTCAGTGCGTCCGAGGCGAAGACCGGCAGTGCGATCCGCTTCGGAAGCAACGTTTCGCCGAGCTGCTTGCTGGCCAGCTTGCGCCCGACCAGCAGCCGTTTGACGGCACCGGTGATGCTCACGTCCGCTGACTATATGCCGGGTTGGACTCGATCGTTCACGCGGCGGCGCTCCCTATACTGAGCGGCGGGCAAATCGGTCGTTCACTAGTGCCGTTTCAGGCGGCACGAGGCAGGAGGCACGGTCGTGCACATCGTGATCATGGGTTGCGGCCGCGTCGGGTCGTCCCTGGCCCGCAGTCTGGAGCGGCGCGGCCATTCGGTGGCGGTGATCGACGCCCTGCAGGACGCCTTCCGCCGGCTCGGGCCCACCTTCCAGGGCAAGACGGTCAAGGGCATGGGTTTCGACCGGGGCGTGCTGATCAAGGCTGGCATCGAACGGGCGGACGGCTTCGCCGCGGTCTCCAGCGGCGACAACTCCAACATTCTCGCCGCCCGGGTGGTGCGCGAGACGTTCGGCGTACACAACGTGGTCGCCAGGATCTACGACGAGGGCCGTGCCGAAGTGTACGAGCGGCTCGGCATCCCGTCGGTGGCGACGGTGCGCTGGGCGTCCGACCAGGTGCTGCGGCGGCTGCTGCCCGAGGGTGCCGAACCGCAGTGGCGGGATCCGTCCGGCTCGGTGCGGCTGTCAGAGATGCATGTGAACGCCGGCTGGGTGGGCACCACGATCGGGGTGATGTCGGCGGCGGCACACTGCCCCATCCCGTTCCTGATCCGGTTCGGGGTCGGCCAGGTGCCGACCGAATCGACCATCTTCCAGGACGGCGACCTGCTCTATGTCGCCGTGCACAAGGACCGCGAGGCCGACGTCGAAGAACTGTTCGACGCCCCGCCCGCACAGCACTGAGAGGCACGGACATGCGTGTGGTGATCGCCGGAGCCGGCAACGTCGGACGCTCCATCGCCCGGGAGTTGATCGGGAACGGGCATCAGGTACTGCTGATCGATCGCGATCCGCTGGCGATCAAGACCGCCAGCGTGCCGGACGCCGAATGGCTGCTCGCCGACGCCTGTGAGCTGGCCTCGCTGGAGGAGGCCGAGCTGGAGACCTGCGACGTGGCGATCGCGGCGACCGGCGATGACAAGGCCAACCTGGTGCATTCGCTGCTGGCCAAGACCGAGTTCGGCGTGCCGCGGACGGTGGCCCGGGTGAACCACCCCAGCAACGAATGGATGTTCGACGACCTGTGGGGCGTGGACGTCGCGGTCTCCACGCCGCGGTTGATGTGCGCCCTGGTCGAGGAGGCGGTGACGGTCGGCGACCTGGTCCGGCTGTTCAGCTTCCGCGGCGGCCAGACCAACCTGGTCGAGATGACGCTGCCGGACACCAGCCCGCGGGTCGGCGTCCGGGTGGGCGATCTGGACCTGCCCGGCGACGCCGTCCTGGTCGCGATCATCCGAGACGGCACGGCCCGCTCCCCGGAGCGCGACGGTGCCGTCGAGGCGTCCGACGAGTTGCTGTTCGTGGTCGATCCCGACTACGAGTCCGAACTGGCGCACTACCTCAGCCCCCGCGGCCGCGCCGCCCTGGTCGGCGTCCACAACTGAGGCTTCCGCCGCCGGTTGCGCTTGTCCCCACGACCGCTGGTTGAGCTTGTCGAAACCACCTGAGGACGCGCAGATGGAAGCCCCACCATCGTCATCCCGGACTTGATCCGGGATCTCTCTCCGCCGGAGATCCCGGGTCGGAGCCCGGGATGACGTGCATGGTCAGCGCTTCCCTCACCAGGGTCTCGACAAGCTCGACCAACGGGAACCCAACCGGCGGGAACTCGACCGGCGTTGGGCTCAGAGCAGCTCGTAGTACGGGTTGTACATCCGGCGCCGGCCGTCCACCCAGGAGACCCGGCCGGTGACCTTGAGTTCGCGTCCGGCGATCAGGCCGGGGATCTCGCGGCGACCCATCCAGATCAGGGTGATGCTGCCGGAGCCGTCGGTGAGTTCGGCCTCCAGCCAGGGGGTGCCGCTGCGCGGACGCAGGGTCAGCACCGCGATCCGACCGCGCAGGGTGGCCCGCTGCCGGTCGGCGCAGTCGGCGATCGTCATCGCGCCGGACGCCTGCGCGGCCTTCACCGCCGCCTCCGAGTCGAGTTCCTCGGTCGAGCGGCCGAACCAGCGCAACGCGCGCTCGAACGGATTGGCGGGCATGCTCAGGCCTGCGGCACCGTCGGCATGGTCATCGCGATCACCTCGCCGGGCACCATCGGCCCGTCACCCCGGCGCACCACGACGTTGCGGAAGAACTCGACGAACGGCGCGGACGCCCCCTCGTCGTCCTCGGTCAACCCGGCCTCGCCGAGCAGGGTGCCGCGCAGCATCCACCGCGGACCCTCGGCGAACCAGGTCCGGCTGACCTGGAACAGCTGCTCTCCGTCAGGCCCTTCGGCCGGCAGGACGCGCCGCAGTTCGGGTCCGAACGGTCCCACCACGGTGGTCGCGCTGCCGCCGGCCTGCTGCGCCTCTTCGGTCAGGTCTTCGAGCAGTTCGTCGGCCAGGCCACCGCTGGTCGGGGCGGCGAGCAGGGCCAGCTCGAGGCCGGACTGCTCCCAGAACGCCAGCGCGGCCACCACCTGCTGGGTGTTCTCGTTGACCTGCAGCTGCAGGCCCATGCCCTCCCACGGGGTGAGGATCAGCGCGCCCAGATCGAGCCGCTGCACCTCGTCGGCGCTCAGGTCGACCTCGTCGTGGTCGAACGGCCCGTCGGCGCGCCAGTCGACGTCCTCTTCTTCGTCGTCGTCCTCGTCGGAGTCGAAGTCCTCGTCCTCGGAGTCGTCGTCAGACAACTCCTCCGACACCTCGTCGTCCGCAGCCTCGTCGGCGTCGGTCAGTTCGGCGTCCGACTGCTCCGTCGACTCGTCCGCCGGTTCGTCGATCGGCTCGTCCTTGGCTTTTCGGCGAAAGATCACGACTGCTCCTTGATCGGTTCGGCGGCTTGCAGCCACCCCTTGATTCCTCCGGTGGATCCGTGTCCGCCGGCGCCCCGGTCGCTGCTCGGCAGCTCGTCCACCTCGATGAAGTCGGCCTGCGCCACCCGCTGCAGCACCAGTTGGGCGATCAGGTCGCCGCGCCGCAGCTGGACCTCGGTGCGGGTGTCGGTGTTCAGCAGGCACACCTTGATCTCGCCGCGGTAACCGGCGTCAACCGTGCCGGGCGCGTTCACGATGGTGAGTCCGTGCCGCGCGGCCAGTCCCGAACGCGGGTGCACCAGGCCCACCCAGCCGATCGGGATCGCGATGGCCAGGCCGGTGCCGACAAGTACCCGCTGACCAGGGGCGATGGTGACATCCTCGGCGGTTGCCAGGTCGGCGCCGGCGTCGCCGGGGTGGGCGTAGCGCGGCACCGGGATCGACTCGTCCAGCCGCCGCAACAGCACCTGGAGGTTCTCGGGCGAGTTCACTCGCCGGAGTCTAGTCGGGAGTGCTCCGCCGGTTCTGCGACGCCCGAGGGCCGGTTGTCCTCGATGGCCCGGACCAGTTCATCCGGGTTGCGGCTGGAGACCAGCCAGCACAGATGGGGGTCCGCCCCGTCGATGACGCCGATCAGAACCAACCCGGTGACGTAGGGGCGCAGACCCAGGAAGGCGTCGTCACGGGCCAGCACCCGGGCTTTCACGGCCCGGTCAGCCACCGCCACGGTGCCGATGTAGCGCCATTCCAGCAGGCTCGGACCGACCCGGACGCCGTCGGCGTCCACGGTGATCCGCAGCGAGCCCCAGGCCAGCAGCGTCCAAGCGATCAAACCGACCGTGGCGACCGTGCTGACCAGCAGGATCAGCTCGCCCAGCATGAACGTGACCGCGGTGACGAAGCTGAGGCCGAAGAACAGCGCGATCCCCCAGTAGGCCGCGGGTACGCCCAACCGTTCGGAGTAGTGGGGTTGCGGATCGCTACGGGTCACGCCCCCAACCTAACCGTCCGGCGGACGTGGCGGGGTCCGGTCCGCGGTGTCGGACGAATCCGCCAGCAACAAGCCGGGATTGCCTCCACCCGGGTGAGTGCAGCAACACCCGAGGGACGCCTAGACTCGGCCAAAACCCCGGAAGGCCAACGAAGGAACCACCGATGAAGATCTCACAACGGCTCGTCTGGAACCTCTATGCGGGCGCCATCGGCGTACTGAGCGCCGTCGTCGCTCAGAAGGCGGTCCGTGGCGCTTGGAAGGTCGCCACAGGCGATGAGCCGCCGGACCCGAACGATCCGGCCACCCCTATCGGCGAGGCCCTGGTCTGGGCGCTCGCAGGCGGTATCGGCATCGGCGTCGCCCAGCTGCTCACCAACCGGTTCGCGGCGACCCGCTGGGAGAAGGCGATGGGGACGCCGGCGCCGACCCGCTCACGGGTGAACTTCCACCTCTGAGCCCGGATCCCGGTCGCGGCGGCCGTATGACCGCTACCCAGAAACGTCGAAGCCTCGTCCAGCCGAAGGGCCGGACGAGGCTGACGTGTCTGCTGAGTCAGCTCAGTCGGCGCAGTCCACGCAATAGGAGTGCCCGTTGCGGGTCACCGCGATCTGGCTGCGGTGCTTCACCAGGAAGCACGAGTAGCAGGTGAACTCGTCGGCCTGGCGCGGGAGCACCCGCACGGTGAGTTCCTCGTGGGAGAGGTCGGCGCCCGGCAGCTCGAAGGATTCGGCAGCCTCGACCTCGTCCTCGTCGACCTTGCCGGAGTTCTTGTCGTTCCGGCGGGTCTTGAGTTCCTCGATGCTGTCTTCGCTCTCCTCGTCGGTCTTGCGCGGAGCGTCGTAATCAGTTGCCATTGTGTTTCGTAACTCCATCCCGAACGCCTGCCGGCGGTCAGCCGCGCTAGCGGTATCACTGGATCCTGAATGTGTCGGAGGCATACATATCACACGGCTCCAAACATCGGCAGCCCGGCAGCCCCTATCTCAGCCACGAGGACGCGCGGGGCGGGCCGGGCGAGGGATCGACACGGCGTCCGAACCGGTAGGTTACGCACAAGCACGAACACAGGAGAGCGATCGAGCGATGCGCACCGCCCACCCACTGGGGTTGAGCCCGGACGGGAGGTACCTGATCGTCGTCATCGAGGGTGGCGGACAGGTGGCGATCCCCGCCGACGAAGAGTTGGCGGCGGCGCTGCGCAACGACCGACCACGCAGCGGACAACTGGAGATCGACATGGAAAGTGCACTGCGACCGCGCGACATCCAGGCCCGGATCAGGGGCGGGGAGTCGTTGGAGGCGGTTGCGCAGGCCGCCGGGGTCCCCATCGCGAAGATCGAGCCGTTCGCCGGCCCGGTGCTTGCCGAGCGCGAGCACGTCGCCGGCCTGGCGCAGACCAACCCGGTGCGGCGCGCCGGGGACGCCGTCGCCCACCGCAGCCTGCGCAACGTGGTCGCCGACCGGCTGCTGCCGCACGGCGTGGACCCCGACGATGTCGAGTGGGACGCCTGGCGCGCCGAGGACCGCCGCTGGACCGTGCAGTTGTCGTACGAGTTGGAGTCGACCCCGCATCAGGCCGAGTTCAGCTACGACCAGACCGGGCGGTTCTCCACCGCCAGCAACGACGACGCCCGCTGGCTGACCGGCGAGCAGTCGGCGCAGACCGCCGAGCCGGGACGGGGTGAGGCCGGCCCGGACCGCAACGACGAGTTGGCGATCGTGCGGGCCATTCAGCCCCAGTTCGCCGTCACCCCCGACATCGCCGACGACTTCGACGACGAGGACCTCGACGAGGATGAGTCGGACGACGGCTCCTCCGACAGCGAGGACGCGTTCGCCGAAGGCGACCTGGCCGAGGTGGACGGCGTCTACGACATCGTTCCGGGCGACCGCTCGAACATGGACGTGCTCTACGACATGTTGTCCACCTTCGACGAGGACTCCGTCCAGATCTACGCCGGGCTGGTGCGGCCACGTCCGGAACAGGCCGCAGCACCCGTGCTGCACGAGGGCCCGGAAACCGTGGAGATCGTCACCGACGAGATCGAGATCGACATCCTCGCCGGCGAGCCCACCGAACGCCTGGTGGACGAAGGCCTCGCTGCGGAGTCCCCGGACTCGGTCGATGACGCCGAAACCCCACCGTTGGTCGAGCTTGTCGAGACCCCATCCACGGACACTCCGACTACCGAGGAAAACCAGGAACCACCGGTCGACACCCCAGCGCCGGTCGATCTTGTCGAGACTCCTGCCTCGTCGGACGCCGAGGAACCGCCGGTCGATACCCCACCGTTGGTCGAGCTTGTCGAGACCTCACCCGCAGACGATCCGACTCTCGAGGAGCACCAGGAACCGTCGGTCGAGCCTGTCGACACACCCGCGGAGGATCCGGCGCTCGAGGAATCGCCGGCCGAGGCTGTGGAGACCCCGCCGGCGGCCGAGGAGCCGACGGTCCAGCTTGTCGAGGACACCTCCGCTGCCGAGCAGCCCGAGGCCGGCGCCCCCGAGGCCGAGGAATCGGCTCCGGCCACCCGTCCGGGACGGATCAAGCCCTCCCCCGCCGAACCCGAGCAGCCGAGCCTGGTCGACGCGGCGGGCAACGAGCCGTCGCGTTCGATCAAGCGCAAGCGGGCCAGCGTCCCGAGTTGGGACGAGATCATGTTCGGGTCTCCCCGCCCCAAGGAGTAACCCCTCGGGCGCGAACGACCTGATTCACCTCGGTTTCTCCGAATATTCCGCACAAAACCCGTGCGGTTGTGCCAACCTTCCTCCAGACCCGCCCCATCGTCCAGCGCACCCTAGTTGCCCGTGGCGAGCCCGATCATCGCGGACGGCAGCAACAGGCGTGGTCGCCGGGTGCCCGCAGGGGAGCGGGCCTGAGAAGGAGGAACCGAATGCGGCTCACGCCAGAATCGGAGCAGATCGTCGCCGCCACCGCCGGAGTGGTCGCCGAACACGCCGAACAGATCACCACGGTGTTCTACCCCGACATGTTCGCCGCCCATCCTGAGCTGATGCGGGTGTTCAACAAGGCGAACCAGGCCATCGGCGAGCAGCCGCAGGCGCTGGCGGCCTCGGTGGTCGCCTTCGCCGTCCAGCTGATCGACCCGGAGGCACCCGATTTCACCCCGGTGATGCAGCGCATCGCCCACAAGCACGTCTCGCTCGGAATCAAGGCGCAGGAGTACACGATCGTCGGCCACCACCTGCTCAAGGCGGTGAAGACCGTCCTCGGTGAGGCCATCACCCCTGAGATCGCGGCGGCGTGGGACGAGGTGTACTGGCTGTTCGGCTGCTCACTGATCGCCGAGGAGGCCAAGCTGTATGCGCTGGCCGGCACAGATCCGGCCCATCCGTGGCGGCAGTACCGCGTCGTGGAGCGCTTCGAAGAGTCCGACGACGTCTTCTCGCTGCTGCTGGTGCCCGTGCAGGGCGACGTGCCGGCACACCGCACCGGTCAATACGTGGCGATTGCTGTGGATCTACCCAGCGGTGAGCGACAGCCCCGGCAGTACACCATCTCGTCCGGCCCGCGCGGCGATTCGCTGCGGGTCACCATCAAACGGGTTCACGGCGTCAACGGCGCGCCGGACGGCCAGGTGTCGAGCTGGCTGCACGCCAACGCCCGCCCGGGTTCGATCCTGGACGTCTCCCAGCCGGCCGGCGACCTGGTGCTCGACGATTCGGACGCCACTCCCCTGGTGCTGGTCTCGGCCGGCATCGGAATCACCCCGATCGCGGCGATCATGGAGGATCTGTCGCGGCGTCAGCCCGACCGGAAGGTCCGGCTGTTCCATGCCGACAAGTCCCACGATCATCACGCCCTGTACGACAGCCTGCGCCGGCAGGTGCTCGCCATGTCGGACGCCCGGTGCCAGATGTGGTACGAGGAACAGGCCGAAGTGGCGCCCACGTTGCACCCGGCCCGGTCAGGCTTCATGGACCTCTCCGACATCGAGGTCCCCTCGGACGCCCAGGTGTTCATGTGTGGCCCGCTGCCATTCATGCGCACCTCCCGGTTGGCGCTGATGGAGAAGGGCATTCACAGCGAGAACATCCACTACGAGGTGTTCGGCCCCGACCTGTGGGCCCAGAACCCGGAGACCACCTCCGTCTGACCCGGCCCTGGACCGACGGGTGCGCGGTTCCTCGTCGTCCCGGCGAACGCCGGGATCTCCGCCGGCCGAAGACACGACCGAGATCCCGGGTCGGAGCCCGGGATGACAGCGACCGTTGGTTGAGCTTGTCGAAACCAGGTCTCGACAAGCTCGACCAACGGCGACGAGCGATCTGCTTGGCCGGCGGGTCGGGCTCAGCTCACCGCATGCCCATCCAGGTGCCGCACTTCCGGCGCCTGGTCGGCGAACTGGGTGCGGTACAGCTCGGCGTAGATGCCGCCCGCGGCGAGCAGTTCGAGGTGGGTGCCCTGCTCGACGATCCGTCCGCCGTCGACGACCAGGATGCGGTCGGCGCCGCGCACGGTGGAGAGCCGGTGGGCGATCACGATCGAGGTCCGGTCGCGTAGCGCGGCGTCCAGGGCGTGCTGGACGGCCACCTCGCTCTCGCTGTCCAGGTGCGCCGTCGCCTCGTCCAGCACGAGCAGGCCGGGCCCCTTCAGCAGCAGCCGGGCCAGTGCGAACCGCTGCTTCTCGCCGCCGGAGAGCCGGTGCCCTCGGTCGCCCACCACCGTGTCGAGGCCCTCAGGCAGCGAATCGACCAGTCGCCACACCTGGGCGGCTCGCAGCACCGCCTCGAGTTCGGCGTCGGTGG
Source organism: Micropruina sp. (assembly GCF_047606365.1). GTDB lineage: Bacteria > Actinomycetota > Actinomycetes > Propionibacteriales > Propionibacteriaceae > Micropruina. The sequence goes on along the minus strand of NZ_JASGEN010000049.1, from coordinate 34,078 downwards.
CGTCCGGCTTGGCGTACAGCAGGTTCGCCCGGATGGTGTCGTGGAACAGATGCGCCTCCTGGGTGACGACACCCACCCGGTCGTGCAGCGAGGTGAGGGTCGCGTCGCGCAGGTCGACGCCGTTGATCCGGATGGCGCCTTCGGTCGGGTCGTACAGCCGCGCCACCAGCGAGGTGATCGTCGTCTTGCCGGCACCGCTGGGGCCGACCAGCGCCACCATCGCACCGGGCTCGACGGTGAACGAGATGTCATGCAGCACATCGCCGCCACCCCTGCGGTCACCGGTCGCGGCACCCTCCAGCGAGACCAGCGAGATCTCATCGGCGGACGGGTAGCGGAAGCTCACTGCGTCGACCTCGACCCGCACCGGCCCGGACGGCACCGGAACGGCGTCCGGGCGTTCGGAGACCAGCGGCTTCAGGTCGAGCACCTCGAAGACCCGCTCGAACGACACCAATGCGGTCATCACATCGACCCGGACGTTGGACAGTGCGGTGAGCGGTGCGTAAAGCCGGGCTAGCAGTGCGGCCAGGGCGAGCAGGGTGCCCACGGTCAGCGCCCCGTTGACAGCCATCACGCCACCCACGCCATAGACCATCGCCGTCGCCAGAGACGCCACCAGGGCGAGCGCCACGAAGAACACCGACCGGTTCACGGCCAGGCTGATCCCGGTGTCGCGGACGCCGGCGGCATGCCCGGCGTACTCACGGTCCTCACGTCGGGGATCGCCGAACAGCTTCACCAGCAGCGCGCCGGCCACATTGAACCGTTCGCTCATCTGCGCGCCCATATCGGCGTTCAGCACCATCTGCCGGTGGGTCAGTGCGGCCAGCCGGCGACCGAGGATGCGGGCCGGAATCAGGAACAGCGGCACCAGCAGGAAGGCGCCGATGGTCAGCTGCCAGGACAACGACGCCATCGCGATCACGATCACCACCAGGCTGATCGCGTTGCCGACGAGATTCTGCAGCACCGAGGTGAAGGCCTGCTGGGCACCGATCACATCGCTGTTCAGCCGAGTGACCAGCGCGCCGGTCTGGGCCCGGGTGAAGAAGGCGATCGGCTGGCGCAGCACGTGGCCGAAGACCTCGGTGCGCAGGTCGAAGATCAACCCTTCGCCGATTCGCGCCGAGTACCAGCGTTCGACCAGGGTGAGTGCCGCGTCCGCCACTGCCAGGATCGCGACGACAACGGCGAGCTGAATGACCAGACCGGCATTGCCCGGAATCACCCCGTTGTCGATCAGTCGCTGCAGGATCAGCGGCGACGCCACCACGAGCAGCGAATCGACCACGGTCAGCACCAGGAACATCGCGATCAGGCCGCGGTAGGCGCCTGCGTAGGAGAGCACCCGCCGCCATGTTCCGGGCGCCAACCGGTGCTCGCGCACCGACGCGTCCCGAGTCATGGAGTTCATGACCTGCCATCCGGAAAGACTCACGGTGTCACTCAACCACGCGCCACCGACAGAGATTCCCGCCACCCTCGGACGGCGATCTCGTCATCCCTGGTGTGACCCGGGATCTCAACCCCACCGAGATCCCGGCGTTCGCCGGATGACGGGTGCCCGCGTCCGTTGATCGAGCCTGTCGAGATCCTGGCTTCGACAAGCTCAACCAGCGGCATTACTCGAACGGCAACGGTTCGGGATTCATCGTGACCGCGGCCACCGCGGCGGTCATCCGGCGCCGATGATGCCGACGGCAGAGCACCTCGTAGGCGACCACCCGGTCCTCGGAGGGAACCACGTCCCCGACCATCACCTGGTCTCCCTCGGTGACCATCACGCCGTCAACGGTGCGCGCGTTGTGGGTGGCCGGCTCGCCGCACCAGCAGCGGGGCCGCACCTGCAGCAGCTCCATCCGGTCGCACAACTCCACCAGCCGCCGGGTGGCCGGGAACAGCTCGGTGCGGAAGTCGGTGAGGATCGCGAAGCAGTACACGTCGAGCTGCAGTTCGTCGACGACCCGGGCCAGTTGGTCGATGTGGTCCGGGGTGTAGAAGTGGGCCTCGTCGCAGATCAGGTAGTCCACCCGCCGTCCCTGGGTGAGCTCGCGGATCACGTACGACCAGAAGTCGAGTTCGTCGGTGACTTCGATCGCCGGCTGCTCGAGTCCGATCCGGGAGGACAGCGTTGCCTCTCCGGCACGATCGTCGCGACTGAACACCCGCCCGGACCGGCCGGCCTGGGTCTCGGTGAAGTCGGTCTGCAACGCCAGCGTCGACTTGCCGCTGTTCATCGGACCGGTGAAGAAGATCAGCTGCGCCATCGCTCAGCCGATCAGCAACGGCACGGTCAGCTCGGCCGGGGTCAGCGAGCCGTGCATGCCGACCAGTCCGAACTCGTTCGGCTGACCGAGTGTCATCAGCGCCCGGTCGGTGGCCATCGCGACCAGGACGTCGCCGAACCGACCCGCGAGCCGGGGCGGCAGCGGTCCGAACCAGCCGGCGTCGATCGCCTCGTCGCGGGTCAGCACCCAGGCGTCCGTGCCGAGCAGGTCGGCCCATCGCCGCGCGACCGTTTCGGCCTCGCCCGCGACGTACAGCTGTCGGAACCGCCCTTCGCCGCCGATCAGCCGCACGCCCGCCACCAGCTCGGGGTGGTCCTCAATGGTGAGCCGTCGATCCGTGGCGATGTCGACCATGCCGTGGTCGCCGGTGATCAGCAGCCGGACGTCGTCGGGGAGCGCCGTGCGCAGCGCGGAGGCGAGCGCGTCGATCCGGACGAGTTCCGCCGCCCAGGCGTCCGAACTTGTGCCCTGCTTGTGGCCGGCATGATCGAGGTCGCGGTCGTAGAGGTAGACGACGCTGCGCGGCCCGGACAACGCGGCCTGCACGGTCAGCTCCACCCGGCGGTCGGTGCCGGACCCCTCGTCGTAGCCGAGGAAGTCGGCGCCCCGCAGCGCGCAGGTGGTCAGCCCGCTGCCCCGGAACCGCGACGGCGTGACCGTCGTCGCGCGGACGCCGGCCTTGGCGAGCCGCTCGAAGACGGTCAACTGGGGCTGGACGTCCAGGCCGTCCAGCCCGGGCTCCCACAGCAGGGCGTTCAGCAGCCGTCCGCCGAGCCGGAAAGTGTAGCCGGCCAGGCCGTGCTGTCCGGGGGTCAGCCCGGTGCCGAGGCTGGTGATCGAGGTGACGGTGGTGCTCGGCGCACCCGAGGTGATCGTCGACGACGCGGAGTTGCCCAGCAGGCCGGTCAGGAACGGTGCCAGCTGCTCCCGTCCCTGCAGCAGGTCGCGGCCCAGTCCGTCGACCAGCAGCACCACGAATCGTTCGGACGCCGGCAGTCCGAGCACGTTGTCGCGTCCGGGCAGTCCGAGGACGGCGGCGATGCTGGGCAGCACATCGGACAGCGTGGAGCTGCCGTAGGCCGGCGGCGTGGGCAGGCTCACCGGCCACCACCGGCGGCGACCTGCAGCGCCGTCGCGAAGGCCATCAGGCGTGCCACGTTGTCCGCCCCGTCGGCTGCCGCACTCATCCGCACGGTCAGGTCGTCGGCGGCCAGGGTGCCGGAGTAGCCGTGATCGGCGTCGCATTCGGGGTCACCGCAATGAGCTGGTTCGAGATCGACCCGGCGGGCCGTCCCCCAGCCGACGCTCAGCCAGGTCTCGACGGTCGCCGACCGGTTGCTGCCGTGTCGTTCGGGGTGGGCGACGACCCGGGTCAACGCGACCGAGGTGACCTTGTCCAGGCGCACCGACTCGGTGGTCGACATGGCCTGCCCGGCCTCGCCCGGGGCGTCCGACTCGTCGGTGTGGCCGACGATCAGCCGGGTCGGGGTGAGCACCAGCACCGACATGTGCCGCTGGATCTCGTCGCGGGCGAAAGTCGCCTCGTGATGAATAACGTGTTGCTGCACCTCTTCGCCGGCGATCGCCATCGCCACCGTCTCGGCGATCAGGTCGGGGAAATACCCGCAGGCGTCGATGTCGCGACGCAGCGCGGCTGGCAGTGCGAGCGAGGTCACCGGCTCATCTTCGCACCGGACGCGGCGACTGCCCAAGTCCGCCCCGATTGTGCGGGGCCGGGTGCGGCAACTCGCCCTCGACCGGTGCGCACTCTACGGTGGCCCGGTGAGCACCAAACCGTTCATCGCCGCCCGCGTCGAGGAGTTCCTCGACCGGCGGATCGAGGACGCGTTCCGCGCGTTCGGCTGGCGCGAACAGGTGATCGCCTACACCGGCTACGGATCCGGCGACTTCCTACGGGTGATGGCCCGGGTGAAGTTGGTCCCGCAGTGGTCCCGCAGCCAGCTCGGCCGCGTCACGAAGGAGTTCGTCAAACGCCGCGGCTGGCGCAGCTTTCTCACCGCGCCGTGCGTACGGGCGCGTGTCACCATCACCGTCGGCGACCGGACGGTCACCGCGACCACCGATCGCGGCGGCTACCTCGACCACCGGATCGTGGACCATCAGTTGGCGTCCGGCTGGCAACAGGTCGTCGTCCAGAGCTCGAAGTCGGCACCGGTCGCCTGCGACGTCCTGGTCATCGACGAGGACGCCCGCTACGGGTTGATCTCCGACATCGACGACACGGTGCTGACCACCTGGCTGCCCCGTCCGATGATCGCCGCGTGGAACAGCTTCGTCCGCGACGAATCGAACCGGCAGTCGATCCCCGGCATGGCACGGTTCTACCATCGCTACCTGAACGCCCATCCCGGCGCACCGATGTTCTACCTGTCCACCGGCGCCTGGAACACCTACGACTTCCTGAAACGTTTCCTGGGGCAGCACAACTACCCCAAGGGCGCACTACTGCTCACTGATTGGGGCCCGACCAACACCGGCTGGTTCCGCTCCGGCATGGAGCACAAACGGACCAGCCTGCTGCGCCTGGCCGCCGAGTTCCCCCGGATCAGCTGGTTGCTGGTCGGCGACGACGGCCAGCACGACCCCGAGATCTACGCCGAGTTCGCCCACTCACACCCCACCCATGTCGCCGCGGTCGCGATCCGGCAACTCTCCCCCGCCGAACAGGTGCTGGCCCACGGCACCAACATGCCGCTGGAAGAAGCCGAAGAGTTGGCCGGCACCGACACGATCTGGGTCGAAGCCCCCGACGGACGCGGCCTGGTCGCCCAGTTGCGGACGGCACTTGGCGGCACCGCGGGCGGGTAGTTCCCTGGGCGGGTTGGTAAGCTGACGGACTCATGCTGAAGTGGAAATCAATAACAGCGCGCATGCAAGCACGACGGCGCGGGCAATTCGGCTTCTGGCACTCCGGGCTTGGCGTCCACCTCGGATCAGCGATGTTTATTTTCGGCCTGCTGTCTATTTCTTCCGCGCACCTACTCCCTCCATCGCCGCTTACCATCATCCTGCTCGGCGCAACAGTGGTTTCAGCTATCGGATTCCTCCTGGATATGATAGTAGCGACGATTCGAATCGTCGTAAGCGGCGAACCAGAAGAACGCATGAGGAGTGACACCCCTCGACAATAAGGAAATCCTTCACTCGGCGACTTATTGTCGGCCAATCAGGCCCAATCGTGTGAAGAAGGCGGACGCCCAAGAGGGCTGGAGTGGCACCGGGCGCCCCAGGTGGGCATCGGCGAACCGAGACCGATTTGACGAAATCTACCTGTATGTCTTCGTGACTGAATCTGACCACGTATACCGATGCACCGTCAGCACCTGGCTGCGGGGAAATAGATCCGGACTGTTTCCACTCGACGTCTCTACGTCAGATTTCCACGCTCCCGAGCCTGACCCAACCAGAAGCCGTAGCCCTGTTGCACTCACTGCTCGAATGCGCGGAGCACATCCCGCTTGACGGGGAGGAGGATTGAGTGATGACTGAGATGCCACCGCCGCCAGGCATGCTTGCATTGCGCCGCGAACTGGGCCAGCAGATCAGGTCAGGCGACTCAGGAGGAGCATCGGGAACTCTGATCAAGCTCGTCTTTCAAGAAGACGACCGTCAGTGGCTCGAGGACAAATGCCTTGAGCTTCTCCAACATCCCGACATCAATCTTCAGGAAATCGCGATTACAGCATTCGGTCATATCGCAAGGATTCACGGCCGCCTCAACCGGCCAATAGCAGAGGAAGCGCTAGTCGCACTTGCTGCTATGCGACCTGAGCTGGCAGGCCACATCGACGACACGCTGTCGGACTTCGAGATCTTCTTGCAGTGAATCCCCGACGATAGAAATGGGCTGAAGGTGATGGCCCAGAAAGCGAAACCCTTCGGAGTGGGCGTAGAATGTGTACACGAAGATGACACCCCTTCAGGAGGGGGCCATGGCTGCATCCAAGGTCGGGATCCGCGAGTTCCGTGCGGGGCTGGCCGACTTCGTCGACTCCGATGAACCAGTGGCGGTGACTCGGCACGGGCACACGGTGGGTTACTTCATCCCGGTGAAGACCGACCGGGCCGCAGATGTTGCTGCATTGAAGGCGGCTGGGGCCAAGCTCGACGCCCTACTGAGGTTGACCGACGACGAGGTCGACGCGATGGTCGAGGACTTCGCACTCCGGCGCAAGGCCCGCTGATTGTGGGGGACCCGATCGCATCGAGATCTACCTCAACCACCAGCGCGTCCGTGACCGAGCGCGAGGGACCACCGACCGACGACGGGTTCGGACGCACAGCTGTCGCGAGATCCGACGGATCATTGAGGTAGCGACGCCTCCGATCACACCACGACCTGCGTCCCGTAAGCGTGTCAGCGACCGCCCGAAGCACCGTCCGGGGCCAGAATCGGGGCGGAACAGTGACGGACTGAAAGCGAGGCAGTGGTGGCGCGTCCTCCGGCCGACGACGATCTGATCGAACGGATCGTCGACATCGACATCTCCGACGAGATGGAGACCAGCTACCTCGAATACGCCTACTCGGTCATCTACAGCCGTGCGCTGCCGGACGCCCGCGACGGCCTCAAACCGGTCCAGCGGCGCATCCTCTACACGATGGACGACATGGGCATCCGCCCGGACCGCCCGCACGTGAAGTCGGCCCGGGTGGTCGGCCAGGTGATGGGCCTGTTGCACCCGCACGGCGACGCAGCGATCTACGACGCGCTGGTCCGGCTCGCCCAGCCGTGGGCGCAGCGGCTGCCGGTGGTCGACGGGCACGGCAACTTCGGTTCGCTGGACGCCGGACCTGCCGCGATGCGGTACACCGAATGCCGGATGGCCCCGGCCGCGCTCGCGATGACCGCCGGGCTGGGTGAGGACACCGTCGACTTCCGGCCCAACTACGACGGCAAGGAGACCGAACCCTCCGTCCTGCCTGCCGCCTTCCCGAATCTGCTGGTCAACGGTTCCACCGGCATCGCTGTCGGGATGGCCACCAACATTCCGCCGCACAACCTGATCGAATGCGTGCAGGCACTCAAGCATCTGATCGCACACCCGGAGGCCGACGCCGAAGAGCTGATGCGCTTCGTGCCCGGCCCCGACCTGCCCACCGGTGGCAAGATCGTCGGCCTGGACGGCGTCCGCGACGCCTATCTGACCGGACGCGGCAGCTTCCGCATCCGCGCCACCGCCCGGATCGAGCAGGTGCATGCCCGGCGCAAGGGCATCGTGGTCACCGAGCTGCCCTACATGGTCGGCCCCGAGCGGGTGATCGAGCAGATCAAGACTGCCGTCCAGTCGAAGAAGCTGACCGGCATCGCCGACGTCAAGGACCTCACCGACCTGGCCAACGGCACCCGGCTGGTCATCGAGATCAAGAACGGCTTCAACCCCGACGCGGTGCTCGAGCAGCTGTACAAGCAGACCCGGCTGGAGGACTCGTTCGGCATCAACGCCGTCGCCCTGGTCGAGGGCCAGCCGCGCACCCTCGGGTTGCGCGAGATGCTCACCGTCTACCTCGATCATCGCCTCGAGGTCACCCTGCGCCGGACGAAATACCGGCTCGGCAAGGCGTCCGACCGGCTGCATCTGGTCGAGGGTTTGCTGATCGCGATCCTCGACATTGACGATGTGATCGCGATCATCCGGGGCAGCGACGACGCGGGTATCGCGAAGGCCAAGCTGATCGAGGTGTTCGACCTGACCGACGTGCAGGCCACCTACATCCTGGACATGCAGCTGCGCCGGCTGACCAAATTCTCCCGGATCGAGCTGGAATCCGAGCGGGACGAGCTGCGTCAGCGGATCGCCGAACTGCAGGCGATCATCGACGACCCAGCGCTGCTACGAAAGGTGGTCGCCGAGGAACTCGACGAGGTGGCCCGCACCCATGGGACGCCGCGGCGCACCGTGCTGCTGGCCTCCGGTGGCGGTTCGGTTTCGGCGGCCAAGGCGCAGACCACCCCGCTGGAGATCCCCGACGATCCGTGCCGGGTGCTGCTGTCCTCAGCGGGACTGCTGGCCCGCACCGACAACGCCGAGCCGCTCGCCGCCGTCGGTGGCCGGGCGACCCATGACGTGATCGTCAGCACCTGCGCCAGCACCGCCCGCGGCGAGTTCGGGCTGCTGACCAGCCTGGGCCGGGTGATCCGCGGCCAGACCATCGACCTACCGTCGGTGCCGGCCACCGCACAGGCGCCCAACCTGCAGGGCGGCTCGCCGGCGTCCGAACTGTTCGCGCTGGAGGCCGATGAACGCATCCTCGGCGTGACCAGCCTGAGCGACGACACCTTCGGCTGGGCGTTGGGCACCGAACGCGGCGTGGTGAAACGGGTCAACCCGGACATTCTCGGCAAGGACTCCTGGGAGATCATCCGGCTCGATGACGGCGACCGGGTGGTCGGTGCGGTCGAGTTGCGCGACGACGCCGACGAACTCGTCTTCGTCACCTCGGACGCCCAACTGCTGCACTTCGCCGCGTCCGGCGTGCGTCCGCAGGGCCGCTCCGGCGGCGGCATGGCCGGGGTGAAACTGCCCGCCGGTGCCCGGGTGGTGTTCTTCGGCATCAGCCCGGCGTCCGACGCGGTGGTGGTCTCGGTGGCCGGCTCGTCGACCGCGCTCCCCGGAACCGACGCCGGCAGCGTCAAGGTGACCCCCTTCGAGGAGTATCCGAGCAAGGGACGCGGCACCGGCGGCGTCCGCTGCCAGCGCTTCCTCAGAGGCGAGGACGTCCTCCAGCTGGCCTGGGTGGGCCCCTCCCCCGCCGTCGCCGCCGCAGCCAGCGGCGCCCCCGTCGACCTGCCCGCGATCGACCCCCGCCGCGACGGATCCGGCGTCTCCGTCGGCCAACCCATCGCCGCGGTCTCGACCCGGACCCACCGCTGATTCCGATACACCACCAGCCGTTGGTCGAGCTTGCCGAGACCCCTCTGAGGCCCGCCGTAGCTGGCCGATAGGGTGATCGGCGTGACCGATGAGTTCGATGATCTGCTGAAGGCCAATCGTCGCTACGCGACCTCCGCTCCCCGCAACTTCGACGGCTATGCGCACGCCGGTGTCGCGGTCGTGACCTGCATGGATTCGCGGCTGCAGCCGCTCGAGATGCTCGGGCTGATGCTCGGCGAAGCCAAGATCCTGCGCACCCCGGGTGGCCATGTCACCGAAGATGCTCTCAACGGCTGCATCCTCGGCGTCAACCTGCTGCGGGTCGACCGCATTCTGGTCATCGCACACACCCGCTGTGCGATGGCGGCCTGCGACGACGTCGAGATGCGACGCCGCGTCACCGAGGCCAGCGGGCGGGACGCCTCCGGCCTCACCGTGGGCGCCACCACCGATCAGCAGGCCAAGCTGCGCGCCGACGTGAAGCTGCTCAAGGAACATCCGCTGATCGAGGGCACGGCACAGATCGGCGGCTTCCTCTACGACGTCGACACCGGCCTGCTCAGCCGGGTCTGCTGACCCACGCCCGCCGGCATTCAAGAACTGTCAGTGGGCCGTGAGACGGTGGCAGACATGAGCCCTTCCGCGACCGAGACGGCCCCTCCGACGAGCGAGCTGCGTGAGCGTGCGACCGCGATCCTCGCCGATCTCACCGGACGCCCCGACGCTGCCTTCCATCCCGGCCAGTACGAGGCGATCGAGGCGCTGGTCGCCGAGCGGCGCCGCGCCCTGGTGGTGCAGCGGACCGGCTGGGGAAAGTCGGCGGTGTACTTCATCGCCGCGCTGTTGCGTCGCCGCGAGGGTGCCGGCCCGGCGCTGATCGTGTCGCCGCTGCTGGCGTTGATGCGTGATCAGGTGCGCGCCGCCGAGCGGGCCGGCGTCCGCGCCGCCGCGATCAACTCGGCCAACGTCGCCGAGTGGCGCGACATCGAGCAGTTGCTCGACGACGATGCCGTCGACGTGTTGTTCGTCTCACCGGAACGCCTGGTCAACCCGCGGTTCCGGGCCGAACAGCTACCCCGCCTGGTGGCTTCGCTCGGCCTGCTGGTGATCGATGAGGCACACTGCATCAGCGACTGGGGCCACGACTTCCGCCCCGACTACCGGCGCATCCGTGACCTGATCGGCGAACTCGGCGACGGCGTCCCGGTGCTCGCCACCACCGCGACCGCGAACCAGCGGGTGGTCGACGACGTCGCCGAACAGCTCGGCACCGGAGGACGCGACGTGTTCACCCTGCGCGGGGCGCTGGCCCGCGACTCACTGCGGCTCGGGGTGCTCGAACTGGGCACCGCGCACCGTCGGCTGGCCTGGCTGGCCGAACACCTCGACACGCTGCCCGGAAGCGGCATCATCTACTGCCTCACCGTGTCGGCCGCCGAAGACGCCGCCGCCTTCCTAACCAAGGCCGGGCACCACGTCCTGCCCTACACCGGCCGCACCGACGCTGCCGAACGCCAGGCCGCCGAAGAGGCGCTGCAGGCGAACCAGGTGAAGGCGCTGGTCGCCACCTCGGCGCTCGGCATGGGCTTCGACAAGCCCGATCTGGGGTTCGTGGTGCATGTCGGCGCACCGAGTTCGCCGGTCGCCTACTACCAACAGGTCGGACGCGCCGGCCGCGCCACCGAACGCGCCGACGTGCTGTTGCTGCCCGGCATCGAAGACCGCGACATCTGGCACTGGTTCGCCACCAATGCGATGCCCACCCAGGCCCGGGCCGACTCCGTGCTGGGCGCCCTGACCGAGGCTGACCGTCCACTGTCGGTGCCGGCGCTGGAGGCTCGGGTCGATCTGCGCCGAGGGCCGTTGGAGCTGTTGCTCAAGGTGCTGGCCGTCGACGGCGCGGTCGAGTATGTCTCCGGCGGCTGGGTCGGCACCGGACGCCCCTGGCACTACGACGCCGAACGCTACGAGCGGATCGCCGCCGCCCGGGTCGCCGAGCAGGACGCGATGCTCGCCTACCAGGCGCTCGACAGCTGCCGGATGGCCTTTCTGACCCGCCAACTCGACGATCCGCACGCGGCGCCCTGTGGTCGCTGTGACGTCTGCGCCGGCAGCTGGTACCCCACCGATGTCACCGTCGCGGCCACCAGCACGGCCTCCGAAGCGCTCGATCGGGTCGGGGTCGCCGTGCCTCCGCGGGCCTTGTGGCCGACCGGCCTGGATCGCCTCGGCATCCGTGCCGACGGCAAGAACGTCACCGGAAAGATCGCCGCCGCCGAACAGGCCGAACCCGGCCGGGTGGTGGCCCGGCTCACCGATCTGGGCTGGGGCGGTCCGCTGCGCGAGCTGTTCGCGTCCGACGCCGACGGGCGTCCGATCGATGCCGAGGTGCCCGCCGAGTTGGGCCGGGCCTGCCTGCGCGTGCTGAAGGCGTGGGACTGGGCCGAGCGACCGGCCGCCGTGGTGTGGGTGCCGAGCGCGGGCCGTCCGCGCCTGGTGGAATCGCTGGCCACCGGCATCGCCTCCGCCGGACGCCTCAAGCTGCTCGGTCCGCTCGCCCTCAACCCGGACGCCGGCGCCGGACGAGGCGCCTCCAACAGCGCTTACCGAGTGCGCGACCTGTGGGAACGGTTCGCGGTGCCGGACCAGCTGGCCGAGGAACTGCGCGAGGTGCGCGGCCCGGTGCTGCTGGTGGACGACCTGATCGACTCGCGCTGGACGATGACGGTGGCTGCGCGTTTGCTGCGTCGCGCCGGTGCTGATTCGGTCCTGCCGTTCGCGCTCGCCCTCGCCGGCTGACCGCTCCTCGCCCGTCGATCACAATGCGCCGGAATCAGGACAGTTTCGCCCGAATACGCCCGTCGACACCGCCAAAGGTGACATTATTCGCCAGTCGGTTGCAATTGCCGAGATAGGCGTCTATTGTCAACGAAGACATACGACCGCGACCACAGAAGGGAGGCCGAGAGAGATGATGATCCGATTCACATCGAAGATCGACGGCACTGTCGTGCCGGCCCTCGGCTGCGTGGGCGGTACGTCGCTACTTGCCGGTTGACGGTGCGACGACTGCCGATCCCCTCCTACTGAGGGGTCTGCCGAGCGCCCCTTGCCGAGGACTGTCGAGTTCTTCCTGCCACGATTGATCGCACACGAGCGATCGCCGTCGGCACGCACCGAGTCGGCAAGCCTCTGTCATCGCCGGCACCGGTAGACAAATCGGAATCGCCGCGAAGCACCACTTCATTGCAGAAAAGCCCGCCGTGGCCTACCCGCGTCCACGCCATTTGTGGACACGCTAATTAGCCTGCCAATTTCAGAAATGCGCCATCATGAATACGCTAGAAAAGCCCATACACGAATACACAACGTCAACCGAACTGCGCCGACTGTCTGTCTTCGATCGCCTCGCCCTGCACGGTGGCCTCGCCTTGATCCGCTGGGCTCAGCGCGAGCAGCCGTCGATGCCGTCCGAGCAGCACCGGATCGACGCCGGACGTTCGCATCGCTTCGATTCGGTGTCCGAATCACGCGAACGGATCGAGGCGCGTCATCGGCTTCGTGCCGTCGGCTGATCCCGATCAACCGGTGACTGCGGTTGCCGCGCGAGCGGCGCTCCGGACGATCAACTGGCCGGCGAAACCCTCAGGGTTTCGCCGGCTTCGTCGTTTCACGTCCGTTCGGCTGACGTCCGCGCGGCGTCACACCCCCGCGGTCAGCCCCAGACCGGTGATCGCCTCGTGGAAAGTGGCGGCCGCCCGCCCCCAGACCGGATCACCGGTGAACAGTCCCGGCAGGATGGGCACCAGGCCGGACGAGAAGTCCTGGCTGGCCTGCTGCGGCAGCAACGACGGCAGGTTGTCGATGACGATGGCGTCCAACGGCACCGGATCGTCCCAGATGCGCCGCACAGGCTCGCTCCAACTGGTGAGCCGGTTGCTGACCGGCAGCAGGTTGAGATCAGAAGGAACATCGGCGGTCACGTCGGCCAGCACCCGCAGGCGGCGGCCCGGACGCGTCCGATCGGCCTCGGTGAGGAACGGCGGCTGCGGCACGTTGGCATGCACGCAGTGCACCAGCAGATCGTGCGCGACCAGGGCGTCGGAGTCGAGGTCCCGGGTGTCGTCCCGGTCCCAGCGGGAAACCCCGACACCGGCCAGAACCAGGGCGTCGGTGGCACCCCGCCCCGCCCGTCCGAACGCACCGGTGACCACCGCGGTGGCACCGGTCAACCGCGTACCGGCGTCCTCCAGCTTCCCCGCCAGCTCGTCGAGCGACATCGGCACCAAGGGCGCGGTCAGGTCACCCGCGAGTTGCAGCGCGCCGAGCGCACCGCCGACGAAGCCGGCCCAGTAGCCGAAGGCGACCACCCGCTGGCCGGATTCGTTGACCAGATACTCAAGATCGAGCAGCTCTCCCCCGCCGGCCACGAACCTGCGCAGCAGTTCCGGTGCGCCCTGCTGGCCCTTGTAGGCGTGCCCGAAGTAGATGTGCCGATGGCGCAGCTGAGCCGGCCCATCCGGCAGCTCCTTGATGCCGAGGATGACGACGTCGGGGTCGGCATCGAGCCAGGAACGCGCCGGCACGACCTCCAGACCCTGCGCGCGATATTCCTCGTCGGGGTAGACCCGCGTCGTCGACGACTCCACCAGCACTCGGATGCCGGCCGCCTCGACCTCGGCCGCGCCTTCCGGCGTGAGCGGGGTGCGCCGCTCGCTGGGGCGCTCCTCGGCGCGCAGCAGGATCGTGGGCTTCGGCGGGTTAGTGGTCATTGCCGCAGGTTATCGCCCGTCGGCGGTGAGTCCCGAGGGCACACCGCTGCGTTGGACATGCTTCCGGCAACAGCCCGTCCGGCGCAGGGCGGCTCTCGTCCCCCGGGACAGCCGTCCGGAACTCCGGCGGCAGCCGGACGCGACCGTTACTCTCGAACGATCGGATCCGCACAAGGAGGTGCACATGTCCAGCCCGCTCGTCATCGGTATCGACAGCTCGACCACCAGCACGAAGGCCCTCGTCGTTGACGCGACCGGCTCGGTCCTCGCCCAGGGCAAGGCCGAGTTCGCCATGCAAACACCACGCGTCGACTTCTACGAACAGGACCCGCGGGACTGGTGGCGCAGCACCAACGACGCCGTCGCGCAGGCGGTGGCCGCGCTGTCGGCGGCCGACCGGGCCCGGATCACCCATCTGTGCGCCACCATCCAGCGCCAGACCTTCACCCTGGTGGACGCCGAGGGCGAGCCGCTGCGTCCCGGCATTCTCTGGCTGGACGGACGCGCCGCCGACCAGGTGCGCCGCTTCGGCACCGAGCACATCCATCAGCTGACCGGCTTCCAGCCCGACGTCACCCCATCGGTGTACAAGATCGCCTGGCTGAAGGACAACGAGCCCGAGGTGTTGCGGCACGCCCACAAGGTGGTCGGCGTGCACGCCTATCTGGTGCACGCGATGACCGGACGCTGGGTCGATTCGGCGGCGACCGCGGACAGCCTGGGCCTGTTCGACATGGCCCGGCTCGACTGGTCGGAAGAGATGCTGACCCACGCCGGGCTGCGCGCCGAGCAGCTCTGCGAGCTGGTCCCGGCGGCCAGCGTGATCGGCCTGATCAACCGCGAGATCACCACCGCTTGGGGGCTCGACCAGGAGGTGCAGGTGGTGGCCTCCTGCGGCGACGGCCAGGCCGCTGCGCTGGGCGTGGGCGCGATCGGGCTCGACGAGGCCTACCTGAACATGGGCACGGCCCTGGTGGCCGGCGTCCACTCGCCGCGCTATGAGCATGCCGCGGTGTTCCGCACCGATGCCGCCGGCATTCCGGGCCAGTACGTGCTGGAGATCGTCCAGAACTCGGGCGCCTATCTCGCCGGCTGGTTCCGGGAGAAGCTCGGCGACCCGGCCCTCGGGGGCCGTCCGGACCCGGCGCTGGACGAGCAGGCCGCCGCCGTGCGGCCCGGCTGCGGCGGCCTGGTCACGCTGCCCTACTTCAACGCCGTGCAGAGCCCGTTCTGGAATCCGGTCGCACACGGCGCGATCGTCGGACTGGCAGGCGCCTACGGACGTGCCGAGCTGTACCGGTCGACCCTGGAAGGCATCAGCATCGAGATGGCCCGCAACCTGGCCGGGCTCGCCGACACCACCGGCGTCCCGTTGCGAACGGTGACCGCGGTCGGCGGTGGGCAGCGTTCCCCCCTGTGGCGGCAGATCATGACGGACGCGATCGGGCTGCCGCTCACCGAGAGCCCGACCGAGGAGGTGTCTGCGATGGGTGCCGCGGTGATGGCCATGGCGGCCACCGGCACGCACGACTCGCTGGAGATCGCCGCCAAAGCGATGTCCCGGCACGGCAGCACGACCGAGCCGGACGCCGCCACCCACGAGGTGTACCGGGAGCTGGGCGAGATCCAGGCGGCCACGTACCACGGGCTGAAGGACATCTTCGACCAGCAGTACGAGTTCGCTCAGCGGCATCCGCTGCACTGAACCTGTCATCGATCCAGCCCCAACCCGTCCTCCGGGGTTGGGGGGTCGTCCCGCGACGAACCTGGCGCTTTCGAGATGAGCGTCTCGGCTTCTCCATAGACTGGGCCGAAAGCCGGGTGCGACGCTCGGCGAAGGAGGCGAGGCAATGACCCGGGGACCCACTCGACGGCCGACACTGGCCGACGTCGCGAGGGAATCCGGCATGTCCAAGGCCGCCGTGAGCATGATCCTCAACGACAAGCCGGGCACCCGGCTGTCCGCCGAGGCGGCCGAACGGGTGCGCGCCGCCGCTGCCAAACTCGACTACCGCCCCAACCCCGCCGCCGTGAGCCTGCGGCAGGACACGACGCACACGATCGGCTTCATCTCCGACCACGTCACCCTCACCCGCTACGCGTCCGGCATGATCCGCGGTGTCCTCGGCGCCGCCAAGCAGCGCGGCTACACGGTTCTGATGACCGAGACGGACCGCCACGAACTCGCCGACGCCGTCGAACTCATGCTCGACCGGCGGGTCGACGGCATCCTCGTCGGCCTCCTGGGTGCGCGCATGATCGATCTGCCCGAGGTGCGCTACGTTCCCCTCGTCGTGATCAACGGCACGAGTTCCCGCGAGCATCCCAGCGTGCTGCCCGACGAGCGCACAGCGGGGCACGCCATCGCCAACCTGCTCATCGAGGCGGGACATCGACGCATCGGGCTGATCGGCGACATCCCGAGGGTGATGGGTGACCCACGGGCATCGGTCACCATCGGTGAGCGGTTCAAGGGCCTCGACGGCGCACTCGACGCGGCCGGCATCGTCGCGGTGCGTGCGGTGGTCGACGATTGGCAGCCTCATGTGGGCTATGAGTACGGGTTGCGCATGCTCACCGAGCACCCTGAACTCACCGCGATCATCGCGCTCAACGACAACGTCGCGTTCGGCGTCTATCAGGCGGTGGCGAAGCTGGGCCTGCGTATCCCCGATGACATCTCGGTTGTCTCCTTCGACGACGAAGAGGTCGCCGCCTACCAGCGTCCGGGTCTGACGACCGCCCGGCTGCCCTATGAAGAGATGGCACAACGCGGCGTCGAGATGCTGATCGGCGACTACGAGCCCTCACACACGATGCTGCCCATGCCGCTGGTCATCCGTGAGTCGGTGCGTCCGCTGCGAGTCGCTGCGTCGACCCGCAGCTGAGCTCCGCACCCGCGTCCGGCTCACAGCGGCGCGACGACCAGGGAGCGCACGACGGCCTCGCCACCTTCTGCGAAGACTTCGATGCCGCGACTTTCGGGCGACGGAAACACCAGGTCGGTGAGGGCAACCTCACCGTCGGCGGCGAGCAGTTCCACCGAGGAGACGTCGATGAAGACGTCGAGGCGCACCACCTCGGCGCCCATCGCCGCCTCGTCCTGCGGGTCGGCCACGGGCAGCGGGGCCGTGTGCACCGCGGCGAAACCTTCGTGGAAGCCGGACTCACCGGAAGATGTCCGGTCCAGTGAGATCGTGCGGGCGTCCCGATCCACCACGATGCGGGTGCGCTCGCCGTCGTCGCCGACCCTGACGTCCATACCGGCCCGGGTGGCCGACCCGAACTCAAGCTCCAGCGACACACGGGCGGCCAGGACGTCGACCGGCACCCGCCAACGCCCGTCGATCCGCAGGTGCTCGGCTTCATGGACGGGCGGCGCATCGGCCACGACCACCTGCTGGACGAGCCGTAGCCCGGACGGACGCTCGCGCAGCGAGAGTCTGCGCGGCAGCGTCATCGAGCCGCGGAAGCCGTCCGCAGGGACATCGGCGGCATAGGCCCAGTTGTTCATCCACCCCTGGATGACGGGTTCGGGCTCATCGGTGCCCGTGTAGGAGATCGCGGCGTAGAAGTCGGAGCCGAGGTCGAGCCAGCGTGCGTCGTCGAGCGGCCGAAAGCTCTTCCCGTCGTAGGCGACGACGGCGTACTGCATGCCGGAGCCACCGACCGGCCCACCCGCCTGCACGCTGAGCAGCAGCACCCAGGCAGTCTCGTCGGTGCCCTCGATGGGTACCCGGACGATGTCGGGGCATTCCCACACGCCCGCGGTGAAGCCGAAACCACCCATCTCCGAGGAGAGCCGCCAGTCGAGAAGGTCCGCCGACCGGTACAGCCGCACGGCACGATCCTCAGCCATCACCAGGACCATGACGAACTCGTCGCCGTCACGAAGGATCTTCGGATCGCGGAACTCCGTCGACCCGATGTCGAGTACCGGATTGCCCGCGTACTTCTGCCAGGTTCGTCCACGGTCACGGCTGAACGCCACCGACTGGCTCTGCACCTTCGAGACCGGGTCGTGGCTGGTGTAGAGGGCCACCATGGGCGTCCCAGTGGTCGTACCGAACCCGGAGACGTTGCGTTCGTCGACGACGGCGCTGCCCGAGAGCACCCACTCGTTCGCGGTGCTCGGGATCGCGACCGGCAACTCGACCCAATCGACGAGATTGGTGCTGACCGCGTGCCCCCAACTCGGGTTGCCCGCCACCAGTCCGGTCGTGTTGTGCTGGAAGAACAGGTGGTACTCACCCTCGTGGAAGAGCATGCCGTTGGGGTCGTTCATCCAGTTCCGGCGGGGCGTGAAGTGGGCGAGCGGGCGGAAGGACGGGTCGAAGGGCATCGTCGATCTCTTTCTCGGTTCGGGCGGGTTTCGGTGCCGCGCGCCAAGACCACACCGTTTCAAGGCTCGCGTTGTTGAACGGTTTTAGCACAGTTGACCGCGGAGACCGCGACAACCGAGCCCAATCGGGGTCATGCGCAAGCTAAAACCATTCATCACGTCTTGCATCGCAGAGTGGGCGCAGCTATCTTACCGCTGAAAGCATTCAGCATGATCAAAGGAGGCCGGATGGCCATCAACTCCAAACTGTTCAAGAACGGCGCATACCTGCAGAGCTCGACGACCCTGTTCGTCTTCTTCGCCTCGTGGGGCATCTGGTGGTCGTTCTTCTCGAGCTGGCTCGACAAGAGCCTCGGGCTCAACGGCGGCCAGATCGGCACGATCTACTCGGTGAACTCGCTCACCACCATCGCGGTGCTGCTGTTCTACGGCATGACGCAGGACCGCCTCGTGCTGCGCCGACACCTGGTCATCCTGGCGTCGTCGGTCATGGCGTGCCTGGCACCGTTCGCGATCTTCGTCTACGAGCCGCTACTGACGAACTCGTTCGCGCTGGGTGTCGTGGTGGGCGCCATCTACCTGCCCTTCGGCTACACCGCCGCGGTCGGCCTGCTGGAAGCCTTCTCCGAGCGGCTGAGCCGCACCTACGGCTTCGACTACGGCCAGGCCCGCGGCTGGGGATCGCTCGGCTACGCGGTTGCCGCGCTGTTCACAGGGTTCATCTTCACCGTCAACCCGCACATCAACTTCTACCTCGGCTCGGCACTGGGCATCGTCTGCCTGCTGGTGCAGATCTTCTGGAAGACCGACAACGTGCCGCTCGCACCGGGTCACACCGAGCACCCGCACGCACCGACGCTGCGCGAGATCGTCTCGGTGCTCAAGTTCAAGCACCTCTGGGTCATCATCGGCTTCGTCATCTTCAGCTGGACGTTCTACAACCTCTACGACAACCAGATGTTCCCGAACTTCTACCGCGCGCTGTTCCCGAACGAGGACATCGGCCTGCACACCTACGGCATCCTGAACTCCGTCCAGGTGTTCGCCGAGGGCTTCTGCATGATGCTGGTGCCGATCCTGATGCGCAAGGTCGGCGTGCGGAACATCCTGCTGATGGGCGTCACCGTGATGGCCTTCCGGATCCTCGGCTCCGCCGTCTTCACCGATCCGATCGTCGTGTCCTGCATCAAGATGCTGCACGCCATCGAGGTGCCGCTGTTCGTGCTCGGCATCTTCCGCTACCTGACGCTGCACTTCCCCTCGGCGCTCTCCGCGACGCTGTACATGGTGGGTTTCGAGATCGCCGCGCAGCTGGGTAGTGCGCTCTTCTCGACCCCGTTCGGTTACATCCGCGACGCGCTGGGTTACCAGCCGACGTTCTACATCATCTCCGCCGTGGTCGCATGCGCGGGCGTGTGGGCATTCTTCGCCCTCAAGAAGGATGACGAGGACGTGGAGGGAGATCCCTTCATGCGCGATGGGCACTCCGGCGTGACCGGCGTGATGAAGCCGGTCGACGCCTAGGCTCACCGGCCACCGTTCGAAAAGCCCGGCCCTTCGGCCCCATGATGGCGCTCGCCGCCCCCATGGCCGAAGGGCCGGGCTTTCGAGTCTCCGCGTCCGTCCGGACGGACGCGTTCAGGCGTCGATGCGTTCGGCGTCCAACGCGTAGGCGCCGGCGATGATGAATTCCTTGCGGGGCGCCACATCGTTGCCCATCAGCTTCTCGAACGTCGCCATGGCCTGCTCCAGCGACTCGCCCTCCTCGACGGTGATCCGGCGCAGCGTGCGGTGCCGCGGGTCCATCGTGGTCTCCTTGAGCTGATCGGCGTCCATCTCACCGAGGCCCTTGTAGCGCTGCGGCTCCTTGAAGTTCACCCCGCGCTTGGCGAGCTCGGCGAGTTTCCGCTGGTACTCGGCTTCGTTGTAGGTGTAGATGTACCGGTCCTGCCCCTTGCGGGGATTGGTCAGTTCGAACCGGTGCAGCGGCGGCACCGCGGTGTACACCCGGCCGGCCTCGATCATCGGCCGCATGTACTTGAAGAACAGCGTGGTGAGCAGGGTGCGAATGTGGGCGCCGTCGGAGTCGGCGTCGGCCATGAAGATCACTTTGCCGTAGCGGGCCTGCTCGAGCTCGAAGGAGCGACCCGAGCCGGCGCCGACCACCTGGATGATCGAGGCGCACTCAGCGTTCTTCAGCATGTCGCCGACGCTGGCCCGCTGCACGTTGAGGATCTTGCCGCGGATCGGCAGCAGCGCCTGGAACTCCGAGTTCCGGGCCAGCTTGGCCGTGCCCATCGCCGAGTCGCCCTCGACGATGAACAGTTCGGAGCGCTCGCCGTCGGTGCTGCGGCAGTCGGCCAGCTTGGACGGCAGCGTGCTCGACTCGAGCGCGTTCTTGCGGCGCTGGTTCTCTTTGTGGGCCCGGGCCGCAACCCGGGTGCGGGACGCCGAGACCACCTTCTCCATCACGGCACGGGCCTGCGGACGTTGCGCCGCCCGGTTGGAGGTGAGGAATTCGGTGAGCTCGGACTCGACGATCCGGGCGGCCAGCCGGGCCACCGGCGGCGTGCCGAGGACCTCCTTGGTCTGGCCCTCGAATTGCGGCTCGGCCAGCCGCACCGTCACCACCGCGGTGAGCCCTTCGAGAATGTCGTCCTTGACGACCTCTTCGCCGGACTTGAGCAGTCGGGTGCCCTCCAGCGCCTTGCCGAAGGCGCGCACCAGGCCGCGCTCGAAGCCGGTCACGTGGGTGCCGCCCTTGGGGGTGGCGATGATGTTCACGAACGACTGGACGTGGCTGTCGTAGCCGGCGCCCCAGCGCAGCGCGATGTCGACCTCGAGCGTCCGGTCGACGTCGGTGGGCGTCATCGCGCCGTCGTCATCGAGCATCGGAACGGTTTCGGTGAACGAGTCGCTGCCCTGCAGCCGCAGCACCTCGGTGACCGGCGCGTCGGTGGCCAGGAACTCACAGAACTCCGAGATGCCGCCGTCGTGCTTGAACACCTCGGTGGTCGGCTCATCGCCTCTGGAATCGGTGACCACCAGTTCCAGCCCGGGCACCAGGAAGCTGGTCTGCCGGGCCCGCGCCACCAGATGGCTCAGCGACAGCTGCGCGTCGGGCAGGAAGATCTGCCGATCGGGCCAGTACCGGACGCGGGTGCCGGTGCGGCCGCGGGCCGCCCGTCCGACCTTGGCGAGCTGACCGCCCGGGGTGAAGGCGGCGTCCGGCCCGGGACCGTCGAACGTGCCGGGGACGCCGCGCCGGAACGACATGCCCCAGGTGGCGCCCTTGCGGTCGACCTCGACGTCGAGCCGGGCCGCCAGCGCGTTGACCACCGAAGCACCCACGCCGTGCAGGCCACCCGTGGCGTTGTACGAGCCGGCCCCGAACTTGCCGCCCGCGTGCAGCTTGGTGAAGACCACCTCGACGCCGGACAGCCCGGTCCGCGGCTCGATGTCGACCGGAATGCCGCGGGCCACGTCGGCCACCGCGATGCTGCCGTCATGGGCCAGCTCGACCCGGATGGAATCACCGAACCCGGCCAGCGCCTCGTCGACGGAGTTGTCGATGATCTCCCACAGGCAGTGCATCAGGCCCCGGGTATCGGTCGAACCGATGTACATGGCCGGCCGCTTGCGAACCGCCTCGAGCCCCTCGAGAACGAGCAGATGACGGGCCTCGTAGTCACGCCCCTCGGCTGCGGGTTTGCCTTTGATGGTCACGCGATGAGGCTAGCGCCCGGCACCGACACGATCGCGTAACCTCCGCGCGGCGTGCCTGCCCTAGCCGGGGTTGATCTCCGGGGGTAGTCTCGCGCCACGGAACAAACCGGCCGGATCAAGAGTTGATATTGGTAGACTCAACCCGGAACAGAAGGGAACGCGGATGAGCACGACAGCTGTTGAGGAGCTGACCGCAGCGGACCGTTGCGATCGTTGCGGGGCGCAGGCCTACCTGAGGGTTACCCTGCACACCGGCGAGCTCCTCTTCTGTGCCCACCATGGCAAAGCCCACGCCGATCGGCTGAAGCAGGTGGCACTGACCATTCAGGACGAGACGAACAAGTTGATCTGACACACACAAATCTCGCGAACGCCCCGGACAGCCGTCCGGGGCGTTCGTCGTTCAGAGACTCGCGCCCGGGCTCACAGTGCCGCTGATGTTGGTGATCCGGCCCTGCTCGTCGAACGTCACGGTCAGCACGTCCGGCCCGAGGTGCACCCTCAGTTGGCGGTCGTCGCCGGTGACCCGCAGGTTGTGCACCGCGGCGTAGGTGAGCACCTGGGCGCGCGGGTTGCCCGGCTGCAGGTCGACGGCGGCCATGATCCGCCGCGGGAAGGTGACCGCCTGAGCCGCCGGACGCGGAACCGCCGGATCGACGATCCCGAAGTAGGCGATGCCGGCGCCGTAGTCGGCGGAGTAGAACGCGGTCGCCCCGACCAGGGGTGCCGCGACCAGCGCCACGCTGGCCCCGGCGCCCAGCCCGGTGTCGAGCACTCCGGTCAGGCTGAACTGAGGCTCACCGAGTTCCCACAGCCCCCATGGACCGGCCACCTCGGCGGCCCTACGGACGGGTGCGATCGCCGGCAGCATCGGCGCGAAGCCCTGGTTCGCCCACGACCACAGCCAGGTGCCGGTGGCTTTGGACACCGTGCCGAGCAGCACCACCCGCAGCGGACGGCCGGCGATGGTGACCACCCCCTGCTCGATATCGGCCTGGTAGGCGCCATTGAGGTCGACGACTGAGGCGAGCGCCTCCTGGGCTTCCATCGCGATGGGAACGTGCGCCACCACGGCCTCGTTGAAGCGCTCATGGGTGAGATCCGGCATGGCCGCCAGACTACTGCCCCGCAGTAGCCGCTCACGGTCGTCGGACGGCAACGGGCAGCACTCCCCCGCTGGGCAAACGGCGGCAGCACTGGCATCGTGGAGCGATGACCACCATCGAAGCCGCGCTGGGCGACATCACCGCCGAGAAGGTGGACGCCATCGTCAACGCCGCGAATTCGAGCCTGCTCGGCGGCGGTGGCGTGGACGGCGCCATCCATGCCGCCGCCGGGCCGCGCCTGCTGGAAGCCTGCCGTCGGCTGCGCCGCACCGAGTGGCGCGAGGGGCTGCCGGTCGGCGAGGCGGTCGCCACCGACGCCTTCGACCTGCCCTGTCGCTGGGTGATCCACACCGTGGGGCCCAATGCCCACCGCGGCCAGACCGATCCTGCGCAACTGGCGTCCTGCTTCACCCGCAGCCTCGACGTCGCCGCCGGCCTGGGTGCGACGAGCATCGCGTTCCCGGCGATCAGTGCCGGCGCGTACGGCTGGGACGCCACCGACGTCGCGCGGATCGCTGTCGGGGCCGTCCGCGGCCATCAGGCGTCCGGAGTGGAGCTGGTCCGCTTCGTGCTGTTCGGCAATCGGCTGCTGGACGCCTTCCGCGCCGCCCTCGACTGATCTCTCGTCGGTCGAGCTGGCCTCCAGGTCCGATCCCGCGGGACACCAGCTCAGTGGCGCACCATGCGTGCCTGCAGGACGCCCTCGAAGACCGGCGCCACCTCCTGCCGTGCCCCGTCCAGTTCGAAACCGACGGAGCGGTAGAAGCCGATCGCCCGCTCGTTGCTCTCCACCACCCACAGGTGGCAGGCCGCATCACCCACCGCCGTGCGCACCAGCGCCTTGCCCAGACCGAGCCCTTGCGCTCGGCGGAGCAGGTACAGCCCGACCAGTTCCAGCGGCACCGGCGCCTGGGGCGAGCTGTCCACGCTCGCGTGGGCGTAGCCGACGATCTCGCCGTCCAGCAGGCCCAGCCAGACCGTCTCGCCGGCGTCCAGCGCCCGCTGCCACAGCTCGATCGCCCGCGGGATCCGCTCCCACTGGGCGGCGATGACGGCCTCCGGCAGCAGCCCGGTGTAGGCCTCGCGCCAGGCCGTCGCCCGAACCTGCGCCAGCGCCTCCAGATCGTCCGGCGTCGCCGGTCGAATCGTTGTCGCGAACGCCATGCCCACAGGCTAGAGAAGGCGCTGATCAACGCACCAATCGCCGGTCGAGCCGTCTGCTCCCTCCAGGGGTTCGACAAGCTCCGATCAATGCGAAGCGCCCGGCACCCTTGTGGAAGGGGTGCCGGGCGCTTGGGCTTGCTGACTCAGTCCAGGTAGTCGCGCAGGACCTGCGAGCGCGACGGGTGCCGCAGCTTGCTCATCGTCTTGGACTCGATCTGCCGGATCCGCTCGCGGGTGACGCCGTAGACCTTGCCGATCTCGTCCAGCGTCTTGGGCTGGCCGTCGGTGAGTCCGAAGCGCATCGAGACCACGCCCGCCTCACGCTCACTCAGGGTGTCGAGCACGTCGTGCAGCTGCTCCTGCAGCAGGGTGAAGTTGACCGCCTCAGCCGGGACGACCGCCTCGGAGTCCTCGATCAGGTCGCCGAACTCGGAGTCGCCGTCCTCGCCCAGCGGGGTGTGCAGCGAGATCGGCTCGCGGCCGTACTTCTGCACCTCGACGACCTTCTCGGGGGTCATGTCGAGTTCCTTGGCCAGCTCTTCCGGGGTTGGTTCGCGGCCGAGGTCCTGCAGCATCTGGCGCTGCACGCGAGCGAGCTTGTTGATCACCTCGACCATGTGCACCGGGATGCGGATGGTGCGGGCCTGGTCGGCCATGGCGCGGGTGATCGCCTGCTTGATCCACCAGGTGGCGTAGGTGGAGAACTTGTAGCCCTTGGTGTAATCGAACTTCTCGACCGCACGGATCAGGCCCAGGTTGCCTTCCTGGATCAGGTCGAGGAAGAGCATGCCGCGACCGGTGTAGCGCTTGGCCAGCGAGACGACCAGACGCAGGTTGGCCTCCAGCAGGTGGTTCTTGGCGCGCCGCCCGTCGAGCACGATCCACTCATAGTCGTCGAGATCGGTGGCCGGGATATCGCGCCCCGAGGTCATCGACTCCTCGGCGAACAGGCCGGCCTCGATCCGCTTGGCCAGCGTGACCTCCTGCTCGGCGTTCAGCAGGGCGACCTTGCCGATCTGCTTCAGGTAGTCCTTGACCGGGTCGGCGGTGGCACCGGCGACCAGCACCTGCTGCTCGGGCTCGTCGGCGTCATCGGCGTCAGAGACGATGAAGCCCTCGTCCTCGGTGAGTTCCTTCTCGACGACGGCCTCTTTGGCCTCCTCGAAACTGGAGTCGTCGACGTCGTCGAGCGAACGCCGCTTGCCGCCGACGGTCAGCACGACGTCGTCGCCCTCGCGGGCGAACTTCACGTCGACCGTCGTCGGCGCGGCCAGCACGTCTTCGACGGTCGGCACGACTGCGTCGGTTGCGGCGACAGCCTTGGGTTTGCGTGCGCGACCGGACGTCGCCGATGCTGTCGAAGCGCGTCGTCGGCGAGGAGCCGCCGCCTCAACGGGTACGGTTTCAGATCGGGCTGCGGCAGTGGAGCGTGGTGACACAAGTAGCCTCTCGGATTCTTGGTTTTGGGCACACGACAACCGGGGGTTGTCAATGGCCAGCGCCTGAGCCATTCTGGCACGCCGGCCGTCACATTCCAAACCCAGGGCGTCGCGACGTGTGCTATCGCACGGCCGCCGTCCATCGAGAATCCGTCGAAGCGGGCGGCACTAGGGTTGTCACCATGCCGCAGCCTCCGCGCCCGCCGGCGCGTCCCGTCGTCCGCAGCCATCACGGTGACGACTTCGTCGACGACTTCGCCTGGATGAGCGATAAGCATTCCGAAGAGTTCCTGGCCCACCTGGCCGCCGAGAACGCCTACACGGTGGCTCAGACGGCCCATCTGGAGGCGCTGCGCGAAGAGTTGTACGGCGACATCCTGGCCCGCACCAAGCAGACCGACCTGACGGTGCCCGACTTCGTCCGGCACAGCGACGGCTCCACCTGGTGGTACTACAGCCGCTCGGTCGAGGGACTCGACTACCCCATCCACTGCCGGCTGGCCGCCGACGACCCGGAACAGATTCCCGACGTCACCGAGGCGCCGGAGGCCGAGCAGGTGGTGCTCGACGAGAACGAACTCGCCCACGGCCAGAGCTTCTTCGCGCTGGGCCTGTGCGACGTGTCGCCGGACGGGACGCGGCTGGCCTGGAGCGAGGACCTGACCGGTGACGAGCGGTACCGGCTGCGGGTGATCGAACTGGCCACCCGCACCGAGCTCGCCGCACCGGACGTCGATGTCGCCGGCGGGGGGTGTTGGTGCGGCGACGACCGGCTGGTCTACCTGACCGTCGACCCGGCCTGGCGTCCCGACCGGGTGTGGCTGCACACCCTGGACGGCAGCGCCGACGACGTCCTGCTCTGGCATGAGCCGGACGAGCGGTTCTGGGTGGGCGTGGACGAATCACGCGACCGCACCCGGGTGCTGCTGGCGGCCGAGAGCAAGCAGTCCGGCGAGTACCGGCTGCTGGACGTGGCCGATCCGACCGCGGGTGCCCGGGTGGTGGCGCCACGCCGCGACGGCCTGGAGTACAGCGTCGAGGTCGGCACCGATGCCCTCTACATCGTGCACAACGGGGCCGCCTCCGAGTTCCAGCTGGCCCGGGCCCCGTTCACGGCGTCCGATGTCGACGCCTGGCAGCCGCTGGTGCCGCAGCGTCCGGGCGTCCGGATGCTCGGGGTACAGGCCTACGCCGACTACCTGGTGCTCAGCTCGCGCCGCGACGGGCTGCCGCTGATCGAAGTCATCGCGCGCACCCAGGACGGCGGCTGGGGCGAACCCGCGCCGATCACCTTCGACGAACCGCTGTACAGTGCCGGCGCGTTGTCGGCCGACGATCCGGCCACCGACCGGATCCGGCTGGTGCACGAATCGCTGGTCAGCCCGCGCCGGCTGGACGAGTACCGGCTGGACACCGGAGCCCGCCGCACCCTGAAGCAGAGCGAGGTGCTCGACCATCCGGTGCACGGCGCCTACGACCCCAGCCGCTATGTGCAGCGCCGCGAGTGGGCGATCGCGCCGGACGGCACCCGGGTGCCGCTGTCGATCGTCCATCGCGCAGACGTCGTGCCCGACGGCAGCGCCCCTGCCCTGCTCTACGGCTACGGCGCCTACGAGCATTCGCTGAGTCCGTGGTTCTCGATCCCCCGGCTGAGCCTGCTCGACCGGGGCTTCGTGTGGGCGATCGCGCACGTCCGCGGCGGCGGCGAACTGGGCCGGGCCTGGTACGAACAGGGCCGGCTGCTGGCCAAACCGAACACGTTCAGCGACTTCGTTGCGGCCGCCCGGCAGCTGGCCGAATCCGGCTGGACCAGCCCCGACCGGCTGGTCGCGCAGGGTGGCTCGGCCGGCGGCCTGACCATGGGCGCCGCGGTCAACCTGGCCCCGGACGCCTTCCGCGCCGTCCATGCCGACGTGCCGTTCGTCGACGCGCTGACCACCATCCTCAATCCGGAACTGCCGCTGACCGTCACCGAGTGGGAGGAGTGGGGCGACCCGCTGCACGATCCCGAGGTGTACCGATGCATGAAGGGCTACACGCCGTACGAGAACGTGCGGGCGGCGCGCTACCCGTCCGTGCTCGCCACCACCAGCCTCAACGACACCCGGGTCGAGGTCACCGAGCCCGCCAAATGGGTGGCCCAGTTGCGCCGCACGGTGATCGCGGACGAGGCCCGTCCGATCCTGTTGCGCACCGAACTGGTGGCTGGTCACGGCGGCGTGTCGGGTCGTTATCAGGCCTGGCGCGACCTGGCCTTCGAGCTGGCCTGGATCATCGACCAGGTGGCGCCGGAGCGAGCCGAGTAGCTGCGTCTCAAGACCTGTTCGCGGCGGCGTGGCATCCTGGAAGACGACACCGGCGCGACCGGATCCGAGGTCGATAGCCTCCGCGGTCGGCGTCCAGGTACGACTACGGTCTTGGTTTGCCCCTCGGGGCTGCGCTCAGGGTTCATTGGGGGCCGTCAACGGAAACATCGTCGCTGGCGCTGCGTTGTACTGATGACGGAGCGAAAGGACACACATGATCTCGACTGCGCACCGCATCCGGAGCACTGACGGAATCGATGGCAAGGATGCCGTTGGCCTGTATCTGGACGGAATCGCCAAGACCGCACTGTTGACCGCCGAAGAGGAAGTCATCCTCGCCAAGCGGATCGAGGCGGGGCTGTTCGCCCGACAACTGCTCAACGGCACCGTGGACGACGAGGCCACCCGCCCGCACGGAGCCAGCGCCGACGAACTCGAACAGATCGCCACCGAGGGCGAGCAGGCGCTACAGCGCTTCATCACCGCGAACCTGCGACTCGTCGTCTCGGTCGCCCGCAAGTACGGCCGGGCCCAGATGCCGCTGCTCGACCTGGTGCAGGAGGGCAACACCGGACTGATCCGCGCCGTGGAGAAGTTCGACTACAGCAAGGGCTTCAAGTTCTCCACCTACGCCACCTGGTGGGTCCGCCAGTCCATCTCGCGTGGCATCGCCCAGCAGGGCCGCATCGTCCGGCTGCCGGTGCATGTCGCCGAACAGGTGAACCAGGTGTCCGCCGTCCGCCGCACCCTGGAGCGCCGCTTCGGCCGCGAGCCCGAACTGGTGGAGATCGCCGACGAGCTCGGCCTCACCGAGGAGCAGGTGATCGACCTGCTGCGGCTGGCCCGTGATCACGTCAGCCTCGACGCCCCGGTCGAAGAGGACGGTGACACCGCGCTCGGTGACCTGCTGGCCCGTGAGATGTCCCCCGGCCCGGACGAGATGGTGCTGGACGCCGAGGAACGCGCCCGCCTGGACGGCATGCTCTCCACGCTGGACGATCGTTCGGCCGACGTGGTTCGCCGCCGTTACGGCCTGGTCGACGGCCGTCAGGCCAAGCTGGCCGACATCGCCGCCGTCTGGGGCATCACCGCCGAGCGCGTCCGCCAGATCGAACGGCACGCCATCGCCAAGCTGCGCAGCACCCACGACCTGGCTGCCTGAGACCTCCCGAAACGGAAGCGGCCCGTTCCCCATCCCCCCGGGGCGGGCCGCTTCCTTGTGCCCGGACGACTTCTGGGCACCTGCTCTCGGACCCACCTCTGGGTCCGGTCGGCTAGCCTTCCGGACACGCGGCCGGACCGCCCGGTCGCGGTGCGCAGACAAGGAAGTCTCCATGACCGTTTACGCAGCGCCGAACACCGACGGCTCTCCGGCCAGCTTCAACAGCCGCTACGACCATTGGATCGGCGGCGACTGGAAGGCGCCGGCCAAGGGCGGCTACTTCGAGAACCCGTCGCCGGTCACCGGCAGGCCGTTCACCGAGATCGCCCGGGGCACCGCCGCGGACATCGATGCCGCCCTGGACGCCGCCCACGCCGCCGCACCCGCCTGGGGCAGGACCAGCGCCGCCGACCGGGCCGGGGTCCTGCTGAAGATCGCCGACCGGATGGAAGCCAACCTCGAGAAGCTGGCCGTCGCCGAGACCTGGGACAACGGCAAGGCCGTCCGGGAGACCCTGGCCGCCGACCTGCCGCTGGCGATCGACCACTTCCGCTACTTCGCCGGCGTGCTGCGTGCGCAGGAGGGCACGATCTCGCAGATCGACAACGACACGGTCGCGTACCACTTCCATGAGCCGCTGGGCGTGGTCGGTCAGATCATTCCGTGGAACTTCCCGCTGCTGATGGCCACCTGGAAGCTGGCTCCGGCGCTCGCCGCCGGCAACGCGGTGGTGCTGAAGCCGGCCGAGCAGACCCCGGCGTCCATCATGGTGCTGATGGAGCTGATCGCCGACCTGATTCCGCCCGGTGTGGTGAACGTGGTCAACGGCTTCGGCGTCGAGGCGGGCAAACCGCTGGCGTCGTCCAGCCGGATCGCGAAGATCGCCTTCACCGGCGAGACCACCACCGGCCGGCTGATCATGCAGTACGCCAGCCAGAACCTGATCCCGGTCACCCTGGAACTCGGCGGCAAGAGCCCCAACATCTTCTTCGAGGACGTGGCCCGAGCCGACGACGACTACTACGACAAGGCGCTCGAGGGCTTCGCCATGTTCGCCCTCAACCAGGGCGAGGTGTGCACCTGCCCGAGCCGGGCATTGATCCAGAACTCGATCAAGGACTCGTTCCTCGAGGCGGCCACCGAGCGGGTGAAGAAGATCGTTCAGGGCAACCCGTTGGACACCGCCACGATGATGGGGGCACAGGCCAGCAACGATCAGTTGGAGAAGATCCTGTCCTACATCGACATCGGCACCAAAGAGGGTGCGACCATCGTCACCGGCGGCGAGCGGGTCGACCTGGGCGGTGACCTGTCCGAGGGCTACTACGTGGCGCCGACCATCTTCACCGGCCAGAACAGCATGCGGATCTTCCAGGAGGAGATCTTCGGCCCGGTCGTCGCCACCACCGGTTTCGACGACTACGACGACGCGATCCGGATCGCCAACGACACCCTCTACGGCCTGGGTGCCGGCGTCTGGTCGCGCGAGGCCAACACCGCCTACCGTGCCGGTCGTGACATCCAGGCCGGCCGGGTGTGGACGAACTGCTACCACGCCTACCCGGCGCACGCTGCGTTCGGTGGTTACAAGGGGTCGGGCATCGGGCGCGAGAATCACGCCATGATGCTCGACCACTACCAGCAGACCAAGAACCTGCTGGTGTCCTACTCGCCGAAGGCGATGGGGTTCTTCTGATGCACCGGATGACCCGATGACCGTCTCACGCGTCGACGTGACCGCGGAGGCGGCGGAGATGATCCGCCGCCTCCGCGGCGAGCACGGCCCGGTGATGTTCCACCAGTCCGGCGGCTGCTGCGACGGCTCGTCGCCGATGTGCTACCCCCAGGGGGACTTCCTCACCTCGGACGCCGACACGCTGCTGGGCACGATCGACGTCCGGGAGCCCGGCTCGGCCGGTGAGCCGGAAGCGGATGACCTGGTCGAGGTGTGGATGAGCGCCAACCAGTTCGCCTACTGGCGGCACACCCACCTCACCATCGACCTCGTCCCCGGACGCGGTGCCGGCTTCTCGCTGGAGGGACCCACCGGGTTCCGGTTCCTGATCCGGTCGCGGCTGTTCACCGACGACGAGTCCGCCGAACTGGGCGAGACCCCGAAGGTGGGGTTGCTGCCGCCGCCCTGAGGCGCCCGGCGACAGGTCAGGCGTCCAGGACGCGGATCAGGCCCTGCTGGGCGCAGGAGGCGGCCAGGACGCCGTCCGCGGTGAACAGCCGACCCTGGGAGAAGCCCAGGCCGCCGGACGCCGACGGTGAGGTCTGGTCGTACAGCAGCCACTCGTCGGCACGGGCCGGGCGGTGGAACCACATTGCGTGGTCGATCGAGGCGGCCTGCATCCGTGACGACATGAACTCCACCGGATGCGTCAGCGTGCTGACGCTGAGCAGCGAGATGTCGGACAGGTAGGCCAGCACCATCTGGTGCAGTCGCGGGTCGTCCGGCAGTCGTGACTCGGTGCGGATCCACAGCTGCAGTTGGGCCGGTCCGGGTCGATCGGACGCCGGCTCGGTCGCGTAGCGGACGTCCAGCGCACCCCACTCGGCCTCCCAGAACTCGGCGGTCTGGGCGGACCGCTCGCCCAGCACGTCCGCGGCCGGACGGCAATTCTGGGGCAGCGGGACGCCGACCGGGAGCGGATCGGCGTGGTCCAGCCCGTCCTCGTCGACGTGGAACGAGCACACCATCGAGAAGATCGGACGGCCGTTCTGCCGGCCGACCACCCGGCGTTGGCTGAACGCACGTCCGTCACGGGTCGGCTCGACCACGTACAGGATCGGGCTGGCCGGTGACCCGGGCCGCAGGAAGTAGGCGTTGAGCGAGTGGGCCACCCGTTCGGGCGGCATGGTGCGGTACGCGGCACCCAGAGCCTGGGCGAGCACCTGTCCGCCGAAGGAACGCTGCCGGACCGTCTCGGGCTGCGGCCCGCGGAACAGGTCGGTGTCGAGCTGTTCGAGTTCGAGCAACCCCACCAGTTCGGCGGCGGTGCGTGGCACGTCAGTTCTGCCCGTTGGACGAGTCGTCCTGTTCGGCCAGGAACTGCTCGACCGCGGCACCGATCTCATCGGCGGTGGGCACCGACGTCCGGCCCGATTCCGACAGCTGGTCGTACTGCTCTTCGAGCGCGGCCAGGACGGCCGGGAACTCGGCGTCCTCCTCGACCTCGGCCGCGATCGTCGCCAGCTGCTGTTCGGCCTCTTCGTCCAGGTCGCCCAGCGGGATCTGCAGGCCGGCGGCCTCGTTCATCCGTCGCAGCACCGCCGCGGTCGCCTGCGGGAAGGTCGACTGGGCCAGGTAGTGCGGCACGTGGGCGACGAAGCCGAGGCCGGTCAGCCCGACCTGGCCGGCGCAGAACTCGAGCACCGCCGAGAAGCTGCCCGGAATCTGCACCCGGTCGATCCACAGCGGGTTGCCGGTGGCCAGCTTCGAGTCGGTGGAGTGCGAGGTGACCAGGGTCGGCCGGGTGTGCGGCACCGCCATCGGCACGCCGCTGCCGGTCAGCAGCATGGCCGAATGCAGCCGTTCGGCGATGCCCAGCACCGCCTGGGTCATTCGCCGCCACTGGCTGTCCGGCTCGGGGCCGACGAGCAGCAGGAACGGTGTGCCGGCGGCGTCGATGACCTTGTAGAGCAGCAGCGAGAAGTCCTTCATCGACACCCAGCTGTTGGTGTCGAAGACCATCTGCGGACGGCGACTGCGGTAGTCGTGCAGCTGATCGTGGTCGAACTCGGCCAGGATCTCGTGCTCGCAGTTCTGCAGGATGTGGGCACCGAGGTTGCGGTTGATCGAGGCCGCGTCCACATACCCCTCGAACAGGTGGATCAGCACCGGACGAACACCGTCCAGGCTCGACCAGACCTCGGGGTTGAACGTGTACAGCAACCGGGGATCGATCACCCGGCCACCCTAGCGCGAGCGACTCCAACCACCGAGTGACTACGCCGACGGCGTACGCCGGCGATGCCGAGCAGGTACTGGCGGGTCCACTCTGATATCGACCCCAGAGTGCTGAACCGCACCGGTGAGCCAAGGCATGACCACACCGCCTTGAGGCCGATCAGCGACCTCTCTGGGGTCGATTTCAGACTCCTGCGGAGTAGCCCCCGACGGCAGACGATCGCCGTCATACACGTAGGGAAGCGCTGATCATCA
The DNA here is from genome assembly GCF_047606365.1 of Micropruina sp. GTDB lineage: Bacteria > Actinomycetota > Actinomycetes > Propionibacteriales > Propionibacteriaceae > Micropruina. The sequence goes on along the minus strand of NZ_JASGEN010000049.1, from coordinate 706 downwards.
CGTCATCCCGGGCTCCGACCCGGGATCTCCGGCGGGAGGGGATCCCGGATCCCGGATCAAGTCCGGGATGACGGTGCAGCGGGCGTGATCAGCGCGCCCTCAGGACAGCGTCACCTGGCTCATCGCCGTCCGGACGCGTTTGGCGGAGACCGGCGCTGCCGTGCCGAGGGTTTGCGCGAACAGGCTGACCCGGAGTTCTTCGAGCAGCCAGCCCACCTCGGCGACGTCCGTGGGCAGCGGGCCCGCCGGATAACGGGCGCAGAGTGCGGCGTACTCATCCTCGAGCTGCTCGATCACCTCGGCACCGGCCCGGTCGCGTCCCGGATTGTTGCGGGCCGCGGTCAGCCGCAGTTCGACCGCATGCAGGTAGCGCGGCAGCCGCGACCAGTGCGGCTCCGGCGTGCCGGCGATGAAACCCGGATAGATCAGTCCGGCGAGCTGTTCGGTGACGTCGGCGCGCACCGGTGCGGGCGCCGAGGGAAGCGCCAGCTGGATCCGTTGGTAGCGCTGCAGGACCTCACCGGCGGTCGTGACGATGGCCAGCATCCGATCTGCGGTACCGGTGCGGACGCGGTCGCGCAGGGCGGCGAAGGCGTCCGGGTCGCGAATCAGCCACGGGTCACCGGACGCGGGGTTCGACGACCGCGCCGGGCCGGACGTCCCGATCAGGGCGCCGGCCGCGGCCAGCCGGGCGTCGGCGAGCAGT
>NZ_JASGEN010000048.1:0-10923 GCF_047606365.1 Micropruina sp. | reverse complement strand
GTTCCAGTGCGTGCATGAGTGCCGCCGACGAGGGAGTCGTGGCGGAGCCACGACGACCGAGGAGAAGGTGCTCAGGTGCGTGCTGGGGCGGCGGCCAATCGACATTCGCCTACCTGCGGAACCTCTTTAGTCCGCGACCGTCCAGGGCCGGCCGTCGCGCAGGTTGTGCATCGTCATGCCGGTCATCGCCTCGAGGCGTCCGTAGATCAGCGTGACGCCACGCTCGTGCAGCAGGCCGTCGTGGATCGGGAAGCCGTGTGTCGCGTCCACCGCGCGGGCGAAGTCGACGGTCTCCTTCATCGCCGCCCACGGGCCGTAGAGCGGGGCCGCCAGCACGTCGATGCCACTGGGCACCGTGGCCAGCGAGTCGCCCGGATGGAACAGGGTCGGCTCGCCCTCGGCGCTGATCACCAGCCCGACGTTGCCGATCTGCGGGATGTCGCGGTGGATGATCGCGTGCAGCCCGCCCACCGCGTTCACCGCGACGCCGCCCAGTTCGATGCTGCTGTCCGCCGCCAGCCCCTCACCGCGGGGCAGGTCGACCGCCTTCAGCACCTGCGGCTCGACCCAGACCTGCGCCTGCGGATTGTTGTCGATCAGGGCACCGACGTGCTCGGGGTCGACATGGTCCGGGTGCTGGTGGGTGACCAGGATCGCGTCCAGGTCGCGCACATCGTGCCAGGCGGTGGAGAAGTTGCCCGGGTCGATCAGGATCCGCCGATCGGCGACCTCGATCAGAACGGCGGAATGTCCGAGGTGGGTGAGCTGCATGATCGCAGCGTAACCCCGGCAGGCAGCTCGCCGCTGCGGCTCCGTGCGAAGTCGGTGTCAGGCCAGCCGCGGCGGCCGGGCGTACTCGTCGCGCTTGCTGGTGCCGACACCCATCCGACCCATCGCTGTCACCAGCCCGACAGCGGCGGCGACACCGTCGACGACCGGGACGCCGATCCGGTCGGTCAGCCGGCGGCACAGATCAGCCATCCCGGCACAACCCAGCACGATGACATCCGCCTGGTCGTGGTGGACGGCCCGCTCACACCAGCCGGCGATCTCGTCCAAGGCTGCTCCGGTGGCGTCCTCCAGGTCGAGCACCGGTATTCCGGTGCCATAGGCCGCCACGCAGGCCCGCTCGAAGCCGTGGCGCAGCAGCAGATCCCGAGCCCGGCCCAGGGTACGCGACAGTGTGGTGACGATGCCGAAGCTGCGACCCGACAACACCGCCACATGCATGGCGGCCTCGGCGATGCCGATCACCGGGACGTCGACCAACTCGCGGGCGGCGTCCACGCCCGGATCGCCGAAGCAGGCGATCACATAGCCGTCGCTGCCGCCCGCAGCCTGGTCGGCCAGGATCAGTTCCGCGATCGCTACCGAGGCATGGGCTTCGTCGTAGTGGCTCTCGATCGCCGCCGGCCCGTTGTCCGCACAAACGGCGACGATCTCGACATCCGGAGCCGCCGCCTCCCGGGCGGCGGCCGCGATCTTCGCGGTCATCGCCCGGGAGGCATTGGGGTTGATCAGCGTGATCCGCATCGGATCACTGCGCGGCCGGCTGGAGTTCGATGGTGCCGCCGGCCACCTCCACGCTGCCGTCCGACACCCCGGCCGTCAGGTCGTCCAGCGAAGGCACCTGCGGGTTGGCGCGCTCGAGCAGCACGAAGATCAGATAGCCCAGCCCGCAGCCGATGAACCAGGTGTAGTTGCCCAGCCAGGACACGTCGAAGCCACCCAGATCGGCGATCATCTTCGGCAGGACGCCGATCAGAATCGTCGGGATTCCAGCCCCCAGAACCGTGTACACCGCATTCTTGTTGTAGCCCTTGGTGTACCAGTAGGCACCCTTGTCAGACATCGTGAACATGTCGTCGACGAGAATCCGCTGTTTGGCCGCGACATAGTAGCCGGCGATCAGAATGCCGAAGAGGGGGCCGATCATCGCACCGAGGACACCCAGCGTGTAGTGAATGGCATCGGCATTGGAATACCAGTTCCACGGCAGCAGAATCACCGAACCGACGGCGGCGATCATTCCGCCGGTGCGCCACGAGATCTTGTGCGGCGCGACATTCGAGAAGTCGAACGCCGGTGAGATGAAGTTGGCCACGATGTTGATGCCGACCGTGGCGGTGACGAAGGTGAGACCGCCCAGCAGAATCGCGAACGGCGTGTCGATCCGCTCCACGGTGTGAATCGGATCGGTGATCAGTTCGCCGAACACCGGAACGGTGGCCGAAGCAGTGATCACGGTGAGCAGCGAGAAGAACAGGAAGTTGACCGGCAGCCCCCAGAAGTTGCCCTTCTTCACCGCGCTGAACGACTTGCCGTAGCGGGCGAAGTCGCCGAAGTTGAGCATCGGCCCCGAGAAGTAGGACACCACGATCGCGATCGCGGTGATCATCACCGGGATGGACGCCCAGAAGTCGAGCGGCTCGCCGGCCGAGAGGTCGAGGCTGATGTTCTGCCAGCCGGCCTGCGACACCAGGTAGCCGGCCAGCACGATCATCACCACGTAGACCGCGGGACCGGCCCAGTCGATGAACCTGCGGATCGTCTCCATGCCGTTCCAGAACAGCGCGGCCTGAGCGCACCAGAGGATCGCGTAGGAGATCCAGCCGAGCGCCGACAGCCCGAGGAAACCGACGTCGAGCAGGGCGGCGCTGCCGGGCCAGAACTTGAGGAAGATGATGTTCAGCGACTCGGCAGCCAGGAAGGTCTGGACGCCGTACCAGGCGATCGCGATCAGGCCACGGATGATCGCCGGAATATTGGCCCCCTTGATGCCGTAGATGGCCCGGTTGATCACCGGGTAGGGAACGCCGGTCTTCTGGCTCGGTTTGGCGACCAGGTTGGTGAACACCTGGACGATGACGATGCCGATCAGCAGTGCCACCAGCACCTGCCAACTGGCGATGCCGAGGGCGAACAGTGAGCCGGCGGTGACATAGCCGCCCACCGAATGCACGTCCGACATCCAGAACGCGAAGATGTTGTAGGACGACCACTTCTGCTCGCGCAGCGGCGCCAGGTCTTCATTGGCGAGTCGTGGATCGTATTCAGGCTTCATATTGCCGGAGCCGACCGGCATGCCGGCGGCTTCGACGATGTCTTCGGATTTCACTCCTGCCGCAGCCGGCAGGTCGTCAATGCGCGTCATTGGGGGAACCTTCCCGTGTCAACCACCCGGACGAGTCCGGGTGGGGCCACCCCGACCTATCCACCGGGTTGGCGATACGACACGCTAGGACGCCTAGTGACGTCCCCTTTTTCTACCCTGTAACGCGTATGTGAAGATGCAATATCCTATTTTTGGGTGACGCTGGCCGGGGTCAGAAGTCCTCGGCGCGGTACTCCTGCACCGGGTTCACCCGCTTGATCCGGCCGTCGGTCAGCCGCTCGGCGATCTGGAAGGCCAGTTCCAGCGACTGGTTGCGGTTCAGCCGGGGATCACACGCGGTCTCGTAGCGGTTGGCCAAGTCGGCCTCAGCCAACGCGTCCGCGACCCCGCCCACGCATTCGGTGACATCGTCGCCGGTCAGCTCCATGTGCACACCGCCGGGCCAGGTGCCCAGCTCTTCGTGCACGTCGAAGAAGCCGTTCACCTCGTCGACCACCTGGCTGAACGCCCGGGTCTTGTAGCCGTTGGCGGTCTCGAAGGTGTTGCCGTGCATCGGGTCGCAGATCCAGGCCACCTTGCGGCCGGTGGCCTCGACGGCCCGGACGATCGGCGGTAGCGCGTCGCGCACCTTGGCCGCACCCATTCGGGAGATCATCGTCAGCCGTCCGGGCTCGTGCTGAGGATCGAGCGCCTCAGCCAGCGCGACGGCGTCCGCGGCGGTGGTCGACGGGCCGACCTTGACCCCGATCGGGTTGCGCAGGTGCCGGATGAAGTCGACGTGCGGGCCCTCGACCTGCCGGGTGCGCTCACCGATCCAGACCATGTGCGCCGAGGTGTTGTACGGCGTCCGGGTACGCGAATCGATCCGGGTCATGGCGTGCTCGTAGGGCAGCAGCAGCGCCTCATGGCTGGAGTAGAAGTCGACGGTGCGGAACGCCTCCTTGTCGACGCCGCAAGCGACCATGAACGCCAGGGCCCGCTCGATCTCGTCGGCCAGCGCTTCGTACCGCGCCTCCACACCGGAGTTTCGGACGAAGTCCTGGTTCCAGGTATGCACCGAACGCAGATCGGCGAAGCCGCCGGTGACGAACGCCCGGATCAGGTTGAGGGTGGCCGCCGAATGGTTGTACGCCTCCAGCAGCCGGTTCGGGTCGTTGACCCGTGACTCGGCGGTGAAATCGAGCCCGTTCACCGCGTCGCCACGGTAGGCGGGCAACGTGACGTCGTCGCGGGTCTCGGTGTCGTTGCTGCGCGGCTTGGCGTACTGCCCGGCCAGCCGGCCCAGCTTCACCACCGGCACCTGGGCGGCGTAAGTGAGCACCACTGCCATCGACAGCAGCACCCGCAGCTTGCCCCTGATGTCGAGCGCCGTGCCGGTGTCAAAGGTCTCGGCACAGTCGCCGCCCTGCAGAATGAAGGCCCGCCCGGCCGCCGCGTCGGCGATCTTCTCGCGCAACTCGTCGCACTCGCCGGCGAAGACCAGCGGCGGACGCTTGCGCAGCTCGGCGATCACCCGCTCCAGCCGTGCCTGATCGGCATAGGTCGGCTGCTGCAGAGGCTGGCGGGACTGAAGTTCTTCAAGCGTGGGGATCGGCTGCGACACGCCGGTCAGGATACGCGGTCGACCACCCGGCTCTCGAACCGGCCCCGGGGCGTGGGACGCCGCGTTGACGGCCGCGAATGCTCACTCCGGCAACTCGGGTTCCTTGGTGTTGATGCCGGGACGCTCCAGGATCCGTGCCGCAGCTTCGGTCTCGGTCAGCGAGCCGCTCTTCACCGAGGTGCCGTACGCCTCGACGTAGGTCTGGCCGGAAAGCTCATGGATGGCGGCCATCACCTGGTCGGTGACCCAGCGCAACGTGCGGGGATCGTCGACCCGGCCGTAATACCGGCTGAAGTCGAGCGGCTTGCCGATCACCACGACGGGGTGGTCGATCCAGGGCAGGCCGGCCTTCTTGGTGACCCGGCTGTTCTTCATCGCCACCGGAATGATCGGCACCTGTGCGGCCAGCGCCATCCGGGCCACGCCGGTCTTGCCCTTGTACAGCCGGCCGTCGGGCGAACGGGTGCCCTCGGGGTAGATGCCCACGCAGCCGCCGTCGGCCAACACGTCGAGCACCGGTTGCAGGCCGTCCAGGCTGGCGCGTCCTCCCGAGCGGTCCAGCGGCACCTGGCCGACCGCACGCAGGAACCAGGCCACCAGCTTGGAGAACGGGCCCCGGTCACCCTTGAACAGCTCGGCCTTCGCCGGGAAGGTGACCTGTCGTTTGATCATCGCCGGCAGCACCAGCGTGTCGCCGGCGTCCAGGTGGTTGCTGGCCAGGATCACCCCGCCGGTGGCCGGAATGTTCTCCTCGCCCTCGGCGCGCGCACCGTAGACGTACTTGATGACCGGCCGGAACGCCGCGTTCTTGAACAGGGAGTAGAGCACCGCACCTCCATCGGATCGCCTTGTGCCGCTCACCCTAATGCCCTGCCGCAGACACCCCGTCCGCCACCCGCCGCGGGGCCCCTACGATGGCGCCATGCAGGTGCACGAGTTCGCCCAGCCGTTCACCGCCGGGCGCGGCGACGTCGGGGTGCTGTTCCTGCACGGCTTCACCGCGAGTCCCTGGACGTTGCGCGCCTGGGCCGGGGCGACGGCGGAGGCCGGCTACCGGGTGTCGGTACCGCGGCTGCCCGGGCACGGCACCAGCTGGCGCGAACTGGAGGTCACCGAGGGACGCGACTGGTACGCGGCCGCCGAGCGGGCCTTCGTCGAACTCCGCGGTGAATGCTCGACGGTCTTCGTCGCAGGGCTGTCCATGGGCGGCGCGCTGGCCCTGCAGCTCGCCGAGCGGCACGCCGACGAGGTGGCGGGGCTGATCCTGGTGAACCCGGCTCTGGTCGGCCACCCGCGACTCGCCCTGGTGCCGCTGGCCCAGCACGTGATCCGCACCGTGGACAGCGTCGGCAGCAGCATCCGCAAGGCCGGGGTGACCGAGCACAGCTATCCCCGGACGCCGTTGCGGGCCGTGCACGCCATGATGCGGCTCTGGGCCGACGTCCGGGCCCGGCTCGACCTGGTGTACTGCCCCATCCTGCTGCTGCATTCCGACGCCGACGACGTGGTCCCGATCATCTCCAAGGAGATCGTGCTGCGTCAGGTCTCGTCGGAGGAGATCACCGAGGTGGCGTTGCCGGACAGCGCCCACGTGGCCCCGCTGGACAACGACGCCGACCTGATCGTCGAGCGCACGCTGGACTTCCTCACCGAGTACGCCGTCCGATGAATCGCGACCAGCCCGAGGACGCCCGGTTCAACGAGCTGATGGCGCGCGAATTTCCCGGCGGCCTGGTGCCCGCCGACGACCCCGTCCGGCCGCCGACACCGGAAACAGCTCCGCCGTCCGCCGAACCGGCGTCACCGAAATCGCCCGTCTCTGCGCCTTCCTCGATCGACCTCCCGACCGTCGACCTGCCCACCGTCGACCTGCCGAGCGACTTCCGCAGCTGGGCCGCCCCGGAGGAGCCCGAGGAGCCGTTCACCCCACCCCCACCGCCGCCGGGAGGCCGGTGGAGCGCGGCGGGTATCGCCGGCACCGTCCTGGTGGTGCTGCCGCTGGTGCTGGTGCTGTTCTCGGCGTTCGGCGTCCGGTTCCCGATGCTGGTCTCGGTGCTGGCCGGGCTGGGGTTCTTCCTGGGTGTGTTCCTGCTGCTGCACCGGTTGCAGCGGCGTCCGCCGGTCGACGGCGACGGTGCCGTGGTCTGAGCGGGTGAGCGTTCAGCGGCCGGCGCGCAGTCGGGCCAGGGCGTCGCGGTACCAGTTCAGCACCGAAGCGTCGGCGATCGCGGCCCCGCCGTTGGTGCGGGCGTAGGCCTCGTCCAGCACCTTCGACCAGCCGATCTGGGTGACCATCGCCCGTACCGCCACCTGGGCCAGCGCATAGGCCGTCTGAGTGGGCTGCGTGACATCGGGCAGCGTCGCCGGGACACCGTCGCGGACGGCGGTGCGGGCCAGTCCGCGGTTGCTGGCCGCCACCCGCGGGTACGCCTCGGCGGTGAGCGCCTCGGCGATCCCCTCCACCATCCATCCGGGGGTACCGGTCAGCCGCGGCGACATCATCCACGCGTGCACGGCCTCATGGGTGATCAGCACCGCGTCATCCTCGGACTTCTGGGTGACCGTCGGGTTCACCACCACCCGGACGCCCTCGCTCTCAGCCAAGCCGGGCACCACCGTGACGGCGGCGACCCGGGAGGCCTCGTCGCCGGCGTAGGCGGCGAAGCCGGTGAGGCTGTCCGGCACCACGACCACCACCGGCTCGGTCCACCGGCGGTCGGTCGGCGCCACCCTGGTCAGCGCGGCGATGCCGGCCTCGGCGGCGCGCGACCAGCGACTCAGATGCCAGGCCGTCCCGGCGCCCACCACCAGCGTGGCCGACGAATGCACCCCCAGCGGTTCACCGAGCCACTCGGTGCCGGAACTCGCTGCGGTGAGATTGGCGATCCGGCCGTCGACCAGACTCGCCGTCGCCTCGCTGCAGACCCGCGGCTCGCCCGGCAAACTCCAGCACACCCGAAGCCTGCCGTCGTTCGTGGTGAGGACGGCAGGCGCCTGAGACAAGGTGGCGAACATCCGGTGGCCGAGCGCCTGAGATCCCGGCGAAGGCGCGAACGCCGCGAGGAAGGACTTCTCGTCCTCAGCGGCGAGCCGCTCGGTCAGGGTACGCGCGAGATCGTCGAGACGTCCGCTCGGTGCCGGCGCGCACGCGCCGAGCAATAAAGCCGGGCCGGCCAGCAGCAGAGTGCGGCGAAACCGATCAACCGACGACGCGGCGGGCACCCTGGTAGGCCGGGTAGGTGGACAGCTTGGTGATCTCCAGGTCGTTACGCGGGTTGCGCGCATGGACGAACATGCCGTTGCCCATGTACATGCCGACGTGGTGGATCGGGCTGTAGAAGAACAGCAGGTCACCGGGCTTGAGCTGGTCGCGGGCGACCGGCCGGCCGAGCGTGGACTGGACCCGCGACGAATGCGGCAGCGAGATACCGACGGAGCGGTAGGCGGCCAGCATCAGCCCGGAACAGTCGAAGTTGTTCGGCCCTTCGGCACCCCACACGTACTGGCCGGTCGGCACCTTGGAGACCGCGTACTTCACCGCACGGATCGCCCGGGAATCAGCCGAGCCGCTGTCGTCGACGAAGTTCTCCTCGGTGGCTGCCTGACGTGAGGCATCACGCGAAGCCGCGTCCTCGGCGTTCAGCCGCTGCCGCTCCTGCTCGGTCAACTGGTCGACCAGCGCCTGGCCCTCTTGGATCTTGGCGTCGATCTGCTTCTTCAACGAGGCGAGCCGCTGCTCTTCGGCGGCGATCGTGCTCACCTGATCGCGCGCGGCGCGCTGCAGATCGGCGAGGTTGGCCTGCTGCGCCTGGTAGTCCTGCAGCAGCGAGTTCATGTTCTGGTCGAGCTTGCCCATGGTGGACATGTCGGCGAGGAAAGCGTCGGGATCGGGCGAGGTCACCAGCTGCACGGTGATGTCGACGCCACGGCTCTGGAAACGGCTGATGGTGACCTGCTGGGCCTGCTTGCGCAGCCCGTCGACCTTCTTCTGCTGGGCGGCGATGTCGGCGTTGAGCGTGGCGACCTTCGTCTTGCCCTGGGCGAGTTGGAGTTTCACCTCAGCCCACTGCTCGCCGATCTTGCTCTGCTCCTGCTCGATGGCGGCCAGCTTGTCCTTGGCGTCGCTCAGCGGGTCAGCGGACGCGGGCCGCACCGTCGGGCCGGCGAACACGACCGCGGCACCGGCCACAGCCACCAGGCTGCCTCGAACAAAGGCACGCAGTCGCACCATCGCCTCCTGACGATCACAATGGGGTCACTGCGGGGAAGTCAGCGGACCAAACCTGAGAAAATCCTAAACGACGTCTTCCCCCGACGCAAACCAGTCCCCCTCTGGTTCGAGCGTCGGGCGTAATGATACAGCTTCGACCAAGCGAAGGGGAGGCAGGAGCCCCTGCGAGGTCATCGCCCGCAGTGCACTCACCTCATCGGAGCAGAATTCGACCACCTCGTGGTCGGCTCCCAACAGCGCCGTCACCATGCAATCGCCACAGGCGGGACCGCGTACCGCGCAGGTTCCGCAATCGATCCTCAGCATCTCCATGACCGCAGTCTGCAAGCCGGCTCCGACAGTTTTCTTCGCCACGTCCGGCCTGCCGTCGTCCCGGCGACCGCCGAGATCTCCGCCGCCTGCACGGCCCAGAAAGCGGCGCGCCAGAAACCGTCAGTGCCGGCTTCTAGCGTCTCGCCCATGACCGTATTGCCGAGCCAACCCACCTTCGACGATCTGGGCACGCCACTGAGCCAGGTTCAGTTCTGCGTGGTCGATCTGGAGACCACCGGCGGCGGTGTCGACGACAAGGTCACCGAGGTGGGTGCGGTCAAGGTGTCCGGCGGCGAGGTGCTGGGCGAGTTCCAGACCCTGGTCAATCCGTCCACCCACATCCCACCACTGATCGCCGTGCTCACCGGCATCACCGACACGATGGTGGCCGGTGCGCCGAGGCTGGCGTCGGTGCTGCCCAGTTTTCTGGAGTTCGCCGCCGGCTGCGTCCTGGTCGCCCACAACGCGTCCTTCGACGTCGGATTCTTGAAGCGGGCCTGCGCCGGCCTCGACTACGCCTGGCCGAATCCTCCGGTGATCGACACGGTCGCACTGGCCCGGCAGGCGCTGTTGCGCGACGAGGTGCGCAACCACAAGCTGGCGACCCTGGCCCAGCACTTCCACGCCGAGACGGCACCCAATCACCGCGCCCTGACCGACGCCCGGGCGACCGTGACGGTGCTGCACGGCCTGCTCGAGCGGGTCGGCAACCTCGGCGTCCACACGGTGGAGGATCTCCTCGAGTTCACCCGCCGGGTGTCCCCGCAGCGCCGCGCCAAGCGCACCTGGGCTACCGGGCTGCCCGCCTCACCCGGCGTGTACTGGTTCGTCGCCGACGGACGCGACGCAGCGGGCCAGACCCGCCGCCAGGTGCTCTACGTCGGCAAGAGCCGCAACCTGCGGGCCCGGGTGCGCAGCTATTTCACCGCCGCCGAGACCCGTCCGCGGATCGACGAGATGGTGCGGGTGGCCACCGGCGTCGAACACCTCACCTGCAGCAGCGAACTCGAGGCCGAGGTGCTCGAGCTGCGGCTGATCGCCGCACACTCGCCGCGGTACAACCGGCGCTCGAAATATCCCGAACGACAGCTCTGGCTGAAGCTGACCCGCGAGCCCTACCCGCGGCTGTCGATCGTGCGCCGCTGCCTGCCCGACGGCGCCGACTACTTCGGGCCGTTCGCGCGGCGGGGCACCGCCGAGGCCGTCCAGGCCGCGCTCTACGACGCGTTCCCGATCCGGCAGTGCACGGCACGGTTGTCGGCGAAGCGGCCGTCCGGCTCCTGCATGCTGGGCGAACTGGGCCGCTGTTGCGCGCCGTGCGAACTGGCGGTCACGCCCGAGGAATACGCCGACGTGGTCGGGCAGGTCTGGGCCGGGCTGACCCGCGACATCCGGCCGGTGCTGCGGGCTGCCCGGGGCCGGCTGACCGGGCTGGTCGCCCAGCAGCGTTTCGAGGACGCCGCCACGATCACCGACCGGCTGACCACCTTCGCCCGCAGCACGCTGCGTCACCATCGGGTGGCGAGCCTGGCCGGCTGCCCGCAGATCGTCGCCGCCTGCCGCGACCGGGGCGACTGGGAGATCCACGTCATCCGCTACGGACGGCTGGCCGGTGCCGCCCGGGCACGGCCGGGCGACGTCGCCCAGGTGGTGGCCCGCGCC
>NZ_JASGEN010000047.1:0-57585 GCF_047606365.1 Micropruina sp. | reverse complement strand
GGATCGCGCCGCAGAGCAGCGGGCACGGCGCCGGCCCGTTCGCCCGCACCGACCTGTCCGACGTCGTCCTCGTCCGGCTCCATGAGCTGACCGGGGTGAGCATCGATCCCGAACATCGAGTGGCGCGGGTGCTGGGCGGCACCCTGTGGCAGGCGGTTGTCGAGGCGGCCGCCGCGCACGGTCTCGCGGCCCTGCACGGCTCGTCTCCCGACGTCGCCGTCGCCGGCTACACCCTGGGCGGCGGTCTCTCCTGGTACGGACGCCAGCACGGGCTGGCCGCGCACCACCTGCGTGCGGTCGAGTTGGTGCTGGCCGACGGACGCCTGGTGCGCGCCGACGCCGAGCACGAACCCGACCTGTTCTGGGCGATCAAGGGCGGCGGTGGCAGCTTCGGCGTGGTGACCGCGCTCGAATTCGATCTGTTGCCGATCCCGGACGCCTACGCTGGGGCGCTGATCTGGCCGGCCGAGCGGGCTGCCGAGGTCGTCCACGGCTGGGCCGAGTGGACGCGCACCGCTCCGGACGCGGCCAGCACGTCGCTGCGGCTGATGAACCTGCCGCCGCTGCCGGAACTGCCGCCGTTCCTGAGCGGCCGGAAGCTGGTGGTGATCGACGGGGCCATCCTCGGCTCCGACGAGGAGTCCGTCGAACTGCTGGCGCCGCTGCGTGCCTTGAACCCGGAGATGGACACCTTCACTCGGATGCCGGCCGCGGCGCTGACCCGCATCCACATGGATCCGGAGGGCCCCACCCCGTCGGTGTCGGCATCCTCGCTGCTGGGCGCGTTCCCGGCGGAGGCGATCGAGGCGTTCCTGGCAGCGGCCGGACCCGAGTCGGGAAGCAGCGTGCTATCCGCCGAGATCCGGCACCTGGGCGGGGCTCTCAGCCGTCCGTCCGACGCGGCCCTGGCTCAGCTGGACGGGCAGTATCTGGCCTTCTTCCTGGCCATCGCGGCGACGCCCGAGATGGCGATGCAGGGCCAGCTCGACGTGAACCGCGCCGTCGCGGCACTCACACCGTGGGCGAACGGGGCACGCTTTCTGAACTTCGACGACAACCTCGTCGATGTCGCCGCCGGGTACGCGGCACAGGCATGGCAACGGTTGCAGGCGGTGCGGGGGGCCGTCGATCCGGACCGCCGCCTGTTGGCGAACCACGCGGTGTAGCAGGGGGGCCGTGGGGCCCGCGGACAGGCGGGTCCCACTCCCTGTCAGCGCCCGCTGTTGGGCGAAGGCAGTCCGGTTATTGTCGCGGCATCACCCCTAGCCCGATCAGGGTCCGGTCAGCACACACGGTTGCCGTCGGGATCGACGATCTGCAGAATCCGTGCGCCGCCGCCCGGCTGGGGGCCGTCATGGTCGATCCCGACCCTGGTGAGTCGGTCGGCCGCGGCGTCGAGCTCGGACTCCCCGAGCACAACCGTCGACTTGCCGGCCCGGTCGGGATCGGTCCAGAGCTGGATGCCGAAGGTCTGTGCGAGATGCCATTCGAGCAGGCCCGGCATCGGGCGGGCGTCCGGTGCGCGGCCGAACAGCCGCACGTACCACTGTTCAGCGCGCTCCAGATCGCTGACGGCACAGTTGGCGAGTAGCTGGGTGATCATGTCCACTCCTGACGTTGCTGAAGGCAGTCGGCGCCTTGCCGGTTGCAAGTCGCAATCACTTGAGCGTAGGCCGACTGAATGCAAAGTGCAACCGGTTTCCGGGTGGCTGTTCGCAGCGGATAGCGGCAGACCTGCTTCACTGGGAGCGATGCACTACCTCGATCATGAGAGCGGCGCCTGGTTCCTTCTCGGGCACCGGGGCGGCGTCTACCTGGACGCCCGCTACAGCTACAGCGCGCTGATCGACGATTCCGCGCTGATCCGGCTGGACGACGCCGAACTTGAGGCCTATCGCAGCGGCGGCCACGAATATCTGACCGATCTGGCCGCCCGCGTTCACAACAGTGCTCCCTACCTGGAGAGCTCTCGTTACTTCGCGAGAGATCTCTACCGCGGGCCTGAGGGCGCCATGTATCGCAAGGTGGTCGCCGACGCCATCGCCGACCACACCTGGAGCGCCGACCAACGCCGACGCGGCGCTGACTAGGGGATCAGCCCACCCATTCGCGTCTCAATAGGCCGTACACCCAGGTGTCCGACACGTCGCCGTTGACGATGCAGTCCTCGCGGAGGGTGCCCTCGCGGACGAAGCCGAGCTTCTCCAGCACCCGTGCGGACGCGAGATTGCGGGTGTCTGCCTCGGCTTGGACGCGGTTGAGGTCGAGCGTGTCGAAAGCCCACCGGAGCAGGGCCCGCGCCGCCTCGGTGGCGTAGCCGTGCCCCCAGGCGTCCTGGCTGAGGATGTAGCCGAGGGAAGCGCTGCGAAAGTCGGGATTCCAACTGCTGACGGTGCACCAGCCGAGGAAGGCGCCGCCGGACCTGTGCTCGATGACAACGCGTGCGCCGCTGCCGTCCTCGGCCATCTTTTCGCAGCGGGCCATGAAGCGCGCGATCGATGCCCGCTCGGTCCAGGGCGGCGAATCCCAGTAGCGCAACACCTGCGGATCGCTCTGCAAGGCGAAGAGATCGTCGGCATCGGCTTCAGTGAAGGGCCGCAGCAGAAGACGATCCGTCAGCAGGTTCGGGGTGGCGAGAACCATCCAGCCATCCTGGCACGCGACGTGGGCGCCACAACCCCGCAACGGGGTGGACCGAGGGTCGTGCAGATGCTTGCCTGGGGCGTGCGCCGCTTCTTCTACCGGGACTCGTCCGGACGGGTGGTCAACGTCGGCACCCACGCCCGCGAGTCGGACTGACTGGAGAGGCTGGCCAGTCGCAGCTGCTCGACAGGGCGGAGTCCGAACCCGGCACCGAACTAGGGGCGATCGCCCGGGGCGAATGGACCGTGCAGGGCCGCCCACTGCAACAGCATGATGGTCTTGCCGTCGGTGATCTGCCCCTCCCTGATCATCGCGAGCGCTTCGCCGAAGTCGAGTTCGAGCACTTCGATGTCCTCGCCCTCGTCGGCAACCCCGCCGCCCTCGCTCGTTCGGTTCTCGGGCGTGTAGGCGGCCGCGAAGAAGTGCAGCCGCTCGGTGACCGAGCCGGGGCTCATGTACGCGTCGAAGACGTGCTCGATCCGGCTGAGGGTCACGCCCAGTTCCTCGGCGCTCTCGCGACGAATGGCGGTGAGGGGGTCGTCGGCGTCCAGAAGCCCTGCCGCTGCTTCGATGAGGAGCCCGTCCGGATGATCGTTCACGTAAGCCGAAAACCTGAACTGGCGGGTCAGCAGGACCGTTCGACGCTCGACGTCGTAGGGAAGGATCACCGCGCCGTTCCCGCGGTCATAGGTCTCCCGCTGCTGGCGTTCCCAGCGCCCGTCACGTCGCCGATAGTCGAAGGTGGTGCGCCTGAGCACGTGCCAGCCCTGCGAAGTCAGCTCGACATCTCGGATCACCACGTCCGGGTTGCGGTCCAGCTCTCGCCCGGTGCGATCAAGACCGGTGCGTCCCCGATGGTCCGGGACGTCGACGCCGGGGGTCTTCATGCTGCCTGTGCTGTCGTCATGGCGGCCACCATACATGCAATAATATGGATAAACAGGAAGGAATGTGGATGCTTGCCGCTCAGCGCCGCGCCCACCTGCTCAAGATTCTTGCGGAAACAGGCAAGATCGTGGCCACGGACGCCGCGGACGATCTAGGCATCTCGGTGGACAGCATCCGTCGCGACCTGCGTGACCTGGCCGCCGAGGGGCTATGTCAGCGGGTCTATGGGGGTGCGTTGCCGACCTCGCCCGCCATCGTTGACTACGCCGCCCGCCAGAGCGTCGAGCCCGAGGGCAAGCGGGCGGTGGCCGCGAAGGCGGCTTCCCTGGTCCGCCCCGGCGGAGTACTCATCCTCGACGGTGGCACCACCGCGCTCGCGGTCGCCCAGCTGCTTCCGAAGGAACTGGAATGCACCGTGATCACCAACAGCCCGACCATCGCGTCGGCGCTGCTGCAGCATCCCCGGGCTGAGCTGTTCATGCTGGGTGGCCGGATCTTCAAACACTCCGCCGTCACCTGCGGGGCCGCTGCCGTCGAGGCCGCCCAGTACGTCTCGGCCGACCTCTGCTTCATCGGCGTCACCGGAGTCCACCCGGAGGCCGGGCTCACCACCGGGGACGCCGAGGACGCCGCGATGAAGCGGGCCCTTGCCGCGCGCGCGGCCGAGACCTACATACTCGCCTCGTCCGAGAAGATCGGCACGGCCTCGCCCTACCGTGTGCTGCCCTGGGGTCAAGTCTCCGGAGTGATCACCGATGCCAGTCCGGCCAGTGCCGTCATCAAAGAGGTCACGACCCATGGGGTCGAGATCCTGTACGCCGGTCTCAACTCTCCCGATGGTCGCGCATTGAAGTGAGGGTGAGCCGCATTCGAGGCAGAACCCGGCCGGCGATCGAGCCGCTCGCCGTCGCGCCGATTCGAACCGCGCCGTAGTGGGCGTAGAAGGGCTCCGCACCCGGATCGGCCTCGAGGGTCAGGTCGTCGAAGCCGCGCACGGTCGCTTCGCTCAGGACGTCCTTGAGCAGCAGGTCGCCCACGCCTCGTCCGATCGCATCGAGATCGACGAAGAGTGAGGCGAGTTCGCCGTGCGGTGGGGTGCCGCGCAGGCAATGGAAGCCGAGGATTCTTGGCCCGTCCACGGCAACCCTGATCGCGCCCGAAGCGCACTCATCCGGACGGACGGTCAGTTCCGCTCGGCAGGCGGCGAGGAACTCGGCGTCGTACCCCCAGTGGCTCTTCGAGCGAAGCGCCAGTTCGGTCAGTGCCGCGGCCTCCTCGGCCCGGGCCGGGCGAATCGCTACCTCGTGAGTCATCCCAAGCAGCCTATGAGGACGTGTGGCGGCCTAGGGGTAGGTGACCAGCGGTGAACGAAGAGGTTCGATTGTTGGGGAAGCGCTGGTCATTCACGTCATCCCGGGCTCTCAGGCGGGAAGGATCCCGGATCAAGTCCGGGATGACGATGGAGAGGCTTTGATCAGCCCATCCTTAGCGATTCCTGTTCCACAGTTGATGGGTCAGGCCGCTGGACGTGCTGATCGACTCGACGGTGAACCGGTCCTCCAGGCCGGCGAGGTGATCCCAGATCCGCACGCCGGTGCCCAGTACGACCGGCACGATCGCCACATGCAGGAAGTCGATGAGGTCAGCCTGGAGGAATTCGCTCACCGTCGTCGGACCGCCGCCGATCCGGACGTCCAGTCCACCGGCAGCCTGCTGCGCCAGTCGAAGCGCCTCCTCGGGCGAGGCGTTGATGAAGTGGAAGCTGGTGCCGTTGGCGAACTCGATGCTCTCGCGCGGGTAGTGGGTGAGAATGAAGACCGGCGTAAGGAACGGCGGCGCTTCTCCCCACCAGCCCTGCCATCCGTCGTCCGGCCATTCACCGCTCTGCGGTCCGTACTTGCGACGGCCCATGATTTCGGCACCGATGCCCTGCCCCCAGGTGCTGAACAATGCACGGTCCACCGTCACCGGTTCGTCGACACCATGAATGCCGTGGATGACACGGCCGTCGAATCGGGCGAAGAGCGCCCTCGCCTCGCCGATCGGCTTCTCCAGCGTCACGTAGTCGCCGGCGGCGAATCCATCGGACGACACGAACAGGTTGTGGACTCGCGTGCGCGGCATGACGGCCTCCAAAGTGCTTGCAAATCAAGAGCACCTGTACCGTAGCGCAAGGTGATTCTGATCTGCAAGCACTTGACGACGCAATGGCTGACGAGTGGTTCCTGCCGGATCGAAGATCACGCCACGTTCAGCGGTGTGACCTTCGATCTTGTCGAGATCGTGGCTGCCGGCCCCCGGTCGCCTCGATCGGACAGGAGGACGAGTACGGTGAGATCACCGCCCTCCATGAGGTCGGGGGCGATCCGGTCCTTGGAGTCGTCATGCGCCCACTAATCCTCCGCCACAGCCTGTCCCTCGACGGGTACGCCGCAGCGCCCGCAGGCGTACGCGACGACTTCTTCCTCGAGTACGACGAGGACGAGGAGTTCGTCGCGCACATGGCCACCGTGCTCGGCTCGGCCGGTGCCCACGCGATGGGTGCTCGCACCTACCGCGACATGGCCGGGTACTGGCCGTTCCAGAGAGGACCCGAGGCCGACGCGATGAACGCCATCCCCAAGGTCGTCTTCTCCCGATCGCCGATCGACACCCCGTGGGCGACGACGACTGTCTGTTCCGGGGACCTGGCCACCGAGGTTGCCAGGTTGAAAGCCCAGGACGGCGGCCCGATCCTCGCGCACGGCGGCGTGCGATTCGCTCAGGCGCTCGTCCGCGCGGACCTCGTCGACGAGTACCACCTGCTGGTCAGCCCCTTCGCCCACGGCAGCGGCAGCCCGCTGTTCACCGAGTTCACCAGGTTGCAGCTGATCGACGTCAAGTCATTCCCCAAGGGGAACCTCGCCTTGACCTACGCGCGTCCGGACGCAGTCTCTTCCTGAAATGCAGCGCAGAGCGCCTATCCCGGGGTGAGACTGCGAACTGAAGCGGAACTCGACCGCGTTGCGTCCCGCATAGTCGCTGTTTGAGTAAGCCCGTCTCATTCGGCGTCAGTTTCCGGGCGGGATATCTCGGCCACGTGATGCTCCCAGACCTCGTCTCCGTAGTCGGTCCTCCCTACGAACTGGAATCCGGTCGCACGCGCGACACCGATGCTCGCGACGTTCTGGTCCGCGATGGTGGCTGTGTAGAGCGCGGCGCCGGGCCAGACACCAGCGGTGAGGATGCGGGCGACGGCTTGCTTGGCGACACCCTTGCCGCGGAAGGAAGCGATCACGAAATAGGCGAGTCCGACACGGCCGGCATCGTTGTCGGCGTCCACGAATCCGACCAGGACACCGTCGAGTTCAATCAGCCAGGCCCGGCGGTCGGGCCCGAGGAGAGGTGCAAGACGTGTCCGCGCTCGCCCGTAGAAGCCGCCGAACTCCGCAGTTCCCTGCTGATCGCCGCAGACCAAGCGCTCGAGTGCAGCAAGTTGCTCATCCTCGGTGACAGGAATGAGCTCCAGCCGCATCCCCGTCATGACTGCGACATCCCTTGCGCCAGAGCCGCCACGAGGTCAATTCGAGAACCGGAACTCCACCCACTCGCAGTCACGCATCGGCGTGAAGCGGGCGAAGCGAACCATGCCGACCAGTCAGGGCGGAGACGGCGTTCTCGGCCGCCTGAACGGCTTCAGTCTCCAGACGGTCAGCCTGGGCACCAAGCTGCGTGGCTTCATCACTGAGATCGGCTATGGCCTCTTCCTGAGCCGAATCGAAGCGCGGTATCAATACCTCGCGAATGTCCGGCGGATCGAGGTGCGGCACCGAAGTACCCGAGGCATAGCGGACCACGCGTGGCCTGCCGTAGTCAACGTGGTTAAGGACTGTCTGAAGGTAACCAGTTCTAGCTTTGGCCTCGTCGGGGACGATACGGATCAGGTCTTCGCTCCCGAAGGACCCGGCATGGTTTTCATTGAGAACCATCGTCCTGCCCAAAAGGCCGTACGTCTGCCCGGAGCGAGCCATGATCATCTCCCCGGGGCGAAGCATGTACACCTCGGCATTGTCGAGGAGCCCAGCGTATATGCGCTTGGTGACGGCCGGGTTGACGTCGAACAACTCGCCCGCCGACCTGTACGTCGTGCCGTTCGGCCCGAAGTACCGCTTGAATCTCGGTGACATCGTGACGGACTCGACCAGGTCGGTCAGTGGCTGGGCGTAGGCAGCAGCAGCCTGGACGAGTTGCTCCACCTGCAGCACATCGGAGCGATAGAACTGGCCCTCGAAACGGCGTCTCCCCGAGGTCAGCGACGACGCGCTCACTCGAGTCGAGAACGATGTCTCCAACGGAATCTGCTGCGGGTTCACTAGACGCACGTACGCAGTGTCCGCTTCCGCCTGGAGTCGGCGAGAGGACTGCCGCAGCCGCAGAGCCTTGGTCGCCTTGGCGCTGATTCGTTCCCTGATGTTCGCCTCGGGCATCGCTACGGGCATGTCGAGCACATGCCCGGGCTCCAGGTGCTTGATCATGTGGCCGTACTGCGAGCTTCGAGCGATCGCGAAGAACGTCGGGGTCTTCATATAGGCGTAGAGCCAGCCGTAGTCGGCTCCGTCGAGAGGCACCACGCGCAGCAGGTCGTGGGTGATCACCTTGTCGAGGTGCTCGTCGTAAACGGCTGTCACTCGGCCGACTTCGCCTGAGCAGGACATCATGATCCAGTCGGGTTCGAGATAGCGGCTCTCGGCACGCGGAACCATGGCGGTGGCGAGCCACTTGCGCACACGTGGCTGTCCCTCGAACACCTGCCCAGCGGAGAGAAAGGGCAAGCCCTTCCCGTCCTCGACCGGGTATCCCTTCAAGCGATTCGGCTGCCACACGTGCGCCATCAGCGACATCGAAACGGTCGACGGCAGCACCTCGAGCCCCTGCCTGAGCCCGTATCCGTCCGTCAGAAAAGTGGATGCCTCAAGACGACGGCTGCCATGCCTGAGTACGCGTGAGCTGACAGGGGCCCACAGGACATCTGGAGCGAGATCGTCGCCGACGGGAGCCGGTGTCGAGATCTTCAGAGCGTTCTGAGCCATGCCCTGAACTCCTCCGCGATTTGCTGGGTGTTGTCGTCGACCACTCGTTCCTTGGCGAGGTGCGCCTTCTCTTCACCGTCTCCATCGGCCGCGGTGGTGACTGCGTCCTCGGTCTCCTGAACGATCTCGAAGCCTTGGTCATCGCGCATGAAGATCGCATTGCCGCGCTTGTCATGGCCGATGTGGTCGCAGACCGCCATGAAGATGTCGTAGTCGTTGATGCGGCCGGCCGCGATCTCCTCACGCACCTGCCGCTCGGTCTTCCGCTGCAGAACGAGCACCGACGTCTGCACGCTGGTGCCGGGCTGGAACGTGTCCGGATGCAGGTCGACCGACGCGAGGATGGTGGCGTAGGTCAGGATCCACTGCCGCACGAATCCGAGGCTCGGGCTCCCCAGGATGCCGTCCGGGAGCACCAGGGCGGCGCGCCCCGTTCCCGGCTTCAGAAGCTGGATGCAGCGCTCGATGAAGAGGATCTCTGGCGGACGTGAACTGGTCTTGGTGGTCTTTACCCAAACATCGTGCTCGTCGTCGTACTCCCAGTGATGGCCGAGATCGAACTGGTCGAGGATCGTAGGGTCGTCAATCGGAATCTTCGACCCGAACGGCGGATTCGTCAGGATCACGTCGACCGAGCCGACGAGATCCCGCTGCCGCAGGTCCTCGGTCCACCGGGTGGGGTTGTCGAGCGAATTCGCTTGGAACAGCCCGCCGGAACCGTCGTTGTTCATGACCATGTTCATCTTGGTCGCGCGCACGAGATTCGGGTTGAAGTCCAGCCCGACGAGATTGTTCTCGAGGAAGTACTTCTTGCGGTTCCGGAGCGTCTCGTCCTGGAGCTGCTTGCTGCGGCCGGACTCCCGGACCTGTCGCTTGACGGTCGCGAGAACGTGGTTCATGGCCGCGATCAGGAACCCGCCCGTACCACAAGCCGGGTCCAGGATGAGGTCCTTGTCGCCCGGGTCCAGCATGTCGACCATCATGTTGCAGACGTTGCGCGGCGTGAAGAACTCGCCGCGATCCCCACGGAGGTTCGACCCGACGACTTCCTCATAGGCCTTGCCCTTGACGTCGACATCCGAGTCGAGGAGCGAGTACATCTGGAGTTGCGTGACGATGTACGCCAGCACCTTGGGCTCGAGTTCGATCTGCTCGGATGCCTTGAAGATCTGCGGGTACTGCTTCGTGACGGTCTCGAAGAGCTTCCCGATCCGGTTCGCGCACCGCATCAGGCCCGTCATGTTCTGGCGTTCCTTCGGAGTCGCGTAGAACTCAGGCGACGCCGAGTCGCGCTCATCCTGAATCTTGCAGAAGATGAGCTTCAGCAGTTCCCAGAACGCCTCCGGCTTCTGCATGCCCTGGTTACCGGCGATGTAGCTGTGCGCGCGGCGGAATGCGAACAGCAGCGAGTCTGAAGCGGCGGGGCGCAGCTGATCGAACCGCGGGGTGCCGGCCTCGGCCGCGTCCCCGCTGTGTGGGATATCAGGAATCTCGACTTCGACCCGCTTGCCGGAGCCGTCGACCTCGAACGCGAAGCTCGCCATGTCCTCGCCGTTGGTCCACATGCCGACTTCGACGTTCGGGCAGGCCGCCATATAACTGAGCATCTGCTCTACGCCGTCCTTCTTCATGGACGGCTTCACCTTGGCGTTCTTGCACTCGATGATGAGCCACGCCGCCGACTGGGTCTGCTCGGTGGCCTTCAGCCCGGGAGGGAAGACGACGATGTCGACGCGCACTCTGCGGCTACCGAACTTGATCGGGAACTCGACTCGAATGTCAGTCTTGTCATACCCGTACTCGCGAACGAGCGACTTCAGGATCTCCTGCCGGACGTACTCCTCCGGGGTGTCCTGGCGGAGCGTGACTCCATCGATAAAGTCGAGGACCTTGCCCGGTGGGACGATGGCGAATCCGCCGTGTGGTGCGACGCTCTGAATACTCACGTTGCTCTCTTTCGTTTCCGCCTCGATCGTCATCCGATCATCGTCGTTTCGACCAGTGTGAAGTGGGCACCGACGCCGCGACGTCGGCCAGAGCCGCTACTTCTTGCCCCCGCTCCCAGCCGTTCCTCCGTGCCTGAACTCCACCACGTCGCCGTCCGCCATCACGTAGTCCTTGCCCTCCAGCCGGACCTTGCCGGCGGCCTTGGCCTGCTGCATGCCACCCAGCTGGATCAGGTCGTCGAAGGACACCACCTCGGCCTTGATGAAGCCCTTCTGGAAGTCGGTGTGGATCACTCCGGCGGCTTCGGGGGCGGTGGCACCCTTGCGGATCGTCCAGGCGCGGGCCTCCTTGGGGCCGGCGGTCAGGTAGCTCTGCAGGCCGAGGGTTTCGTAGCCGACCCGGGCCAGCACGTCCAGGCCGGGCTCGTCGATGCCCATCTCGACCAGGAACTCGCGGGCCTCGTCCGGCTCCATCTCGACCAGTTCGGACTCGATCTTGGCGTCCAGGAAGATCGCTTCGGCGGGCGCCACCAGCTCGCGCATCCGGTCCAGCAGCGCGGTGTCGGTGAGTTCGTCGGAGTCGCAGTTGAACACGTAGATGTACGGCTTGGCGGTGAGCAGGAACAGCTCGCGCAGCGGCTCGCGGTCGACGCCCGCGGCGTAGATGCCGCGTCCGGAGTCGAGCACCTGCTGCGCGGCCTGGACGGCGGCCAGGGTCTCGCGCCGGTCCTTGTTGATCCGGGCTTCCTTCTCCAGCCGGGGGAGTGCCTTCTCGACGGTCTGCAGGTCGGCCAGCATCAGCTCGGTGGTGATCGTGTCGATGTCGTTGCCCGGGTTGACGGCACCGTCGACGTGGGTGACGTCGGGGTCGCGGAACACCCGGGTGACCTGGCAGATGGCGTCCGCCTCGCGGATGTTGGCCAGGAACGCGTTGCCCATGCCCTCACCCGCCGACGCACCCTTCACGATGCCGCCAATGTCGACGAAGCTGACCGTGGCCGGGACGATCCGTTCGGAGCCGAACAGCTTCGCCAGTTGCGGCAGCCGCTCGTCCGGCACCCCCACCACCCCCACGTTGGGTTCGATGGTCGCGAACGGGTAGTTCGCCGCCAGCACCTCGTTGCGGGTGAGCGCGTTGAACAGGGTGGACTTGCCCGCGTTGGGCAGCCCGACGATGCCGATTGTCAAAGCCACGCCGGACAGCGTAGTGGCGCGGTCGATGGTCGCCGTGCCGAGGCCTGGTTCCGGGAATCAGGGCCGGCGCGTGTGGATTCGGGGTCGGTCGTGCGGGGCTGTCCGCGGATGGGTGCGGAGGGGCCTCGACAAGCTCGACCAACGGTGGGTGGTTTGGGTCTCGACAAGCTCGACCAACGGTGGGTGGTTTGGGTCTCGACAAGCTCGACCAATGGTGGGGCGGTTGAGGTCTCGACAAGCTCGACCAACTGTGCGGCTTGGGGTCTCGACGAGCTCGACCGATGGTGGGGGACGAGCGACAGTTAGCGTTGCCGCAACCGGGCGGTCAGCCGCTCCTTCACCGGGGGCCACTCGTCGGCGAGCATGCTGTACATGACCGTGTTCCGGATCGAGCCGTCGCGTCGCAGCTTGTGGTGCCGCAGTTCGCCGTCCTTGCGGGCGCCGAGTCGTTCGATGGCGCGCTGGCTGGCGAAGTTCTCGTTGTCGGTGCGCCAGCCGACGACGCCGGCGTCCAGGGTCTCGAAGGCGTGGCCGAGCAGCAGCAGTTTGCAGGCGGTGTTCACGTGGGTGCGCTGCACGCTGCGCCGGTACCAGGTGTAGCCGATCTCGAGCCGGTGCACCTCGGGCGCGATGTCGTGGTAGCTGGTGCTGCCCAGCACGCGTCCGGCTTCATCGAGCACCGCGAACGGCACCCGGTCGGGAGTCGCCAGAGCCTCGGCGATGTAGCCGGTCTCCTGCCCCGGCTCCGGCGCGCTGGTCACTCGCAGTGTCCACAGCTCACCGTCGGCGGCGGCGTCCGCCAACCCTGCGGCATGCCCCAACTCGAGCGGCACCAGCCGGACGCCCCACCCGGCCAGGCTGACCGGCTCGACCCAGCTCTGGTTCACCGCCGTCCGAGCGGCACGTACGGACGCCGCTCAGAACCGGTGTAGATCTGCTTGGGCCGGATGATCCGCTGATCGGCATCGGTCAGCTGCTCCTGCCAATGCGCGATCCAGCCGGCCGTCCGCGGCACGGCGAACAGCACGGTGAACATCTCGCTGGGGAAGTTCAGCGCCTCGTAGATCAGGCCCGAGTAGAAGTCGACGTTGGGGTAGAGCTTGCGCGAGACGAAGTACTCGTCGTTCAGCGCGATCTTCTCCAGTTCGAGGGCGATGTCGAGCAGCGGATTGGTGCCGCGCACCTCGAACACGTCGTCGACGGCCTTCTTGATCACCTTGGCCCGCGGATCGTAGTTCTTGTAGACGCGGTGGCCGAAGCCCATCAGCCGGCCCTTGCCGTTCTTGACGCCCTCGATGAACTCGGGCACCCGGTCGAGGCTGCCGATCTCGCGCAGCATCCGCAGCACCGCCTCGTTGGCGCCGCCGTGCAGCGGTCCGAACAGGGCGCCGATGCCGGCCCCGCACGAGGTGTACAGATCGTTGCCGGACGAGGCCACCGTCCGCACCGCCGTGGTGGAGCAGTTCTGCTCATGGTCGGCATGCAGGATGAACAGCACTTCCAGCGCCCGGACCAGCCGCGGGTCGGCGCGCCAGACCCGCTGCTGCGACTGGAACAGCATGGCCAGGAAGTTCTCCACGTAGCCGAGTTCGTCGCTGGGGTAGACGGGGTGGCGTCCGATCGAGTGCCGGAAGGCGGCCGCCGCCAGGGTGGGCATCTTGCCCAGCAGCCGGAAGGCGTTGAGCTCGCGCGACTCGGGGTCGGAAATGCGGCGCGACGAGGGATAGAAGGTCATCAGCGAGGCCACCGACGCCATCAGCTTGGCCATCGGGTGGGCGTCGTAGCGGAACGCCCGGATGATCTCGTGCACGTTCTCGTGGACCAGGCGGTGCCGGTTGACCTGGGCGTCCCAGTCCTCGAGTTCGGACGCCGACGGCAACTCGCCGTTGATCAGCAGGTAGGCGACCTCGAGGAAGGTCGAATGCTCGGCCAGTTCCTCGATCGGATAGCCGCGGTGTTCCAGGATTCCGGCGTCACCGTCGATGTAGGTGATCGCGCTGCGGCAGGCTGCCGTGTTCACGAATCCGGGGTCGTAGGAGGTGAGCGGGCCACGGTCGGTCGGGACGGCGGACAGCCCGGTCGCACGGATGGCGCCCTCCGCGATCGGCAGGTCGCCGGTGTACTCACCAGCGCTGAGGTGCAACGTGTCGGCCATGCTCGCACCCTATGCAGACAGCCCCAACCCCCGTGGGAACGCCGGAGTCTGAGACCGGGCGGGGCGGCTAGCCTCGCCGTGAACTGGCGAGAGGGGCAGTCATGGAGATGGCAATCGAGCGTGGGCCGGCCCGGATCAATCCGGACGACCGTGCCCAGCTGGCCGAGTCGCCGGTGTCGGCCCGCCGGGTGCTGGGGCTCTTCATCGGCGATCGCGGACGGCTGATCGTGCTGACCCTGACCATCGTGGCGACCTCGGTGGCCGGCCTGGCCCAGCCGTTCCTGGTCCGCGCGGTGATCGATGTCGCCCTGCCGCAGCAGAACACCACCCTGCTGGTCTGGTGCGTGAGCGGCATGGTCGCGGTCGCCGCCGTCACCGGACTGCTAGGGGTGACCCAGACCTGGCTGGCGACCGAGGTCGGACAACGGGTGATGCATCGGCTGCGGGTCGGCGTGTTCGACCATCTGCAGTCGCTGTCGTTGGACTTCTTCAAGCGCACCCGCGGCGGTGAGGTGCAGTCCCGGCTGACCAACGACATCGCCGGCCTGCAGTCCGTGGTGACGTCGACGGCGACCTCGGTGGCGTCCAACTTCACCACCGCCGTCGCCACTGCGGCAGCGATGATCGCGCTCAGCTGGCAGCTCACCCTGCTCACCGCGCTGGTGCTGCCACCGGCGATCTGGACCACTCGCCGGGTCGCCCTGGTCCGCCGCGACCTGACCGCGCGGCGGCAGCATGCGCTGGCCGACCTGCAGGAAGAGGTGCAGGAGTCGATGGGCATCAACGGCGCCATCCTGAACCGCACCCTGGGCCTGGCCGATCCCCGCTCGGCAGAGTTCGCCGCCACCTCGGAGGAACTCGTCCAGCTGGAGTTGCGCTCGCAGTTGGCCGGACGGTGGCGGATGGCCACCATGCAGATCATCTTCGCCGCCATCCCGGCGCTGATCTATCTGGTCGCGGGCTTTCCGGCGCTCACCCCGGGGCTGACCATCGGCACCCTGATCGCGTTCACCACGCTGCAGGTGGCGATCTTCCGGCCGATCATGGGGCTGCTCAACATCGGTGCCCAGTGGGTGTCGTCGATGGCGCTGCTGAGCCGGATCTTCGGCTACCTGGACCTGCCGGTCGGCGTCCCCGAGCCGTCCGAGCCGGTCACGATTGACCCGGCGGGCATTCACGGTGAGGTGCGGTTCGAGGACGTCCGGTTCCGCTACCCCGACGGCGATCGGGACGTGCTCGCCGGCATCACCCTGACCATCCCGGCCGGTGGCTCACTGGGCGTGGTGGGGGAGACCGGGTCGGGCAAGTCGACGCTGGCATCGCTGCTGGTCAGGCTCGACGATCCGACGTCCGGACGAATCACCGTGGACGGCATCGACCTGCGTGATTTCGCCGCCGCCGACCGCAGCCGGTTCATCGGCGTGGTGTCCCAGGAGACCTACCTGGTGCACGACAGCATTCGTGCCAACCTGCTGCTGGCCAGGCCGGACGCCACCGACGCCGAACTCTGGCAGGTGCTCCGGGCGACCCGGATCGCCGAGCTGATCGAGGAACTTCCCGAGGGCCTGGACACCGTGGTCGGCTCCCGGGGTCACCGGTTCTCCGGCGGTGAGCGGCAGCGGCTGGCCATCGCCCGGACACTGCTGCGCAACCCGCGCATCCTGGTGCTGGACGAGGCCACCAGCGCCCTCGACAACGACACCGAACGCGAGGTGCAGGCCGCCCTGGACGTTCTCGCCGAGGGCCGGACCACGCTGACCATCGCGCACCGGCTGTCGACCGTCGCCGACTGCGACGAGATCATCGTGCTCGACGAGGGCCGGGTCGCCGAGCGTGGCACCGAGGCCGAACTGCGGGCGGCCGGCGGCCGTTACGCACACCTGCTCGGCCGGACGACGGCGCTGGCCGACGACCAGTGACGCTCGGCACCGTTGGTTGAGCTTGTCGAAACCAAGCCTCGGTGGTCGAGCTTGTTGAGACCCCGCGGAAGGATCTCGACAAGCTCGATCAGCGGTGGCTCGCCGGTTGATCCGGGATCTCGGCAGACGCCCAGTCCGGCGCTGAGATCCCGGCGTTCGCCGGGATGACGAAGGTCTCCACTCGCTCACTGGATCTCGCCGGACGGAAGCGGCACCCGACGCGCAATACGATGCGGCAATGCTGATCGTCACCACCAACGACATTCCTGGCTACCGCATCGAGGCCGTGTTCGGCGAGGTCATGGGCATGACCGTGCGGTCGGCCAACATCGGCGCGAACTTCGTCGCCAGCTTCCGCTCGCTGGGCGGCGGCGAGGTGAACGAGTACACCCAGCTGGTCTACGACTCGCGGCAGCAGGTGATGGCCCGGATGTGGGAGCAGGCCACCCAGCGTGGCGCCAACGCGATCGTCGCCTGCCGGTTCGACACCGGCGAGATCGCCGCCCAGTTCTCCGAGGTGTGCTGTTACGGCACCGCGGTCGCCGTCGTCCCGATTCCCGAGGGCGAGCCCGGCGCGACCCCGCAGTCCATCGCCGACGCCAAGGCGCGTGCCTCGCAGATGCGGTAGACGCGCCGCGAGGCGGCGTCGCCGAATCCGCTGTCACGAGGCACGATGGTCGGGTCCGGAGTTCTCGACGATGAGGTTGCTGCGATGCGCAGACTGCAAGGCCCACCCGATCTGACACTCGCGCCCGGCCACTGGGTGCGACGTGACCTGATCGCGTGGCCGGCCGACGGCGTCCCCAGCGGTGTCGATCCGGCCGAGCTGGACTGGCAGCTGCACTGGTCGCCGGACGGCGGGATCGATCCGGGCGCCCGCGAACCCGTGGTGTGGGACATCGACGAGGTGCGGTTCGACCTCGACGGTCTGCCTGAGGACGTGCTCATCGAGCGGCCGCACCTGCGCGGCTATCTGGCCCTGCGGCTGCGGCCCGAGACCGCGGCGCGGGCCGAGCAGATCCTGCGCGGGCAGGTCGTGCTCAGCCTGCACCAGGCGTCCGGACGGCTGGTCAACGCCGGCTCGCTGCAGCTGCCCGGGGTGCTGGACGACCTGTATGCGGCCGCCACCGAGGCCCAGCTCGGGCTGAGCTGGCAGGGCCGGACGCCGACCCTGCGGCTGTGGGCGCCGACCGCGCACGACGTCCGGCTGCGCATCTGGGGCGCCGAGGACGATCTGCACGATCCGGGCCGTTCGCTGCCGGCTACGCGCGAGGCCGACGGCTGCTGGGCGATTTCCGGCGGACCGGACTGGCTGGCCGCCCGGTACCGCTGGGAGGTCACCGTCTACGCCCCGAGCGGACGGCGGGTGGTGACCAACCAGGTCACCGACCCCTATTCGGTCTCGCTCACCGTCAACTCGACGCACGCGGTGATCGTCGACCTGCGCGATCCCGAACTGGCGCCCGAGCAGTGGCGGACGACCCCCCAGCCGCGGCTGAGTCACGCCGTCGACCAGGTCATCTACGAGTTGCATGTGCGCGACTTCTCGATCAGCGACAAGTCGGTGCCCGCCGACGAGCGGGGCAGCTTCCTGGCGTTCACCCGCGACAGCCTCGGCATCCGGCACCTGAAACGCCTTGCCGACGCTGGTTTGAACACCGTGCAGCTGTTGCCGACGTTCGACAACGCGAGTGTTGAAGAGGCCAAGGAACGCCAGCACCGTCCACCGAAGGCCGACCTGCGGGCCGCGCCCGCGGACAGCCCCCATCAGCAGCGGCTGATCGCGCTCACCGTCACCAACAGTCCGTACAACTGGGGCTACGACCCGTGGCATTACCAGGCCGTCGAGGGGTCGTACTGCGCCAGCCTGGCCAGCGCCGAGGGTGCCGGACGGGTGCACGAGTTCCGCGCCATGATCGGCGCCCTGCACGGGCTCGGACTGCGGGTGGTGCTCGACCAGGTCTTCAACCACACCGCCAGCTACGGCCAGAACACCAAATCGGTGCTCGACCGGATCGTTCCGGGCTACTACCACCGGCTCTCGCCGCTGGGCTTCACCGAACATTCCACCTGCTGCCCGAACGTGGCCACCGAGCACGCGATGGCGCAGAAGCTGATGGTCGACTCGGTGCTGCTGTGGGCCCGCGACTACAAGGTGGACGGCTTCCGGTTCGACCTGATGGGCCACCACAGCCTTGCCAATATGCGCGCGGTGCGGGCCGCGCTTGACGCGCTCACCCCCGAGCGCGACGGGGTGGACGGCAGCGCCGTCACGCTCTACGGCGAGGGCTGGAACTTCGGCGAGGTGGCCGACGACGCGCGCTTCGTCCAGGCCCGCCAGGGCAACCTGGGCGGCACCGGGATCGGCACATTCAACGACCGGCTGCGCGACGCCGTCCGCGGCGGAGGTCCGTTCGACCACGATCCGCGCGGGCAGGGTTTCGGCACCGGCCTGCTCACCGCGTCCAACGACTCCCCGGTCAACGGCGACGGCTACCACCAGCGTGACCGGCTGCTGCTCGACACCGACCTGATCCAGCTGGGTCTGACCGGCAACCTGCGCGACTACTGGCTGCCGGCCAACAGCCGCCGGCAGTTCGTCCGCGGCGACGAACTGGAGTACAACGGCCAGCCGGCCAGCTACGCCGGCGAGCCGGACGAGGTGATCAACTACGTCGACGCGCACGACAACGAGACCCTGTTCGACGCGCTCACCCTGAAGCTGCCGATGGAGACCACGATGGCCGACCGGGTGCGGCTGAACACGCTCTGCCTGGCGCTCGCCACCCTCGGCCAGGGCCCGGTGATGTGGCATGCCGGCACCGACATCCTGCGCAGCAAGAGCCTCGACCGGAACTCCTACAACTCCGGCGACTGGTTCAACTTCCTGGACTGGACGATGACCGACAACGGCTTCGGTGCTGGGCTTCCGCCCGAGGTCGACAACGGTCCGAAGTGGGACTTCTTCCGGCCGTTCCTGGCGGATGTGGCGCTCAAACCGAGTCCCGAGGACATCGCCGAGGCGCACGCCCAGGCGCTCGACCTGCTTCGGCTGCGGGCCTCGACCAGGCTGTTCCGGCTGGCGTCCGGACACGAGATTCGCACCAAGCTGACCTTCCCGGTCTCGAACACCGCCCACCAGATTCCCGGTGTGATCGTGATGCGGATCGACGACAGCGTCGGCGAACCGAGCCAGGACGAATGGTCCAGCCTGGTCACCGTGTTCAACGCCACCCCGCTGCCGGCACGGCTGCCGGTGCCCGGGCTGGACCGTCGGCACGTGCTGCATCCGGTGCAGGCCCGCGGACACGATGCGGTCGTCAAGGGCGCCCGGGTGGAGGGCGAATGGGCCCGGGTGCCGGCGCGCAGCTACGCCGTCTTCGTCCGGCCCTGGTAGCTGGATCGGCCCTTCGCGCTGCTACGTTTGCGGCCATGTCCTGGCCCGTTCGGATTGTCTCGGTGGGCAGTCACACCCCCGCGCGGCGGGTCACCTCCACCGACCTGGACGCCGCCCACGGCCGGGTCCCAGGCCTCACTTTCACCCGCTCGGGGGTTGCCGCGCGGCATTGGATAGGACCCGGCGAAACCAGCGTCAGCATGACCGTCGGCGCGCTCAGCCAGGCGCTGGACCGGGCCGATTGGGACGTCGACGAACTGGATGCGCTGATCGTCGCCTCGGTGCTTCCCGAGCAGCCGATGCCGACCACCGCGATCCTGACCGCCGCCCAACTCGGGGTGACCGGTGGCAGGCTCGAGGCCTTCGATGTGAACGCGTCCTGCCTCGGCTTCCTGACCGCACTGCAACAGGCGTCTTTCGGCATCGCGATGGGGCGCTGGAAGCGGGTTGCCGTGGCAGCGGTGGACATCGCATCCAAGGGCCTCAACCATGCCGATCTGGAATCCAGCGCACTGTTCGGCGACGGGGCTGCCGCCGTGCTGCTGGAGGGGTCGCAGGCGTCCGAGATTCTGGCGCTGCGGCTGACCAGCTACCCGAGCGCGTCCGAGCTGTGCCGGATCGCCGCCGGCGGCACCCGGTGGAACCCGGTTACCCCGCCCCCGTCCGCCATCGACTACCTGTTTGCCATGGACGGCCTGGGCATGATGAAACTGGTCACCCGCGAGATGCCGGGCTTCCTCGACGGGCTGCTCGCCGAGGCGGGCGTGGACGCCGACGCGATCGATGTCGTGGTGCCGCACCAGGCGTCCGGGCTGGGACTGCGCTTCCTGCGCGAACGATTGCCGGTACGGTCCGAGACCGTGGTCGACATCCTCGCCGAACACGGCAACCAGGTGTCCGCGTCGATGCCGACCGCTCTGGCACATGCCGTCGAGACCGGACGCCTCGAGCGCGGCGGCCTGTGTCTGCTGATCGGGACCGGCGCCGGATTGTTGTTCGGCGGGGCAGTCCTGCGGTACTGATGCTGGGGCGCCGAAGTGGCGTGGGCTGTCGACGCAAGAGGCCGACATGGTGCGGCGGGGTGAACGGGGATCGTGATGCGTGAGTGGGAGGTGCTCGTCGCCGGGCACTGCGTCCAGCTGGAGCGGTTCGTCCGCGACGGCGGGGCGTGGCGTCCGATCGAGTTCCCGTCCGCGGTGGCGGTCATTCCGCACCCGGACGGCGGGGTCGCCCTGTTCGACACCGGCTATGCGCCCCGCTTCCACACCGCGACGGCGCGGCTGCCGTACCGGCTGTACGGGGCGCTGCTGCCGGTGACCTGCGGTGAATCGGACGCCATGGTGACGCAGCTGCGCGACCGCGGCATCGGCCCCGAACAGGTCCGGCTGATCGTGCTCTCCCACCTGCACGGCGACCACGTGGCCGGGTTGCGCGACTTTCCGGATGCCCGGGTGGTCGTCGGTGACGGCGCGCTGGCACCCGGCTGGCGGGATCGGTCGGCCTGGACGAACACCGCGCACGGTTTCGTGCCCGACCTGCTGCCCGACGACCTCGACGAACGCCTGCTGCCGCTGGCCGAGCTGGCCGTCGGGCCGACCGGTCTCGGCGGCCGGCTGCGCAACGGCTACGACCTGTTCGGCGACGGCACCGCGTTCGTGCTGCCGTTGCCGGGCCACACCGATGGGCATCTCGGCTTGTGGCTGCCGGGTGCTGGGGATGACGGGGTCCTGCTGGTGGGCGATGCGGTGTGGAACGAGCGTGCCTTCACTCACGGCGAACTGCCGTTGCCGCCACTGCGCGGTGACCGGGAGGCCTACGAGGGCGTCGTCCGCGGGCTGGCGCGGCTGCATCGGGAGCGCCCCGACCTGGCGATCGTGCCGTCGCATTGCACCGCCAGCCTCGATCGGATCCGTGGCCGTGGCTGAGCAACTGCAGGTCGACCGGTGGCAGGTGCTGCGCTCAGTGCTGGGCACCTGGCTGCGTCGTTTCGGCACCCGGGACGCGTTGGACCGGTACCAGCGCCGCCGGCTGCGGAAGGCGCTCGGCCGGGCGCGTCGGGTGTTTCCGTACTACGCCGATATCGAGAGCGTCGAACTGGACGCGTTCCCGGTGCTCGACAAGGCCGAATGGTTGGAGCACTTCGACGGCCTCAACGATCGCGGGCTGAGCCTCGACGACTGCTTGGTTGCGGCGCGCGAGGCCGAGGCGCGACGCAGCTTCGACGCCACCCTGGCCGGCGTCAGCGTCGGGCTCTCGTCGGGCACGTCCGGACGCCAAGGCGTCTTCCTGACCTCACCCGCCGAACGTGCCCGCTGGGCCGGCACGGTCCTGGCCAAGGCGCTGCCCAGCCTGCGCGAACCGGCCCGGGTGGCGCTGGTGCTGCGTTCCGGCGGCCCGCTCTACCAGGCGGTCGACGGTGGACGCATCGCCTTCCGCTACGTCGACCTGGCGCTCGACCCGGACGTCATCGCCGCGCAGTTGACCGACTTCGCACCCACCGTGCTGGCCGCCCCGCCGCAAGTGCTGGACGACCTCGCCGGTCGTTCCTCGGTGGGCTCCGGGCAGCTCCGGCCCCAGGTCGTCTACTCGATCGCCGACGTTCTCGACGACGATGTGGCGGCGCGAGTCGAGGCCGGTTTCGGCGTCCGGTTGCGGCAGGTCTACCAGGCCACCGAGGGCTTCCTCGGGATCAGCTGCGCCCACGGCACCCTGCACCTCAACGAGGACCTGGTGCACGTCGAGCGCGAGGTGATCGACGAAGCCAGCGGCCGGTTCGTGCCGATCATCACCGACCTGTACCGAACCAGCCAGGCGATCATCCGCTACCGGCTGGGCGACGTGCTGGTGCCGGGTGCGGCGAACTGCCCGTGCGGTTCGGTGTTCACCGCGATCGACCGGATCGAGGGCCGCGCGGACGACGTCCTGCAGTTCACCGCCGCGACGGGGGAGACCCGGCCTCTGTTCGCAGACTTCGTCCGGGCCGCCGTCCTGGGTGCGCCGGCGGTGGCCGACTTCCGGCTGGTGCAACGCGCCGACGGCAGCCTGCGGCTGGCCGTCCGCCCCGAGCGAGCCCAGGCATCCGCGCATCTGGCGCTGCAGGCGCTGCTGCGCTCACGGGGCCTGCGAGTGCCCCAGATCTTCGGCATGCCCTGGCCGGTGGAAGCTCCGACCGCCAAGCGCCGCCGAGTTCGCCGGGACGGTTAGCTAAAGCCTGGCGTCGAGAACGTCCGTGCGCCCGAGGCCCAGCAGCAGCCGATCTGCGGTCAGCAAGGTGAGTCGCTCGGCGGTGGCTTGGGCCAGCAGCATTCGGTCGAAGGGATCTTTGTGCGGCAGGTCGATCCGCCCGATCGTGCTCGCGTGAACTGCGGTGATCGGTAGTTCAGTGAGCCCTGTCTCGGCCCCGATGGCCTCAAAGGGCTTGTCGCGCGGGATGCGGCCGAGGAGTCGTTTGATCTCGAGTTCCCAGATCGAGGCGGCTGAGTAGGCGACCGTGGAAGCCGCGGCGATCCGCCCCCGCGTGACCGAACCCATCGAGGGATCGTCGGTCATCAGCCAGTACAGGGCGTTGGTGTCGAGCAGGTAGTTGCTCACGCGTTCTCGAACATCTCGACGATCTCGGGAGCGACCTCATCAAAGTCGTCGGGCAACCGCGGAGCGTCGACCCACGAGCCCCACACCAGGTCGACGCGGGCATGCGGAACCAGGTCGGCAATCGGTTTGCCGGCCCGAGCGATCGTCACGAGCTCTCCGGCTTCCACAGCCTCAAGCAGGCGAGAGAGGTGCGTCTTCGCCTCATGGATGTTGACGGTCTTCATAGCCGCAGACTATCCAACTGGACTAAGTCTAGTCTAGTCCTGATGTCGTTCGAAGCGCAGCGCAGGGACGGCTCTTTGGTCACCGGGGACGGTTCCTTTGGTCACCGGACCGGGACGAACTCTTCCGCCACCACTCGACCAGAGCGCGCCGGCCGTCCTCGACACTGAGCGGCGGCTCGCCGAGCAGGGTGCGGCAGCGGGTCACGTCGAAGGTCTTGGAGTGGGCGAACATCGACACTCCGAAGGTGGTGATCGGTGGTTCGCGGTAGCCGAGCACGGTCGCCGAGGCGATTTCGGACGCGCGCGCCAGCGCCATCGCCGCACCGACCGGCAGTCGACGGGTCGGACGCGGCAAGTCCAGGTCGTCGAGCAGGTCGAACAGGAACGGGTACAGCTCGACGGGTTCGCCGTTGGTCAGGTTGACCGGACCGGTCAACCCGCGGGCGACGGCCTCGACGATGTAGTGCGCCACCACGTCCACATGGGTCAGGTCGGTGAGCACCGGCTCTGGTTGGCTGCGGACCAGTAGCGGCAGCCGTCCGGCTCGGGCCGCGGTGACCACGCGGGGCAGCAGGACGGTATCGCCGGGCCCGAACACCGCCCGCGGCCGCACGATGCTCCAGTCGCCCACGTACGCCTCGATCAGCCGTTCGCCGGCGAGTTTGCTGCGCGAGTAGATGTTGATCTGGTCCGCGGGCGCGGGAATGGGGGAGCGTTCGGTGATTCCGAGCTGATCGGCACGGGTGTAGAAGACGCTGGACGACGACACGTAGTGCACCGGTGGTGCGCCATGAGCTCGGGCCCACTCCAGAACGTGCCGGGTGCCGTCCACGTTGGCCCGCCGATAGGCCTCCGGCCGCGCCCAGGGCGAGGCCAGCGCCGCACAGTGCACCACCGCGTCCACGGTGTCATCGAGCCGCAGTGGATCGGCCAGGTCGTGCCGGTGATAGGCGTCCACCTCGACCGCCGGACGCGGTTGCCGTCCCAGTCCGACCACCTGCCAGCCACGCTCCCGGGCCGCCGCGACGACCCGGGCACCCACGAACCCGTTGCTGCCAGTGACCAGGATCCGCATCCGTTCACCGTAGCCGGGCATTCGGTGACCAAGAGAACCGTCCCTGGTGACCGGGAGAACCGTCCCCGGTGTCCAAGGGAACCGTCCCCGGTGACCGGGGTTCGATGGGACGGTTCCGTCGCCGGGGCATCGTCACTAAGCTGAGGCCGGCTTATTGGCAGGGAGGACAAATAATGTCTGATGCCGTCACCGAGACTTCGCTG
This sequence comes from Micropruina sp., assembly GCF_047606365.1. Lineage (GTDB taxonomy): Bacteria > Actinomycetota > Actinomycetes > Propionibacteriales > Propionibacteriaceae > Micropruina. Next base: position 33,281 of record NZ_JASGEN010000047.1, on the reverse strand, counting down.
ACCCGCTCGGAGCGCCTTGACCGGCTGCCGTTCACCCGCAAGCACGGGAAGCTGCTGGTCGGGTCGGGGGTGGGCTGGGCACTCGACGCGATGGACGTCGGGCTGATCTCGTTCGTGATGGCGGCACTGGCCACGCAATGGAAGCTGGACGCCGGCACCCTGTCCTGGATCGGGTCGATCGGCTTCGTCGGGATGGCCATCGGCGCCTCGCTGGGCGGGTTGCTCGCCGACCGGATCGGACGCCGCCAGGTCTTCGCGCTCACCCTGCTGATCTACGGCATCGCCACCGGCGCCTCGGCCCTGGTCGGCAGCGTGGCGATGCTGATCGTTCTTCGCTTCATCGTCGGCATCGGCCTGGGCGCCGAACTGCCGGTGGCGTCCACCCTGGTCAGCGAGTACGCGCCGAAGGCGATCCGGGGCCGGGTCGTGGTCGGGCTGGAGGCGTTCTGGGCGCTGGGCTGGATCCTGGCCGCGCTGATCGGCTACCTGGTCGTCCCCGCCTCGCCGGACGGCTGGCGCTGGGCCCTGGCGGTCGGCATCGTGCCCACCATCTATGCCGCCGCCATCCGCTGGGGGTTGCCCGAATCCGTCCGCTTCCTGGAATCCAAGGGACGCATCGCCGAGGCCGAGGACGCCGTCCGCAGCTTCGAGGAGTCGGCCGGTGTCGCCCCCGTCCCCAGCCCGGACGCCCCGGCGGCCGCAGCCGAACCGACGCACTCGATCTGGTCGCCCGCCTACCGGGTGCGGACCGCCGCGCTGTGGGCTGTCTGGTTCTGCATCAACCTGTCCTACTACGGCGCCTTCATCTGGATCCCGACGCTGCTGGTGCAGCGCGGCTTCCCGCTGGTGCGTTCGTTCGAGTTCACCCTGATCATCACCCTCGCCCAGGTGCCCGGCTACGCGGTCGCCGCCTGGCTGATCGAGAAGTGGGGACGCCGGGCGACGCTGGCGGTCTTCCTGGCCGGCTCGGCCGTCGCGGCAGCAGCCTTCGGGTTCGCCACCACCGAGACGATGATCATCGTCACCGGCTGTGCGCTGTCCTTCTTCAACCTGGGTGCCTGGGGTGCGCTGTACGCCGTCGGCCCCGAGATTTACCCGACCGGCGTCCGCGGCAAGGGCACCGGCGCGGCCGCCGCCTTCGGCCGGATCGCGTCGATGATCGCGCCACTCAGCGTGCCGCTGCTGATGGGCGCCGGTGGATCGGTGCTGGTCTTCGGCGTCTTCGGGGTGGCTTTCCTGCTTGCAGCCGGGGCTTCGCTGGCGCTGCCCGAGCAGGCCGGACGCGCGCTGGAGTCCTGACCTTCAGCAGACTTTCCACCGACGACGCCGACGCGTCCGTTCCGTGGCTACTCGCGTGACTTTCCACACAGAATGCGAGACTGCCGAGGGCGACTCCCCAAGCAGGTCAACAAGCCAATAGTGTGGGTGTGTTCGTTCTCCATCGTCTCCCGCGCACTGAGGCGCGACATCTGAGAGGAATACTCAATGAGCAATCTGACGTGGACGGAGCAGGACGCGAAGGCCGTCGACATCGCTCGCGTGCTGGCTGCCGATGCCGTCGAGAAGGTCGGCAACGGTCACCCGGGCACGGCGGTTTCGCTGGCTCCGATCGCTTACCTGCTGTACGCGAAGCTGATGAAGTCGGACCCGTCCGACCCGCGTTGGCTGGGCCGCGACCGCTTCGTCATGTCCGCGGGTCACTCGTCGCTCACCCAGTACACGCAGCTGTACCTGAACGGTTTCGGCCTCGAACTGGACGACATCGCGAGCCTGCGCACCTGGGAGTCGCTGACCCCGGGTCACCCCGAGTTCGGCCTGACCAAGGGCATCGAGTGCACCACCGGTCCGCTGGGTGCCGGTGTGGCCAACGCGGTCGGCTTCGCGATGAGCGCCCGCCGCTCCCGTGAGCTGTACGATCCGCAGGCCGCGCCGGGCGAGTCGGTGTTCGACCACAACGTGTACTGCATCGCAGGTGACGGCTGCATGCAGGAGGGCGTCTCGGGCGAGGCGTCGTCGCTGGCCGCCACCCAGGATCTGGGCAACCTGTTCCTGATCTACGACGACAACCGGATCTCGATCGAGGGCGACACCAAGATCGCCTTCTCCGAGGACGTTCAGGCCCGCTACGCCGCGTACGGCTGGGACACCTACCACGTCGACTTCACCAACGGGTTCACCACCTATGAGGAGAAGGTCGCCGAGCTGTACGACATTCTCGAGCGGGCCAAGCAGGTCACCGACAAGCCGCACTTCATCAAGGTGACCACCATTATCGGCTGGCCGCTGCCGACCAAGCAGGGCGACCACTCCGTGCACGGCTCCAAGCTGGGCGGCGCCGAGATCAGCGCGCTGAAGGCCAAGCTCGGTTTCGAGGACAAGCCGTTCGCCGTCGACACCGCGGTGGTGGACGCCACCCGCGCCAACGCCGCCGCTCGCGCCAAGGAGTTGCGCGCCGAGTGGGATCCGCGGTTCGAGGCCTGGCGTGCCGCCAACCCCGGGCAGGCCGAACTGCTGGACCGGGTGCTCGCCAAGGAGGCTCCGGCCGATCTGGACGCCGCACTGCCGGTCTTCGAGCCGGGTTCGATGGCTACCCGTGCCGCGTCCGGCAAGGTGCTGTCGGCGCTGGCCGAAGCGGTGCCCGAGCTGTGGGGCGGCTCGGCCGACCTGGCCGGTTCGAACAACACCACGATGGCCGGGGTGAACTCGTTCATCCCCGCCGAGCGGTCCAGCCACGAGTTCACCGGTGCCCCCGGTGGCCGGACGCTGCACTTCGGCATCCGTGAGCACGCCATGGGCAACATCGCCAACGGCATCACCATGGACGGCCTGTCCCGGGTCTACTGCGCCACCTTCCTGGTGTTCTCCGACTACATGCGGACGACGCCGCGACTGGCCGCGCTGTCGCACGTGCCGACCACGTTCGTGTGGACCCACGACTCGGTCGGTGTGGGCGAGGACGGCCCGACCCATCAGCCGATCGAGCATGTGATGAGCCTGCGGTTGATGCCGAACATCGACGTGGTGCGCCCCGGTGACGCCAACGAGACCGCGCACGCCTGGGCGCAGATCCTGCGCACCAAGAACCATCCGGCGGCGCTGATCCTGTCCCGGCAGAACGTGCCCACCCTGGACCGTTCCGAGGGCTCGGGCCTGGCCGGTGCCGAGAACACGGTGCTGGGCGGCTACGTGCTCAAGGAGGCCTCCTCCGAGGCCAAGGTGGTCCTGGTCGGTACCGGTTCCGAACTGCAGGTCGCGCTCGCCGCGGCCGAGAAGCTCGAAGCCGAGGGCATTCCGGCCCGCGTGGTGTCGCTGCCGTGCGTGGAGTGGTTCAAGGCCCAGGACGCCGACTACCAGGAGCAGGTGCTGCCGGCCGGCACCCCGAAGGTCGTCGTCGAGGCCGGTGTGCCGGTGGGCTGGAAGGACCTGCTCGGCGGCAACACCGAAGCGATCGGCATCGACCACTTCGGCGCTTCCGCCGACGGCGCCCTGCTGTTCGAGAAGTACGGCGTCACCGCCGAGGCCGCGGCTGCCAAAGCCAAAGCACTGATCGGCTGATTCAGAACACCTCGACCATTCGATCCGGGCGCCGCATGCGGTGCCCGGATCGTTGGCGTTCGGGGCGATTGGCGAGACATTCACTAAATGACATCGGTGTAATTCAAGGTCTTTTCCGAGGGCATTCGGGAGGGCCCAAGAATGGGTTGTCCAAGTGAACCAATCGGGTCGCGATGGCCAACCCTCGACCAACCCTGAACGATTAGTTGAGCGAAGTGAAGATGCATCACCCCTTGTCCTGAGCCTTTCTAAGGGGATGCTGAATGTCAACTCTCAAGTCCGTGTTTGCATTCGATATTGCTCACTAGGTAGCTAACAGGTGTGCGAGTTCTGTCGAGATTGTTGTCACCCCCCGTCGCGCTGCTGCTGGTCGCCACCCTGGCCCTGACCGACGCCACCGGCGTCAGCGCCGCCACCATTTCGAAGAAGGCCAAAGAGTCGTTCATCACCAGCCTGGCGACCCCCGCCCAGCAGGCCCAACGCAGTTACGGCGTCCCCGCCTCGGTGTCGATGGCGCAGGCCATCGTCGACAGCGACTGGGGCACCTCGGATGCGGCCAAGAAGGGCCGGAACTACTTCGACATCCAATGTGCCGGCAAGATGACGCCGGCGCAGTTCGCCAGCCTGGCCGACGACCAGGTCGGCAAGCCCTACGTGCTGGGCGCCGAGGCGGCGATCAGCAACCCGGACCCGGCCAGATTCGACTGCTCCGAACTGGTCGAGTGGCTGTACGGCCGGTCCGGTAACCGGATCACCGACCTCGCCGCGTGGCAGTACGACGCCACCAAGAAGGTCACCGGCTCGCCCAAGGTGGGCGACCTGGTGTTCCTGCGCAACAACCCGGCCCGGGCCAACGGGATCGGCCACGTCGCCGTCCTGACCAAGAAGCTCGACAACGGCGACTGGCGCATCATCGAGGCCCGTGGGCGCGCCTACGGCGTCGTGCGCACCACGCTGAGCTACTGGAAGACCCGCAAGTACTACGCCGGCCTGCGCCGCCAGTCGTCGTTCTCGCTGGCCGGCAAGGACGCCCCGGCCGCGTCCGCGGCGAGCCGCTTCCAGGAGGGCTGCGTCACCGTCGGCAAGGTCAGCTACGCCAAGTACGGCTCGGTCAAGGACTCCTTCGCCGCGCACGCCGCCGCCGTCGCCGACGACTCCCGCTACGCCGCGGCACGCAAGGTGATCAGCGACGTCGACAAATTCGTCACCGCGATCGCCAAGGTGGAGCAGCCCAAGAACGCCGCGGCCTACGCGGCGAAGCTCAACGACGTCATCGCCGAATACGACCTGGGCTACTACGACAACGTGGCCTTCAACCTGGTCCTGCTGTCGGGCGACTCCGGTCCCAAGGTGACCGCGCTGCAGTACCTGCTCAGCGCCGCCGGCTATGCCGCTCCCACCAGTGGGAAGTACGACTCGGCGACCGTCGCGGCAGTCAAGAAGTTCCAGAAGGCGAAGAAGCTGGAGGTCGACGGTGAGGCCGGTCCGATCACGCTGACCGCAGTGGCCCCGTCGCTGTCCAGCGGCGCCAAGGGGGACGCGGTGCGCGGCCTGGCCACGCTGCTGGCGTCAGCCGGTCAGCAGGTCGGCGGGGCGTCCAGCTTCAGCTCCGACGTGGTGGCAGCGGTGAAGTCGTTCCAGGCCTCGGTGGGCCGCTCGGTCACCGGCAGCGTGGACGACCGCACCTGGGCCGCGTTGTTCATGACCCTGGACGCAGCCACGCCGAAGGTCAGCGGCAAGGCTGCCGTCGGCGAGAAGCTGACCGCGTCCGCCGGCAAGTGGGGCCCGGGCTCGGTGAAGCTCTCCTACCAGTGGTACCGGGGCAACACCGCCATCGGCGGCGCCACCGGAACCACCCGGACGGTGACGGTCGACGACGCGGGCCAGGCACTGAGTGTCCGGGTGACCGGCACCCGGGAGTTGTACGCGCCGACGGTGCGAAGCTCGTCCGCCACGGCCACCGTTCCGTTGCTGAAGCTGAAGACCACCTCGACCCCGACCGTCTCGGGCACGGCGAAGGTGGGGTCGACCCTGACCGCCAAGGCCGGCACCTGGGCTCCGGCACCGGTCACGCTGTCGTACCAGTGGTACCGGGGTAGTGCCAGGATCGCCGGTGCCACCAAGTCGACCTACACGGTGACCGCCGCGGACGGCGGGGCGGCCATGAGTGTCGCGGTGACCGGGACCAAGACCGGGCATGCCGCGGTCACCAGGACGTCGAAAGCCACCGCGTCCGTTCCGCGGCAACTCGACGGGCCGACCCCGACGTTCTCGGGTGCCGCCCAGGTCGGTTCGGCGCTGACAGTCAAGACCGGCTCCTGGGGACCGGCCAAGGTCTCACTCAGCTACCAGTGGTACCGCGACGGCTCCGCCATCAAGGGGGCGACCAAGTCGTCCTACACGCCGTCGGCGTCCGAGGTGAACGCGAAGCTCAGTGTCCGGGTGACCGGCAAACTCAGCGGTTACGACTCGTTGAGCCGGACGTCGGCGAGCGTCACGGTGGCCAAGGGGACGCTGATTGCGAAGACGCCGACGATCACCGGCACCCGCAAGGCGGGCAAGACCCTCACGGTGAAGGCCGGCAGCTGGGGTCCGGGCAAGGTCGCGCTGAGCTACCAGTGGTACCGCGGCTCGACCAAGGTCAAGGGCGCGACCAAGACCAGCTACAAGCTGACGTCGAAGGACAAGGGCAAGAAGGTCAGCGTCGTGGTGCGCGGCACGAAGTCCGGCTACACCACCGTCGAGCAGAAGGTCACCGTCTCGATCGCCAAGTAGCAGTTCCGTCGGTCGAGCTTGTCGGGACCCTGGCTTCCGTCGGTCGAGCTTGTCGAGACCCCTCAGAAGGATCTCGACAAGCTCGATCAGCGGTGGCCGGACTTGGCTCTCGACAAGCCGATCAACGAGTGGCGTCACCAGTTGGTGTTGGCGCAGGTGATCGTCAGGGTGACCGGAATGGTGCCGGCCGGCTGGCCGTTCTCGGTGTTGCTCAGCTTGCCCTTGGCGGTGAAGGTGGCGCCCTTGCCGGTTAGGTCGAGCGACGTTCCCTTGGCCGGCTGGGCGGCGTTGTAGCTGATCGTGCGGACGATCGATTCGGAGTCCTCACCGAGCGAGATGGTCAGCTTCGACACGGTCGTCCGGCGAGCCGAGAGCACCATCGTGGCGTCGATGGTGCCGAAGAAGTCGTTGGCTCGATCGGCCACCGTCAGAGTCGGCACCCCGGACTTCGTCGCGCAGGTTCCGGCGAGCTTCTTGCTCGCCTCGCTGTACAGCGCGAGCGAACCGGTGGCCTTCACCGCGGGCTTGTCGGACGGCGTCGAGCTCGGGCTCGAACTCGGCGTGGTGCTGGGGCTGCTCGACTCGGACGGGGTTGCGCTCGCCGAGCCGCTCGGGCTCGGCTCGGCGGACGACGGGGCCGGGACGGCGGTGGCCGGCGGGTCGAGCACCGGCGGGGTCTTGGCGCATCCGGCCAGGGCGGCCGTGACCGCGGCCGCGAGGATCACCGAAGTCCGTGCCCAACTGCCTCCGGTGCGGGGTGCATTGCGTCCTATCACGCTCCTCATGCTGGCCTGTCGGTGCTCCGGCAGCGGGCCGCGACGCGCTGAGGCCGTCCGATTCGCCGTCCGGTTCGGCACGCAGGCGGCGCGAACCACGTCCGCGTCGCATCGTCCGGACCCGCACTGCGTGACCCACCCGGCGCCCGTCCCGCATACGCTGGGCGCCATGGATCCTCTCGGCACGCTGTCCTCCCTGCTGCGCAAATCCTCCGTCGGCGATCAGGTGATCCTGGAGCTCGACCTCGACCATTCCGTGCTCAGTAACGCGCCGGCCAATCCGCTGGAGGCGTTCAAACTGATCAACGCGCCCTCGATGCGGGCGCTGCGCGACGGGCTGCAGGCGGCCGCGACCGACCCCGCGGTGAGCGGGCTGATCCTGCACCTGGGCACCTGCCCGATCACCGCCGCCCAGTGCTGCGAGCTGGCCGATCTGGTCGCCGGCTTCGGTGAACACAAGCCGGTCTGGGCCTACACCGAGTCGTTCGGCGAGTTCAGCAGCGGACTGCTGCCCTACACGTTGGCCGCCCATGCCGAGAAGGTCTGGGTGCAGCCGTCCGGCGAGTTGACCCTGGGCGGCGTCCGGACCCAGATCACCCTGCTGCGCGGCGTGTTCGACAAGGTCGGCCTCGAGCCGCAGTTCGGCCAGCGCAAGGAGTTCAAGACCGCCGTCGACACCTACGCGGCGCACGAGATCTCTGCCGCGAACACCGAGATGATGCAGCAGATCGCCAACTCGATCGCGCACTGGGCGGTCGACACCATCGCCCAGCGCCGGGGCCGGACCGCCGATGAGGTCTGGGCCAGCGTCGATGCCGGAGGGTTGACCCCCGACGAGGCCGTTGCGCACGGCCTGATCGACCGGATCGGCTACCGCGACGAGGTCTACGCCGAGGCGCGGCGGGCCTGGGGTGGCGAGCAGGCCGGGCTGCGGTTCGTCCATCGTTACGGCAAGGTGTCGGCGGCGCGTGAGCTGGTGCAGGCCCGGACGAAGCCCGCGGTGGCGGTCGTCGAGGTGCGCGGCGCGATCGTTTCCGGACGTCCGCAGCGCCAGGCCGGCGGGCAGCCGATGGCGGCCTCCGAGGTGGTCTGCCAGCACCTGCGGGCCGCGGCCGCCGATGAGCAGGTGAAGGCCGTCGTACTGCGGGTCGACTCGCCCGGTGGTTCCTACATCGCCTCGGACGCGATCCGCCGCGAGGTGCTGCGGCTGCGTGAGTCGGGGCGTCCGGTGGTGGCCTGCATGGGCGACATGGCGGCGTCCGGCGGCTACTTCGTGTCGATGCCGGCCGACGAGATCGTCGCCCAGCCCACCACGCTGACCGGCTCGATCGGCGTCTTCGCCGGCAAATTCGTCACCACCGAGATCAAGGAGAAGCTGGGCCTGGTACTCAGCGACGTCACCGCGGGCGCGTGGGCATCGTTCATGTCGGCCAACAGCGGCTTCAGCGACGAGCAGTGGGCGGCGCTGGATCGCCGGCTGGACGCCATCTACGCCGACTTCACCGGCAAGGCCGCCGCCGACCGAGGGATGGCGCTGGACGTGCTGGAACCGCTCGCCCACGGCCGGGTCTGGACGGGTGTCGACGCCCGTCAGCGCGGGCTGGTCGACCACCTGGGTGGCATGGGTGCCGCCATCGACCGGGCCTGTGCACTGGCCGGGCTGCGGCGCGACGATGTCGCCGTCCGGGCGGTGTCGATGCTGGGCTTCCTGAAGCAGTTCCGCCCGGCCGAATCGAGTGAGTCGGTCTCGGGTTCGATGGTGACGGCGGCGGCGCGGTTCGACCTGGATTCGCTGGTCGAGATGGCGGCCGCCCGGCTCGGCCTGGCAGCGACCGGCGTGCTCAGCGTCCCCTTCGGCATCGAGGTGCACGCCGGCCTGGGTCGCTGAGGTCGCCGGTCGAGCTTGTCGAGACCCGGGACGGGCGCCGCGCTCGCTGGTCGAGACCTGGGACGGCGCCGCGCTCGCACAGGTGCCATCCTCCCGGCGCACTCGCCGTCCGGCGCACTCGTGATCCCGGCGCACTCGTGATCCCGGCGCACGCCGGGATCTCCGCAGCCGACCTGTGCAGCGGACCGGTCGCCCGGCTTGTCGGAGCACTCCCGTAGACTGAGCCGACACTCGTTGCAGACCCTCAGGAGCACCCGTGTCCACATCCCCTGACAAGCCAGCGCGCCGCGGCGGTCGACTTGCCCTGTGGGTGACCGGGGGTGCCCTAGTCGTACTCGGCGGCGCCTACATCGCCGGCTATGCCCTCGCCGGCGACAACACCCCGCGCAACGCCGCCGTCGCCGGCGTCGCCATCGGTGGGCTGAGTTCTGAGGCCGCGGTCGAGAAGCTGCGTTCCGAACTGGGCCCGCGGCTCGACCGTGAGCTGACCGTCACCGCCGGCGAACACACCCTGCAGACCACTGCGGCCGAACTCGGGCTGGCCATCGACTACCCCGCGACGGTGTCCAACGCCGGCGCCGGACGCAGCTGGAACCCGGCGCACATCGTCACCGTGCTGACCGGTGGCGGCGAGCAGCAGCCGGTGGTCACCCGCGACCAAGCGAAGCTGACCGCGGCCGTCGCCGGCCTCGCCGAGAAGGCCGACACCAAGCCGGTCGACGCCGACCTCAGCGTCAAGGGCACCTCGATCGTCCGCTCCGAGGCCAAGCCGGGCGTCACCGTGCAGCAGCCGCAAACCGCGGACGCCCTCGCCGAGGGCTTCGCGACAACCACCACCGTGGCCGCGGTGGTCGCCCAGGCCGATCCGGAGGTCACCACGGCCGAGGCCGACCAGGTGGCCGAGAAGATCGGCAAGCCCGCGCTGGCGGCCCCGATCACGGTGGAGACCGGCTCGTCCGGCTCGTTCCAGCTGACACCGGCGGTGATCGCCGCCGCGCTGTCGTTCGAGCCCGCCGACGGCAGCCTCAAAGCGGCCCTCGACGGGGGCAAGCTGACCAAGGCGGCGGCCAAGCCGATCAAGGCGCTCGGTTTGAAGCAGCCCAAGGACGCCGACATCACCATCGCCAAGGGCAAGCCGAAGATCATTCCCTCCGTGGACGGCGTGGGCCTCGACCCGGACGCCCTGAGCAAGGCGGCATTGGGCGTGCTGGAGAAGCCGTCCGGGCGTTCGATCACCGTCAAGGCGACTACGCAGAAGCCCGCGTTCACCACCGACGACGCCAAGAAGCTGGGCGTGAAGGAGATCACCGGCAAGTTCACCACCTACTACCCGGGTTCGGCCTACCGGGTGAACAACATCGGCAAAGCGGCGCGGATGGTCAACGGCACCTTCCTCAAGCCCGGCGAGACGTTCAGCATGAACGCCGCGCTGGGCAAGCGGACCGCGGCGGCCGGCTGGATGGCGGGCGGCGGCATCGAGGGCGGCAAGATCAAGACGCTGCAGGGCGGCGGCATCTCGCAGGCCACCACCACCACGTTCAACGCGATCTTCTTCGCCGGCCTCGAGGACATTTACCACAAGCCGCATTCGCTCTACTTCAGCCGCTACCCGGTCGGCCGCGAGGCGACCCTGGACTGGGTGAGCGTCGACATGAAGTTCCGCAACGACTCGCCCTACGGGGTTGTGCTGCAGGCGTGGACGACCGGCAAGGTCGGCCAGACCGGATCGGTCACCGTGCGGGTCTGGTCGACCAAGCGCTACACGATCAAGGCCACCAACCCGGTCCGCAGCAACTACCGGGGCCCGGGCCCGACCCAGTACGACTCCTCACCCGGCTGCGTCCCCCAGAGCGCGATGAGCGGTTTCGACGTCCGCTTCAAGCGGCTGTTCTACCAGGGCAAGAAGCTGGTCAAGTCCGAGCCCTTCTTCTGGCGCTACAACAGCCTGACCCCCGTGGTCTGCGGCAAGAAGCCCTGATACGCGGACGGTTCTTTTGGTCACTGGGGACGGTTCTTTTGGTCACCGGGGACGGTTCCTTTGGTCACTGGGGACGGTTCCCTTGGTCACCAGGACGCCTTCCTCGCCGATCGGCGACGGACGCAACCGTAGGTCGGCTCAGGATCGCTCTCCTTCCGGTTCAGCGGGATCTCTCGGTACGTCCGGCCTTCGTGTGGTTGACCGTGCCCGCCCGCCGGTGCTGTCTCCACTCGTTCACGGCATAGGCTGACCTCTTGTGAGTGCTGTGCTGATGCCGGGCAAGCCGGTTGCCGACGCTGTCTTCGCCGACCTCGAACCGCGGATCGCCGCGCTGCGGGACGCCGGGCACAACCCGGGACTCGGCACGATCCTGGTCGGCGACGATTCGGCGTCCGCCGGCTACATTCGGATGAAGCAGGAGATGGCCGCCTCGTTGGGTTTCGGCGGTCGCCACGTCCAACTCGCGGGCGACGCGACCCAGGCTGATCTGATCGCCGCAATCCGCGACTTCAACACCGACGATGCGGTGGACGCGGTGCTGATCCAGCACCCGATCCCGGCGCACCTCGACTACGAGGCGGCACTCGCCGAACTCGACCCGGACAAGGACGCCGACGGAGCGCACCCGTTCAACATGGGACGCCTCGCGCTCGGCATGCCCGGGCCGCTGCCCTGCACCCCGGCGGGCATCGAGGCGCTGCTGCTGCACTACGAGATCCCGGTGGCCGGCCGCAACGTGGTGGTCCTCGGCCGCGGGTTCACCCTCGGCCGGCCTCTGTCGATGCTGCTCTCGCTGAAACGTCCCGGCGGGAACGCCGCGGTGACCGTGGTGCACACCGGCGTCCCGGACTGGCCCGAGTACACCCGCCGGGCGGACATCGTGATCGCCGCAGCCGGCGTGCCCGGCATCCTGCGGCCCGAGCATCTCACCCCTGGCCAGGTAGTGGTGGGGGGCGGCGTCCGGTACGAGGGACGGCGGCTGCTGCCCGACGTCGACGAAGCCTGTAACGAGGTCGCGGGCTGGATCACCCCGCGGATCGGTGGGGTGGGTCCGACAACGATCGCCATGCTGTTCCGCAACACGGTGGAGGCCGCCGAACGGCGCGCTATCTGATCAATTCGTCACCCCGCTGGTTGAAGCTGGCGAAACCTTGTCGGTGCCGGACGACTCTTGGTCGGCCCTCCTGGGGAAATGACTGTGCTTCCACGCCGTGCTCCCGGAGCGGTGCGAAGGTTCACCGTTGCGGGGGTGGACGCCGTCGGGTCTGCCCGGCACCATCGTTCGATGGAGATCTCTGAGCCACTCACCGAGCCGACCCTCGTCACTCGTGAGGCACACCCCGCGGTGATCGTCCGGCACCTGGGAGTCCGAGCCGATCAGCTGCCCAGCTTGTTCGACGCGGGCTTCCCTGCGCTGGCGGCCAGCGGCGTTCCGATCAACGGCCCCGCGTTCGCCGCCTACCACGGAGATCCGAGCGCCAGCTTCGACCTCGATATCGGTTTCCCGGTCGCCGAGACGCTGGGCGATCCGGTGCAGGTCGGGGAGCTGACGGTGCGGGCATCGGAGCTGCCCGGTGGTGAGCTGTTTGGCCTCACCCACGTGGGTCCCTACGACACGCTGGCCCAGTCCTGGGATCGGCTGGCGACCGCCGCCACCGAGCGCGGGTTGCAGCCGTCCGGGTTCTTCGAGGTATACGTGACCGAGCCGTCGCCGGAGGTCGATCCGGCGACGCTGCGCACGGATCTGTTCCTGGTCGTCTGACCCCGGACGGCGTCCGGTTCGGCCCGCGGCCAACCGGCTCCGAGTCGCGGCCTTGACGGACTGTGTGGGCCGGGTCATGGCACGAGCCGCCGCTGGAACAGGAGCGAACCGACCACGATCACCGGGATCGGCAGGAACGCCAGCAGCCACCGCAGCCACGAGGCCGCCGCGAACACCGCCCCGGGGGTCGGTCGGACGGGTGGATTACCCTTGCCCGCATGAGCAGCTCAGACTTCCGCGAGCCGACCAATGACGAGCTGTGGAGTCAGCCGCCGATGAGCGCAGCCTCCGGAGAGAGGGCTCCGATGGCGGTGCCGCACCCGGTGCCCCCGGCCCCCACCCCGTACACGGGCGGGCATGTGCAGCCGATGCCGGCGGCCGGACAGCCGCGACCGGATCGGACGGTGTTCACGCTCGCCATCGTCTCGTTGGCCATCGGTGTCCCGTTGACCGCCATCGGTAGCGCCGCCGCAGGCCTGCCCGGCTTGCTCGTTGTCTGGGTCGGGATCGTTCTCGTGAACCTCATCTACGCCCGGAGTCGCGGCAAGCAGCCCTGAGAGCGGCGACGGAGGAGCCCTGTGGCCCCGGCTCCACCGCATTCCGACACTCGACCCCGTCAGCTGTCGTCCGGCGCCCGGCCGTCAATTGGTCATCCGGCACTTTGATCCCGGATCTCCACGACCGGAGTTCTCGGCTTGGGAGATCCCGGCGTTCGCCGGGTGACGTGGGTGCCCGTTGTGCGAGCTTGTCGAGACACTCTTGCGGACGCGCACCGATTCGCTTCACCCTCTTGCGGACGCGCACTGATTCGCTTCGTCGTCCCGGACTTGATTCGGGATCGCCGCAGCCCGAAAACACTCGGACGGAGAGATCCCGGCGTCCGCCGGGATGACATGGGTGCCGTCGGCCGAGCTTGTCGAACCCTGACTCGCCGCCGTGGTGATTCTCAGCGCCCGCTGCGCCGCGCGGTGTTGGTCGAGCTTGTCGAGACCCATTCCCGCACATGCGCACATTTCTGGCCGCGGTCCAACCCGCGCGCCCGCGATTCTTCCTGGCTATTCGGGTCGTCGGAAACGTTGATGGCATCGTGGCCGTCGATGCTTATCCACGAACCGGGGCGGAATCACCTCCGCAATCCCATCGGTTGAGATTCTGATCTGCCACTGCAGCTCCGATGCCCGTTTCGTATCAGGTTCGAGCAGGTTGTGGTGATGTCTACACAGCAAACACAGATTCGACAATGATGTTGCACCACCTTGAGCCCACGGGATGATGTGGTGAGCATCACAATCAGCAGCAGGCCGGTCGCAACCTGGAAATACGCAGCCTTTGTCGCGCACATGGAGGGCGTGGCGGATCTCGGGAGTGACCAAGCGCTGTTCTCTTCCGACGTCCAGTACCCCGGAGGGGCCACCGAGGATGATGGGCAGGATGCCGGCATCACAGGCGAACTGCCGCAACTGGCCGGCGGTCAGCATGGTGCCGTCAGCCAGACCGGCGCCGTGGCAGTCGCTGAGCAGGTCGTCGTAGTCGATCAGCACCACCACATGGGGACGGTCACCACCATGGCGTGGTGCTTCTCGGTGGATCGCGACCCGGCGGGCCAACTCCACCAAAGCATCGGCACGGCGTTGCGGCCATGACGGTTGCGGCACACCCGGGTCGCGTAGTTCCAGGGCGGTGCGGTGCATCTGCTGGGCGAGCGCTTCGATCTGGGCCTTGATCAGTGCCGCGTCAGCGGTGGGGAGGGAGCCTTTGATGGTGGTGCACCCATGCCCGTCGTCGGAAAAGTTCAGATGTCGAGCCTGCTGTGCGTCGCGTAGTTCACGTTCTTGGCGTTTCGCTTCGGCTTCTTCGGCGACCTCGGGTGCGACAACCTCCAACAGATAGCGCGACAGACCGGCAAGTTCGTGACTGTTGAACTCCTCGCAATGGCCGACCATCGTCGCCTGGGCTTTCGCTTCGGCTTCGACGCCCAGGTCGGTGGGGAGCTTCTTCAGCACCTGGGTGACGGCTTGGGCTTGCCGGTCGTTGGCGACACCGTTGCGCAGCGCGTCACCGATCTGGGTGAACCGGTGCAGGTCGTTGGCGTGGTGCAGCATCGCGGAGGCTTGGCCCCGGGTGTACCGCAGCTCTGACGCCAACCACGACACCGTCGGGACACCATGTGCTGCCATCGCCGCTTCGGAACGGTCGACCTGGCCGAGCACGGTGTGCACCACACCTGACAGCCGTGACTGCACCGTGAGCAGGTCAGCAACCAGGTCAAGCTGTTTCCGATCTGTCAGTAGCGTCACGTCATCATAGTCGAGGTCATCGAGCAGGCCGGCCACCACGGTGGCGAAATCCGCCACCGCCGTCCCTGGCTCTACATCGATGCTCATACCGTTGACCCTAAACGTCGCCACTGACAAAACCGTTCACCAGCCGATCAGGGATAAATCCCGTAGCCACACCGGTGATGCGATTCATGACGACCACGATAGAAGCCGGGTCTGACACTTTTCGTGGGCAAGTTTCCGCGGCAGGCATGTTTCTGGAACTGACAACACCAGGGTGGCTTCTGACAACACTGTGACAACACCTTTTCGTGGAGATCTGCTTGCGGAAATCACTGCCGGAGGGGGTCTCGACAAGCTCGACCAACGGCCACTGGGTGGCCGACTGAGCAAACCGGCACACAGATTTGGGGTGTACCGATGTCGAGATCGCTCACTGATTTCGGGAAACCTCTCGGATTTCGGGTTGCAACACGAGATCGGCACATGTTTCCCGCCACCGGTCACCGATGTCGAGATCGCCGCCGCGCCGTCGCTCGCCCGCGGCCGAGGTGATGCACCGTCGCTCGCCCGGCTGTCCCGGTGCAAGTGTCGTCCGGTCGACGGAGATCCTGGCGTCCACCAGGACGAGGAGCTTCAGCCAGTCAGCGCACGACACGTCGAGCAAGTCCGACCAACGGCAGCCAGAGCCTCCTTCTTCCGTCGGACGAGTGACTCCAGATCGGCGGCGCACGAGGCACCTGGCGAGTTCGGCCAAAGTGGAACCAAGAGAACCGTCCCCTCGGTCCACGTTGCCCGGAAGTGGAACGAAAGAACCGTCCCCCGCGTTCCAGGAGTGGAACGAAAAGAACCGTCCCCGCGTGCCAGAAGTGGAACGAAAAGAACCGTCCCCGCGTCCCACCGTCCCCGCGTCTCACCTGGCCCCGGCAGGCTTGACCAACGGGCGCGAAGTTCAGCGGCGCACCTGGATGCTGCGGGCGTTCTGCCGGGTGGCCCACCAGGCGAGTGCGACCAGCAGTTCAGGATCGGTGACGTTCGTGGTCAGCCACTCGCCCTCGACGCGGGCTCGCAGGTCGCCGTCCGACCATTCGCCGCGTCCGGCGAACACCTCGGCGGGTGCGGGACGTCCGGCCAATAGGTCGCTGATCCGGTGCAACTCCGGCTCGCCGGCAACCCGGGCGCGCAGGGCCAGCTCGTCCAGCAACACTCTGGGTGCCGAGCGCGGATCGCGTCCCAGCGACACCGTCACTCGCCGGGCTGCCAGCACCGTTCCCGG
Source organism: Micropruina sp. (assembly GCF_047606365.1). Taxonomy (GTDB): domain Bacteria; phylum Actinomycetota; class Actinomycetes; order Propionibacteriales; family Propionibacteriaceae; genus Micropruina. The sequence continues at coordinate 16,992 of NZ_JASGEN010000047.1, read as the reverse complement.
CGTCACCACATGCGAGCGGCCGTGCCGGTCCTCGAGGGTGAGCGGGTTCACCGAGAGCACGAATCCGATCAGGTCCGTCGCGGGCTCGGTGAGCCGCAAACTGACCCGTTCGCCGGGCCGGAGCGGGGGTCTCAGACGGTCCAAAGCGTCCATGGGCACCCTCTCTGTTCCCAGTCGTGCACGCTAGAGTGTTCCACGATTCAACGAGGTTCGGAGAGGATCGAGATGACGTACATCATCACGCAGCCCTGTGTCGATGTGAAAGACCTGGCTTGCGTGGAGGAATGTCCCGTGGATTGCATCTACGAGGGCAACCGAATGTTGTACATCCAACCGGACGAGTGTGTCGACTGTGGCGCCTGTGAGCCGGTCTGCCCGGTGGAGGCCATCTACTACGAGGACGACGTCCCGTCAGACCAGAAGGTCTTCTACGACGTCAACGTGCAGTTCTTCGACACCGTGGGATCCCCGGGTGGCGCGGCGAAGATGGGCCCCATCGACGCCGATCATCCGGTCGTGACCGCGCTGCCGCCGCAGGGCGAGTGAAGCTCCGCGACCGCAGCCTGCCGGACTTCCCCTGGGATTCGTTGGCGGGCGCCAAGGCCCGCGCCCTGGCGCACCCCGACGGGATCGTCGACCTTTCGGTCGGCACGCCCGTCGACCCCACTCCTGAGGTGGGCCGTCGAGCGCTCGCTGAGGCGTCCGATGCCCCGGGGTATCCCACGGTGTGGGGGACGCCGGCGCTGCGGGCCGCGATCCGCGGCTATCTCGCCGACCGTTGGCAGAGCCTGCCGATCGCGGACGAGGGGGTGCTGCCGGTCATCGGCACCAAGGAGATCGTGGCCGTGTTGCCGCATCTGCTCGGTCTCGGTGCCGGCGACAGCATCGTCATTCCGCGGATCGCCTACCCGACCTACGAGGTGGGCGGACGGCTCGTCGGCGCCGAAGTGGTGCCCTGCGACGACCCAGGGCAGATCGCCGATCTGCGGCCCGGTCTGGTCTGGATCAACTCGCCGGCCAACCCGCACGGCGAGATCCTGTCGGCCGACCAACTGGCCGCCTGGGTGCGGTACTGCCGCGAACGCGGGGCCGTGCTGGCCTCCGACGAGTGTTACGGCGAGTTCGGCTGGGACGCCGAGCCGATCTCGGTGCTGCATCCGGACGTGAACCAAGGTTCGCTGGACGGGTTGCTGGCCGTGCACTCGCTGTCCAAGCGCTCCAACGTGGCGGGCTATCGAGCCGGCTTCCTGGCCGGGGACGCCGAGCTGGTCAGCGGACTGCGCGAACTTCGCAAGCACGCCGGCGGCATCGTGCCGGCACCCGTGCAGGCGGCGATGGTCGCGCTGCTCGGTGACCACGGCCATGTCGTCGAGCAGCGGGAGCGGTACCTGCGGCGGCGGGCGCTGCTGCGGCCGGCGCTGGAGGCGTCCGGTTTCCGGGTGGTGCACTCGGAGGGTTCGCTCTACCTGTGGTGCACCCGCGATGAGAACGGCCGGGCCAGCGTCGATTGGCTCGCCGAGCGCGGCATCCTGGTCGCGCCGGGTGACTTCTATGGGCCTGAGTCGGGCGACTTCGTTCGGGTCGGGCTGACGGCCACCGACGAGCGGATCGCGACCGCGGCGGCGCGCCTCACTGCCGGCTGAGGTCTCGCGCTGGGGACCGGGAGGGAGATCCCGGGGCGAGCCCGGGATGACGGTGGAGCGTGGGGAGTCCGTTGTGGCGACGGCATGGGTCTCGACAAGCTCGACCAGCGGTAGGGCTCGACCGGCAGCTGGCTAGGCCTTGAAGCCGATAGTCACGCTGCGTCCGCCGCCGATTCCCGACCAGGACGCCAGGGTGCGTGAGCTGTGCACCCAATCGCTGCCGCCGACGCTGACCCGGGCCACGCCGAACTGACCGACATGGGCGATCGCCAGGTTCGCCGACGCCCAGGCGACGTTCTCGCTGCTGGCGGCCACCACGACGTTGGCGTCGGTGGCGCGGACCTCGACCTTCGACTTCAGCGCCTTGCGGAGCACGGCGGCGGTGCCGGCAGGATCGGCCTTGCCCGGCTTGTCGAGGGTGCAACTGAACCCGCCCGGAGTGTTCCCGGTGAGCACGGTGGACAGCACCCGCGCCTTGCTGACGTGCTTGCGGTAGGCATCGGGATGGCCGGAACGCTGCACCGCCTGCGCCACATCGTTGACGTCGCCGGTGCGCCAGTTCTTGACCCGGACCAGGGCATCGTAGAACTTGCCGGCGGAGTAGTACGGATCCATGATCTGCTTCACCGTGCCCCAGCCCTTACTGGGTCGCTGCTGGAACAGTCCGATCGAGTCGGCGTGGCCGTAGTCGAGGTTGCGAATCCCCGACTCCTGATAGGCGGTGGCGAGCGCGATCGTGACCGCCCGGGCGGGCAGGTCGCGACTCAGCGCCACCGAGGTGATGATCGTGGCGTTCACCGCCTGCTCGGGTGTCAGCGTGACGTTCGCGCCGTCCGCACTCGCCCGGCACTGGTCGTCCATCGGCAGCGGCTGTTTGGTCGCGTTCGACCAGATCACCGCACCGCCCCACAGCACGCCGCCGACGATCGCCAGCAGGGCGATCGCCACCAGGGCGATGCGAGACCAGCGGGGGCGCATCAGTTCGCGTGCAGAGCGGCGTTCAACTCGAAAGTGCTGCCGGCCTTCGGGCGCACCTGGACGGCGCCGGTCAGTGAATTGCGCAGGAACAGCAGGCCCGACTGCCCGGACAACTCGCGCGCCTTGACCACGGCGCCGTCGGGCAAAGTGACCTTGGTGCCGGCGGTCACGTACAGGCCGGCCTCGATGGTGCAGTCGTCGCCGAGCGAGATGCCCAGCCCCGACTCGGCGCCCAGCAGGCAGCGTTCGCCGATCGTCACCATCTCTTTGCCGCCGCCTGACAGCGTGCCCATGATGGACGCCCCGCCGCCGATGTCGCTGCCGTCGCCGACGATCACGCCGGCCGAGATCCGGCCCTCGACCATCGAGGCGCCGAGCGTGCCGGCGTTGAAGTTCACGAACCCCTCGTGCATCACCGTCGTACCGGACGCCAGATGCGCACCCAGCCGCACCCGGTCGGCGTCCGCGATCCGTACCCCGGACGGCACCACGTAGTCGACCATTCGAGGGAATTTGTCGACACCGAAGACGGTGAGCTGGCCCCGGCCGAGGCGCAGCGCGGCCCGTACCTGCTCGAAACCCTCCACCGCACAGGGGCCGGCCGAGGTCCAGACCACGTTGGGCAGGGCGCCGAAGATGCCGTCCAGATTCAACTCACGGGGCCGGACCAGGCGGGCGCTCAGCAGGTGCAGTCGCAGGTAGGCGTCCGGGGTGGACGCCGGGGCGGCGTCCAGGTCGATCTCGACCAGCACGGCCTCGGTGCGGACGCCACGCTCGGCATCGTCGGTCTGCGCCGCCGCCAGCTGTTCCGGGGCGGTGGCGCTGGTGGGGGAGCCGAGCTGAGGGTCGGGGAACCAGGTGTCGAGAACCTGTCCGGAGGAGTGGATGGAGGCCAGGCCCCAGCCCCAGGCTGAGCGGGTGTCGGTCATGGCGGCAAGCCTAGCGGGGCCCTCCGACAGGGCCGAGCGAGAAATGTCGGCCGCCCTCGCTACGCTCAGGCCATGACCCTCGATGCCCGCGGCGACCTGGTCGCGCTGTTCCGTGCGATCGTCGACATCGAATCGGTCAGCGGGAACGAGCGCGAACTCGCCGACCAGATCGAACGAGAACTGCGCGGCTGCGCGCACCTGAGCGTGCTGCGCGACGGCGATACCGTAATCGCCCGGACGGCGCTCGGCCGGCCCGAGCGGATCGTTATCGCGGGACACCTCGACACCGTCCCGCTCGCCGGCAATCTGCCGTCCCGGCGCGAGGGTGACCTGATCTACGGCCGCGGCACCTGCGACATGAAGGGCGGCGTCGCGGTCATGCTGGCCGCCGCAGTCGCCCTCGAGGCCCCGTCCAGTGATCTGACCTGGATCTTCTACGACCACGAAGAGGTCGAATCGGCGGCCAACTCGCTGACCCGGATCGCCGCCACCCGTCCCGAGATGCTGGCCGGCGACTTCGCCGTCCTGATGGAGCCGACCAGCGCCCGCGTCGAGGGCGGTTGTCAGGGCACGCTGCGGTTCACCGTCACCACCACCGGACGCGCCGCCCATTCGGCCCGCGCCTGGATGGGGCACAACGCCATTCACGACGCGGCCGACGTGCTGGCCCGACTCGCCGCGCACGTCCCCGAACAACCCGAGGTCGACGGGCTGCGCTACCACGAGGGGCTCAACGCGGTCGCCATCGAGGGCGGCATCGCCGGCAACGTGATCCCCGACCGTTGCACGATCACGGTCAACTACCGGTTCGCGCCGCATCGCAGCGTCGATGAGGCGCAGCAGTACTGCCGCGACATCCTGGCCGGCTACGAACTGACCTTCACCGATGCCGCGGCGGGCGCCCGTCCCGGCCTGGACCGTCCGGCCGCGGCTGCCTTCCTGGCCGCCGTCGGCGGCGACCCGTCCGCCAAATTCGGCTGGACCGATGTCGCCCGGTTCTCCGCCCTCGGCATCCCGGCGGTCAACTTCGGGCCCGGCGACCCGTCCAAGGCGCACGCCGACGACGAGTTCTGCCCGGTCGCCGACCTGGTCACCTGCCACGACGCGGTGCTGCGCTGGCTCAGTTGAGCGCAGATTCCCCGATCGGCCGGTAGTCGCCGGTCAGCGAGCCGGCGCCATGTACGCTGGCCTCTCGCCGACGGTTCTTCGGGAGGGAGCCGCGGCATCTGTGAATGAGCCGACCGGGGGGATCGGACCATCAGCGACCTACTTGCCTATTCCCGGACGCGCCCGCGCAACCGCGGCGTCCGGATGTTCCTGCGCGTGAGCACGGGTGTGCTCGCGTGCCTTCTCGCCGTCGTCATCGTCGCGGGTGCGGCCGTCGGCTCGCTCTGGCTGTCGGCCTCCGGCATCCACCGCAGTCCGTCGCTGCTGCCCGCGCGGGATGCGGCTGCCAGCCCCGGTGTGCCGGGGTCGCTCAACCTGCTGCTGGTCGGCAACGACGGGCAGCAGCCACGAGCCTCCGCCACCGTGCTGCTGGTGGTGCACATCGACAGCACCCGCCGGCGGGTGGATGTCGTCTCGTTGCCGCGCAACCTGATGGTGACCTCCGCCGACGGCAGCAGTCAGCGGCTGAGCCGCTGTTACACCGACGGCGGGCCCGCGTCGGTCGTCCAGTCCGTGGAGAGTCTGCTCGGCATCCGGATCGACCACGTCGCACTCACCCGGCTGGAGGGCATGTCCCGGCTGATCGACATGCTGGGAGGGGTCCCGGTCAACAACCCGGTCCAGGCAACCACCGGTGACTACACCTTCGTCCGCGGCCCGATCACCCTCACCGGTCCGGGCGCGCTGGCCTTCGTCCGTCAGGACGACGACACCAAGATCGGCGGTATCGATCGTGAGGAGAGCCAGCGGCTGGTCCTGCAGGGCATCGTCGAGCGGCTGCTCACTAGCAAGGCGCTGCTCAACCCGGGAACGGTGAAGGCGGTGCTCGATCAACTGGCCGGCGACATCGTGGTGGACTCGGGACTGGACGCCCGTGCCATGGTCGAACTCTTCGTGGACGTGCGGCTGCGGGCCACTCAGCAGCGTCCCGAGACGATCAAGCTGCCGACCGCCGGCGGGGGCGTGACTGAGGCCGGCCTGAGCTATCTGTTGCCCGATCAGGCCCGGGTCGCGGCTCTGGGCCGGGCCTTGAACACAGACGCGATGGACTCCTGGGGCCGCTGACGAAGCGCCGCCACTACGCTGGCGGGCGTGAGCAAGCGCACGCGCACCCAGGGCCCGGTGATCCGGCGAGAGGGGCAGGTTCAACCGACCACCACCGACCAGCGGCTGCTGGCGGGCAAGGACGACGCGGGCTGGATCCACAGCGACCAATGGCGCATCCTGCGCATTCAGGCGGAGTTCGTCGAGGGCTTCAGCACCCTTGCCGAACTCGGTCCGGCGATCGGCGTCTTCGGCTCAGCGCGGACGCCGAAGGCCAGCCCGGTCTGGCAGGCCGGGGTCGAGATCGGACGCGGCCTGGCCCACGCCGGCTACACCGCGATCACCGGCGGCGGCCCGGGCATCATGGAGGCGGTCAACAAGGGTGCCGCGCAGGCCGGTGGGGTGTCGGTCGGACTCGGCATCGAGCTGCCGTTCGAGCAGTCGCTGAACAAGCACGTCACCCTCGGCATCAACTTCCGCTACTTCTTCGCCCGCAAGGTGATGTTCCTCAAATACTCCAAGGGGTTCATCGTGATGCCGGGCGGATTCGGCACCTTCGACGAGTTGTTCGAGGCGCTGACCCTGGTGCAGACCCGCAAGGTCACCTCGTTCCCGATCGTGTTGTTCGGCACCGAGTTCTGGCAGCCGCTGCTGGACTGGATCCGCTCCTCGGTGCTGGCCGGCGGGTACGTCTCCGAGGTGGATCTCGACCTGGTGATGGTCACTGACAACGTCGACGAGGCGATCCGCTGGGTGACCGGCGCGGGCGCGACCGGCAACGGAACCTGACCGGAGGCATGACATGGAATGGGTGTTGTGGATGATCGCCGTGGCGGTGCTCGGCCTGGCGGCCGTGGCGGCGTCCGGACGGCTCGGTGAACTGCCCGGGACGGTGACCGACACGCCGCGTCCGCATGTGCCGACCGGGGTGGTCACCGGTGACGACCTGCGCGCCCTGCGGTTCGCGGTCGTCCCGCGCGGCTACTCGATGGACCAGGTGGACGGCCTGCTCGACCGGCTGGCCCGGCAACTCGACGCGGCACCCTCCCGGACGTACCTGCCCCCGCTGGCGCCGGACGTCCCGCCCGTCGGTGCCGAGACCACGACCGCGGCTCCCGGGTTCACCCCGGCTGAGACGGTCGTGTCAAACCCTGAGACAGAACCTCCGACACCCCGCGCCGACACCGATCCCGATCCTGCGGCGCCGCAGGTACCGGTCGGCTCCGACGATGAGCGCCCCGCGTTCTTCCGTCCGGCGGGCGAGAACGACCAGCGGCGCTGACCGCGCCCGGACGCGGGTCGAGCAGCCGTCCGGACCGATCCGTTGCCGGCGATCGGCGAGCAGGCCAGGGTCGCTTCCGGGCAACCGCGACGGGGTTCTGGAATAATGGCCCCGTAAGTCCCCAACTAGAACGAGGGTGAGCAATGGCAGCAATGAAGCCGCGGACCGGTGACGGGCCCATCGAGGTGGCCAAGGAAGGGCGCGTGATCGCCATGCGAATCCCGGCTGAGGGCGGCGGACGTTTGGTCATCGAGATGAACGCGGCCGAGGCGGCCGAGCTCCTCGAAGCACTGACGGGTGTCGTCAACCCTGCCTGAGCGCGCCGCTTTTCCAAGCCAATGACGAAAGGCCCCCGGATCTTCCGGGGGCCTTCGTCGTGTCGGAACAGCTGTCAGCTGTTGTGGGTGGCGATCGCCTTCTCGTAGACCTCCACGGTCTCCTGGGCGATCTTCTCCCAGCTGAACTCGTCGATGCAGCGCTGGCGTCCGGCCAGGCCCATCTGGCGCGCCCGGTCACGGTCGCGAGTGAGCGTGTTGACGTTCTCGGCGAACTTCGCCTCGAAGCCCTTCACGAACTCGGGGTCGCCGGCCTGGGCCGGGTCGTAGGGCACCAGCAGGCCGGTCTCGCCGTCGACGACCACCTCGGGGATGCCGCCGACGGCCGAGGCCACCACCGGGATCTCACAGGCCATCGCCTCCAGGTTCACGATGCCCAGCGGCTCGTAGATCGAGGGGCAGGCGAACAGCGTGGAATGGGTCAGCACCTGGCGCACCGCGGCCCGGGGCAGCATCTCCTGCACCCACTTCACGCCGCTGCGGGTCTTGTTCAGCTCGGCGAACGCGCCGTCGAACTCGGCCGCGATCTCCGGGGTGTCAGGGGCGCCGGCGAGCAGCAGCACCTGGGTATCAGGGTCGAACTGCTGAGCGGCCCGAACGAGGTGGATCAGGCCCTTCTGGCGGGTGATCCGGCCGACGAAGGTGACGATCGGCTTGTCGCGATCGACGCCGAGGGAGTCGATCACGTCGGTGTTGGCGTCCGGCTTGAACTCTTCGGGATCGATGCCGTTCTTGACCACATGGATGCGGGCCGGATCGATCGACGGGTAGGCGTTGGTGATGTTGGTGATCATCGCCGCCGAGACCGCGATCACGGCGTCGGCCTGGGTGAAGGCGGTCTTCTCGATCCACGAGCTGACCCGGTATCCACCGCCCAGCTGCTCGACCTTCCAGGGCCGGTCGGGCTCCAGCGAATGCGCGGTGACGACGTGCGGCACGTCCTGGAAGTGGCCGGCGACGATACCGGCGAACTGGGCGTACCAGGTGTGCGAATGGATGACGTCGACCTCGGGGATGGCGGCCGCCATCGAGACGTCGGCGCCCAGGACGCGCAGGGCTGCGTTGGCACCGGCCGGGTAGTCCTCGGCATGCGCCGTCGCACCGTCGCGCGGCTCTCCCATGCATTGGACGTCGACGGACTCGGTGAACTTGCGTAGTTGCGGGACCAGCTGACCGACATGGACGCCGGCGCCCCCGTAGATGTGCGGCGGATACTCACGAGTGAGGATGGATACACGCAGTGACATGCAGGGATCGTTGCACACCGAGCCCGCACCACGGGAGGGGCTGAGCCGGTGCCGGGACATTCGAGCGCCGAATATTCCTCGGTCCGGACGCCGCGGCCGCGCGACTCGCCTGAGAATTTCCTCCGTGGGACTGTCCCATAGCTGCGGGGGGCTCTATGTTCGGATCATGAGCAACCCGACCGTTCTCTCCATCGTCCTGGCGGGCGGTGAGGGCAAGCGCCTGATGCCACTCACGGCCGATCGAGCCAAACCCGCAGTGCCCTTCGGTGGCACCTACCGGCTGATCGACTTCGTCCTCTCCAACCTCGTCAACTCCGACCTGACCAAGATCTGTGTGCTGACCCAGTACAAGTCGCACTCCCTCGACCGGCACATCGCCGTCACCTGGCGGCTGTCGCCGATGCTGGGCAGCTATGTGACCTCGGTGCCGGCGCAGCAGCGCACCGGCAAGCAGTGGTTCCAGGGCAGCGCGGACGCCATCTACCAGTCGATGAACCTGATCAACGACGAAGATCCCGACTACGTGGTGGTGTTCGGCGCGGACAACATCTACCGGATGGACGTCTCGCAGATGCTGCAGGCGCACATCAACTCCGGCCTGGACTGCACCGTCGCAGGCATCCGGGTGCCGCGTTCCGAGGCGACCGCCTTCGGTGTGATCGACGCCGACGAGAACTCCAAGATCAAGAGCTTCCTGGAGAAGCCGGCCGACCCGCCCGGCCTGCCGGACAGCCCGGACGAGTCGTTCGCCTCGATGGGCAACTACATCTTCACCCGCAAGGCCTTCGTCGAAGCCCTCAACGATGACGCCAACGCCGACACCAAGCACGACATGGGCGGCAACATCGTCCCCGACTTCGTCAATGGCGGCCGCGCCGGGGTGTACGACTTCACCCGCAACGCGGTTCCGGGTGCCACCGAACGCGACCTCAACTACTGGCGCGACGTAGGAACCATCCAGGCCTACCACGCCGCCCACATGGACCTGATCTCGGTCGACCCGGACTTCAACCTGTACAACCGCAAGTGGCCGATGTTCACCGAGCAGGTACAGGCTCCGGGCGCCAAGTTCACCCTGCGCGGCAACGCCGAGGACTCGATCGTCAGCGCCGGCTGCATCATCTCGGGCGGCGACGTCGACCGCTCGGTGCTGTCGCCGAACGTGGTCGTCGACAAGTGGGCCAAGGTCGAAGAGTCGATCATCTTCCCGGGGTGCCGGATCGGTCGCAACGCGGTCGTCCGGCGGGCCATCCTGGACAAGAACGTGCATGTGCCGGACGGCGTCGAGATCGGCGTCGACCCCGAGCACGACAAGGCGCGCGGCTTCTTCGTCGAGGACGGCCTGACCGTGGTGCCGAAGAGCTTCCCGATCCCCAGCCCGTAACCAACTCCCAGCAGTGCCCGACGGCCGGCCCGGAACCCCGGGCCGGCCGTTCCGGCGTCCGGGCGGCTCCCGCGACGCACAAAGCCCTCCCTAACTAGTTCTGCCCTCCCACATGCGGGAGGGCAGAGATAGTTAGGGAGGGCTTGAGGTGCCGGACGGCCGGGCGGCCGGGGTGGTCGGCAGGGAGGAGGGTCAGGCCTTGACGGCGACCAGGAGGCCGTCGCCGACCGGCAGCAGGGTGGCGGTGAAGTCCTCCATGTCGTGCACGGCCTGCAGCGCTTCGCGAATGATCAGGGTCTCGTCGTCCTCGTTGGACTCCTCCGCGAGCAGGCCCTTCCACAGGGCGTGATGTAGCACCAGCAGGCCGCCGCTGCGGAGCAGCCGCTGCGACTGGTCGACGTATTCGACGAACTCCAGCGGGTCGCCGTCGACGACCACCATGTCGTAGGCGCCGTCACTCAGCTTGGGCAGCACGTTGAGCGCCGAACCGGCGATCAGCCGGGCGCGCCGGGGCGGGACGCCTTCGGCGGCGAAGATCTGCCGCGCGGCCACCTGATGCTCGGTCTCCAGGTCGATCGAGGTGAGGATGCCGTCGGAGGCCATGCCACGCAGCAGGGCCAGACCCGAAACGCCGGCGCCGGTGCCGATCTCGACCACGGCGCGTGCGTTGATCAGCCGGGCGAAGAAGGTGAGCGCCGACGTGACGCCCTGGCTGGCCGGTGTCAGGGCCAGTTGGCGGCTCGCGGCGCGGGCCAGCCGCATGGTGTCGTCGTCGGGAACGAACGACTCCGAGAATGCCCAGGACGGAGACGGGGTGGCAGCCTTGGCTGAGCGCGATGCAGGACTCACAGGGTCAGCCTATCGAAGCGTCGCCGAGAGGTGCGGGTACGGGCGTGCCGGGTGGGACGCCGTTACACTGCGGCCATGTCCCAGCCTGTCTTCGGCCGCCTGCTCACCGCGATGGTCACCCCGTTCCGCCCGGACGGCACGGTCGACCTGGCAGAGGCCCGAAAGCTCGCCGCCCACCTGGTGGATGTGCAGCACAACGACGCCCTGGTGATCAACGGCACCACCGGTGAATCGCCGACCACCACCGATGCCGAGAAGGCCGAACTGGTCGCCGCCGTGGTGGACGAGATCGGTGACCGCGCCCAGGTGGTCGCCGGCATCGGCACCAACAACACCCGGCACACCATCGAACTGGCCCGGCAGGCCGCCGACGCCGGGGCGTCCGGTCTGCTGGTGGTGACCCCGTACTACTCCAAGCCCCCGCAGGACGCGATCGCCGCCCACTTCCGCGCTGTCGCGGACGCCACCGAGCTGCCGGTGATGCTGTACGACATTCCGCACCGGGCCGGCGTCCCGATCCAGACCGCCACCCTGATCGAGTTGGCCGCCCACCCTCGGATCGTCGCGGTCAAGGACGCCAAGGGTGACCTGGTCGCCTCTGCCGCCGTGATCGCCGCGACCGGCCTGCACTACTACTCCGGCGACGACGCCCTCACCCTGCCGCTGCTGGCCGTCGGCGGGGTCGGCGTGGTCGGCACCTCGACGCACTTCACCGGTGCCCGCGCGAAGGCGATGATCGAGAAGTTCCTGGCCGGTGACCTGGCCGGCGCCATCGCCGACAACGCCGCGCTGCTGCCGGTGTTCACCGGGGTGTTCGCCACCCAGGGCTGCATGCTGGTGAAGGCCGGCCTCGAGGCCCGTGGCTTCCACCCGGCTGTGCTGCGCGCCCCGTTGCTGTCGGCCTCGGCCGAACAGCAGGCCACCTTCGTGGCGATCCTGGACGCCGCCGGTCTCTGAGAGCGCAACCATCGTTGGCGGAGCTTGTCGAGACCTCGCCGGCACCGGGTCGCGACAAGCTCGACCAGCGATGATCAGCACTCATGACCCGGGAATGGTCGTGCGGGCAGTTCGCACTACCCTGTGAGCCATGGATTTCAACGCGAGCGAGATTGTTCTGCTGCTCGTGTTGGCCATCGTCCTGTTCGGGCCCGAGAAGCTGCCCGAACTGGCCCGCAAAACCGCCCGGGTGCTGCACTACGTGCGGCGTATCGCCAACGACGCCCAGGGTCGGTTGCGCGAGGAACTGGGGCCCGAGTACGCGAATCTGCAGCTCTCCGACCTGAACCCGAAGGCGTTCGTCGCCAAGCATCTGGGCCCGGACGCCACCGCCGAACTCGATTCGGTGGCGGCCGAGATGCGGGGCGCCAGGACCAGCCTGGACGACGCGATCGCCGCCGGCCCGGACCCGGTGCCCGAGGCCGAACCGGAGCTGCCCGCGGCTGAGCGTCCGCTGCCACCCTTCGACGCCGAGGCCACCTGAGTCGCACCGACTCGTCGACATCGCGGGAAGCGGCGTCCGAGGGTCGGCCGCAGCGGGGGTGAGGCGCTAACCTCCCAGGGTGACCAGCTCGTCGATCTTCGTGTCCCGGATCAAGGGACTGCCGATGCTGGACGCCAGTGGCGACCAGGTGGGCAAGGTGCGCGATGTGGTGCTGCAGAACCGCCCCGGTAAACGGGCGCCGCGGGTCAAGGGCCTGGTCATCGAGCTCTTCGCGCTGCGCCGGATCTTCTTCCCGATGGAGCGGGTGCATTCGATCGACGCCAACCAGGTGATCATCTCGGGCGTGGTGAACACCCGCCGGTTCGAGCCGCGCGAGCAGGAGAACCTGGCCATCGAGGATCTGTTCGACCGGACCGTGTTCCGGCGCGGCAATCCGCAACCGTTCACCCTCTACGACCTGGCCATCCGGCAGGCCCGGCAGCGGGACTGGGAACTCAGCGAGGTCGCCCTGCGCGATCAGGTGCGCCGGCGTCCGTTCGCCAAGCCGCACATCACCATCGTGCCCTGGGACGAAGTGCCCGACTTCACCCTGATCCCGGGCGGCGGCGCCGAGCAGTTGCTGGCCGAACTGCAGGAGATGAAGCCGGCCGACGTGGCCCGCGAGCTGCATGACATGGATCCGCAGCGCCGCGCCGAGGTGGTCAGGGCGATGGACGACGAGCTGCTGGCCGAGGCGCTGGAGGAGCTGCCCGAGGACGAGCAGGTCGAGGTGATCCAGTCGCTGGAGGCCGACCGGGCCGCCGACGTGCTGGAAGAGATGGACCCCGACGACGCGGCCGACCTGATCGCCGAACTGGCGCCCGACGTCGCCGAGGACATCCTGGAACGGATGGAGCCCGAAGAGGCCGAGGACGTCCGTTCGCTGCTCAGCTACGACGCTGCCACCGCCGGTGGTCTGATGACGCCCGAGCCGGTGATCCTGCCGGCTGACGCCACGGTCGCCGACGCGCTGGCGATGATGCGCAACGAAGAGCTGACCCCGGCGCTGGCCTGCCTGGCGTTCATCTGCCGGACGCCGCTGGACACCCCGACCGGCCGCTATCTGGGTGGGGTGCACATTCAGCGGTTGCTGCGCGAACCTCCCTCCACGCTGGCGGCGTCCCTGGTGGACAAGGGCATCACGCCCCTCACGCCGGACTCCGACGTCGCGGTGGTGTCGCGCTACTTCGCCACCTACGACCTGGTCTGTGCCCCGGTGGTGGACGCCGACGGCCGGTTGCTGGGTGCGGTCACCGTGGACGACGTGCTCGACCACATCCTGCCCAACGACTGGCGCGGGATTCAGCTGGACCAGCTGCGGCAGGGGGTGACCGGTGTCCACCAGTGATCGGCTCAACACGCCCGGACGGGAGCGGCGCTGGCTGCCCCGGGTACGGATGGACGCCGAGGTGTTCGGCAGCTTCGCCGAGGGCTTCGCCCGGTTCATGGGCACCGCCAGCTTCCTGATCTGGATGACGGTGCTGATCGTCGCCTGGATCGGCTGGAACGTGATCGCCACCGGAGACTGGCGGATCGACCCGTTCCCGTTCATCTTCCTGACCCTGCTGCTGTCGCTGCAGGCGTCCTACGCCGCCCCGCTGATCCTGCTGGCGCAGAACCGGCAGGAGGCTCGTGAGCGGGTCAGCCTGGAACACGACCGCGAGGTCGCCGCCCAGGCCCGCGCCGACACCGACTTCCTGGCCCGCGAGATCGCCGCGCTGCGGATGCGGATCGGTGACCTGGCCACCCGCGACTTCATCCGCGGCGAGCTGCGCGATCTGCTCGAGGAACTCGACAAGGGTGAGGACGCCGGCGACACCGGCTCCCGGCCGTCCGGCAAGGACGGCGGCCGCCCGCCGACCCGTCCGAACCGGTAGCCCGCAGTCCCGACTACGCCGAGCGCGATACCCGGCGGTCGTCCGCGCTGCCCGGAGTAGGGTTCGGATATGCCCGATAACGAACTGCTCGTCGCTGTCCAGGAGGCGCTGACCGGGGTGGTGGACCCCGAGATCAAGCGCCCGATCACCGAGCTGGGCATGGTGGAATCGCTGACCATCGACGACGATGACGTGGTCTCGCTCACCGTGCTGCTGACGATCGCGAGCTGCCCGCTGCGGAGCACCATCGAGCACGACGTCACCGCGGCGGTCACCTCCGTGCCGGGGGTGGGCGGCATTAACCTGACGCTGGGTGCGATGACCGACGAGCAGCGCGCCGAGATGAAGCGCCAGCTGCGCGGGGGCATCGCCGAGCGCGCCATCCCGTTCGCGGAGGCCAACAACCTCACCCAGGTGATCCTGGTCGCCTCCGGCAAGGGCGGCGTCGGCAAGTCGTCGGTCACGGTGAACCTGGCGATGGCACTGGCCGAGCAGGGCAAATCGGTGGGCGTGCTGGACGCCGACATCTACGGCCACTCCATTCCGCAGATGCTCGGTGTCGCCGACACCTCGCCCACGTCGCTGGACGGCATGATCCTGCCGGTGCCGACGATGGGCCTGAAGGTGATCTCGATGGGCATGCTGAAGGCCAGCCGCGACCAGGTGATCGCCTGGCGTGGACCGATCCTCGACCGTGCCCTGCATCAGCTGCTCTCGGACGTGTTCTGGGGCGATCTGGACTTCCTGCTGCTCGACCTGCCGCCCGGCACCGGTGATGTGGCGCTGTCGCTGGGCCAGAAGCTGCCGAACGCCGAGGTGCTGGTGGTGACCACGCCGCAGCAGGCCGCCGCCGAGGTGGCCGAGCGGGCCGGCACGATGGCGTCCATGCTCGAGCAGAAGGTGATCGGCGTCGTCGAGAACATGAGCTACCTCGACGTCGAATGCCCCCATTGCGGCGACACCCATCGGGTGGACGTCTTCGGCAGCGGCGGCGGTGCCGAGGTGGCCAACACCTTGACCACCCGGCTGGGCTACGACATTCCGCTGCTGGCCGAGGTGCCGCTCGACCCCGCCGTGCGAGTCGGCGGCGACGACGGATTCCCGGTGGTGGTGGCGGACGGCTCGAAGCCGAGTGCTCGCGCCCTGACCGAGTTGGCCCGGACGATTGCGGCGCGCAAGCGCTCCCTTGCCGGCCGGACGCTGAACCTCACCCCTGTCGGCTGACGGAAGGAACCCGATGACCCAGCCCAATGCCCGACTCAGTTCGCTGTTCGAACTGGAATACCCACAGTCGGTGGGCGTCTACGACAGCTACGTGCAGGCACAGGCGGCGGTCGACTTCCTTGCCGACGCCAAATTCGCGGTGCAGAACATCGCGATCGTCGGCACCGACCTGAAATCGGTGGAGCGGGTGACCGGACGCCGCAACTGGGGCACCGTGCTGCTCCGCGGCCTGCAGAGCGGCTTGTCGACGGGCCTGATGGTGACCTTCATCCTGTGGTTCCTGCAGCCCCAGGCCAACCCGTTCGTGCTGCTGCCGGGCGCACTGCTGATCGGCATCGTGATCGGCGTCGCCTTCTCGGCGCTCGGCTACGCCGCGTCCCGCGGGAAGCGCGACTTCAACTCGATCAGCCAGACGGTGGCCGCCCGGTACGAACTGCTCTGCGAGCACAAGGTGGCCGGGCAGGCCCGGGAACTGCTGGCCACCATGCCGGGTGCCCGCGCCGCTGCCTTCGACCCGCGCAACGCGGCGCCGCAGCCGTGGCAGAACCAGCAGCAGTATCCGGGCCAGGGCCAGGCCGGCTACCCCGGCCAGGGTGCGCAGTACCCGGCCCAAGTCACGCCGCAGTACCCGGGGCAGGCCTACCCGGCCCAGCAGCCCCCGTACGCCGGTCAGCCGTCGGCGGGCCAGACCTACCCCGGCCAGCCCTATCCGGGCCAGCCGACGCCCGGGAACACCGAGCAGCCGGTGACGCCGCAGTCGGCGTCCGAACAGACCGCGGAGTCGGGTTCCGCGCCGCGTCCGTACGGTGAATACGGCACCGACGAGGGCATCGGACGGGCGCCGCAGCCGGAGCCGTCCGAGGATTCCGAACAGGACGGACGCACTCCGCGCGGCGAGAACTAGCCACTGACAAGCAACAATGGGCCGCCCCGACGGGGCGGCCCATTGCTGTTCGCGGATGACTACCGCTGGACGTTCTGCTCGTCGATCACCACGGTCTTGGCGATCTTGTCGGCGAAGGTCTGCTTCTTGGAGTCCCACAGCGGGAACAGGAAGCCCAGCGCGCAGACCAGCTCGTCGAGCAGGTGTGCCACGGCGCGCAGCATGGCGGTGTTCTGCGGCGGGGTCTGGCCGGTGTCCTCCATCACCACACGAACCTTGCCGATCTTGTGGCCGAAGGAGTAGCCGGTCGTCGCCACCCGGTAGCCGGTGTTGTACACCCACCAGCCCACGGCCAGCAGGGTGGACAGCAGGGTCGAGCCGTAGCCGCCGTTCGGCATCACGATGTTGACGATGATGCTGACCACGATCGCCGGGGCGACGAAGTCGATCAGGCCGCCGATGGCGCGCCGTCCCCAGGTCGCCAGCACCGGGCCGGACGGCGCGTACGGGTTGGGCTGGTAGCCGCCGCCGTACGGGCTCGGGGCGCCGTAGCCGCCGGCGTTCGGGT
This sequence comes from Micropruina sp., assembly GCF_047606365.1. GTDB lineage: Bacteria > Actinomycetota > Actinomycetes > Propionibacteriales > Propionibacteriaceae > Micropruina. The sequence continues at coordinate 102 of NZ_JASGEN010000047.1, read as the reverse complement.
CGTAGCCGCCCTGCGGGGCGCCGCCGTACGGAGCCTGGCCGTAGCTGCCGGCATTGGGGTCGTAACCACCTTGCGGGGCACCGCCGTAGGGGCTCTGGCCGG
>NZ_JASGEN010000046.1:0-30444 GCF_047606365.1 Micropruina sp. | reverse complement strand
GTGGTCGCCATCCGCGGCGACAAGGCGCCCGACCTGCGGCGTCGCGGCGTCCCGCTCCCGGACGCGGCACCGCTGCCGCCCGGCTTCGCCGCGTGGCGCGTCCCGTACACCAGCGATCGCGAGTTCGTCACCGAGGTGTGCGGGTACGGCCCGGCCGTGCTGGTGCTGGAACCCGCCGCGCTGCAACGCCAGGTGATCAGCCGGCTGATGGCGGTGGCTCGATGAGTACGTCGCTGGACCAGGTGTCGCGACTGCTCGCACTGGTGCCCTACCTGCAGGCCCACCCGGACGCCGACCTGGCCGCCACCGCGCAGGCCTTCGGCGTCACCCCCCGCCGCCTGCTGGCCGACCTGGAGGTGCTGTGGTTCGTCGGGCTGCCGGGCGGAATGCCGGGCGATCTGATCGACATCGACATGGACGCCGTCGAGGAGCAGGGCCGGATCAGCCTCAGCAACGCCGACTACCTGTCGCGTCCGATGCGGTTCACCATCGAAGAGGTGACCAGCCTGATCGTGGCGTTGCGTGCCGTCCGGGAGGTCACCGGTGGTGCCGCCGGTGAGGCGGTCGACTCGGCGCTGGCCAAACTGTCCAAGGTCGCCGGCGCACAGGAGAGCAACCGGGTCGGTTTCGCGGTCGCCACCTCCGAAAGCGCCGTGCGGGAGCGGTTGGCGTCCGCGATCGCCGTCCGCCAAGCCGTGCGGCTCAGCTACGACGGGTTCACCCGCGCCGAAACCACCACGCCGGTGGTCGAGCCGCACCGGCTGAGCGTCCGCGACGGCTACGTCTACCTGGAGGGCTGGAGTCGCGACCGGGACGCCTGGCGCACCTTCCGGCTGGACCGGATCGCGTCGGTCGATCCCGCCGAGGGCGGCGTCGCCGATCGGGGCGAACCGCCGCCCTTCGACGGCGGCTGGCTCGAGGTGCGTCCCGAGGCGGCGCTGGTCACGCTGACGGTGACCGATCGGACGCACTGGATCAGCGAGTACTACCCGGTGCGCTCGGTGGAGCGGTTCCGCCGCGGCTGGCGGGTGCAGCTACTGGTCGCCGATCCTGCCTGGCTGCGCTCCCTGTTGCTGCGGCTCGGCCCCGAGGTACGCGCCGTGGACCCGCCCGAGGCGGCCGAGTCGGCCCGCGCCGCCGCGTCCGAAGCTCTGGAGCTGTATGCGGAACTCGGGTCGGGATCGGTTAGTCTCGCTCCATGATGTGGGTGTGGATCTTCCTCGGTATTGCCCTGGCAGGGCTGATCACCGTGGGTTCCTACGCGGTCTGGCTGGCCCACAAGGCGTCCGATCTGTTCAGCGAACTGCAGATGCTGGGTAAGCGGGCGGAAGAACTCGCCGATCTGGTCTCGCAGGTCAAGATCCCCAGCACTGAGTAGACTCGCCGAGTTACTCGCAACGAAGGAGCACAGCGCATGTTCGGCCTGCCTGGCGGTATGGAATGGGTCATCCTGGCGATCATCGCCCTGCTCGTGTTCGGCGGCAGCCGGCTCGCGAATGCGGGTAAGAACGCCGGCAAGGCGATCCGTGAATTCAAGGAAGAGACGTCGTCGCTGAAGAAGACCGACACCCCGCCCGCGGTTCCGCCGGCCGCGCCGCTCGCCGAGCCTGAGGGCATCGTGCACGAGGGCGAGATCGTTCCCGATGAGAAGGACAAGGGCCAGCGGGCCTGATCGACCGTGGCCCGACGGTTCAGCCTCGGGTGGCTCAAACCGCCCCCCAAATCACCGGACGGGGTGATGTCGCTCGGCGACCACCTGCGTGAGTTGCGCTATCGCGTCGTCTTCTCGCTGATCTGGATCGTGCTCGGCATGATCGTCATCGCCGTCTTCTACAACCAGGTGTACGGCTTTCTCACCCAGCCCTGGTTGTACGCCAAAGAGATCCTGAGCGAGACCAACCCCGAACTCAGCACCCAGATGGTGCTCTCGGGCGTCACCACGCCGCTATCGCTGGCACTGAAGATCTGCGGTGTCGGCGGACTCGTGCTGGCCTCCCCGATCTGGCTGTACCAGGTCTGGGCCTACATCGTTCCGGCGCTGCTGGCCAAGGAGAAGCGCTGGGCGCTCACCTTCCTCGCTGCCGCGCTGCCGCTGTTCCTGGCCGGCGTCACCGTCGGCTACCTGGTGCTGCCGCAGGGCATCTCGGTGCTGATGTCGTTCACACCCGAGTCGGTGCCGATCACCAACCTGATCGAGATCGACAAATTCCTCGAACTCATGCTGCAACTGATGCTGGTCTTCGGGCTCGGCTTCCTGATGCCGGTCGTGGTCGTCGGCGCCAACCTGGTCGGGGTGGTGAAGGGCAAGCAGTTGGCCAAGGCGCGCACCTACGTGATCTTCGGCACCTTCGTCTTCGGTGCCGCCGCCACCCCGTCGACCGATCCGTTCTCGATGCTGGCGCTGGCCATTCCGATGTCGCTGCTGTTCCTGGCCGCCGAGTTCATCTGCCGGGCCAACGACAAGCGCAAGGCCCGCCGCGAGGCTGCCGCGGAACTCGCCACCTCGTGAGCGACGGCGCCCGGCGCGTCCACCTCGTCGTCAACCCCACCGCCGGACGCGGACGTGCCCGCCGCCTGCTGCCCAAGGTCGCCGACGCCCTGCGCGCCGCGCTGCCGTCCGATGCGTTGCGGATCGTCGAGGCCACCGACGCCGAACACGCCGAGGCCGCCTGTCGCACGGCGGTCGCCGAGGCGGACGTGCTGTTGGTGATGGGTGGCGACGGCATGGCGCACCTCGGCCTGAACGCGTGCGCCGGAACCCCGGTGCCACTGGGCGTGCTGCCCGCGGGAACCGGCAACGACCTGTGCCGAGGGCTCGGACTGCCGCTGGGCGTCCGGGACGCCGTCGTCGCGGTGACCCAGGGCCGCCGCCGCAGGGTCGACCTGGCCCAGGTGACCAAACCGGACGGCACCACCCGCTGGGTGGGCTGCGTGGTCTCCAGCGGATTCGACTCCCGGGTGGCGTTGCGGGCCGCCGCGCTGCGAGTGCCGCTCGGTCCGCTGGCCTACGCGGTCTGCGCGCTGGCCGAGCTGCGCACCTTCCGTCCGCTGCGGTACCGGCTGAAGGTCGACGGCGCCCCACGCGAGCTGGATTCGATGGCGATCTTCGTAGCCAACGCCGAGTTCTTCGGCGGCGGCATGCGGGCCGCGCCCGGCGCGGACGTCCACGACGGACTGCTCGATGTGACCGTGATCCACCCGGTCGGACGGGCGACGCTGCTGCGGCTACTGCCGTCGCTGTATTCGGGCGGATTCGTCCGGCACCCCGCGATCGAGCGGTTCCGGGCGTCCGAGGTGGTGGTGGACGGCGACGGCCTGATCGGCAGCGGCGACGGCGAGGCCCTGGGCGACGTCCCGCTGCGGGTGGCAGCAGTGTCGAACGCGCTGCACGTCCTCGGCTGACCGGACAGTTCTTCGCACATCCGGGGACGGTTCTTCGGCGTTCGAATTTCGCACGTTGGGGGACGGTTCTTCCGCGTTCGAAATTCGCACGTTCAAGAACCGTCCCCGCGCGTTCGAGATTCGCACGTTCAAGAACCGTCCCCAGGTGTTCGAGGGGCGCGCGGTAGGTTGGCGGCGATGAACACCGACACCGGAACCTTGCTGCGAGCCTTCGCCTCCGGCTACGGCTTTCCCCTGGACACCTACCAGTTGGATGCCTGCCGCCACGTCGAGGGCGGCTCGGGCGTGCTGGTCGCCGCGCCCACCGGCGCCGGCAAGACGGTGGTGGGGGAGTTCGCGGTGTTCCTGGCGCTGCAGCGCGGCACCAAATGCTTCTACACCACGCCTATCAAGGCGTTGAGCAACCAGAAGTACCACGACCTGGTCGAGCGGCACGGGGCCGAGAACGTCGGGCTGCTGACCGGCGACGTCACGATCAACGGTGAGGCGCCGGTGGTGGTGATGACCACCGAGGTGCTGCGCAACATGATCTACGCCAACTCGCCGACGCTGCGCCGGCTGGGTTTCGTGGTGATGGACGAGGTGCACTACCTGGCCGACCGGTTCCGCGGAGCGGTCTGGGAAGAGGTGATCATCGGGCTGGCCGAATCGGTCCAGGTGGTCTCGCTGAGCGCCACGGTGAGCAATGCCGAGGAGTTCGGCGCCTGGCTCGACGAGGTCCGCGGCGAAGTCAAGATCGTGGTCTCCGAGCGGCGTCCGGTGCCGCTGTTCCAGCACGTGATGGCCGGACGCCGGCTCTACGACCTGTTCGACGCCGAGGCACCCACCGCGACACCGCTGCCCGCCGGCCAGGTGGACGTCAATCCGGAACTGCTGCGGCTGGCCAAGGAGGAATCGCGCAACGTCCGCGACGACTCGCGGAAGATGCGCAACCGGCGCACCCGCAACGCCATCGAGAAGCGCAGCCCGCGCTCGTCCCTGGTGCCGCGTCGCGATGCCACGGTCGAGAGGCTGGACGCCGAGGGCCTGTTGCCGGCCATCTTCTTCATCTTCAGCCGGGCCGGCTGTGACGCTGCCGTCGGGCAGTTGATGCACTCCGGGCTCCGACTGACCAACTCCGCCGAACGTCGCGAACTCGAGGCGATCGCCGCCACCCACATCGAGGGGTTGTCGCCGTCCGATCTGGACGCCCTCGACTACGGCAGCTTCCTGTCGGCGTTCCGCAACGGCATCGCCGCCCACCATGCCGGGCTGCTCCCCGCCTTCAAGGAGTGCGTCGAGGAGGCGTTCGTCCGCGGCCTGGTCAAGGTGGTGTTCGCCACCGAAACCCTGGCGCTGGGCATCAATATGCCGGCCCGCAGCGTGGTGCTGGAACGGCTGGTCAAATACAACGGCGAGACCCACGCCCCGATCACGCCCGGCGAATACACCCAGCTGACCGGACGTGCCGGACGCCGCGGCATCGACGTTGAGGGCCACGCGGTGGTGCTCTGGCAGACCGGGATGGATCCGCGCGCGGTCGCCGGCTTGGCGTCCCGACGCACCTATCCGCTGCGCTCGTCGTTCGCGCCCACCTACAACATGGCGGTCAACCTGGTCGGATCGGTCGGACGCGAACGCGCCCGGGTGCTGCTGGAGCAGTCGTTCGCCCAGTACCAGTCCGACCGCCGGGTCGTCGGCCTGGCCCGCTCGATCGCCCGGGCCAACGAACAGATCGCCGGCTACCTGGCCCAAGCTGCCTGTGACAAGGGCGATTTCGTGGAGTACGCCCGGCTGCGTGCCGAGATCTCCGCGCTGGAGGCCGAGGCGGCCCGCAGCCGCAAGGCTGACCGGCGCGCCGAGTCGCTCAGTGTGCTGCTCGAGTTGCGGCCCGGCGACATCCTGCGGGTGCCGTCCGGACGGCACACCGGCTGGGCGGTGGTGGTCGATCCGGGCCTGGCCAAGGGCGATCCGAGCCCGATGGTGATGACCGAGCAACGCCAGTTGAAGCGGCTGTCGCTGGTCGACTTCCCGACCCCGCCGGTGGTGGCCGGACGGATGCGGGTGCCGAAGCACTTCGACCCCCGGCAGCCGGCGTCCCGGCGCAATCTGTCGGCGGCGTTCCGTTCCAAGCTGGCCGAGATCGACCTGACCCAGCCCCGCTACTCGCCGTCCGCCATGGACGAAGAGGTGGCCGGCCGGATCGCCGAGCTGCGCACCCAGCTGAGGGCGCACCCCTGCCACGACTGCCCGGACCGGGAGAATCATGCCCGCTGGGCGGAGCAGGCGCTGCGGCTGGAACGCGAGAACGCCGGACGGCAGCGCCAAGCCGACCGGCGCACCAACACCATCGCCGTCCGCTTCGACCGGATCTGTTCGGTGCTGGAGTCGCTCGGCTACCTGACCGAAGGCGGCACCGAGGTCACCGATGCCGGACGGAAACTGGCCCGGATCTACGCCGAACTCGACTTGGTCAGCGCCGAATGCATCCGGGCCGGCGTCTTCGACGGGCTCTCGGCGCCGCAGTTGGCGGCCGTGCTGTCGTCGGTGGTCTTCGAGGCCCGGGGCGGCGACCGGCGCCGTCCGCCGCGGATGCCCGATCGGGCCTCCGAGATGGCGCAGCAGGAACTCCGCCGGGTCTGGCGCGACGTCGGGCTGACCGAACGCGACCACCGGCTGGAGCGTGGCCCCGAACCCGACATCGGGTTCGCCGAACCGATCCACGGCTGGGCGTCCGGACGTCCGCTGGGCGACGTGCTGGACGAGTCCGGGCTGACCGCCGGCGACTTCGTCCGCTGGGCCCGCCAGGTGGTCGACTTCGCCGGTCAGGTCGCGCAAGCCGCCGGACCCGGCCCGCTGCGCACCACCTGCCGCGAGGTGATCGACCGGGTGCGCCGTGGCGTGGTGGACGCCGCGCCGCTGGAGGACTGATCGGCTCGGCCTCCTCGCGCCAGGAGTTATCCACAGGCGACAGAGCTGGACCCGGTCGATGACGCCATCGGCCCTTACGGTAAGAGTCCCGGAACGAGGAGGCTCTCCATGCGCATTCTGTTGTCCACCCTGGTCGCCTGTCTGCTCCCGCTGGCCGGCTGCACGATCGGCAACACGACGACGACGTCCACGGCCCCGACCGGTCCTTCGACCGAGACCGCGTCTGCCGATGCCACGCCGGCCAGTGCCGCGGCCACGCCGAGCGCCGGCGGCCAGCCCAGCCCCGAGGCGTCCGATCTGCCGGTGCTGGCGGCGCGCAAGACCAGCCTGGACGGAACCCCGGCGACGATCAGCCTCAACGAGTTGTCGGTGCACGACCGGGTGACCACCCTCACCTGGACCGTGACCAACGATCGGCCGGCCGGAACTTCCGGCGTAGGCATCCAGATGCAGGCCGGGACCTTCGGCGACGGTCAGACTGCGCGTGTCCCCGGCACCGACAACGAGGTGCCTGAAGACCGCTACTACGTCGACGGGGTGTACCTGGTCGACGGCGTCAACAAACTGCGCTACCTGCCGGCCCGCGACTCGCAGGGGGTGTGCGTGTGCAGCTATGCGCCCTCGAGCACTTTCATCCGCGCCGGTCAGTCGCTGCTGTTCAGCGCGGTGTTCAAGGGAGTGCCGGACGGTGTCGCCACCGTCGACGTGACGATTCCGCGGGCCGGCACGTTCACCAAGGTGCCGGTGCAGCGATGATCCGGAGGCTGACGATCCCCGTGACTGCTGTGCTGCTGTGCCTGCCCGTGACCGTCGCTCATGCCGACCCGTCGGAGCAGCCGACGGACCCCTCGACGGCACAGAACTTTCCGGTTCTCAGCATCGACGGCGAGGCGCGCGAGATCACCTTCCCGGTGGCGAGCCTGGATGGCTCGATGACCGAGGACGGCCGCACCATCACGCTGCGGGCGGATGTCTTCTTCGCCTACAACAAGGCGACGCTGAACGCGAAGGCCGGTTCGGCCCTGCGGCAGGCAGCGGCGAAGCTGGAGGAACTCGGCGCGACCAAGGTCAGCGTCGCCGGGCACACCGACAGCAAGGGCAGTGCCAGCTACAACCGAGGGCTGTCCCAGCGCCGCGCCGAAGCCGTCCGCAAGGCACTGCTGGCCCGGTTGCCGCAGTTGGCCGTCACGGCGAAGGGCTACGGGGAGAGTAAACCGGTGGCGACCAACAAGACCGGCAAGGGCCGAGCTCTGAACCGCCGGGTGGTCATCACCGTCACCGACTGAACACCGAGCCGACTGAACGCGGTCATCCGGCGCGCGTGGTGCGCCAGAGCGCCATGGCTCCGCAACCGAAGGCCAGGCCGAGGGTGCTCAACAGCGTCCAGTCGGCGGCGCGTTGCCGGTCCGCGAACTGGTCGCTGAGCGGGGGCAGCACGGCCAGCCGGGTGTTGACGATCAGCATTGCCAGGGTCGATTCGCGTGCGGCGTCGTCCGGTGTCTTGAGTGCCAGCAGGCGGCTGACGAAGGTGTCGATCTCGGCGCGGGCATGCGGCGCCAGGTCTTCCAGGACGCGCTGGTTCTCCCTTATCTCCGATTCCGGCGTGGGTGTGCCGGGCGCCGCGGTGAACGGGGTGTAGCCGCGAGCCGCGTACGCCATCCGGTCATGGAACCGGCTCTCGAGGGTGTCCCAGGCGAGCTGTGCGGACAATCGCTGCTGCGCTGCTCCACGGGCGGCGTGCTGGGTCAGCCCGATCGCGGCCGAGCCGGCCACCAGAACGGCGAGCAGTGCGACCAGCCAGGTCGTCGGTGCGCGCAGGTTCATCAGCATGTCCCTCCTGAGGTCTGCTGGGCAGAATAGGCGGCGCGGGTGTCCCGCTACGCTGCCTGTCATGAGCGTCGCCATCCGAGTCATTCCCTGCCTCGACGTCCACGACGGCCGGGTGGTGAAGGGTGTCAACTTCCTCAACCTGCGGGACGCCGGCGACCCGGTCGAACTGGCCGCCGCCTACGGCGAACAGGGTGCCGACGAGTTGACCTTCCTGGACATCTCCGCCTCGGCGCAGGGCCGGGAAACCACCCACGACATGGTGCGCCGCACCGCCGAGACGGTGTTCATCCCGCTGTGCGTCGGCGGGGGTGTGCGCGGCGTCGACGACGTCGACGTGCTACTGCGCACCGGCGCGGACAAGGTCGGCATCAACACCGGCGCGATCAGCCGTCCGCAGGCGATCGACGAGATCACCCAACGGTTCGGCAACCAGGTGCTGGTGCTCTCCCTGGACGCCCGCCGCGAGGCCGGGCAGCCGTCCGGCTTCGGCGTCACCACGCACGGCGGACGGAAATCCGCCGGCCTGGACGCCATCGCCTGGGTCAAGGAGGCCGTCGACCGGGGCGCGGGGGAGATCCTGCTCAACTCGATGGACGCCGACGGCACCACCGCCGGCTTCGACCTGGAAATGATCGAAGCCGTCCGCAAGGTGGTCGACGTCCCGGTGATCGCCTCGGGTGGCGCCGGCACCGTCGAGCACTTCGTGGACGCCGCCCGGGCCGGCGCGGACGCGGTGCTCGCGGCGTCCGTGTTCCACTACGGCACGCTCAGCATCGCCGAGGTGAAGCAGGCGCTCGCCGAAGCCGGCTTCCCGGTGCGCCTGCCGGTCGGGCACTAGATTCGCCCCATGGCCTGCCTGTTCTGCTCCATCGTCGCCGGCGACATTCCGGCCCGCCGGATCTACGACGACGACAAGGCGATCGCCTTTCTCGACATCAACCCGTGGAAGCGGGGGCACACCCTGGTCATCCCGCGACGGCACGTCGACGACCTGCTGAGCGTCGACGAGGCGCTCACCGAGATCGCGCCGGCCGTCACCGCCACCGCCCGGCTGCTCACCGAGCGGCTCGGTGCCGACGGGATGAACCTGCTTTCCAACGCCGGCGCGGTCGCCGGCCAAGAGGTTTTCCACCTGCATCTGCACCTGGTGCCGCGCTACGCCGACGACCCGGGCATGCGGGCCCTGTTCGACCGGGACACCACGATCGACCTCGACGAGGTGCAGGCGGCCCTCACCTCCTGACCCCCGTGACCAGCCCGAACGCCGAATCCGGTCCACATCCTGAAAACGCCGGTCCGAGAGTTGACACAGTCGGGCCCACGGGCGAAAACTGTCCACGTGCGGATCTTCTTCCTCGTACTTTCGTGAGCGTGTCAGCCGACTAGTCGACCGACACGCACCCTCGCCTGCCGACGCAGCGAGGGTTTTTTCATGCAAGAGGAACCGCGACCAAACACCCGCAGAAAGGGGACTGAGATGTCCGACACCATCGCACCACCACTGCTGACCGGGGCTGAATCCCTCGTCGAGTCCTTGGAGCGGGTGGGTGTAGAGGTCATCTTCGGCATCCCTGGCGGCTGCATCCTGCCCGCCTACGATCCGCTCGGTCAGTCGGAGTTGATCCGGCACATCCTGGTCCGCCACGAGCAGGGCGCGGGCCATGCCGCCGAGGGCTACGCCCTGGCCACCGGCAAGGTCGGCGTCTGCATGGCGACGTCCGGCCCGGGTGCGACCAACCTGGTCACCGCCATCGCGGACGCCTACATGGATTCCGTCCCGATCGTCGCGATCACCGGACAGGTGGCCAGCGCCGCGATCGGCACCGACGCCTTCCAGGAAGCCGACATCCGCGGCATCACCTTCCCGGTCACCAAGCACAGCTTCTTGATCACCCACGCCGAGGACATTCCGGCTGCTGTCGCGGCCGCCTTCCACATCGCCAAGACCGGACGCCCCGGCCCGGTCCTGATCGACATCGCCAAGGACGCCCTGACCAACACGGCACCGTTCGTCTGGCCCGAGCTGATCGACCTGCCCGGCTATCACCCGGTCACCCAGCCGCACGTCAAGCAGATCCGCGAGGCCGCCCGGCTGATCGCCGAATCCAGCCGGCCCGTGCTCTACGTGGGCGGCGGCGTGGTCAAGGCCGAGGCCGCCGAAGAGTTGGCGAAGCTGGTCGAGATCACCGGCATCCCGGTGGTCACCACCCTGATGGCCCGCGGCGTCTTCCCGGACAGCCACCAGCTGCACATGGGCATGCCCGGCATGCACGGTTCGGTCTCGGCCGTCGGCGCGCTGCAGAAGGCCGACCTGCTGGTCGCCCTGGGCACCCGCTTCGACGACAGGGTCACCGGCAAACTGGACACGTTCGCGCCCGGCGCCAAGGTCATCCACGCCGACATCGACCCGGCCGAGATCTCCAAGAACCGGATCGCCGACGTCCCGATCGTGGGCGACGTGAAGCAGGTGATCACCGAGCTGAACGGTGTCCTGCGCGGCGCCGACCTGCCCGAGTTCGCCGCTTGGCAGCGCTACCTGGGCGCGCTCAAGGACAAATACCGGGTGCCGACCGAGCCCACCCACGAGGGCATGCTCTCGCCCGAGTATGTGATCAAGCGGATCGGTGAGCTGACCGGCCCGGACGCCTTCTACGCCGCCGGCGTCGGCCAGCACCAGATGTGGGCCGCGCACCTGCTGCCGTTCGAGAAGCCCGGCCGCTGGCTGAACTCCGGCGGCGCCGGCACGATGGGCTACTGCGTCCCGGCGGCGATGGGCGCCCAGGTGGGCCGTCCGGACGCGGTGGTCTGGGGCATCGACGGCGACGGCTGCTTCCAGATGACCAACCAGGAGCTGGTCACCTGCGCCGTCGAGGGCATCCCGATCAAGATCGCCGTGATCAACAACCAGAGCCTGGGCATGGTGCGGCAGTGGCAGACGCTGTTCTACGGGCAGCGTTATTCCAACACCGACCTGAACACACTGCGCGTTCCGGACTTCCAGAAACTGGCCGAGGCGATGGGCGCGGTCGGTCTGCGCGCCGAGCACCCCAGCGAGGTGGACGCCGTGATCAACAAGGCGCTCTCGATCACCGACCGGCCCGTGGTGGTCGAGTTCGTGGTGCACAAGGACGCCATGGTCTGGCCGATGGTGGCCGCCGGCACCAGCAACGACGACATCAAGATCGCCAAGGACCTGGCGCCCGACTGGGAGGATGAAGAACTGTGAGGACGCACACGCTGAGCGTGCTGGTCGAGAACAAGCCGGGTGTCCTGGCTCGGATCGCCGGCCTGTTCGCTCGTCGCGGCTACAACATCGAGTCGCTGGCGGTCGGGCCGACCGAGCGTCCCGAGCTGTCCCGGATCACCCTGCAGGTCGGTGTCGAGAACCAGCAGTTCCTGGAGCAGATCACCAAGCAGCTGAACAAGCTGGTCGAGGTGCTGAAGATCGTCGAACTCGAAGACAGCGCGGTGCGCCGCGAACTGGTGCTGATCAAGCTGAAAGCCGATCCGGTCAGCCGCAGCCAGATCATCGAGATCGTCCAGCTGTTCCGCGGCAAGACGGTCGACGTCCAGAACGAGTCGCTGACCATCGAGGCCACCGGTTCGCCTGACAAGCTGGAGGCATTGCTTGAGATGCTCAAGCCCTACGGCGTGCGCGAACTCGTCCAGTCCGGGCTGGTCGCCCTCGGCCGGGGCAGCAAATCACTCACCGACCGGTCCAAATCCGACAAGACCCGCACCCCGGTGCGCAACAACTAGTCAGTAAGGAAGACACATGGCAGAGATGTTCTACGACGACGACGCCGACCTTTCGATCATCCAGGGCCGCAAGGTGGCCGTGATCGGCTACGGCTCGCAGGGGCACGCGCACGCGCTGTCGCTGCGCGACTCCGGCGTCGACGTCCGGGTGGGTCTGCGTCCGGGCTCGAAGTCGGCCGCCAAGGCCGAGTCCGAGGGGCTGCGGGTGGTGACGGTCGATCAGGCCGCCGCCGAGGCCGATCTGATCATGATCCTGGCCCCCGACCAGTTCCAGCGCACCATCTACGCCGAGCAGATCGCCCCGAACCTGAGCGAGGGCGATGCGCTGTTCTTCGCCCACGGCTTCAACATCCGGTTCGGCTACATCACCGCGCCGGCGGGTGTCGACGTCTGCATGGTCGCCCCGAAGGGCCCGGGTCACCTGGTCCGTCGCGAGTACTCCGAGGGCCGCGGCGTCCCGGTCATCGTGGCCGTCGAGAAGGACGAGTCCGGCCAGGCCTGGCCGCTCGCGCTGTCCTACGCGAAGGCGATCGGCGGCCTGCGGGCCGGCGGCATCAAGACCACCTTCACCGAAGAGACCGAGACCGACCTGTTCGGCGAGCAGGCCGTGCTGTGTGGCGGCGTCTCCAAGCTGGTGCAGACCGGCTTCGAGGTGCTCACCGAGGCCGGCTACCAGCCCGAGGTGGCCTACTTCGAGTGCCTGCACGAGCTGAAGCTGATCGTCGACCTGATGTACGAGGGCGGCATCGCCAAGCAGCGTTGGAGCGTCTCCGACACCGCCGAGTTCGGCGACTACGTGTCCGGTCCGCGGGTCATCGACCCCCGGGTCAAGGAGAACATGAAGGCCGTGCTCAGCGACGTCCAGTCCGGCGCGTTCGCGAAGCGCTTCATCGACGACCAGGACGCCGGCGCGCCTGAGTTCAAGCGGCTCCGTGCCGAGGGTGAGGCGCACCCGATCGAGGCCACCGGCCGCGAGCTGCGCAAGCTGATGGCGTGGGTGAAGAGCCACGACGACGACTACGTCGAAGGCACCGCCGCACGCTGATCGAAGACTTGCCTCCCGGCCAACCGCGGGACGCATGAGGAACGGGCGTCGCTCCCCACAAGGGAGCCGGCGCCCGTTCTGCCGTCCGGCCGAACGTCGGGGGACGGTTCTTGGGCGTGCGCTTTTCAAACGTCGGGGGACGGTTCTTGAGCGTCCGTTTTTCAAACGTCGGGGGACGGTTCTCGCACGTGCGTTTTTCGAACGCCGGAGAACCGTCCCCGAGGGTGCGAGACCGGTCGGGGGCAGACTTTCGGAGGCCAGCACCGGATTTGGCCTAGCCGACCGGCTGATGACACCTTCCGTTAACCTTCGGCGGGCCACCCGTTCACCCGGGGAGGTGAGGCTTCCCGATGTGACACTTGAGTTACTTCTGCTGATCCTGGTTATCGGCACCGCCATTGCGTTCGACTTCACCAATGGCTTCCATGACACCGGCAACGCCATGGCGACCTCGATCGCCACCGGCGCACTCAAGCCGAAGACCGCCGTCGCACTGTCGGCGGTCCTGAACCTGATCGGTGCGTTCCTCTCCGTCGAGGTCGCGCTCACCGTCACCAACGCGGTGGTGAGGCTGCAGAACTCCAGCGGCGCGCCGAATCCGGAGCTCCTCGCCAACAACGGCCACGAACTGCTGATGATCGTCTTCTGCGGACTCATCGGCGGCATCCTGTGGAACCTGCTGACCTGGCTGCTGGGCCTGCCGTCCAGCTCGTCGCACGCACTGTTCGGCGGTCTGATCGGCTCCACCGCCGCGGCCCTGGGCTTCAGCGGCGTCAACTGGATGGGCGACGGCACCAAGCTGGACGGCGTGGTCGGCAAGGTGATCCTGCCGGCGTTCGCGTCCCCGGTCGTCGCCGCGCTGGTCGCCACCATCGGCACCTGGCTGGTCTACAAGATCACCACCGGCGTGGCCGAGCGCTACGCCGAGGGCGGCTTCCGCTGGGGCCAGATCGGCACCGCCTCGCTGGTCTCGCTCGCCCACGGCACGAACGACGCCCAGAAGACGATGGGTGTGATCACCCTGGCCCTGATCGCCTACGGCGTCCAGACCGACACCACCACGGTGCCGCTGTGGGTCAAGTTCGCCTGTGCCTTCGCCATCGCGGCCGGCACCTACACCGGCGGCTGGCGGATCATCCGCACCCTGGGCAAGGGCCTGGTCGAGATCTCCTCGCCGCAGGGCATGGCCGCCGAGGCCTCCTCGGCCGCGGTCATCCTGACCTCGAGCCACCTGGGCTTCGCGCTCTCCACCACCCACGTCGCCACCGGTTCGATCCTCGGCTCCGGCCTGGGCAAGCGCGGTGCGGACGTCCGCTGGGGCGTCGCGATGCGCATGGTGCTGGCCTGGTTCATCACCCTGCCGGCGGCCGGTCTGGTCGGCGCGGTCTGCTTCTGGCTCGGCAACGGGATCGGCGGCTACGCGGGCGTCCTGATCGTCTTCGGTGCGCTGGTCGCACTGACCTTCTGGATGATCGCGCACTCGCGCAAGACCGCGGTGCACGCCGGCAACGTCAACGACGAGTGGCAGGCCGATGCCAAGCCGGGCGCTTCCGTCGCGTCCGACGAGTCCATCGGCGCCAAGGCCTGAAGGGGGCAACGACATGTTCCAACTGTTCGGTAGCGCAATCAGCCAGGTCGTGGCTGTCTCTGTCATCATCGGCGCCGGCCTGCCGGCCCTGTTCGCCTTCGGCGTGCGTGCCCTGGCCGTGGGCGCCGGCGGTTCGGCCGAGGTCAGCGGCGACGCCGGCAAGCCCGTGATGAAGCTGGTCGCCTGGATCACCTTCGCCCTGGTGCTGGCGGTCATCGCCATCGGGCTGGCGATCATCATCTCGTCCGGCTTCGGCTACAAGGTCTCGTTCGAGCACATCTTCCCGACGTTCATCAAGAAGTAGTAGGAGCAGCACACCCCATGGCTGACCGAACCGGATTGTTCGAGCGAATTCTGCAGTGGCTGCGTGCGGGCTACCCCGACGGGGTTCCGCAGCATGACTACGTGGCGCTGCTGGGCATCCTGCGCCGGTCGCTGACCGAGGCGGAGGTCGAGCAACTGGCCCGCCAGTTGCGGTCCTCGGCCGAGTCCGGCGACACCGATGAGCAGATCAGGGAACTGATCAGGGAAACAGCATTGGAGGAGCCGTCGGAGTCGGACGTGCGTCGAGTCGCCGGTAGACTCGCCCAAGCAGGCTGGCCGTTGGAGGCGTCGGTGGCGGCGCCAACCAGCCAGGAGGGTAGAGGCCAAACCGAGATGTCACGAATCGAGCGAATCGTGAACTGGCTCAAAGGGGGCTATCCGCAGGGAATACCCGAGGCGGACTATGTCCCGCTGCTCGCCGTGCTCCGCCGCAGGCTCAGCCAGGAAGAGATCGACGAACTCGCCGAACGGATCGTCCGCGACGGACTGGTTCCGGCCGAGCGCGTCGATGTCGGTGCCGAGTTCCTGCGGGTGACCAACGAGTTGCCCAGCGAGGCTGAACTGCAGCGGGTCAGCGAGAAGCTGGCCGACTCGGGCATCGACGTGAGTTACGTGCCGCCGGTGTGGGTGCGTTCCAGCGCCTCGCCGAACAGCGGCGGATAGCCACGAGCAACCACGCACACGGGCGGCGGGGACGGGTCGAATGACCCGTCCCCGCTGTGGCGTTGGTGGGTGAAGGCTGTTCTCCCGGCGTATGGCAGGCTGTCTGAGGTGACCATGGAGACGCAGGCGGCCGACCCTGGACTCAGTCCCGCCGAGGTCGCCGACCGGGTGGCCGGCGGTCAGCGCAACGACCTTCCCCCTCGTTCCGGACGGAGCGCCGCCGACATCGTCCGGGCCAATGTGTTCACCCGGATCAACGGCATCCTGGCCGCGCTGCTGATCTGCGTGCTGGCCACCGGCTCATGGATCAACGCCGCATTCGGACTGCTGATCATCGCCAACTCCGCGATCGGCATCATCCAGGAGTTGCGCGCCAAGAAGACACTCGACAGCCTCGCCGTAGTGGGGGAGGCGCGTCCTCGCATCCGGCGCGACGGCAGCGCCCGCGAATACAGCCGCGAGGAGATCGTCCTCGACGACCTGATCGAGGTCGGTCCCGGCGACCAGATCGTTGTGGACGGCGTGGTCACCGAGTCGGACTACCTCGAAGTCGACGAGTCGCTGCTGACCGGCGAATCCGACCCCGAGCCGAAGATGCCGAGCAGCGAAGTACTGTCCGGCAGTTTCGTCGTCTCCGGTTCCGGCACGTACCGCGCCACCAAGGTCGGCAGCGCCTCGTACGCCGCACAGCTGACCGCGGAGGCCGCCCGGTTCACCCTGGTGAAGTCGGAGCTCACCCAGGGCATCAACCAGATCCTCAAGGTGATCACCTGGGTGCTGGTCCCGGTAGGCCTGGCGACCGTGTGGGTGCAGCTGTTCCAGGCCGGCCACGACTGGCGGCGCGCCATGCTGGCGATGGCCGGGGCGCTGGTGCCGATGGTCCCCGAGGGCCTGGTGCTGCTGACCGCGGTCGCTTTCGCGCTGGGCGTCGTCCGGCTCGGGCAGCGGAAATGCCTGGTGCAGGAGCTGCCGGCCATCGAGGGCCTGGCCCGGGTGGACGTGGTGTGCGCCGACAAGACCGGCACGCTGACCGAGAACGGGATGAGCTACGGCGAGCTGCGGCTCATCGACGGCGCCGAGGCGCCCGAGGTCGAAGAGGGGCTGCGGCAGTTGGCGGCGTCCGATCCGCGTCCGAACGCGTCCATGCAGGCCGTCGCCGCCGTGTTTCCGCCGGCGCAGGGCAGCTGGCCGGTGCTCGCCAAGGCGCCGTTCACCTCGGCGAAGAAGTGGTCGGGCGCCACCTTCGTCGGTCCGGACGGCGCGGCCGTCAGCTGGGTGATCGGCGCCCCCGACGTGCTGGCCGCGCCCGACTCGGCAGCGGCGTCCGAAGCTGAACAACTCGCCTCCGGCGGACTGCGGGTGCTGCTGGTGGGCACCGCCGAACACCCCGTCGACGACCCGGACGCACCCGGCACGGTGACCGGCAAGGCGCTGATCGTGCTCAACCAGCGCATCCGGCCGGACGCCGCCGACACTCTGGCCTACTTCGCCGACCAGGGCGTGGCGCTGAAGGTGATCTCGGGTGACAACGCCGCCTCGGTGGGTGCGGTGACCAGTTCGCTCGGTGTGGTGTCCGGGTACGCGGTCGACGCCCGCACGCTGCCCGCCGACCCCGGCGCGTTCGCTGAGGCCGTCGACCACAACGACGTGTTCGGACGCGTCACGCCGCACCAGAAGCGCGCCATGGTGGCCGCGTTGCAGGAGCGCGGGCACACCGTCGCGATGACCGGTGACGGCGTCAACGACGTGCTGGCTTTGAAGGACGCCGACCTCGGCGTCGCGATGGGGTCGGGCTCTCCTGCCACCAGGGCGGTCGCCAAGATCGTGCTGCTGGACGACCGGTTCGCCACCCTGCCGCACGTGGTGGCCGAGGGACGCCGGGTGATCGGCAACATCGAGCGGGTGGCGAACCTGTTCCTCACCAAGACCATCTATTCGGCGCTGCTGGCGCTGTTCGTGGTGCTGTGGCGGGTGCCGTTCCCGTACCTGCCGATCCACATCACCATCACCGGCTGGTTCACCATCGGAATCCCGGCCTTCCTGCTGTCGCTGGCGCCGAACACGGAGCGAGCCCGGCCCGGCTTCGTCGAGCGGGTGCTGCGGCTCGGCATCCCGGCCGGGGTGATCGTCGCGGTGGCCACGTTCGTTACCTACCTGATGGTGCTGCCGGCGCCCGGGGCGGGCGAGGTGGCGTCGCGGCAGGCCACAACGGCGACCCTGGCTTGCATGATCGTCGCCGCCACCTGGGTGCTGGCGGTGGTGGCGCGTCCGTACCAATGGTGGAAGGTGGCGCTGGTGCTGGTCTCCGGGCTGGCCTATCTGCTGATCTTCAGCTGGCCGTTCACCCAGTCGCTGTTCCTGCTCGACGTCGGCAACGCAGACGCTCTTCGGACGGGGCTGGTCGCCGGTCTGATCGGGGCGGTGCTGATCGAGCTGACCTGGTGGCTGCGTGGCCGGTTCTTCGGTGAGCCGCTGCGGCTGTGGTACCGACGCGAACCGGACGCCCCGACGTCCTGAGCGCCCGCCCCGCTCCCGTAGGGCCCTCCCTAACTAGTTCTGCCCTCCCCCGTCGACGGCAGGGCTGAAGTAGGCAGGGGTTTCTGGTCGAGAGGGGCGAGTGTGGGTGGCTGATAGGTTCGGTTGCTCAGAGGTCTGAGGAGAGGACGCGATGCGCAGCCGGGTCGATGAAGTGATCGAGTTCATCCTTGCCGCGATCGAGTCCGGCAGGTTCGCGATCGACGGGCGGCTGCCGGCCGAGGACGAGTTGGCGCAGCAGGCCGGTGCCAGTCGGTTGACGGTGCGGGAGGCGGTCAAGATCCTGGCCGCGCAGCGGGTGCTGAACCCGGTGCACGGCCGCGGCACGTTCGTGAATCCGATCGGGGTGTGGCTGTCGATCGAGGCGCTGGTGCGGGTGAACCAGGGGAGTCCGGTGGACGTCCTGCTGCAACTCGTCGAGGTGCGCGGCTACATCGAGATCGGCGCCGCCGAGCATTTCGCCCGGGTGGCCACCGACGAACAACTGGCCCGGCTCCGCGCGCATCTCGACGAGATGGTCGCCGCGCACGACGCCACCGATGTGCCGGCGATGGTCGCCGCCGACCTCGCCTTCCACCAACTCATCCTCGACGGCTGTGACAATCCGTTCATCGCCGCCACCATGCAACCGCTGAGCCGGGCGTTGGTGGCCGCCCGTCGAGAGACGTCGGCGATCCCGCAGATGCGCGACCACGCGATCGACGAGCATCGCGCTGTCCTCGAGGCGTTGGAGCGACGCGATCCCCGGGCGGCACGCAAGGCGATGCGTTCCCATATGCGGCAGACCGCCGACGACACCCGGACCTACTTCGGCCGGGCCGGCGACGAGGCGTCCATCGCCTGAACGGGCACGAACAATCGGGGACGGTTCTTCGGCGTGCGATTTTCGAACGTGAGAGAACCGTCCCCGGTGGTCCGAACCCTTGTCCTTGGTGAGGGAGCCTTGTTACAGTCAGCTATCAGACCTCAGAGGTCTGATACTCACACAACGGAGGTGTGGATGATTTCCAGGGACGAACTGCTCGCCGGCCTTCCGCCGGCACGTCCGATCAGCCCTGAGGATGTCCGGACGGCGCGGGCCCGGGGTGCGCGTCCGCTGATCGTTCTGGACGACGACCCGACCGGCACCCAGTCGGTGGCCGGTCTCCCGGTGCTGAACGCGTGGGCGCCGGACGACCTGGAATGGGCCCTCGGCACCGGTGCGGCCGCCGTCTATGTGATGACCAACTCACGCTCCCTGGACCCCGAAGCGGCCGCCCGCTGCAACGTCGAGGTGGTCTCGGCAGCACTCGAGGCTGCCCGCCGGCTGGGTATCGAGGTGGACGTGGTCTCCCGTGGCGACTCGACCCTGCGCGGCCACTTCCCGCTCGAACCCGACACCATCCGGACGACGCTCGCCGAGCATGGCATCGGCGTCGACGGCGTCGTCGTGGTGCCCGCCTTCGGCGATGCCGGACGGATCACGGTGAACTCCGTGCACTACGCCGGCAACGATGCCGCGGGCTACCTGCCGGTGGGGGAGACCGAGTTCGCCCGCGACGCCACCTTCGGCTACCGCAGTTCCGACCTGCGCGACTGGGTTGCTGAGAAGACCGGCGGACGCGTCCCGGCCGATCAGGTGGCCACGATCACGCTGAGCGAGCTGCGTTCGGCATCGGAGTCTGTGGCGGCCACTCTCGAGGGTCTCAGCGAGGGGCGTCCGGTGGTGGTCGACATCGTGGAGGAGGCCGACCTGCGGGCATTGGCGCTGGCACTGCTGGAGGCCCAGGCCCGCGGCAAGCGGTTCGTGTTCCGGGTCGGGCCGCCGTTCGTCCGCGCCATGATCGGCCAGGCCGTCCGCGAACCGCTGACTGCCGAGGACGTGGCGTCGATCCGACCCGCCGAGTCGGCCAACGGCGGGCTGATCGTGGTCGGCTCGCACGTCGGACTGACCACCCGCCAGCTGGACGCCCTGCGCGAACGCCGAGCCCCCGCCGAGTTCGAGATCGATGTGGCCACCGTGCTCACCGACGCTCGCGACGCCCACCTGTCGGACGTGATCGACGCCGTCAGTGACGCGCTGACCAGGGGAAATGCGGTGGTCAGGACCAGCCGGACGCTGGTCAAGGGCGCCGACGGCGACGATTCGCTGCGGATCGCTCGGGCCGTCTCGGACGCCGTGGTGCAGGTGGTGCGCACGGTCCTCGACCGGACGCCGCCACGCTTCGTCATCGCGAAGGGCGGGATCACCTCCTCCGATGTCGCGGCGCGCGGCCTGGAGATCGGCCGGGCGATCGTCCGCGGCCCGATGCTGCCCGGCATCGTCTCGCTGTGGGAACCGATCACCGGACCGGCCCGCGGCGTCCCCTACATCGTCTTCGCCGGCAACGTGGGCGGCGATCAGTCCCTCGCCGACGTGGCCGACAAACTCTCCGACTGAACAGGAATCAACATGAACAACCCCGTGATCGCCGTCCTCGGCCTCGGTGCGATGGGCCTGCCGATGGCCACCCGTCTCGCCGAGAAGTTCGCCGTGCGCGGCTTCGACATCAACCCCGAGCGGCTGAGCCTCGGCCAGCAGGCCGGGGTGGACGCCGCGACCTCGGCGCCCCAGGCGGCGACCGGCGCCGACATCGTCCTGCTCGCCGTGCGCAACAAGGCACAACTCGAGGACGCCCTGTACGGGCCGAACGGTGTCGCCGCAGTGCTGGCCCCCGGATCGACGATCCTGCTCACCTCGACGGTCGGCATCGACGCCGTCCGCGAGGTCGCCGGCCGGCTGGCCGCCGACAGACTGCACCTGGTCGACGCGCCGATCTCCGGCGGCCCCGTCCGCGCCGGCACCGGCGACCTGCTGATCACCGTCGGTGCCACCGACGAGGCCTACGCGTCGGCGCTCGGCGCGCTCGAGCAGCTGTCTTCGACCCTGGTCCGGATCGGTGCCAAGCCCGGCGATGGCCAGGCGATGAAGACCGTCAACCAGCTGCTCTGCGGGGTGCATATCGCCGCCGGCGCCGAGGCGCTGGCGCTGGCCGACGCCCTCGGGCTCGACACCAAGGTCGCCCTGGAGACGCTCGGCGCAGGTGCCGCGGCGTCCTTCATGCTGGGGGATCGCGGCCCGCGGATGCTGCAGGCCTACGACGAGGGTGGTGCCGAGGTGCGCAGCCGGATCGACATCTTCACCAAGGACATGGGCATCGTCAACGGCGCCGCCCGTTCGGCCGGCCTGGCCACCCCGATCGCCGCCGCCGCCGAGGGACTGTTCCTGATCGCCCAGGCAGCCGGTCAGGCCGCGATGGACGACTCGTCGGTGATCAAGGTGATCGCCCCTGAACGCAAGGGTGGCCGCGGCTGACCCGCCCATGAAACCCTCCCTAACTACTTCAGCCCTCCCGCATGCGGGAGGGCTGAACTAGTTAGGGAGGGCTATACCGGGTAGACGGTCCCGTCAGCTCACGCGGGCGGCGATGGCGTCGCCGACCTCGGAGGTGGATCGCTTGGCAGCACCGCGGGAGGCGATGTCGGCGTCCACCGCGGCGTCGATCCGGGCGGCGTCGTCGCGGCGTCCGAGGTGATCGAGAAGTAGGGCCATCGACGAGATGGTCGCGGTCGGGTCGGCGATGCCCTGGCCGGCGATGTCCGGGGCCGAGCCGTGCACCGGCTCGAACATGGACGGGAACGCGCCCGAGGGGTTGATGTTCGCCGAAGCGGCCAAGCCGATGCCGCCGGTGACTGCGGCGGCCAGGTCGGTGACGATGTCGCCGAACAGGTTGTCGGTGACGATCACGTCGAAGCGCTGCGGATCCTGCACCAGCATGATCATGGTGGCGTCGACATGCAGATAGTCGGTGGTGACTTCGGGGTACTCGGCGGCGACCGCGGTGAAGATCCGGTTCCACAGGCCGCCGGCGTTCACCAGCACGTTGTGCTTGTGCACCAGGGTGACCTTCTTGCGGCGCCGCATGGCCCGCTCGAAGGCGTCCCGGACGACCCGCTCGACACCGCGGGCGGTGTTCACCGAGACCTCGTTGGCCACCTCGAACTCAGTGCCGGTCTGCATCGAGCCGCCGACCCCGCAGTACAGCCCCTCGGTGCCCTCGCGGACCACGACGAAGTCGATCGGGCCGCGGGCGACCACGGCGTCCGACAGGGGAGTGGTGATGCCCGGGTAGAGCTTGGACGGCCGCAGGTTGACGTAGTGGTCGAAGGCGAAGCGCAGCTTCAGCAGCAGGCCGCGCTCCAGCAGTCCGGACGGGATCGCCTTCGAGCCGGGGGCGGCGCCGACAGCGCCGAGGATCAGGGCGTCCGCCTGGGCCAGTTCGGCCAGCACCGAATCGGGCAGCACTTCGCCGGTGCGCTGCCAGCGCTCGGCGCCTAGGTCGTAGTGGGTGAAGTTGAAGGCATCGTCTCCGACAACGGCCTTGAGGACCTTCAATCCTTCGGCGACGACCTCGGGACCGATCCCGTCACCCGGGATCACAGCGATGTTCTGCGGCATGGCGTCACTGTAGAAGTCCGCCCACTGGCTGAGACGCGCGTCTCAGGGAACCCGCCGTTGGTCGAGCCTGTCGAGACCCATTTCGGCTCAGAGGTGATCTCGACAAGCTCGATCAGCGGTTACTCCGGTTGCCGGTCGGCGATCTCCATTCCGATCCGGTGCGCGGCGTAGAGCATGCCCAACCCGGCGAACCTGGCCGACGCCGGGGCGACGATCCGGCCCAGGAGGCCGAAGCTGCGTTGGCCGGCGGTGTGCACCAACTCGGCGCCACCGGTCGCGGGCACGATCTCGAAACGGTCGTAGCGCAGGGGCTGCCCGGCGTGCCGGCCGTCCATCATTTCGTGGATCCAGGTGACAACCTCCGACGTGCCCTCAGCCCGGCGGACGTGGTGCATGCGCAGGGTGAGTTCCTTGCGGCCCCGGCTGTGCCGGACGGTTTCGCCGTCCGCGCTCACCTCGGATCGTTGCGGGTCGTAGGCCCAGACCGCGAGCAGTGCCGGATCGGCGAGGGCGTCCGCGACCACCTGCGGTGGGGCCGACAGGTAGTGCCGGATCCGGTTCGCACTCGACGGCGGCGGCAGCAGGGCCGGGTCGGCGTCGACCCGCTCGACCGCGGCTGTCTCGGGTGCGGACGTCGCCAGTTCGGTGCGCAACTCGTCGGGATCGACGCCGTCGGCGGCGAGCAGCCGCCGGACGACTCCCGAAGGCTCCTCGATCAACGCGCCCAAGGCGGCGGCGGTGCCGTCGCGAAGCGGTGCGTGGTTGACCAGTTCGTGGGCGCGGTCGGTGGCCCGCCAGTCGGCGATGTCGATGTCGCGGGCCGCCCGGGGCGGAGGCAGGACGGACTCGGCGGCGGCGAGGCCGAGCGCGTCCAGGTCGCTGGTCAGTGATTCGCGGACGCGTCGCCGGGCGGTGCTGAGGGAGACGCCGTGCCGTCCGAGGATGCGGGCCGCCTGGCCGCCGACAGCGAGCAGGCCCAGATAGAGATGGTCGATGTCGATCTCGGACACCCGGGTCCGCGCCGCCTCGAGTTGCGCGGCGCCGGCCCATCGACTGGTCAGCAGCATGGTCATCGGTTCGTCCTTCCCCGTAGTTCGGTCGCGACTCTGCGCGCGTACTTCTTGTGCACCGCCTGCCGGGTGACCCCGAGTGCGGCCGCGATCTCGGGCCAGCCGTGGCCGGCTCGCAGTGCTTCTTCGACCTGCGTCAGTTCGAGCATGTCGGTGACCCGGCGCAGCGACGCCACCGCGCGCAGCCCGGACATCGGGTCACTGGTGTCGGACGCGGTACGCGCCACTTCAACGGCAATCATGTGAGCAACTTAGGTTGACATCTCTCGATTGTCAACTCAGGTTGCTCCATGAGGCGCCGGACGGCAGCGCGGCGCGAGTATTGTCCTGCCCATGCCGTTGACCTTTCCGCTGACCCGCAACGCCGCACCCGCCAGCACGGAGCGCATCGCCGAGATCCACGCCGATCCCGGCTTCGGGGTGTACTTCACCGACCACATGGCGGTGGCGACCTGGCGGCAGGACGGCGGCTGGGGTGAAGACGGCGTGGTGCCCTATGCGCCGTTCCAACTCGACCCGTCCTGCGCGGTGCTGCACTACGCGCAGGAGGTGTTCGAGGGACTCAAGGCCTACCGGCACGCCGACGGCTCGATCTGGCTGTTCCGTCCCGAACGCAACGCCCAGCGGCTCCAGGCCTCGGCGCGGCGGCTGATGCTGCCCGAGTTGCCGGTGGAGGACTTCCTCACCTCGATCGAGCAGCTGGTGCGCGTCGACGCCGCCTGGACGCCGGACGCCGCGGGCGGCGAGGCCAGCCTGTACATCCGGCCGTTCATGTTCGCCAACGAACCGTTCCTGGGCGTGCGGGCCGCGCAGCGGGTCACCTATTCGGTGATCGCCAGCCCGGTCGGACCGTACTTCCCCGGCGGGGTGAAGCCGGTGAACATCTGGGTCACCGACGAGTACAGCCGGGCCGGCAAGGGCGGCACCGGGGCGGCCAAGTGCGGCGGCAACTACGCCTCGTCGCTGATCGCCCAATACGAGGGCGCCGAGCACGGCTGTTCGCAGGTGCTCTTCGCCGACGCCGGCACCGGGGTGAACACCGAAGAGCTGGGCGGCATGAACATCATGGTGATCACCGCCGACGGCGAGCTGATCACGCCGGCGCTGACCGGGACCATCCTGGAGGGCGTTACCCGGGACTCGATCCTGACCGTGGCGTCCGAGCTGGGGCTGCGTCCGGTGGCCCGGACGATCACTCTCGCCGAGATCTTCGATCGGGTCGACTCCGGCGACATCGTCGAGGCCTTCGCCTGCGGCACGGCCGCGGTGCTGACCCCGGTGGCGGAGTTCCGCTCCCGGGAGGGCAACCACGTGGTGGGGTCTGAGCCGGGGGAGCGGACCCTGCAGATCCGTGAAGCGATCCTCGACCTGCAGTACGGGCGTGCCGAGGACACCCACGGCTGGCTGCGCCGGGTGGTCTGAGCCGGTTCAGCGCTGGATTCGACCGCGTGTTCCAGCGATCAGCACGCCGGCCAGGACGGCAGCCAGCCCCGTCCACTGCATGCCCGTCAGGGTCTCGCCCAGCACTACGACGCCCAGGGTGGCCGCGGTGATCGGCTCGGCCAGCCCGAGGGTGACCGCGGTGGAAGCGGACAGGGTGCGCAGCGCCGTCCCCATCAACAGGTAGGCGGCGACCACGGTCACCGGTCCCAGCCAGAACGCCATCGCCAGCCCGGACGGCTCGGCCAGCCAACCCGTGTCGACGAACGGCAGGATGGCGGCGGCGATCACCCCGCTCGTGCCGAGGATGGCGGTGGTGGCGATCAGCGCGTGGGTGCCCTGCCGCAACAGGGTGGCCGCCGCCACGGCGTAGCCGGCGTAGGACGCTCCGGCCACGATCGAGAGCAGCAGGCCGAGCGGATCGGGGGCGGACGTCGACCCGAGCGCACCCGACAGCAGCACCAGGCCGGCGACCGCGACCAGGGTGGCGACCAGCCAGCGCCGGCTGGGGGGACGTCCGGCCAGCCACTCGAACAGGCCGGCGAACAGCGGGCTGGAACCCAGCGCGACCACCGTTCCGACGGCGACCCCGTTGGCCTGGGTGCCGGCGAAGAAGGTGGCCTGGAAAGCCATGATCGAGGCGCCGCCGAGCAGCACCCAGCCGACTTTGACGCTCGGACGGGGCAGGCGGGCACCCTCGCGGCGGGCCCAGGCGATGACGCCGACCAGAGCCAGGATCAGCCCTCCGCTGACTTGTCGGACGGCGCCGACGCTGAGTGGATCCATCCCGTCCGGACCCAGCGCCTGCGCGGTCCCCGTGGTGCCGAACAGCACGCCGGCACCCAGCATCAACACCGAGGCCAGCGGCGTGCTCGGCGCATGCTGCGGAGTCGGCACGTCCGAAGAAAAAGGTCAGGACAGGGCGGCGACCGCGGCGTCGTAGTCCGGCTCGTCGCTGGTGCTCTCGGTGATCTGCACGTGCCGGACGACGCCGTCAGCGCCGGCGACGATGACCGTCCGGGCCAGCAGGCCGCGCATCACGCTGTCGGTCAGCGTCAGGCCGTAGTCCTGGCCGAAGCTGGACCGGAAAGCCGACGCCACCACGACGTTCTCGATGCCCTCGGCGCCGCAGAAGCGACCCAGCGCGAAGGGAAGGTCGTGAGAGACGCACAGCACGGTGGTGTCCGGCAGTCCGGCGGCGAGTTCGTTGAACCGTCGCACGGTCAGCGCACACACCCGGGTGTCGATGCTGGGGAAGATGTTGAAGACCAGGTTCCGACCGGCGTAGTCGTCCAGCGTCACGTCGGAGAGATCGGGCAGGGTCAAGGTGAGCGGCGGCAGCGGCGAGCCGACGGCGGGAGGATCGCCGGCGGTTGCGACAGGGTTGCCCCGGACAATGGTGATGGCCATGGGCATGTCTTACTCCGTGAGGCCACCGCGTCCCAAGAGCGGGCACCAGGGTCTCAGTGCCTGAGATCAACTGTCCGCGACGAGTCCCCGAGCGGCACACTCACTTGGTTATCGCGTATCGCCGCGCGACCTCCCAATCACCGTTAGAGGGCACAATGTCGAGCTTTCCTGCCGCGCCGGACACCTTCCATGTCTTCGACACCACGCTGCGCGACGGCGCGCAGCAGGAGGGGCTGAGCCTGTCGGTCGCCGACAAGCTCAAGATTGCGGGCTACCTCGACGAACTGGGCGTCGACTTCATCGAGGGCGGCTGGCCGGGCGCCAACCCGAACGACACGGCCTTCTTCGCCGCCGCGGCCGACGGCGAGCTGACCCTGCAGCACGCCGAACTGGTCGCCTTCGGCTTCACCCGCCGGGTGGGGACGACCGCGGCCGCAGACCCGCTCGTCCAGGCGCTGATCGACGCCCGCACGCCGGTGATCTGCATCGTCGCGAAGAGCCATTCCGAGCATGTCTTCCGGGCGCTGCACACCACCCTGGAAGAGAACCTGGAGATGATCCGGGACACCGTCAGCCACCTCGTCGCCGCCGGACGCCGGGTGTTCGTGGACTGCGAGCATTTCTTCGACGGCTACCAGTTGAACCCGAGCTACGCGCTGGAATGCGTCCGGGTGGCGGCCGAGGCGGGTGCCGAGGTGGTGGTGCTGTGCGACACCAACGGCGGCATGCTGCCCTCCCAGATGGGGGACGTGGTGACCGCGGCCAGCGCCATCGGGGTCGACCTGGGCGTCCATTGCCACAACGACACCGGCTGCGCGGTGGCCAACACCCTGGCCGCGGTGGACGCCGGCGTGATGCACGTCCAGGGCACCGTGAACGGCCACGGCGAGCGCACCGGGAATGCCAACATCATCACCCTGATCGCCAACCTGCAGCTCAAGTACGGCTGGTCGCTGGTGCCGGAGTCGGCGCTGCGCGACGCGACCCGGCTCAGTCACGCCATCGCCGGTGTCACCAACGTGCCGCCGAACACCAAGCAGCCCTACGTCGGCATCTCGGCGTTCGCGCACAAGGCCGGACTGCACGCGTCCGCGATCAAGGTGGACGCCAACCTCTACCAGCACATCGACCCGACCCTGGTCGGCAACGACATGCGCATGCTGGTCTCGGACATGGCCGGCCGGGCGAACATCCAGCTCAAGGGCGAGGAACTGGGCTACGACCTCTCGGATCGTGAGCTTGCCGGCCGGATCACGGACACCGTGAAGCAGCGGGAGATGGACGGCTACAGCTACGAGTCCGCGGACGCCAGCTTCGAACTGCTGCTGCGCGGCGAGCTGGGCATGACCGACGAGTTCTTCGAGGTGCTGACCTGGCGGGTGTTCACCCAGCACGAGGTGAAGCCCGAGGGCGATTCGGAGGCGACCGTGAAGCTGCGGGCGCGCGGCGAGAACCTGGCCTACGTCGGCGAGGGACATGGTCCGCTGAACGCCCTCGACCACGCCCTGCGGACGGCGCTGAAGCAGGCCTACCCGCACGTCGACGACTTCGAGCTGACCGACTACCGGGTGCGCATCCTCGACCAGGGGCACGGAACCGACGCCATCGTCCGGACGCTGATCGACACCACCGACGGCCAGCGCACCTGGACCACGGTCGGCGTCGGCACGAACGTGATCGAAGCCAGCTGGGAGGCGCTCTACGACGCCTACCGCTGGGGGCTCACCAAGCACAACTGAGCCGCGAGCGGCTTGCCGGACGCGGCCGCCGTGGCCCCGTAGGATCGCTGCATGAGCGAGAGCAATGCGCACCTGCGGGCCGGCAACGCCGAGCGGGACGCCGCCGTCGCCGAGCTGCAGCGCGCCGCGCAGGACGGCAAGCTGACCCCGGCCGAACTCGCCGAACGCACCGCTGCGGCCGCGACGGCGCGTACCTACGGCGAGCTGGACGCGCTGCTGGCCGATCTGCGACCGCCCACGGAAGCCGCGCCCGTCCGGCTGCAACAGGTGGAGGCCTACCCACCGGCGCCGGTCTATCAGCGCACGCCCAACCCGCCGGCCACGACGCGGCCCGGCTTCTCGCTCGCCGATCCGCTGATCCTCAATGCGGGCTTCAGCGGCGCCAAGCGCACCGGGCCATGGGAGGTGCCGCCGTTCCTACGGGTCCAGGCGCTGGCGGACACAGTCCGTTTGGACTGCCTGGAGGCCACCGCGAGCAGCGAGGTGATCGACCTCGAGGTGTTGCCCGGTGCCGCCACGGTGCTGGTGATCGTCCCCGAAGGCTGGGGTGTGCAGTGCGACCGGCTCGGCAAGACCTGGGGCACGATCACCAGCAAGGTGCCCAGCCAGGCGGCCTGGGGTAATCCGCTGATCGTGGCCCGAGGGTCGGTCGGTCTCGGCACCTTCAAGGCGCGCGGCGCTAACTGGTTCGATCGCCGGCGTCTCGGCCAGGACCGCTGATCTCGGACTCCATGAACTGCTGAAGGGTGGCGGTCAACGCAGCCACTTCGGCCTTCAGCTCCTCGATGGACCGTTCGCTCTCGTCCTGGCTGGGACTCGACACCCGTTGCACCAGCCAGGCGGCGACGGTCGCGGTGACGACACCGATCAGCGCGATGCCGGCGATCATCAGCACCGCTGCGACCAGGCGTCCCTCAACTGTCACCGGGTAGTGGTCGCCGTAGCCGACGGTGGTGATCGTGGTCAGCGCCCACCACAGGGCAGTGCCGAAGTCGGTGATGTTCGCCCCCGGCGCGTCCCGTTCGGCGGCGAACTCCGCCAGGGCTCCGGTGTAGAGCAGCAGCGTGGTGGAGACCAGCACGTAGCTGGCGACCCGGCCCTGCAGCGATCGTGCCGCCCGCCGCTCGATGAAGCGCAGCAGCACCAGGAGTCGCAGCAGCCGCAGCGGCTGCAGCAGGGGCAGCACCACGATCAGCAGATCGGGAATGTGCCGTCCGAGGTAACGCCAGCGCCGCTTCGCCAGATACACCCGTGCCAGATAGTCGAGCGCGAACACCGCCCACGTCGCGTAGTCGACCAGCTGCAGGGTGAGCTGCCAGGGTCGTGACAGGCCGGTGTCCAGAATCTCCCACGAGTACGCGATCAGGAACACGACGGCGGCGATGGCGAGTGGCCAGGCCGCCGTCCGGTTCCAGCGCGCGATCGTCCAGCCGTGCTGCGCCATGAGCGCCAGTGTGCACCCGGACGATCGGACGCCGGAGTGGGGTCGCTGGGTGAGCGAGGGCCGGACGGCGAGCCGCCGGCCCGCTCAGTTCACTTCGCGGGGGCGAGGATGACGCTGGCGCCGGCGTCCACGAAGTCGGCGTCCTGGTCGTCGAACCACTGGCCGTTCTCGCCGAGGTAGCGGAACGCGACGATGTAGTCGGACGGCAGGGTGACGGTGGCGCTCATGGTGCCGTTGGAGCGCTTCTTCAGCAGGTCGGTGCCGGGGGTCCAGTCGTTGAAGTTGCCCACCACGGACACCTTGCCGGCCGGGTGATCGGACGGCAGCGCGAAAGTGATCTTGCGGGTGGTGGACTTCCGGGAGCCGGTCAGCTTCAGCATCGGGGTTTCAAGCCTTTCGATTCGTGCAAAGGAGTTCTCAGTGGGCACCGAGAGGGGGGAAGGCTGCCCACGGCCAAGTCTGACAGCTATTAGTTGATGTGACTATTTCGGGCGTGTCCGCTCATGGAGCCGACGGTGCTCCCGGTACCGTGGCTCGATTGGGAAAGCGCTGAGCGGTGGACGGCGTTGCCAAACCTCAGTCGATCCGCTCCAGCACCAGCGGCTGCGGCGGCCCGGCATCCTTGCCGATCTCCCAGCCGCCAGCCAACGCTTCCTCCGCCCGCGCGAACCGCTCCGGGGTGTCGGTCAGCAGGGTGAACACCGGCTGACCGGCGGCGACCTCCTCGCCGACGCCGGCGTGCCAGCGGACGCCGGCCGCCGCCTGCACCGGGTCACCCTGGCGGGCCCGTCCGGCGCCGAGCCGCCAG
>NZ_JASGEN010000045.1:0-9630 GCF_047606365.1 Micropruina sp. | reverse complement strand
GCGGACCTGCGGGCCGGCTGGCCGAGCGGCGCCGGCGGGGCGCCGGCGGTTGCGCGACGGCGTCGTCGGAGGCAGAAGTGAGTGTGGGTGAATCGTTGTCGAGCATGTGCTCCCCTTCATCGGCGGGGGCGCCGATTGATGTAAGCCACCGTGGTGGCAAAGCCTGTGGACTGGGACCCGCCCCTCGCCAACCCCCGCGGTCGTCGCCGTCGCGGTGGGGTCGGCGGGCATCGAGCTGTCACCTCGACTATGCCGGATCGAATGAGCCTGCTGTGCGGGCTCGTCCTGAGCGTGATTATGCCACACCGCTCCACAACGACTGCGCCGACGTGCCGCGACGCGCCCGTCGAGGGTCTCGACAAGCTCGACCAACAGTGGAACGAAAAGAACCGTCCCCTCGGTCCGCAAAGGGTCTCGACAAGCTCGACCAACTGTGGCCGGGGCTCGACAAGGTCGACCAGCGGCAGGCTCAGGAGGCCGGCGGTTCCCGGTGGTAGCGCTCGGAGAACAGCGAGAGCGCCACCGCGGCCGCGGCCTCGCGCGCCGCCGAGACGGCGCCGAGCGACACGATGTCGCCACCGAACTGCGAGGCGACGATCTCGGGCGGCGGCAGCTCGGAATCAGCGGCCAGCTGGGTGCGGGCGATCTCGATCACTTCACCGAGCGCGCCGGCCATCGCGCCGCAGACCACGATCACGCCCGGATCGTAGAAGCGGGCGACGACGTTGCAGATCTTGCCCATCGTGGCGCCGAGCTCCTCCAGCAGCGGACGCGAGACCGGGTCGTCGAGCCTCGCCGCAGAGAGCACCGCCTCGGCCGTCAGGCCGGCCTGATCCAGTTCCGCCCAGGGATGATCGGCGGGGACGCGTCCGGCGTCCAGTTCCTGGCGCAGCCATCGCTCCGCCCGGGGCCCGATGCCGTGGGTGCTGCCCACGCCGGGGACGTAACGCAGGCCCTCGAGCTCACCGACGCCGCCGTTCGCGCCACGCACCAGTCGTCCGTCGAGGAAGACGCCGGAACCCAATCGGCGTCCGACCAGGATCGCGACGAAGTCGTCATGGCCGCGCGCCGCGCCGAGGGTGCCTTCGGCCACCGCGGCGAGGGCCGCGTCGTTCTCGACCCGGACGGCCGGGAACTCCGCGTCGAGCACACCTTGGAGCCCGCTGTTCATGTGCTGCCAGAAACCCGCCTGATGGGACGGCGAACCGCCGTCGGCGTCGACCGGCGCCGGGATGCCGACGCCGAGGCCGATCACATCGGCACGGGTCCGGCCGAGCTTGGCCAGCGCGCCGTCGATCGCCTGCAGTGCCGCTGTCGGGCGCTCGGCCGGGTCGAGATCGTCGAAGCGGACCAGCGCGGCGTCCGAGAACCCGCGCACCCCGATCGAGCACCGGGCCAGGATCTCGCCGGCGAGATCGGCGACGGACGCGGTGAACTGGCGCTCCCCTGCGTCGACCCCGACCACGACACCGGCCTCGGCGCGCAGCTCGAAGCGGCGCGCGGGCCGGCCCAGCCGGTAGCCCTCGCCCGGGCCGGCACTGGGCAGTTCGCTGATCAGACCGAGTTCGATGAGCGTGTCCAGGGCCGCCAGCGCGGTCGACCGGGTGAGCCCGAGAGCGGCGATGACATGGTCGGCCTGGAAGGCTCCGGCGTCCCAGGCGAACTCCAGAACCGCGGCCGTGCTCGCCCGATGACGCAACTGGCCAGCGGTAAGGCTCATGCGTTCATTCCCCCTTGACCGTCGGTGCGAGCTTGCGGCATCCTACCCGGAGTCATTTTCCTGTGATAGTTCGATTTAGTCGTCACAGGAACCGGCGCAGTCATCGACGACCGAAGGACAACGACGTGCCTCAACCCTCATCAGGCGTTCCCGACACGAACGCCAACCCCCTCAGTACCTGGTCCCCGTCCCGGCGCACGTTCCTCACCGCGGCCGGGATCGCCGGGGCGGTCGCCGCGGCCCCCTGGCTGACCGGGTGCACCGCAGGTGCTCAAGAAACCATCACCTTCTATCAATCCAAGCCAGAGGCGATTTCCTACTTCAGCAAGCTCGCTGAAGAGTTCACGGCCTCGCAGAGCAAATACCGCATCCTGCACGACATCTCCACCAACCTGTCGGCCAGCTTCGTGCGCAGCAATCCGCCGGACCTGGGCATGCTCAACTACAACCTGGAAATGGCGCGCTTCATGGAACGCGGCGCACTGTCGGACCTGTCCGACATGCCGGAGACGTCCACCATCCGCCCCGACATCGTGGAGCTGACCAAGGCCTACCCGCAGTACGAGAACCGGATCAGCGTGCTGCCGTATTCGGCGATGGCGGCCTCGGTGATCTACAACAAGCGCATCTTCGCCGACAACGGCGTCGAGGTGCCAACCACCTGGGATCAGCTGCTCAACGTCTGCGAGACGCTGAAGGGCAAGGGGGTGACCCCGTTCTACGCGACCTTCATGGACTCTTGGACGATCATGCAGGGCTGGTTCGACTACCCGGCCGGCGGCATGGTCGACATCGCCGAGTTCTACAAGAAGATGAACCAGATCGGCGTCGACGTCGGACCCAACTCCGAGGTCTCCTTCCAGAAAACGATGCTGGAACCGGTCAAGAAGATGGTCGCGCTGACCAAGTACATCAATTCCGACGCCGCCAGCCGCGGCTACGGCGACGGGAACACCGCCTTCGCCAATGGTGCGGCCGCGATGATCCTGCAGGGTCCCTGGGCGTTCAGCGAGTTCGACAAGGTGGGCAAGGATCTCGAGCTGGGCACCTTCCCGTTCCCGGCCACCAACAACGCCGACGACCTCAAGGTGCGGGTCAACATCGACCTGTCGCTGTGGGTGCCTGAAGTGGCGAACGGCAAGGAGGGCGCTCGCGCGTTCCTGCAGTACCTGATGCAGCCGAAGATCCAGGATCCGTACAACGCGAAGTTCCTCGGCTTCGGCACCACCAAGGACGCACCGCCGGTCACCGATGAGCGCATCATCGGCATGCAGCCGTACTACAACTCGGGCAAGTTCTACATGGGCGCCTCGCAGTTCATTCCGAACACCATCCCGGCACCCAACTACTTCCAGTCCATCGTCTTCGGTGAAGCTCCCGAGCCGCTGCTCGCGCAACTCGACCGCGACTGGTCCCGACTCGCCTTCCGGGCCTGATAAAGGAGTCCATGCATGTCGTCCACAGTCCAGCAACCGGCCCAGAAGGCGCCGGCCGAGGCTCCCACCATCGTGCACCGCCGGCGTCGGGTCGAGCCGATCTACTGGTTCTTCCTCTTTCCCGCCATCGCCGTTTTCACCCTGCTGATCACGTATCCCGCCATCGAGGGCATGACCATGAGTTTCACCAACTCGATGGGCTTCGGTGATTTCGACTGGATCGGGTTCCGCAACTACGTCGCCCTGTTCCGCGACGAGAACATCCTGTCGTCCTACGGCTTCACGTTCCTGTTCGCCTTCGTCACCGTCATCCTGGTCAACGCCATCGCCTTCTTCCTGGCGTTGGGCCTGACCTCGAAGATCAAGTTCACCAACCCGCTGCGTGCGATCTTCGTGATCCCGATGGTCATCTCGGCGATCATCTACTCGTTCGTGTTCAAGTTCCTGTTCAACAACTCCCTCACCGCGTTCGGCCAGATGATCGGTTCGGAGACCCTGTCGACCAGCCTGCTGGCCAATGAGAACTGGGCCTGGTTCGCGGTGGTGATCGTCACCGTGTGGGGTTCGGTCCCCAGCGCCATGCTGATCTACATCGCCGGGTTCATGACGGTTCCCGGCGAGGTCTACGAGGCCAGTTCCATCGACGGCACCTCACCGTGGCAGAACCTGATCCACATCACCCTGCCGCTGGTCGCCGGTTACGTCGGCATCAACATGATCATCGGCTTCAAGAACTATCTGGCGGTCTACGACCAGATCAAAGGCCTGACCGACGGCGGTCCGGGCACCGCCACCCGGTCGGTCGCCTTCACCATCTTCAAGGGCTTCGAGGGCGGCGACTACGCCTACCAGATGGCCAACGCCGCCGTCTTCTTCATCATCACGATCATCATCGCGCTGTTGCAGCTGCGCTTTACCCGAGGAGGGACCTCCGAATGAGCACCGCAACCGCAACGAAGCCGGCGAAAGCAACCACGCGCGGCAAGGTCGGCCAGGAGCGCACCAACTGGACAGCCACCGGCCTGCTGATCCTGGCTGCGCTGACCGTACTGGTGCCGCTCTATGTCACCGTGTCGATGGCGTTCAAGACCACCGAACAATCCACCGACCTGAACGCGTTCAGTCTGCCGAACCCGTTCAGCACGACTGGTTTCACCGAGGCCTGGGCGCTGACCAACTTCCCGCGCGCGTTCCTGGTCTCGACCCTGGTCACGGTGATCGCGGTGGCCGGCTCCATCATCTTCTCGGCGATGGCGTCGTACGCGATCGTCCGCAACTGGGACCGCAAGGTGTTCCGCTACTCGTTCTTCTACCTGCTGGCCGCCATGTTCATTCCGTTCCCGGTGGTCGCCCTGCCCCAGGTGCGGCTGACCGGCATCCTCGGCCTGGACAACTATTTCGGCGTCGCCCTGCTGACGATCGTGTTCGGCCTGGCGTTCAACTGCCTGCTGTTCACCACGTTCCTGCGGTCGATCCCGCTGGAGCTCGAAGAGTCGATGCGCATGGACGGCGCCAGCACCTGGCAGACGTTCTGGCAGTTGATCTTCCCGCTGCTGGCACCGATGGCAGCCACGGTGGGCATCTTCTCGTTCCTGGGTTCGTGGAACGATTTCATGATGCCGTCGCTGATCATCTCGCAGCCGGAATGGCAGACGATCCCGGTGGTCAACAGCATCTTCCAGACCCAGTTCAGCAACAACTACAACGTCAGCTTCGCGTCGTACCTGATGGCGATGGCGCCGGCCATCATCGTCTACCTGTTCTCGCAGCGCTGGGTGATGTCCGGCCTGACCCAGGGCGCCATCAAGTAGGCTGACGCCCCGTTCCCCATCGAAATCCAGCCAAGCGCAGGTCTCTGTGCAGGGGCGCCGCCACCACCCGGTCGTGGCGCCTCCGCACGGGGGCCTGTGCTCGTTCCCAACAGGAGAAGCATTGAGCAACGCAGTGGAGTTCGATCGCGCGGCCCGTCCGGACGGCTGGTGGCGCTCAGCGGTCGTCTATCAGATCTATCCGCGGTCGTTCCAGGACTCCGACGGTGACGGCATCGGCGACATTCCGGGCATCACCAGCCGGCTGGACTACCTGGCCGAGCTCGGGGTGGACGTGATCTGGCTCTCACCGGTGTATCGCTCGCCGCAGGTCGACAACGGCTACGACATCAGCGACTACCAAGACATCGATCCCCTGTTCGGCACCCTGGCCGATCTGGACGCGCTGCTCGCCGCCGCGCACGAGCGTGGCATCAAGCTGGTGATGGATCTGGTGGTGAACCACACCTCCGACCAGCACGCCTGGTTCACCGAGTCACGCGAGCCGGGTTCGGCGAAGCGGGACTGGTACTTCTGGCGTCCGGCCCGCCCCGGCTGCGAACCGGGGACGCCGGGCGCCGAGCCCGACGACAGCCAGGCCGCGTTCGCTCCGTCGGCGTGGACCTTCGACCCGCGCAGCGGCGAGTACTACCTGGGCATCTTCAGCCCCGGCCAGCCCGACCTCAACTGGGAGAACCCCGAGGTGCGGCAGGCGGTCTACACGATGATGCGCTGGTGGGTCGACCGCGGCGTCGACGGCTTCCGGATGGACGTGATCAACCTGATCTCCAAGCCCGAGGAGTTGACCTCGGGTGGGCCGATCGAGCCCGGCCAGGGCAGCCTGCGCCGGGTGGCCAACGGTCCTCGGCTGGACGAGTTCCTGGCCGAGATGAACCGCGAGGTCGGCCTCGACGCCAAGAACCTGCTCACCGTCGGCGAGATGCCGGGCGCCACCATCGAGGTGGCCCGGCGGGTCACCGATCCGGACCGGCACGAGCTGAACATGGTGTTCACCTTCGAACACGTCAACCTCGACCAGGCCTCGTGGAGCAAGTGGGACCTGGCCGACCTGCCGCTCCCCCGCCTGAAGGAGAACCTGGCGCAGTGGCAGGACGGCCTGGCCGAGGCCGGCTGGAACTCGCTGTACTACGACAATCACGACCAGCCCCGGGCCGTCTCCCGGTTCGGCGACGACTCGCCTGAGCATCGGGTCGACTCGGCCAAGACGCTGGCCACCGTGCTGCACCTGCAGAAGGGCACGCCGTACATCTACCAGGGCGAAGAGTTCGGCATGACCAACGCGCCACTCACCCAGATCGAGCACTACCTCGACGTCGAATCGCTCAACTACCACAGCCTGGCGAGCGCGGCCGGCGTCCCCGAGGAACAGATCCTGCGCTCACTGGCCAGGAAGGGCCGCGACAACGCCCGCACCCCGGTGCAGTGGGACGCCACACCCTATGCCGGCTTCACCAGCGGGATCCCCTGGATGTCGGTCAACCCCAACTACCGCCAGATCAACGCCGACGACGCCCGCCGTGACCCCGGCTCGGTGTTCGCCCACTTCCAGCAGCTGATCCGGCTGCGGCACTCCAGCGAGGTCGTCCGCGAGGGACGGTTCCAGCTGCTGCTGCCCGACCACGAGCAACTCTGGGCGTTCACCCGCACCCTCGGCGACGAGGTGCTGCTGGTCGTCGCCAACTGCTCGTCGGCTCCGGCGGAGCTGCCGGTGGGGTCGCTGCCCGATCTGGACGGTGCCGAACTGATCCTCGGCACCCATCCGGACCGCGAGTCCACGGTGCTGGCAGCGTGGGAATCGCGGGTGCTCAGCCTCCGCTCACGCTGACCACTCCAACGTCCAGGGATGCGCTGATCAAGCCCGCCTTCGTCATCCCGGACTCGATCCGGGATCTCTCCCCGCCCCAGATCCCGGGTCGGAGCCCGGGATGACGTGATGATCAGCGCTTTCCCAGGCAGGGTCTCGACAAGCTCGACGACGGCCAGCGGTCAGCTCTTGGGGCGGTCCTTGCCTCGCTCGGGGCGGAACTCCTCGTTGCGGCTGAAGCCGGCATCACGCAGATCGTCGGACAGTTCGTCGACCAGCAGGTCGTCCGGCTCCCAGGCGCCGGAGCGGTAGGCGACACGTCCGATCAGGTGGCCGGCCACCGGCGCGGTCAGCACCTGCAGCATGATCACCACCAGCAGCGTCAGCCAGACCTTCGGCTCGCGGATCGAGAAGCCGACACCGAGCAGCACCAGCAGCAGGCCGAACACCTGTGGCTTGGTGGCGGCGTGCATCCGGGCCAGCACGTCGGGGAAACGGACCAGGCCGAGTGCGCCGCCGAGGCAGAAGAACGCCCCGCCGACCAGGAACACGGCCCCGATCAGGTCGAAGATCTCGTCGGCGCTCACTGGGCGTCCTCCTCATCGCGCCGGTAACGCTGCCGGTCGGACGCCCCGGGCGCCAGCATCCGGGCCACGCTGACCCCGCCGGTGAAGGCCACCATGGCGAGCACCAGCAGGATCGGCAGCGAACTGCTGTCCTTGGTCACCACCATCACCAGGCAGATCGTCATCAGCACGATCGACACCAGCACGTCTGCGCTCACGATGCGGTCCAGCGTGGACGGGCCTCTGGTCAGCCGCCACAGGGTCAGTCCGACCGCGGCGGCGATCATCCCGGCGGCCAGCCAGATCAGGATCTGCGTCATGCCTGCTCCTTCTCCCGCTGTGCCTTCTCACCCAGGGCCGCGATGTCGGCCTTGCTGCCGATCGCCTCCAACAGCCGCCGCTCGACGGTGAGGGAATGGGCGCGGGCGCGCTCCACGTCGTCCGGGCCGGTCACGTCGACCAGGTGCAGATAGAGCGTCCGGGTCGAGCGGCGGGCATCGATGACGATCGAGCCCGGCACGATCGAGATCAGCTCGGCGGTCTCCACCTGGTAGAGATCCTGGTTGCTGCGCAGCCGCACCCGGATGACGGCCGGCTGGAAGTCGACCCGCGGCCGGAACGCCGCGGCCGCCAGCCCCCAGGACGCCACGGCCAGGTCGACCAGCGTGGTGGCGGCCAGCTTCAGCGTGCCGACCAGTCGCGGACGGCCGCGATAGCGGATCGGCGGCAGCGGGAAGGTGACGGTGACCAGCCAGGACACCACCATGCCGACCACGATGTCCACCAGCGAATAGTTGCCCCACAGGATCACCCAGATCACGGTCAGGGCCAGGATCGCCCGCCACTGCAGCCGCCAGCGCAGCCGCCGCCGGCTCGCCGATCGCCTCATCATGGCGCCACCCCCGTCAGTACGGCCCGCAGGTAGGAGTCGTCCAGCAGGCCGGCCGCGGCCCGGTCGACGTAGCCGTACAGCGGGCCGGCCAGGAAAGTGAGGGCCAGGCCGAGGCCGACCAGTGCGGCCGTCGCGCCGACCATCACACCCGGCATCGGCTTGGCTCCGAGCTCGGCGTCCACCGGCTGCTCATCGGGCGCCAACGGGCCCAGCACCGGGGTGCCCCAGAATGCCCGGTTCCACACCTTCGCCACCGCGTACAGGGTGAGCAGGCTGGTCAGCACGCTGCCGGCGACCAGGGCCCAGGCCAACGGGGTGCCGACCTCGACGCCGGCCAGCAGCAGGCCGAGCTTGCCGACGAACCCGGACAACGGCGGAATGCCGGCCAGGTTCATCGCCGGAATGAAGAACAATGCGCCCAGCACCGGTGCGGTGCTGGCCAGACCGCCCAGCCGGTCCATCGAGGTCGAACCGCCGACCCGTTCGATCAGGCCGGCGACCAGGAACAGCGCCGCCTGGACGGTGATGTGGTGCGCGGTGTAGAAGATGGCGCCACCCAGGCTGGCCGGGGTGGCCAGCGCGATGCCGAACATCATGTAGCCGATGTGCGAGACCAGGGTGAACGACAGCAACCGTTTGATCTCGGACTGGGCGATGGCACCCAGGATCGCGATCACCATGGTGGCCAGCGCCGCCCAGCCAAGCAGATCGGTCAGCGGATTGTTCGGGAAGATCGCAGTCTGGGTGCGCAGGATCGCGTACACGCCGACCTTCGTCAGCAGGCCGGCGAACACCGCCGTGACCGGCGCCGGCGCGGTCGGGTAGGAGTCGGGCAACCAGAACGACAGCGGGAAGACGGCCGCCTTGATCGCGAACACCACCAGCAACAGCAACTGGATTCCGATCGTGACGTCGCCGGGCAACTCGGCGAACCGCTGGCTGAGCTGCGCCATGTTCACCGTGCCGGTGGCCCCGTAGCTGATCGACAGTGCGGTCAGGAACAACAGCGAGCTGACCAGATTGATCACCACGTAGGTCGACCCGGCGCTGATCCGCTCGCCGGTGCCGCCCATCGTGATCAGCACGTACGAGGCGAACAGCAGGATCTCGAAGCCGACGAACAGGTTGAACAGGTCACCGGCCAGGAAGGCGTCCGAGACACCGGCCGAGAGCAGCAGGAAGGTGGGGTGGAAAATCGACACCGGCGTCTCGCGGTGCACCTCTTCCTCGTCCTGGCCGGTGGCGTAGATCAACACGCCGAGGGTGACCAGAGAGGCGACGGTGAGCATCAGCGCGGCCAGCCGGTCGGCGACCAGCACCACCCCCAGCGGCGCCCAGGCACCCACCCACAACGACTGGACGCCGTGGGTGTCGGTGATCCAG
>NZ_JASGEN010000044.1:0-3022 GCF_047606365.1 Micropruina sp. | reverse complement strand
GGCCAGCCAGGACCGCCTCGGCCGGGGCGCCGCCGGCGCCGGCAGCTCGGCGCCGAGCAGGGCGCTGACCACGGCAACGGCTGTGGTGCCGTCGAGCAGGACGTGGTGCGTCACGAACAGCAGGTGGGCGGCGTCGGTGGAGCGCAGGAGCAGCAGACGCCACATCGGGATGGTTTCCGGCAGCCCGGCCAGCAGCACAGCGATCGCGGTGCCGGTCGGATCGTCGGTGTCGAGCTCGAGCACGTGTTGGGCCGGGTCGATGGCGACCTCTTCCCACCGGGCCGTCCGGGGATTCGGGGCGCGCCGGACGATGCGGTGCGCGAGCAGCGGGAACCCGGCCGCCCGCTCGGCGACCGTCGCGCGCAGGTCGTCGGTGTCGACGGTGCCGTCCAGCTCGGCGAGCACGCCGATCAGCCGTGGGTCGGGCCCGATGTCGCCAGCCAGTTCGGCGGCGTCCCCGATGGTGAACCGCAGCATTACACCCCCGTTCGCTACGAGTTTCGCGCATCACCGCGTGCGGTGCTCGGTGACCGCGCCGACGAGGTGCCGGCGCTGCCCGAACCCGTCCACGCCTGACCTGCCCACCGACGAGAGGAACCCGCCGATCCACCGCCCTGCGCCGCCTTCTCAACCGGCTGCGCCGGTCCGGCTGAACGCTTCCGCTTTCCGGGGGCGCGGCAGCTCGTCGCCGAGGGCAGGGGATTCCCTGGGCTCACCCCGAAAAGGGACCGCTGCTATGGAATTCACAGCCGCGGCGGCTGATCTGGAGGGGTGGCGTATCTGCTTCGCGATGACGATCAGCGATTGACCTCCGCAGAGGCATCCACTCTGTCGTGCACCGACGCGGGGGAGCTTCCGCGCCCGGAGCGCAGTGACCTGATTCCCGAGCGCAGCGACCTGATCGTGGTGGGCGGTGTGCCCGGTGCAGGCAAGAGCACCGCCATCGCACGGGCCTCGGCGGGTCTCGATCACGTCAGTGTGATCGATCCCGAGCAGGTCAATGAGTGGCTGCGGCGCCGGCTGCCGGCCTCGGTGCCGTACCGCAACTATCGCTGGCTCATCCACACCACGCACACCATCCGGGTGGTCGCGTCCCTGCTGAGCGGGCCGAGCGCCGGTCGTCGAGTGGTGATCCACGATCCCGGCACCCGGGTCCGCCGCCGCCAGTTCTTTCTCGCGCTCGCCGTCCGAGCCGGCTGGCGGGTGACGCTGCTCTTCATCGACGTCGATCACGACAGCGCGCGGGAAGGTCAATACCGCCGGGGACGGGTCGTCGCCTCGTTCGCGGATCATTGGCGCAGTTGGCAACGGCTCAAGCCGGCACTGACCGAGATGTCGCTGAGGCGCACCGGGCTGCCGGCGGGTGTCGACGCGATGCTGCTCGTCGACCGATCCCAAGCCGCGGCCGTCCTCCGCCGCCGACTTACTCTTGGCGGCCAGGCTCACTCTTGACGGCCAGACTCAGCTTTGAGGGTCAGGCCTGGAGCCGGTAGCCGAGACCGGGCTCGTTGATCAGGTGCCGGGGTGCGGCCGGGTCGGGTTCGATCTTGCGGCGGATCTGGTTGGCGAAGACCCGCAGATAGTGGTGTTCGCGGCCGTAGCCGGGTCCCCAGACGGCACGCAGCAGGTCTTCGTGCGGAACCAGCCGGCCCTGGTGCCGGGCCAGTTCGGCCAGCAGCCGCCACTCGGTCGGGGTGAGGTGGATCGTCTCCGAACCGCGGGTCGCCAGGTGGGCGGCGAAGTCGAGGGTCAGGCCGGGAGCAGTGAACGTCTCCGGTGCTTCCGCGGCGACCGACGTCCGACGCGCCGCCGCCCGGACCCGGGCCATCAGTTCGTTCACGTCGAACGGTTTGCTGACGTAGTCGTCGGCGCCTTCGTCGAGCGCCTCGATCTTGTCGTCGGCCTGCTGCCGGGCCGACAGCACGATCACCGGGACGGCGGAACGCTGCCGCAGCCGGCGCAGCACCTCGACGCCGTCCAGGTCGGGCAGGCCGAGGTCGAGGATCACCAGCTCGGGGTCGTCGGCCACGAAACTGGCGAGCGCCTGCCGTCCGGACGAGGCCAGCAGCACCTCGTGGCCGCGGGCTCGCAGGTTGATCCGCAGCGTGCGCTGCAGCATGGAATCGTCGTCGACCACCAGGATCCGGGTCACAATGCACCTCCGGGTTCGGCTGGGATCTCCTGACCCGGCCGGGTGGGCAGGGCGATCACCAGGGTCAGTCCACCACCGGGCGTCGGCTCGGCGCTGACCCGTCCGCCCATCGCCTCGGCCAGGCCACGGGCTACCGCCAGGCCCAGACCGATCCCTGTCCCGCTGGAGTCGCCTTGGCGCTGGAAGGGCTGGAAGATCCGCTCCAGTTCGCCGGGCGGGACGCCCGGACCGTTGTCAGTGACCCGCACCTCGACCCGGTCGGCGACCCGGCTGGCTCGCACCGTGATCGGAGTGTCGGCGCTCTGATAGCGCAGCGCGTTCTCGGCGATGTTGCCC
Organism: Micropruina sp.; assembly: GCF_047606365.1. Lineage (GTDB taxonomy): Bacteria > Actinomycetota > Actinomycetes > Propionibacteriales > Propionibacteriaceae > Micropruina. Next base: position 534 of record NZ_JASGEN010000044.1, on the reverse strand, counting down.
AGCACCCGGTCGAGCAGCCCGGCGTCGGTGTGCGCCATCCGCGCCTCCGGATCGATCTCCCAGTGGGCGCGAGCCGGGTCGGGCAACGCTGCGAGGGTCGCCGGGATCACCTCGCCGAGATCGGTGGGCGCCGGATGGGCGATCAGCGCACCGGTCTGCAGCCGGGACAGGTCGAGCAGGTTGCCGATCAGCGCCTCCAGCCGGTCCGCGGACTCCTCGATGACGGCCATCAGCTCCGCCTCGTCGGCGGCCGACCAGGTCACCTCGGTGGAGCGCAGACTGCCGATCGCCGCCTTGATCCCGGCCAGCGGCGTCCGCAGGTCGTGCGAGACGGCGGACAGCAGCGCCGTCCGGGCCTGGTTGTCCCGGGCCAGTTGCGCGGCCGACCTGGCCGAACGCTGCAACTCCCGGCGTTGCAGGATGGCGCCGGCGTGGGCGGCGAAGGCGTCGAACAGGCGGCGCTGGCCGGCGGCCAGGCCGGGCGGTTGCAGCACCAGCTGATGCTCGCCGGCGTCCTCGTGGTCGGCGGGTGCG
>NZ_JASGEN010000043.1:0-12834 GCF_047606365.1 Micropruina sp. | reverse complement strand
GTGGGGCCCAAAAAAGCGGTGCCGCCGAGAAGATCTCGGCGGCACCGCTTGTTGTGCTTCAGGCGATCAGTGAGTGATCTCGCTGGGCTTGTCGCCGGCGGGAACCTCATGGTCGTCGTGGCCCTCGGCATGGTGATCGGCCTCGGCGATCTCGCCGGAGGTCGGCTTGCTGATCACCCCGGCGAAGTACCAACGCGAGAGCAGCGCGCGCCACTTGCTCACGCCCGCACCCTTCTCGGCCACCCCGCGTGCGTCGGTGGCCGGAGCCACCTCCAGCGCCTTGCCCTGCAGGTGCTGGGTGAGGGTGAACTTCTCGTCGACCGTGATCGGACGGTGCGGCTCGGAGTAGCCGCCGTCCGGTGCCCGCTCGATGATGCCGGTCTCACTGCCGTGCAGGACGCGCTCGGCGTCGGCACGCTGCAGCGAGATGCAGATCCGCTTGGTGATGATGAAGGCGACGATCGGGGCCACGAAGACCGCCACCCGCATGAACTCGGTGACCGCGTTCAGCGAGAGGTGGAACTGGGTGGCCAGGATGTCGTTGCCGCCGGCCAACCAGAACATGGCGTAGCAGGTCATTCCGGCGACGCCGATGCCGGTGCGCGTCGGGTTGTTGCGCGGGCGCTCCAGCACATGGTGCTCGGCCTTGTCGCCGGTGATCCATGCCTCCACGAACGGGTACAGAGCGAGCAGCACGAACAGCGAGGTCATCAATCCCACGCCGGGCAGGACGATGTTCCACGACCAGGTGGTGCTGCCCAGATGCCATTCCCAGTTCGGCATGATCCGGACGGCGCCCTCGACCCAGCCCATGTACCAGTCGGGCTGCGAACCCGCGCTGACCTGGGCCGGGTTGTACGGACCGACGGTCCACACCGGGTTGATCTGCATCGTGGCGCCCATCAGGATCGACACCCCGAAGACCACGAAGAAGAAGCCGCCGGCCTTGGCCATGTACACCGGGAACAGCGGGTAGCCGACGACGTTTCCGTCCTTGCGGCCCGGACCCGGGTAGTGGCTGTGCTTGTGGTAGACCACCAGCGCCAGGTGGGCCGCGATCAGTCCGAGCAGCAGGCCGGGCACCAGCAGGATGTGCACCATGTACAGCCGGGGGATCACCAGTTCGCCGGGGAACTCGCCGCCGAAGATGAAGAACTCGGCCCAGGTGCCGATCAGCGGAATGGAGCGGATCAGGCCGTCCACGAACCGCAGGCCGGTGCCGGACAGCAGGTCGTCGGGCAGCGAGTAGCCGGCGAAGCCCTCGATCAGCGACATCGAGAACAGGCCGACACCGATCAGCCAGTTGAGTTCACGCGGCTTGCGGAAGGCACCGGTGAAGAAGATGCGCAGCATGTGCACGGTCATCGACGCCACGAACAGCATCGCCGCCCAGTGGTGGATCTGCCGGACCAGCAGGCCGCCGCGGATGTCGAACGACAGCGTCAGCGTCGAGGCGAAGGCCTCGGACATCGGCAGGCCGCGCATCAGCTGGTAGGTGCCCTGGTACTCGACCTCGGCCATCGACGGCTTGAACCAGATGGTCAGGAAGACGCCGGTGAGCAGCAGGATGATGAACGAGTACAGCGCGATCTCGCCGAGCAGGAACGACCAGTGGTCGGGGAAGATCTTGCGCAGGTTCTTCTTCAGCAGCGACGCCAGGCCGAGGCGCTCGTCCGCCCAGTTGGCGACGCCGGCCACACCGGGTGACACGTTCACCTTGGGGGGACGCTCGGCGTCCAGGGCCGGTGAGTCGGTAGAGACATCAGCGGGCTTGGCCATCACCGATCACCTTCCTTGAAGTCGCCGTTGGAATCACGCTCGAAGAAGCTCGGCCCGACCGGGACGGTGAAGTCGCTGCGGGCGACCAGGTAGCCGTCGGCGTCCACCGTGATCGGCAGCTGGGGCAGAGCCCGGGCCGCCGGACCGAACACCACCAGACCCGAGTTGCCGAGGTCGAAGGTCGACTGGTGGCAGGGGCACAGCAGATGGTGGGTCTGCTGCTCCCACAGGCTGATCGGGCAGCCCACATGGGTGCAGATCTTGGAGTAGCAGAGGATTCCGCCGACCTGCCAGTCCTTGCGGGACTCGGGGATCTTGATCCGGGAGGGGTCCATCCGGACGATGATGATCGCGGCCTTCGCCCGTTCGATCTGGAAGTCGGCGCCGTGGTGATCCCACAGGTTCTCCGGCTGCGCGTTGACCAACTGGCCGATCTCCAGGTCGGACGCCTTCAGCGGCCGGCGGGTGACGTCGTTGACCAGCTTCACGCCTTCGGCCCAGATGGTGCGCTCGATCGTGCGCTTCCGGGTCTCGGCGGTCGGCCACGGGCCCATGTCGGCGAACAGCACGACAGCCGGCACGGCGATGACGCCGAGCGCGCCGCCCAGTGCGCCGCCGATCAGCTTGCGCCGTCCGAGCGCCGACTGCTCGGCGCCCTTGGCGAACTCGGCCGCGAACACCTCACGGTCAGCCTCGGGGGAGGCCGCGGAATGACGGTCCTCGGCCACCTCCTCGTCGCCCATGATGGTCTTCGCCCAATGGACGCAGGCGAGGCCGATCAGCAGTGTCGCCAAGCCACCGGTGAGGCCGAGCAGGAACGTGGTGGCGTCCCAGTCCATGCCGAAGATGGTGACGAACGAGTTCCGCGGAATCGTGAAGTAGAGCACGACGAATGCGATAGCCAGCACCGGGACGGCGCCCAGCATCAGCAGCACCTGCCGATAGACGCGGTCGCCGGCGGACTTGTCGGCGTCGGTCCATCGCTCGACGTGTTCCTCGATGCCCGGATCGGGCACCGGGAAGCGCTCGAGTTCGGCGCCTTCTTTCCTGGTTTCGATGCTCATCGAGCCCGAGCTCCCTTCGCGGCGATCCAGACGGCGAGCAGGCACAGCCCGCCGATACCGATGATCCAGGCGAACAGGCCCTCAGCGACGGGGCCGAGCGCCCCGAAGGTCAGGCCGCTGCTCGGCTGGGCGTGCAACGTCTCCAGGTAGCCGACGATGGCGCGGACGTCGTCGTCGGGGATGGCGCCGCTGCTGAACACGGGCATCTGCTGCGGGCCGGTGCGCAGAGCCTCCCAGATGTGCTTACCGTCGACACCCACCAGGCTGGGGGCGTACTTGCCGTTGGGCAGTGCGCCGCCGGCGCCCTCGAAGTTGTGGCAGGCGGAACAGTTGGTGCGGAACAGCTCCCCGCCCTTGGCGAGCTGCTCGGGGGTGAGGCCCTCGCCGCTGTACTGGTCGGTGTTCGGGACGGCCGGGCCGGGGCCCAGGCTCGCCACGAACGCGGCCAGGCTGGCGATCTCGGCGTCGGAGTAGGTGTTCTGCTTGCGGGGCGCCTGGGCGCCCGGGTTGGCCATCGGCATCCGTCCGGTGCTCACCTGGAAGTCGACGGCGGCGGCGCCGACACCGACCAGGGACGGGCCCTGCTCGGTGCCTTCGCCGTTCATGCCGTGACAGGACGAGCAGGTTACCCGGAACAGGGCCTTGCCTTCGGCCACTTGCTGGCTGTTGCCGGTGTCTGCCGACACCCGCGCGGCCGGTGCCACGGCGGCGTACAGCGCACCCATGAGCAGCAGGGCCATCACCAGCAGCGCCGGCCTGGTGGCCCGGTGCCGCCTGTTGGCGGTCAGGAAACGCACGAGGATTCCTCCTAGGTCGAACTGCTCAGCGCAGGATGTAGATGACGCCGAACAGGATGATCCAGATCGCGTCGACGAAGTGCCAGTAGTAGGACGTCACGACGGCATGCACGGCCTGCTCGTGGGTGAAGGTGCGGGTCATGTAGGTGCGGCCCAACATGAACAGGAACGCGATCAGACCGCCGGTGACGTGCAACCCGTGGAAGCCGGTGGCCAGAAAGAACGCCGACGAATACGCGTTGGTCGAGACGGTGAAGCCCTCGGAGAACAGGGTGGCGTACTCGATCGCCTGGCCGCCGATGAAGATCGCGCCCATCACGAAGGTGAGGATGTACCACTCGCGCAGCCCCCACTGGCCGACTTGGAGGATCGAGCCGGTGCGGCCGACCTGACCACGCTCGGCCTTCCAGACGCCCATCTGGCAGGTCACCGAGGACAGGATCAGGATCAGCGTGTTGGTGACGGCGAACGGCATGTTGAAGTGCGCGGTACCCCATTCCCACAGCGACTCGGTGCCGGCCTGCGCCGCGGCCGCATTGGTGATCGACCGCAGATTGAAATAGGCGGCGAACAGCGCGGCGAAGAACATCAGGTCGGAAGCGAGCCAGATCCAGGTGCCGACGGCAACCATGTCGGGCCGGCCCTTGGTGGGGTGCAGGCGAGACTGCGCGATCGGGTGCACCGCCCCGTGCGGCATAGCTGCCGCGGCGCTCGAGTGAGAGTGAGTCACCCGGTCATTATGGCTGCTCAGAGCGGATTGGTCACCCTCTGCGACCACCGATTCTCGCGCAGGGGTGTAGATCTCGCGTGGCCCGCGGTGGATGGGCCCGATGAGGGCGCGGGGGATAATGCCGCCATGGCCCCGTTGCCGTTGCTTCTGCCCTTGCATGCCGATCCGGGAAACCAGCCGCCGCCGCTGACCCCGGAGCGGCTGCTGACCGCCTGGACGTTCGAGCCCTGGGTCGTGGCGGCACTGGTATTGATGGTCGGCCTGTACCTGTGGGGCGTGCGCCGGCTCGCCGTCCGGGGCGACCACTGGCCGCTGGGTCGCACCCTCGCCTGGTGCGTCGGCGGTGCCGGAACGATGACGATCGCGCTGCTCAGTGCGCTGGGCACCTACGACACGGTGCTGTTCAGCGTCCACATGGTGCAACACATCCTGTTGTCGATGGTGGCGCCGGTGCTGATGGCCGTTGGTGCCCCGATCACCCTGCTGCTGCGGAACCTGGGTGCACTGGGCCGGCGCCGGGTGGTGGCCGTGCTGCATTCCTGGCCCGCGAAGGTGCTGACCTGGCCGCCGCTGGCCACCGCGCTGATGATCGCCAACCCGTATCTGCTGTACATGACCGGGCTCTACCCGCTGACCCTCTCCAACGACTGGCTGCACGCCTGGATCCACGTCCATTTCGTGATCACCGGCTGTCTCTACTTCTGGCCGCTGCTCGGCCTGGACCCGATGCCGACCAAGTTGCCGCACTACCTGCGGATGCTGCTGATCTTCATCACCCTGCCGTTCCACGCCTTCCTCGGCGTGATCATCATGGGCTCGCCCCAACTGATCGCCGAGGACTGGTACCTGGCGTTCAACCGGGCCTGGCCGCCCAGCCCGGTGGAGGACCAGAACCTGGCCGGCGGCATCATGTGGGGCGCCGGCGACCTGATCTCGCTGATCATCCTGGCGGTGTTCTTCGTGCAGTGGTTCCAGCATTCGCAACGTGAGGCGGCCCGCATCGATCGGCAGCTGGACCGTGAGGAAAGGCTGGCCGCCCGGGCGGCGGCATCGGGGTACGATGCTGGCAAAACCCCCGGTCAGCCGCCCGCAGACGAGGAATACGCATGAGCCACGACACCGCCAGGATCCTGGTCTACTCCGACGATCGGACGACCCGCGAGCAGGTGCGGCTGGCGCTCGGCCGCCGGGTGGCGTCCGATCTGCCCGAGATCGAGGTGTACGAGACCGCCACGCAGCCGGCCGTGTTGTCCGCCATGGACGGCGGCGGTTTCGATCTGCTGATCCTGGACGGCGAGGCGAACCCGGCCGGCGGGATCGGACTGTGCAAGCAGCTCAAGGACGAGATCGCCGAATGCCCGCCGATCCTGGTGCTGATCATCCGGGTCGCCGATTCCTGGCTGGCCACCTGGTCGCGCGCGGACGCCGTGTCGATGTACCCGGTGGATCCGGTCCGGCTGCCCAGCGCGGTCGCCGACCTGCTCCGGGCCCGACCCGGCCGGGCGGCCTGAGGTGGGTTACAGCTGGCCCGATGTGCTCACCGGGCTGATCTCCGGCGACCACCTGAGCGCGGAGACGGCGTCCTGGGCGATGAGCGAGATCCTGGCCGGCAACGCCACCGATGTACAGATCGCCGGCTTCCTGGTCGCACTGCGGGCCAAAGGTGAGACGGTGGAGGAGCTCGCGGGCCTCGCCGAGTCGATGCGCGACCGGGCGACACCGATCACCCTCGACCCTGAGGCTGTGGACGTGGTCGGCTCCGGCGGTGACCGGGCGAACACGGTCAACGTCTCCACGATGGCCGCCGTCGTGGCGGCAGCCGCCGGCGTGCCGGTGGTGAAGCACGGCAACCGGGCGGCGTCGTCGGCCTGTGGCGCCGCCGACGTCCTGGAGGCGCTCGGCGTGGCGCTCGACGTCCGGCCCGAGGATCAGCCCGCCGTGCTGGCCGAGGCCGGCATCGTCTTCCTGTTCGCCCCGCTCTATCACCCGTCGTTGCGGCATGCCGGGGCCGCCCGCAGCCAGCTCGGCATCCAGACCCCGTTCAACTTCCTCGGACCGCTGGCCAACCCGGCTCGTCCGGCCGCTCAGGCGGTGGGTATTGCGAACCCGCGGATCGCGGCACTGGTCGCGGGCGTGCTGGCCCGCCGGGGCACCCGGGGCCTGGTCTTCCACGGCGATGACGGGTTGGACGAGCTGACCACCACCACGACGTCCGACATCTGGCTGATCCGCGACGGCGAGATCGCGGTGACCACGCTCGACCCGGCCGACCTCGGCTTCGCACCGGCCACCCCTGCCGACCTGGTCGGCGGCGACGTGGCCCGCAATGCCTCCATCGCCCGGCAGACGCTGGCCGGTGAACCCGGCCCGGTGCGGGACATCGTGGTGCTCAACGCGGCCGCCGCGCTGCTGGCCTTCCACGGCCCCGACCTGGGTCGTGACGTCGCCGAACAACTCGCTGCGCACGTCGCCACCGCAGCCGCGGCGATCGACTCGGGCGCGGCCACGCTGGTGCTGAGCAGTTGGGCGGAGGCCACCCAGAAGGCCGTTCGCGGGGCCTGAGCCGCTGATCTGGGCCCAGGCTCAGTGGCTGCCGGGCACCAGAACGGATCCGGCGAGCGCCAGGAACGGGCCCGCGACCAGTGCCGGACCGTACGGGAAGGCGCGGCCACGTCCGGACGCCCGCCACGCCACACCCCAGACGACGCCGAGCAGTCCGCCCAGCATCAGCGCGCCGGCCAGCAGCGGCCAGCCGACCACGGCCGATGCCGCGCCGATCACCGGCGCCAGCCGGACGTCACCGAAGCCGAACCCGCCGCCGAAGCGCCAGAACGCCCAGAACAGAGCGCCGGCGGCCAGCGCGCCCAGACCGGCCCGGACGAGCGCCTCGACACCCAGCCAGCCGACGCAGGCCAGCAGGCCGGCGGCGGTGAGCAGCCAGGCCGCCTGGGCGAGTCGCTTCGGCAGGTAGCCGGTGCGGGCGTCGATCACCGCCGCCAGGACGGCGGGGCCGACCAGACCGAGCCAGGCCGGCGCCGTGGCCGGAGTGACGATGACCACCAGGCTCCCGGCGACAGCGACCGCGCCGAACACGACGAGAGCGGTCGTGGGTGTCGCCAGCCGCAGGTACGGACTCACCTCGGGTTCGTCGATCGGGGCCGGCAGGGCTCGCAGCACCGCCGGCGTCACCAGCGCAAGGCAGGCGGCCAGCAGCATCGCCAGTGCCAGCAGCCAGGTCATGGCGGCAGCCTAGGCGGCCAATGGGGGCCAGCAGGCATCGGTCTGCCGCAGCCGCTGAGCGGCCAACCCGAGGGTTTCGGTGAGTTGGGTGCACGAGGTGGCCTCGCCGTCGACCAGCAGGGTCAGCTCGTTGAGGCCGATCTGGCACCATCGCGCCACCCACAACGGGTCGACACCCGCCGCCAGCAGGTTGCGCAGCCGCGCGCCCGTCCGTGCGGCCGGCACCCGCAGCGACCGCATCGCGATCAGGTCGCCGGCGCCGACCCGCAGCAGCCGTCCGGCCATTCGCGGCTCGATCCGGGTCTGCGGACGGCCGGCGCGCCCGACCAGCAGGGCATGGACGGCGGGCAGGGAGACGCCGGTCGCGACGGCCACCGCGGGCCAGGGCACCGCGGCGGCTTCGACGGCGTGCCGGACGTGGGCGCGGAAGGGTGCCGCGTCCACCCAGGTGGAGTGACGGGTGGCGGGCTGGGCCGAGGTAAGTGCTCTCACACCCTAGAAGGCAGTTTTCGGAGGGTGTTTTGTGAATCGGAGACCGAAAATGTCCGAAACTCGCTAGTTCTTGGGTGGGCTCGGGCCGGTTCCGGCCCAGGAACGCGAATCGGGGTGGCCGCGTGCCCGCGCCCACCCCGATCCCTGTTCTGTTTCAGCGCTGAGCGCGGACGAACCCCGCTCGCTCGGCGGCTTCGGTGGAGTTGAACCACACATCGGTGATGGTGCGGTCGTAACCTCCGGAGCCCCGCAGGTGGTACTTCATCGAGCGCTCGTTGCCCTTGATCTCGTAACCCTCGGGCGGTTCCGCCCCCACGTACGAACCTTCGCCGTAGGGGCTATCAGCTAAAGGGGAGGCATCACCCTTTGCGTCCTTCGCCTTCTTCTTCGCGTCGTCGACCGCGTCGGCGGCCTTGTCGGCCACCTCCTCGGCCTTGTCGGAGACCTCGTCGGCGACATCGGCGGCGGCCTTCTTGGCGTCGTCGATCGCCTCCCCGGCCTTGTCGAGGGCCTCTGAGCCCGCGTCCTTGATGTCGTCGGCTGTGTCCGTCACGGCGTCCTTCACCTCTTCAGCCTTGTCGGCTGCAGCGTCCTTGATCTCGGCAGCCTTGTCGGTGGCGGCGTCCTTGATCTCGGCAGCCTTATCGGTAGCGGCGTCCTTGATCTCGCCGGCCTTGTCCGCCACCGCGTCCTTGACCTCTGCGGCCTTGTCGACCACGGCGTCCTTCACCTCGCTCGCCTTGTCGGCAACGGTGGCGGCGGCCGCTTTGGCCTTGTCGGCCGCCTCTTTGGCGCCGTCCTTCACCTTGTCGACCACGTCGGCGACCGGATCGGCCACGTACGGACGGGACGGCTCGTGGGTCTCCCAGCTCGCCTCGGGACCGGCCAGCAGCTTGCGGACGGCGTAGATCACACCGGCCAGCACGGCGCCGGCGAGAGCGATCAGCCCGATGGTCTTGCCGACGCTGCGACGCTTGCGGGTGGGCGCGATCTCGGCGACCTCGTCGGCCAGTTCGGCGGCCTCCTCCTTCGCGAGATCGGCGGCCTTGTACAGGGCTGCCGCGAGCCAGGGCAGGAAGTCGTGTTGCACCTTGTCACGGGCCAGGTCGACGGTGGGGGCGACCCGCTCGAGGGTGTCGTCAACCACCGGGCGGACCTTCTTCACCGCACTGTCGACAGCCGGTGTCACCTTGTCGAGGGCGTCGTCCAGCACCGGGTGCACTCGGTCGAGGGTCTCGGCGGCCAGCTTCGCGCCCCGCTTGCGGGCATCGGTCAGCTTCGGATGCACCTTCTCGTAGGCTTCGCCGGCGATCCGGGTGGCCTCCTTGAACGAGGGTTCGATCCGGTCGTAGGCGTCCTTGAGGCTGGGCTCGATGCGCTCGTAGGTGTCCGAGGCCAGGTCGACGCCACGTTTGCGGGCGGTGTCGAGGTGGGGCTGGACCCGGTCGTAGGCGTCCGCCGCGAATTCGGCCCCGCGCTTGCGGGCCTCTTCCACGTAGTCGCCTGCCTGCTCGACCAGGGGGGTGAGCTTCTGCACGGCCTCGTCGAGGGCTGCCCGGCTGGCGTCTGCGGCTGACTCGGCGGTCGATTCGACGGCCTTCAGCGGCTTCTTACGCTTCACTGTTCCTCCAGTGGTTGGGATGGTCACGGCTATACCGCGTCCCCCAAGCTACCGGGCCGCTATTGCGCCGAACAGGTTTGTCGGCGCATTCCACCCCTAGAGGTTGCACTATTCGGCCACATCTCGGCGGGTGAGCGGTGACGGCGGCGGTCAGCTCCCCGGTTGCCAGAGATCCCGCCGGGCGTACTCGACGATGCCGGTTGCGATGGCGTCCAGCAGCGGCGAACGCAGATTCCACTGCTGCCAGTGCAAGGCGACCTCCACCGTCGGGCCGCCGAGGTCGACCAGGTCACCCTCGGCCAGGGCGTCGGTGGAGTGGAAGCGGTCCAGCAGGCCCCAGCCCAGCCCGAGCCGGACGGCGTGGGCGTAGTCGGCTGAGGCGGGCACGAAATGCCGGGGCGGCTGGCTCGGGTCGATGCCCTGGTCGCTCAGCCAACTGCTCTGCAGTTCGTCGCGCCGGTCGAAATAGACCACCGGCGCGGCGGCCAGTGCCGCCTCGGTCGGGCCGTCGGGCAGCCAGCGCCGGAGGAAGGCGGGGGTGGCCATCGCCCGATACCGCATCGCGCCCAGCGGGACGGCCCGGCAGCCGGGAACCGGGCGGGAACGCGACGTGACCGCGCCCATCACCGCGCCGGACTCGAGCAGGCCGGCGGTGAAGTCCTGGTCGTCTCGGTGCAACTCGAAGACCACCGGATGGTTCCGGGAAAGCTCCGCGAGCGGGGCGAGGAACCAGGTGCCGAGCGAATCGGCGTTGACCGCCAGCGGGATGTTGATCGGTGCGGCGGCCGACTCGTCCGCACCGAGTTCGACGAGGGTGTCGTGCTCGAGCAGGGCCAGTTGCCGGGCCAGTCGGAGCACGGCCTGCCCGGCCTGCGTCGGCTGGGCGGGCTTGCTGCGGATCAGCAGCACCCTGCCCACCTGCCGCTCCAATGCCTTGAGCCGCTGACTGACGGCGCTCGGGGTCAGATGGAGTCGAGCGGCTGCCGCGTCCAAGGTGCCCTCGTCGACGATCGCGGCAAGGGTCTCGGTGAGATCGGGAGGGAGTCGCATCATGAACGATGCTAATGGATCTGAAGAATCATTAGCTGGACTGATTGAGGCTGTCACTCTAACGTCGAGGGCGTGTCCTCCTATCTCGCCGGCATCGGCCTCGGTTTCTCGCTGATCATCGCGATCGGCGCGCAGAACGTGTTCGTGCTGCGTCAGGGGATCCGGCGGGAGCACGTCATCATCACCGCGACCATCTGCGCGGTGTCGGACGCCGTGCTGATCGCCGCCGGGGTGTCCGGGATCGGGCTGGTGCTGCATGCGGTGCCCTGGCTGCTTGACGTCGTCCGCTGGGTGGGGGCGGTGTTCCTGGTCGGCTACGGCGTACTGGCCGGACGCCGGGCCTGGCGGGGCGAGGCCGAAGTGTTGCGGGTCGCCGACGATCCCGCTCCGGCGGGCAACGGTCAGTTGATGGTGGCGACCAGCACCCGGGCCGTCCGGGTGGCGATGACGGCGCTGGCGCTGACCTGGCTCAATCCGTCGGTCTATCTCGACACCGTCTTCCTGCTCGGCACGGTGGCCAACGCGCACGGCGACGGTCGCTGGATATTCGCCGTCGGAGCGATGACCGCCAGCGTGGTCTGGTTCTTCGGGGTCGCGCTGGGTGCCCGGCTGCTCGCGGGCTGGCTGGCGACCGCGCGGGCCTGGCGGATCTTCGACGCCTGCATCGCGGTGCTGATGGTGGTGTTGGCCCTCGGGCTGGTGTTCGCCCACTGACTCGGTATCGCGATCGCATCGCGGCTTCCCGCGGGTATGTCAGGATGGGCGGCACCCACAGCGGACGAACCAGCTGGGCGGCGTTGTGGCCGCTCGAAGGAAAGGACAACACCGTGGCTCAGACCGCCACCCTGCACACCAATCACGGCGACGTCGTCATCGACCTGTTCGAGGACCAGGCACCGAAGACGGTCGCCAACTTCGTCGGCCTGGCGACCGGCACCCAGGAGTACGCCGACCCCGAATCGGGTGCGCCGACCACCGGCAAGTTCTACGACGGACTGACCTTCCACCGGATCATCGACGGCTTCATGATCCAGGGCGGCTGCCCGCAGGGCAGCGGACGCGGCGGCCCCGGCTACACCTTCGCCGACGAGTTCCACCCCGAGCTGCGCTTCGACCGGCCCTATCTGCTGGCCATGGCCAACGCCGGCCCCGGCACCAACGGCTCACAGTTCTTCATCACCGTGGTGCCCACCCCGCATCTGAACCGGCGCCACACGATCTTCGGCGAGGTCACCGACGAGGCCAGCCAGAAGGTGGTCGACGAGATCGCCCAGGTTCGTACCGGCTACGGCGACCGCCCGGTCGAGCCGGTGGTGATCGAGTCGATCACCGTCGCCTGACCCTCGGACGACGCCCCGGGCCGGCTGCGTCGGCCCGGGCAGTCAGGCCCGCGGGCTGGAGGCGACCGGGACGGGCGTCAGCGGCGTCGTGGCGTTGAGCCAGACGGCCAGCCCGACGGCGGCCACCAGCGCGAGTGCGGCGGCGACCAGCCATCCGAGCAGCGCTCGGTCGCCGGTGGGGCGTCGATTCACTCGGCCCCCAGTGAGAAGGCCGCCTCCAGGTCGTGCGAGGAGTAGGCCCGGAAGGCGATGTGGGTGACGGTGTCGACCACGCCGGGCACCCGGTTCAGCCGTTCGGTGACGACCTCGGAGACCTGGTCGATCGAACGGACCCGGATCAGGGCGATCAGGTCGATCTCGCCGGTGACTGAGTACACCTCGGAGACGCCTTCCAGGCCGGCGATCTGGGTGGCCACGTCGGGAATGCGGGCGACCTCGGCGTGGACGAAGACAATCGCGGTGATCATGGCGAGAGCCTAGACCTGCGCCGTGCCCAGCGCGTGCTGCGCCAGCTCACCGTCGCCCAGCCCGATGTGCAGCGGCCAGCTCCACTGGCCGTCGATCTCGATCAGCCGGACGCCGGGGCGCTCCAGCCAGGCGGCGATCCGTTCGGTCTCTTCCACGGTCGCCGCCGGTTGCGGCCCGGGCGGCCGGCTGACCTGCTCGGCCGCCAGCACCGCGGCGCGGGCCACCACCTGGGCGACGTCGCCCGGCCGTGCCC
>NZ_JASGEN010000042.1:0-10023 GCF_047606365.1 Micropruina sp. | reverse complement strand
GGAACAGACAACACCAGGCAGGTTTCTGACAACACTGTGACAACACCTTTACTTAGAAACCTGCTTGCAGAAAACACTACCGGAGGGGGTCTCGACAAGCTCGACCAACGGAGGCATCGGGTCGTCGGATGGTCAGATCGTGCAGAAATATCGGTATGTCGATGTCGAGATCGCTCACTGATTTCGGGAACCATTCCGGATCTCGGGCTACAACGCGAAACCGGAACATGTTTCCCGCCAACAGTCACCGATGTCGAGATCGCTGCCGCGCCGTCGCTCGCCCGGCCGTCGCGCTGCTGCGCCGCCGTGGTGCGGCTGCCGCGTTGCCGTGCAGTGGTCCGTCTGCTGCGCCGTCGTATCCTGCCGCGCCGTCAGGTCGATGGAGATCGGCTTCCGCGGGGCATGACGAACGTGCGCGCAGTTGGCTGGTGGGCGGCGCGGCGAACTCGACGAGGGGTGGTACGAAAAGAACCGTCCCCGCGTTCCACGAAGCCGTCCCCCGGCGTCCGAGCTAACGACGAGTCCGCGAGCGATAGGCCCAATCATCGTGGGATGGCGGAGACTGTTGGTGGCAGTGCGGCAGATCATCGACAAGGAGCATCTGTGACCGACGACACGACGGCTGCGGTTCTGGCTGAACTGGCAGCGCTGGATGATCCCAAGCTGCGTGAGGTCAATCGGCGGCACGGGGACGGCCACGGGGTGAAGCTGAGCGACCTGCGGGCGCTCGCGAAGCAACTCAAGGTGCAGCCGGACCTGGCCCGTGACCTGTGGACCACCGGGGATCCGGCCGCCCGGCTGCTGTCGATCCTGATCTGCCGGCCGCGAGCCTTCACCGTCGGAGAACTGGACGCCATGCTGCGCGAGGCCGGCACCCCGAAGGTGCACGACTGGCTGGTCAACTACGTGGTGAAGGTCAACCGGCACTCCGACGAACTGCGGCAGGCCTGGCTGGCCGATCCGGACCCGGTGGTCGAGAGTGCCGGCTGGGCACTCACCGTCGAACGGGTGGCTAAGAAGCCTGACGGTCTCGACTTGGACGGCCTGCTCGACACCATCGAAGCCCGGATGAAGGAAGCACCCGAACGACTCCAGTGGGCGATGAACCACTGCCTGGCGCAGATCGGCATCTCCCACCCCGAACGCCGCGCCAGGGCCATCGCGATCGGCGAGCGACTCGAAGTCCTCAAGGACTACCCGACGCCGCCGAACTGCACGTCGCCGTTCGCTCCGACCTGGATCGCCGAGATGGTGCGTCGTCAGGGTGTCGCCTCCTGAGGGTCAGAGGTCGTCCCAGTACCGACGGCTGGGGACCGACACCGTCAGGGCCGGTGACGTACCGCCCCAGTCGCCCAGGAGGTTCGCCCAACCCGTCGGTGTCACCACGAATACATCGCCGTGGAACGCCGCCGTCGGATGGTTGCTGTAGCGCCATCCGAAGAAGTACTGGCTCTCGGTCGGTGTGATCACGGGGTGCCCGTGGCGGCAGACCACCGTGATCAACTCGCCGGTGATCGGCCCATTCCGAACACCGTCCCAGGTCCGAGCGGGTACGCAATCGATGGCTACGGCGTGTAGCACCTGGCTGAGTTCATGGATCGCCTCGTCGTCGAAGTAGTCGTTCTGGTCGATGACGGCGGGCAACGTCGGGAGGCTGCGCACCTCGAGCACGGCCAGCGTGGCGCGATCGACGTGGGCGACCAGGGTGACGCCCAGCACGGCGGGTCCGTGAGTGAGGATCTCGGTGAGGACACGGATGCGGTCCTCAGTTCCGGTGAAGAGTTCAGTTGAGTTCGACATCGCATCATGATGCGAGCCGCCACTGACACTTGCGCCCGGTGCGTCGCCAACCTGTGGATAACTCCAGCATCAGCTTGTGGATCGCCTGGCAGGATCGCGTCATGGACCTTCTGGCGCGGTACCGAGCGGGCGACCGAGAGCGGGTCTGGCACGAGCTGCGCCAACTCGGCGACCGCGTCCGCGAACCCGAACTGGCGAGGCAGGCACAGGCGGTCTGCGACGAAATGGCGCTCCGTGCGCGCCACAACATCGAGGTCGTCGTCGACCGGCTCACCACTCACGGCTACCGGTTTCACGACAACGACGACGAACAGACACCTATCGCCCCGATCTTGACGCCGACCACCCACGCAGCGCCACTCGCCGACTGGCTGACCGGCCGCTTCGGTTCCGTGCCGATCACGGTGTCGTCGTGGCTGCGGCTGGTGGGCGATGTCTGGCTCGTCGGCACCCACCCGTCCTGGCCGGGCAGCGCGCAGGCCGATCCGCTGGTCCTCGAACTCGAATACTCGCGCTATCACGATGCCTCGGCGCAGGACCTCTACGACGGCGAACTGGACGCCTGGCACGACTCGACGGGGGACGACCCGTCCGCCGGGTGTTTCGTGCTGCCGGTGGCACCCGACCGGCTGCACAAGGCCAACATCAGTGGCGGCGCACCCTACGGCTTACGGGTTCCGGACGGCTGTGCTGAGGGCATCTTCGTCGCTGAGGTCGCCATGCCGTTCGTCGACTACCTCAACCAGGTCTTCCGTTCTGGCGGCTTCCCGGGCCCCGTGCAGGACGAGGCGGGTTGGTGCATCAGGCGTGAACTCGCAGAAGGACTGCTCCCGCTATGACTCGGCCCTCGCCAGCAGACCACGGGTCGGCGGTGACCACAGGGTATGGCCCCGGCGTCCCCAGCCGGTGAGCAACTGATTGGCTGCCTGCCAGCCGGTGGTGGCCGCCCGCTCCATCAGAGCGACCGGCAGGTCGCAGCGCACCAGGTCACCGGCCAGCACCACCCGAGGGTCGGGCGTCGCCACCGTGGGGCGATCCGTCCACGGGGAGGTGTCGACCAGTGGACAGTCCGCCTCGACCAGCCACTCTTCGGCGAGCACCGGCGCACCCGACAACTCCGGCTGGACACGCTCAGCCTCGGCCCACAACCGGGTTCGGACGCCGGAACTCACCTCACTCGTCACAGCGCCGCTCAACTCGGCCAACGCATACCCGTGCACCTCCACCACGGCGCCGCCATGTTGCTCGGCCCACTGCGTGGCGCCCCACTCGAAGGCATCCAGCCGGGAGACGTTGTCGAGCGGCCCGTAGCCGCTGGTGCCGAGGAATGCCGGCACGTCCGGCAGTCGCCTGTCGAGCCAGCGGCGTCCGACTGCGAACGGCGGTGCGGTCCGCAGCCGGGCGATCCGATCACGCCAGGCCGCGTCCCCTAGCGCGGAGTCGGCGACCACCCGCTGCAGGGCGGAGGTGTCGAGGGCGAGCACGACCGCGTCCGCCGCCTCCTCGCCCTGATCGTGCAGCACCCGGACTCCGTCAGCAGTCGACTCGACATTAAGAACCCGCACGCCACAACGGGTTTCGACGCCCAACCCGGCCAGGTAGCGACCGAGCGGTGCCCACAGTGCAGTGTCGTAGTCGTCGTCGGGGACGTCGAACAGCAGCCCCTCGCCGCCGCCCAGGAAGTAGGTGTGAAACATCGCCAGCAGTTCGCCGCCGGAGAACTCGGCCGGATCCGCGAAGAAGCTGCGGGCGAACACCTCCAGCGCCAGGTGCCGGGCCTGCGCGGGGAACCGCAGCCGGTCGAGGACCTGGGCGGCGCTGACGCCGTCCAGTTCGGAGTAGGTGCGGGGAAAGTCGACCTGCAGCAACGCGAGCGCGGCCCGGACGTCCACCTTGGCCAGGTCGGAGATCCGGAAGGTCGGGCTCTGCGCGACGAAGCCGAGGATGCTCCACGGCGGCGTCCGGGGGACGCGGGCGAACGAGTCGGTGGGTCCGCCGGCCAGCGTCAGCGGATAGTCGTCGACGGGGACCAGCCGCCGCAGAGCCGGATCGGTGCGGCGCAGCAACGCGCGCAGGTTGTAGTACTGCCGGAAGAAGGCGTGGAAGCCGCGGCTCATCGTCCGCTTGTCGCCTCCGTAGCCATCGTCGGCGCCGCTCCCGACGGCCAGCTCGGCCCCCACAGCCGAGCCGACCCCGGCAGCCGAACCGACACCTACCGGCCACGACCGGACGCGTCCGCCGAGTTGCTCGCAGGCTTCCAGCAGAGTGACCGCGACACCCCGCTCGGCCAACCCGGTGGCGGCCGCCAGCCCGGCGATCCCGCCACCCACCACGACAACCCGCGGACGCTCCGGCCCTCCGCCACTTGGAACGACCGGATCGATCCGGACGGCGCGCCGGTCGCGTCCGGGACGCCACGGCCTCACGACGCCCTCCGCGAGTCGCGGCGTCCGATGACCTCCCAGACGATCAGGCTGGCGGTGATCAGCGCGAAGCCGAAGCCGAAGTCCTCGATCGGGATGTCCCAGGGGAATCGGATGCCTGAGAACTGCTCGGGGTGGTAGCTGACGATCGGTGCGGACAGCTTGGTCAGCCAGCCGTCCACCAGCACCTGGAAGAAGAACATGATGGCCAGCGCCAACCAGTACTGCAGCCGGGTGAAAATGCCGGTCCGGGCCCACAGCAACTCGGCCAGCACCACGATCAGCATGGCCAGCAGCGTGCCCAGCGTGTACTCAAGCATCGCTCGCCTTCCGCCGAGACCGACCGCGCAGAATGGTGCCGACCGCCTCGTAGGTGAGCAGCCCGCAGATCGGAATCACCAGGAAGAACACCACCTCTTCCAGCGGAATCCCGCCAGGAAATACGAGCCCGGTGGTGTAGTCGGGCGAGAACGTCCAATGGTCGCGGCGGATGGCGAACACGTCCCAGGCGATGAACAGCAGGGCCACCGGCACCACTGCCAGCAGCATCCGCCGCGGACGCCGGTACACCCGGGCGGCGAGCCAGAACTCCAGCGGCAGGGTGAGCAGCAGGCAGCCGGCCATCAGGGCCAGGTACTGGAACCGGTCCACCTCAGCCGCCCGCCCCGGCCGGCAGCGAGACCCGCGGACGATGGACGAGCGAACCCAGCGCGGTCGCGATCTTGTGCACCGTCGGCACCCGGGCGCGTCCGGTGAAGACGTCGTAGTCGCGAGCCTCGATCCGCTCCAGGATCGCCGAGTACAGCCGGTGCGCGGTCGCCACGCATCGTGCGGACGCCGGCGGCAGCAACCCGATTCCGGGTTCCGCCTCGCGATACAACTCGCGGGCCTGCTCGATCTCGAACCGCATCACCGCCCGCCAGGCATCGTCAACCACCCGGCGCGACGGGTCGGCGCCGAACCGGCGCAGATCGGCTTGCGGCAGATAGACCCGACCGCGATCCAGATCCTCGCCGACATCGCGCAGAAAGTTGGTCAGCTGAAAAGCCAGTCCGAGTGAGCGCGCCGGGCCGATCGCACGAGGTGAGAGCGGTTCGAGCACGGGCAACATCATCTCGCCGATCACCGCCGCCGACCCCTCCATGTAGCCGCACAGATCGTCGAATGTCTCGTAGCGGGTCACGTCGAGATCCATCGCCATCGCGTCGAAGAACCGGTCGAAGCACTCGCGCTCGATGCCGCAGGACGCCACCGTATGCGCCACCGCGGCCAGCACGTCGTCGCCGGGACGCGGTGCGCCCGCCAGCGCGTCCTCGAAACGGCTCCGAAAGCCGGACAGTTCGGCCCGGGTCGACGCCGAGTCGCCGAGGGTGGCGCCCGGGGCGTCGACGATGTCGTCGGCGAGCCGGCACAGCGCATAGACCGCGTGCACGTGGCGCCGGCTGGCGCGCGGCAGCAGCAGCGCGCCCCAGTAGTAGGTGGTTCCGTACCTGCGCGTCAGCCGGGTGCATTCGGCGTAGCCGCGCGTCAGTTCGGCGCTCATCGGACGGCTCCGAGATAGTCCCGGACGCGGCGCGCGGCAAGCTCGCCGCTGATCAGCACCATCGGAATGCCGACCCCGGGAGTGGTGCCGGTGCCGGCCAGAAACACCCCTGGACGACGCCGCTCCAGGTTCGGCGGACGGAACGGCCCGGTCTGCGCGAAGCTGTGCGCGAGGCTGAAGGGCGTCCCTGCCGCCATGCCTTGGGCGGCCCAGTCTGCCGGGGTCACCATCAACTCGGTGACGATCTCAGTCGGATAGCCGTGCCGTTGCAGGAACGCCAGCAGCCGCTCCCGCAACCGCGGCCCCTCAGCGCTCCAGTCCTGGCCGCCGGTCAGGTTCGGCACCGGCTCCAGTACATACAGAACGCTGTGCCCCTCCGGCGCCATCGCCGGGGCGTCAACAGTGGGAATGGTGACCAGTCGGGACGGGTCGCTCATCAGTTCCTTGCGCTTGATCAGCTGCTCGAACGCCCGACCCCAGGCGTGACCGAAGTGAATGTTGTGGTGAGCGGCCTTAGCGGGGGCACTGCCGCGGACGCCGAGGTGCCAGACCACAGCGGACGGCGAGAAGTCACCACTGCGGGCGGCGCGCGGGGGAGTCAGGTCGGGCAACAGGGTGCGGTAGGCGGTGGGCAGGTCGGCGGTCAGCACCACCGCGTCCGCAGCCAACTGCTCCCCACCGGCCCGGACGCCGGCCACCCGGCCCTGCCCGTCGGTGAGGATCTGCTCGGCCGCTGCCTCGTAGCGCAGCTCGGCGCCGGCCGCCTCGAGCGCCGCGGCCAACGTGAGCGGGACGGCGTGCATGCCGTCGGCCGGGAACCAGACCCCGCTGATCGAATCCATGTAGGTGATCACCGCATACAGGGCGAGCGCATCGTCGGGGGCCAGCCCGGCATACATGGCCTGGAAGGTGAACAGCCGCACCAGCCGGTCATCGGAGAAGCGCCGCCGGATGGTGGGCCCGAGGCGTCCGAAACCGCCGAGCCGGACCAGCTTCGCGGCCGCACCCGGACGGCTGAGCAGGTCGAGCGGACTGTCGAAGTTGCGGGCGATGAAGTTCGGCAACTCCACCTCGTGCAACTGCTCCAGCCAGCCGACGAAATCGGCGAACGCGGCGGCGTCGGCGGCCGACACCTGCTCGGCGATCTCGGCTCTCATCGCGTCCGCCGAGGCCCGGACGTCGATCCGCGAGCCGTCGGCGAAGAAGCCCCGGTAACCGGGGTCGAGTCGGCGCAGCCGCAGCGGTTCCAGGCTGCCGCCGATCCGTCGTAGCGGATGCTCGAGAAGCGCCGGCATGGTCAGCACGGTCGGGCCGGTGTCGAAGGTGAAGCCGTCCGTGCGCCGGACGCCGTTGCGGCCGCCGGGGAACGATTCGCGCTCGAGAACGACCACGTCGTGGCCGTCGGCGACCAGGTGGCAGGCGGCGCTCAGGCCGGAGAGCCCGGCGCCGATCACGATCACCCGGCTCATGATTCGCGCCAGGCCAGCTGCGTGACCAGCCGCCGCAGTCCGTCGGCGGCCCGACGATCGACCAGCGGCGACGCCAAGGCCCGCTCGGCAGCACGGACGGCGGCAGCGATCAACTGTTCGACCTCGTCGATCACCCCGGATCGCCGGAGCTCCTCGGACAGTTCCGCCGCCTGGTCGGGCGTGACCGTCTCGCGTCCGACCCGCCGCAACTGGAGCCGCAGCGACGGGCTGAACCGCTTCTCGGCCAGGGCGAGCAACACCGTGGGTTTGCCGGCCAGCAGGTCGTCGCCGACCGGTTTGCCGGTGTGGGCTGGGTCGCCGACCACCCCGAGAATGTCGTCGCGCAGGGCGAATGCCTGGCCGGCATGATGCCCGTACTCCTGCAGCACAGCGAGCAGCTCATCGCCGGCACCGGCCGCCAACGCACCCAGCTGCAGTGGTCGCCAGACGGTGTACGCGCCCGACTTGGTGCGGGCCACCTCGTGGGCGTGCCGTAGGTCGCGGCGTCCGTTGGCGGCACCGACCAGATCACGGCCCTGGCCCATCATCAGTTCGATCGCCATCGTGCGCCACGCCGTCCGCATTCGGGCCGGCAGCGCACCGACCAGCAGATCGGCTTCGCTGTGCAGCAGATCGCCGACCAGGATGGCGATGTTCTCGGCGTACCGCTGCGGGTCGCCGAGCCCGCCCAGTTCGCGATGCTCGGCGCGGGCCAGGGCATGCACCGACGGCCGTCCGCGCCGGGTCTCGGAGGCGTCCATCACGTCGTCGTGGACCAGTGCGAAGCAATGCAGCAGCTCCAGCGCGGCGCCCAACTGGATCAGGTCGTGGTGGCCCCGGCCGTGATCGAGTCCGCCGGCCGCCACCCAGCCCCAATGCGCCATCCGTGGCCGCAGCAGTTTGCCGGGTGCGGAGGCGAAGTCGCACACCAGGGCGAGGATCGAGTCGGTGTGCAGCACGCCCACCCGGGGTACCACGGCGCTGGCCAGTGCACGCCACTGGGTGTCGAGTTCGGTGAGCGTCTGCTCGACCATGGCCAGCACCGCATCCACTGTGTCCGCTTCAGCAGTGGCGGGACGAATGAGGTCGAACGCAGCGGGCTCGTTCTGTAGCGATCGGTTCGCGGGCAGGTCTGCTCGGCTACCACTCCGGGTCTGCATCGGTGTCAAAGGTTGCTCCCGTCCGGTCGCACTAACACTGAACAATGAGCCTGCACCATGCCAGAACCTTAGACAAGGCTGCCCAACAACATTAGACACTCTTGGGTGTAGCCATCGCCCACGGGGCGGGCTGGACCTTAGACTCACCGCAATGGTCACGATCAGTCAGGCGGCGCAGCTCACCGGCGTGGCCGAGCACACGCTGCGGGCGTGGGAACGCCGCTACGGGGTCTTCCGTCCGTTGCGCACGCGCAGCGGCTATCGGGTCTACGACGACGCCTTGCTGTATCGGATCAGGACCATGAAAGAGCTTGTGTCGACCGGGTTGTCCCCGCGTCAGGCGTCGGACGAGGTGAGCCGGCTGGCGGCGTCCACGACCGTCGGCGAGCCGGACGCGATCGCCGAGCTGATCGAGGCCCTGAGCCGGTTGGACGTGACCGCAGCCAAGCGCGTCATCGACGAGCAGTTCGCCCTGCGCAGCTATGAGGCGGTGGTGGACGACTGGCTGATGCCGGCGATGGTCCGGGTGGGCACGGCCTGGGCGTCCGGGGTGATCTCCGAGGCCGGTGAGCACCTGGTGGCGAACGTGGTGATGCGTCGACTGGCCGCAGCCTTCGACGCGGTGGGCCCGAATCCGTCGACGCCGCCGGTGATCGTTGGGGCGCCGTCCGGCATCACCCACGAACTCGGGTTGATGGCGTTCGCCGTGGCGCTGCGGCGGGCGGGAGCCGCCACCATCTATCTGGGTTCGGACGTGCCACCGGCGGCCTGGTCGGACGCGGTCGGCGCCACCGGTGCCGCGATGAGTGTCACTGCGATTCCGCGCCGAGCCGACGGCCGACGGGTGGCGGCGTTGCACGAGCGACTGCGGGCCGACCACCCTGACGTGCCGCTCGCGGTCGGTGGTCAGTTTCAGCACCTGGGTCCGCCGGGGTGTGTCCGGCTGGGCCACCGGATAGCGCCGGCCGCGCGCGACCTGGCTCACGGGTTGGCCGGACGATGACCCTCGCCGGTCGGCTGCTCTGGGCGCTGCGCCACGAAGGTGTGCAGGATGCCGCGCTGCCAGCCGGTGACGGGGAACTGCTCGATCGCAGTGAACCCGACGCGGCGCAACCGCTCATGCACCGTCGCGGTGCTGTCGAAGGCCCGGACGCTGCGCCACAAGTAGCGGTACAGCCGCGGCGAGCCGCGAACCAGCCAGCTCAGTGGGATCACCACCAGCCAGCACACCAACGTCCAGACCAGACCGGCCAGGCGGCGTCCGGCCACCGAGTATTCCTGGATCACCAGCTGTCCGCCCGGGCGCAGTGCGTTCAGGATCGACGCCAGCGCCGCGTCCCGATCCTCGGCGTCGATGTTGCGCAGCAGATAGGCGGCCATCGCGCCGTCCGCGGGTGGCAGGTCGAGCTCGGCGAGGCGCTCCGCCGGCAACTGCCGGAACTCGACACCCGATGGCCACGGTTTCGCCCGCGCCTCGGCCAGCATGCCGGCCGAGGCGTCGATACCGATCACCCGCGCGGCGGCCAGCCTGCGCAGCAGCGCGGCGGTGGACGACCCGGAGCCGCAGCCCAGATCGAGCAGCAGCTCGGGTGCCTGGTCGAGGCGGTCGGCCAACCGGCGGGCGGCGG
>NZ_JASGEN010000041.1:0-9376 GCF_047606365.1 Micropruina sp. | reverse complement strand
GTCCGGGAGCGGGACGCCGCGACGCCGCAGGTCGGGCGCCTTGTCGCCGCGGATGGCGACCACGGCCTCTTCGACCGCCGGGCCGGGCTCGAGCGGCCGGGTCAGTTCGGTCAGGTCCATGTTCTCGGGCAGTTCGTAGGCGCC
The DNA here is from genome assembly GCF_047606365.1 of Micropruina sp. Classification (GTDB taxonomy): domain Bacteria; phylum Actinomycetota; class Actinomycetes; order Propionibacteriales; family Propionibacteriaceae; genus Micropruina. The sequence goes on along the minus strand of NZ_JASGEN010000041.1, from coordinate 9,232 downwards.
GGGCTTGCCGATGGTGCGCGGGGCATCCTCGAGGCGGGCCAGCTTGAACAGCCGCGCAGCACCCCGGGTGCGGTCGAAGCCGGCGAGATACCAGGAGCCGCGGCGGTAGGTGAGCACCCACGGCTCCACCTCGCGCCGGACGCCGCGATAGCCGAAGCCGACCACCGTCCGGGTGATCGTGGCTTGCCAGAGCGGTTCGAACGCCGGCTCCTTGGCGCCGATGCTGGGGCTGACGCCGGGCAGCCGGGAGGCGTCCGGGTCGATGCCGGCGGCGCGCAGCTTGGCCAGCGCGCTGACCGTCTGCTCGGCCAGGGTGGCGGTGCCCCACACCTGGCTGGCCAGGCCGAGTGCGGTGGCTTCGGCGGCGGTGAAGTCGATCGGCGGCAGCTCGAAGTCCTGGCGGCGGATCCGGTAGCCGATGTCGTCGGGGAAGAGCGAGGAGTTGCTGCCGGTCTCGACCGGGACGCCCATCGCCCGCAGATCGTCCTTGTCGCGTTCGAAGGTGCGCTCGAACGCGGCGTCCGACAGGCCGGCGTAGCCTTCGACGACCTCGCGGATGTGGTTCTTGTCCAGGAAGCGCCGGGCCATCAGCAGGCAGATGGCGAGGTTCATGATGCGCTCGGACTTGCGTGGCGCCATCGGACCTCCCGCCCTGCCTCGAGGATGTGCCTGCCGGGTGAGGCTACCAACTGGCTACCGGCCCGATGCGGGAGAATCGCGGCATGGCCGGCCGGTTCGCACCCTCCCCCACCTCAGACCTGCATCTGGGCAATCTGCGGACGGCGCTGCTCGCCTGGCTGTTCGCCCGCGGATCGGGCCGGAGCTTCCTGTTGCGCATCGAGGATCTCGACACCCAGCGGGTCACCGCCGCACCCGAAGTGGCGGCGCGGCAGCTCGCCGACCTGACCGCGATCGGGCTGGACTTCGACGGTGAACCGGTCTGGCAATCGCAGCGTTTGGCGAGCTATGCGCGAGCCGTCGACCGGCTGGACAGCTACGAGTGCTTCTGCACCCGTCGCGAGATCGCCGAGGCCGCGTCCGCACCGCACGCCGACGGCTATCGCCCCTACCCCGGCACCTGCCGCGACCTGAGCGAGGGCGAACGCGCTCAACGCCGCCGGACGCGTCCACCGGCCATTCGGGTGCGCGCGGACGGCGCGACACAGACGGTCACCGATCGGTGGGCGGGCGAGGTCACCGGCGTCGTCGACGATTTCGTGGTGGTCCGCAACGACCGAGTGCCCGCCTACAACCTGGCGGTGGTGGTCGACGACATCGCCCAGGGCGTCGATCAGGTGGTGCGGGGCGATGATCTTCTGTCGAGTTCGCCCCGGCAGGCCTGGCTCACCCGGCAGCTCGGCGGGATCGTTCCCGAGTACGCGCATGTGCCGCTGGCGGTCAATACCGACGGACGGCGGCTCGCCAAGCGCGACGGCGCCGTCACCCTGGCAGATCTGGCTTCGGCCGGTATGACTACCGCGCAGGTGCTCACCCGGCTGGCGCGCTCCTTGGAGTTGGCCGACGCGGACGAACCGATCACCCCGGAGCAGCTATTGATCCGTTTCAATCCGGACGCCCTGCCCCGAACTCCCTGGGTGGTGACATAGCCCGACCCACCGCTGGTTGAGCTTGTCGAAACCAGGTCAGCAAGGGTCTCGACAAGCTCGACCACCGGTGAGCGGGTCACTCGAGACCCAAGCCCGGGACGACCAACGGTGAACTCGTCATCCCGGCGGACGCCGGGATCTCGGGCACAGTTCGACCCGACGGAGATCCCGGGGCAAGCCCGGGATGACGTCAGAGGCCGAGATCAGCCCTTGCCGGCGTAGAGGATGTCGACGACGTAGACCACGGTGTCGCCGGCTTCCACGGGCGGGTTGTTGCTGCCCTTGGGGTAGCCGTCCGCGGGCGGCAGCACCAGCAGTACCCGCTGGCCGACCTTCTTGCCGACCAGGCCCTTCTGCCAGCCCGGAATGGTGCTGGAGAGCAGCCCACCGTCGACACCGGACATCTTGTCCTCGATGACCTTGCCGGTCTTCCATGAGACGCCGAGGTAGTGCACGGCGATGACGTCCTTGGCGCCGACCTTGCGGCCGGTGCCCGTGGTCAGCGGCTGGGCGACCATCTTCGTCGGCGGATCCGCCTTCGGGATGGTGATGGCCACCTTGCCGTCCTTGTCGGTCACCGCCGGCAGTCCGGACGGCGGCGTGACCGGCTTCCCGGTGGGCCCGGTGAGCACGGTGTCGACGACGTCCACGACGAAGATCAGCGAGTCCCCCACCTTGATGTCGACCTGGGCGCTACCACCCGACGGGTCGTAGCCGTCCGAGCCGGGCATGGCGATCAGCAGCCGCGAGCCGACCTTCTGGCCTTCGACGCCCTTCTTGAAACCGGCCACCAGCTGGTCCAGCGACATCATGGTCGCGTCCTTGCCGAAGTTGGTGTCGAACACCTTGCCGGTGCGGCCGTTGACGCCCATGTAGTGCACCCACACGTACGAGGGGTTCACCACCGGGCCCTTGCCCTGGGTCAGCACCTTGGTCTGGGTCTTGTCGATGGCCCACGGCGCCTTCACCTTCACGGTCGGCTTCTTGCTGCCGAACTTCTCCGGCGTCACCGTGATGCCGTTCAGGTTGGTGGACGGCTTGATCGTCGCCGTCGGGGACGCGCTCGGCGACGGCGAAGCCGAGGTGGACGCCGACGGGGTCGCCTCCGAGGGCGACGCGGACGGGTTCGCGGACTGCCCGCAGGCGGTGACGGTCAGCAGGGCGGCAGCGCAGAGGGCGACGGCTGCGGTCTTGGCGGAGGCGAAAGGCACCCCCCGACTGTAGTCGACCCGAGCACCGCCAGCAGATCATCGACCGCCTGGTCGGCAACGGCCAGCGGATCGGGCAACCTCACCTCGCGGTCGGCTTGCTCACTGCTGCCGTCCGTCAGGTCGTGCGCGGTGAACTGGGTCCAATTCACGCTGTACCGGACGCCGCCTGCCCGGGCGGCGGCGATCAGCCGTCCGCGCAACATCGCTCGGGTTTCGGACGGCGGCTGCTCGGTCGCCCGCTCGACGGCGGCCGGGTCGGTCACTCGCGCAGCGGCGTCGCGGGATTCGAGCAGCCGGAACAGTCCCCGCGGGGTGCCGTCGTCGTCGCGGGTGATTTCGTGGAAGGCCAGGTCGACCTGGGCCAGCCGCCGGTCGTCCCAGCCGATACCGCGGGTGTCGGCGTAGCGGCGCAGCAGTGACCGTTTGGTGATCCATTCGACCTCGCCGTCCAGCTCGTCCTCGCGTCCGGCCTCCAGCAGATCGAGCACCCGCCCCCACTGGGCGGCGACCGGCGACAAACCAGCCACCGCCAGGTATTCGCGCTGCACATCGAGCGCGCTGATGGTCTGCCCGGACGCCAACCGCAGCACCGCCCGCGGATCGTGGGCCACCGCCCGCAGTGAGCCGGCCACATCGGCCAATGCCAGGTCGGGCAATGCCGGCCCGGACCCGGTGGCTGCTGCTTCGAGGGCGTCCAGCACGCCGAGCAGCGACCCGACCTTCAGCGCCGCGGACGGCTCGGAGAGGTTCGAGTCGCCCGAGATGACATGCAGCCGGCGGAACCGGGCGGGGTCGGCCAGCGGCTCGTCGCGGGTGTTGATCAGCGGTCTGGTCCGGGTGGTCAGCGAGGACAGTTCGTCGTGCAGCACCTCGGCCCGCTGGCTGATCGCGAAGCCGTCCGGGCGCCAGCGACCGGAACCGCACAGCACCTGCCGGGTGACCAGGAAGGGGGTCAGCGCCGCCGCCAGCCCCGGCAGATCGAGACCCCGGCCGATGCAGTAGTTCTCGTGGCAGCCGTAGGAGTTGCCGTGCGCGTCGACGTTGTTCTTCAGCAGCCGGAACCGCACCGGCTGCCCGGACGCCGCACCCTCGGCCTCGGCGCGCTGCGCCAGCCGCACCAGCAGCTCGTCGCCGGCCCGCTCGTGCACCAACAGGTCGTCCAGGCTCGCGCATTCGGCGGTCGCGTACTCGGGATGCGAGCCGACGTCGAGGTACAGCCGTCCCCCGTTGGGCAGGAAGACGTTCGAACTGGCATGTTCCCGCTCCAGCGGTGTGAACAGCCGCTGGGCCGCCTCTCCCCCGCTCAGCCGGACGCCGCGGGCGCCGTCCGGGGTGCGGGCAGACAGCCCGTACTCGGTCTCAACCCCGACGATCCGCGGCATGGGTCACAGCCCGGCCAGATCCATCAGCGCGCCCAACTCCTCCGAGGTCAGGTCGCGCAGTTCGCCGACCTTGAGCCGGCCCAGCTTGACCGGTCCCACCGCGATGCGGGTGAGCCGCCGGACCGGATGGTTGACCGCGTCGAACATCCGCCGGACGATCCGGTTGCGGCCCTCGTGCAGCACCACCTGGACGATGCTGCGGGTGCCGCCGCGCTGGATCAGTTTCACCTCATCGGCGCGCACCGGACCGTCGTCGAGCTTGATGCCGCGACTCAGCTTGCGCAGCGTGACGTTCTCAATCACGCCCTCGATCTCGGCGACGTAGGTCTTGCTGATCTCATGCGACGGATGCATCATCCGCTGGGCGAAATCGCCGTCGTTGGTGATCAGCAGCAGCCCCTCGGTCGGCGTGTCCAGCCGGCCGACGTGGAACAGGCCCTCCTTCGAGCGGCGTCCCAGGTAGTCGGTGATGGTAGTGCGGCCCTGCGGGTCGTCCATCGTCGACACCACACCGCGCGGCTTGTGGAAGACCAGATAGAGGTGCCGGCGCGGCGGCGGGATGCGCGCGCCGTCCACCCGGATCACGTCGGTCAGCGGATCGACCCGGACACCCTGCTCGTCGATCGTCCGGCCGTTCACCTGCACCAGGCCGTCCTCGATCAGCTCTTCGCAGTGCCGGCGGGAACCCAATCCTGCCGCGGCCAGCACCTTCTGCAGCCGGATGCCCTCGGTCATCGGGTGCTCTCCTCATCGTCTTCTTCGTTGGTTGGGCCACCACTGGTTGAGCTTGTCGAAACCTCATCGTCCTGGGTCTCAGCAAGCTCGACCGACGATGCGGCTCGTAGCTCGGCCTCCAGCAGCGCGGCGTCGGGCAGTAGTGGTGCGATCGGCGGCAGGTCGTCCAGGCTGGCCAGCCCGAGCCGCTCCAGGAACTGCCCGGTGGTGCCGAACAGCATCGCCCCGGTCTCGGAGTCGCGATCGACTTCCTGGACCAGGTCGCGGGTGACCAGGGTGCGCAGCACGCCGTCCACGTTCACGCCGCGCACCGCGGAGACGCGTCCCCGCGAGATCGGCTGCAGGTAGGCGACCACGGCCAGGGTTTCCAGGGCGGCCTGCGACAGCCGTGCCTGCTGGCCCTCGACCAGCCAGGCGCCGATCAGGTCGGCGTGCTCGGCCCGCGTCCAGTAGCGCCAACCACCGCCCACATTGCGCAGTTCGAAGCCGCGTCCGGTCTCGTCGTAGAACCGGACCAACCAGCCCAACGCCTCTTCGACCACAGCCACCGGCGCCCGGACGGCCTGCGCCAGTTCCGTGGTCGGCATCGGCTCGGTGGCCATCAGCAGCAGCGCCTCGAGCGGCCCGGTCAGGTCGGCGGCGTCCGGAACGGCGTCTTCCAGGCCCGGGAGGAACCCGACGTCGGACGGCTCAGTCATCAGCGCCCTCCTGGGTGTCCTCGGTGTCGAATTCGGCGGAGATCTCAACGGCGTCCGCGTCGCCGGCGACCCACCGTACTCGCAGCTCCCCCAGCGGCGTGAGCTGTTCGAAAGAAACGGCGCGTTCCCGGAACAACTCCAGCAGTGCCAGGAACCGGGCGACCACGACCAACCGTTCGCCGGCGTCCGCGGTCAGCTCGCGGAAGCTCAACGATCCGCGCTCGCGCAGCACCGACACCACGATCTCGGCCTGCTCGCGCACGCTGACCTTGGCCTGGTGCAGGTGGCTCAGCGAGACCTGCTCGGCCTCGGGCGGGGTGAACGCCCGGGCGGCCAGCCAGGCCAGCTGGTCGGCGGTCGCGGTGAACTTCAGCTCGGGCAGCAGCGCTTTGAACTGGTCCTCCAGACCGCCCGGACGCGCGAACCGCCGACCTTCGGTGGCCAGGGTGGTCGCGATCCAGCGGCTGACCTCCTTGAACGCCCGGTATTGCAACAGCCGGGCGAACAGCAGGTCGCGGGCCTCGAGCAGCGCGAGGTCTTCGGCGTCCTCCACCTCGCCCTGCGGCAGCAGCCGGGCCGCCTTCAGGTCCAGCAGGGTCGCGGCGACCACGATGAACTGGCTGATCTGCTCAAGATCCCAGCTGCCCGGTCCGCGCTGCTGCTGGCCCTGTTTGACGTAGGCGATGAACTCGTCGGTGACGATCGACAGGGCCACCTCGGTGATGTCCAGCCGATGCCGCGAGATCAGCTGCAGCAGCAGGTCGAAGGGGCCCTCGAAGTTGCCCAGGTGGACGGTGAAGCCGGGGACGGCGTCCGGGGTGGTGAGCGTCACGACAGGTCGAGCTGGCGAATCAGGTCGGAGTCGTCGCCATTGAGTTCGAGGTCGGCGACCGCCAGCGCCACCGCGGCCCGGACGATCCGGCCCCGGTCGACGGCGATGCCGTGCCGGGCGCGCAACGTGAGCCGGGCCTGCTCCAGAGCGAGCAGTTCCTCGGCACTGACGTAGACGGTGATCTTCTCGTCGTGCTTGACCCGGCCGGACGGGCGCCGTCCGGGCTGGACGACCGGTTCGGTGGCGCGGAAGAGTTCCTGGGCGCCGGGCAGCGTTACGCGCCGGGGCATCGCTGCAGCACCTCCCGCGCCAGCATCCGGTAGGCCTCGGCGCCCGGGGAGTTGGTGGCGTAGGTGGTGATCGGCTCGCCGGCGACGGTGGTCTCGGGGAACTTGATCGTCCGCCGGATGACGGTGTGGAACACCTTGTCACCGAAGGCTTGGACGACCCGCTCGAGCACCTCGCGGGAATGCACGGTGCGGGCGTCGTACATGGTGCCGAGAATGCCGAGGATCTCCAGCTCGGGGTTGAGCCGGTCCTGCACCTTGCCGATGGTGTCGTTGAGCAGGGCCAGGCCGCGCAGCGCGAAGAACTCGCATTCCAGCGGCATGATCACCCGATCGGACGCGGTCAGCGCGTTGACGGTCAGCAGGCCGAGCGAGGGCGCGCAGTCGATCAGGATGATGTCGTACTCGCCACGCACCTGGGCGAGCACCCGCTTCAGGGTCTGCTCGCGGGCCACTTCGGAGACCAGCTGCACCTCGGCGGCGGACAGGTCGATGTTGGCCGGCAGGATGTCCAGGCCCTCGACGACCGAGTCGGTGATGATCTCGTGCACGTCATGGTCGCGGGTGAGCAGCAGGTTGTAGATGCTGGTTTCCAGCGTGTGCGGGTTGATGCCCAGGCCGACCGACAGAGAGCCCTGCGGATCGAAATCGACCAGCAGCACCCGGCGTCCGGTCTCGGCGAGCGCGGCACCCAGATTGATCGTCGTGGTGGTCTTGCCGACGCCGCCCTTCTGGTTGCACATCGCCACGATCAGCGCGCGCCGGTTGCCCTGCGCGGGCGGGGTCGGTTCGGGCAGATCCGGCCACGGTCGTCCGGTCGGCCCCAAGGTGGGTCCCTGGTCGGGGACGGGGGCGGACGCGGCCTCGAACAGGGCCGGGTTCTCTGTGCTGGTGTCGGTCACGGAGCCTCCAAGTGTCGACAAAGAGGCTAATGCCTCTCGCGGGGTCGTGGACACGGCACGCCGCCCTCCACCCGTCCCACTCGACTCCATGGGTCAGCCTCGCGCGTTCCCCCCCGAACCCATTGAGTCCGCGCCTCACCGTCGGTCGAGCTTGTCGAGACCTCGCACCCCGCCGCTCGGCGTTCGCCGTGACGATGCGCGATCCACACACAACCTCGACCCTTTCCCAGCGGCCGGATAACCGTGAGACCAATCCTCCGAACCGCTTGCCTTTAGTTATCCACAGATGTGTCGTCAATGCTTGCCACAAGGATTATATAGTCTATAATCGTACACATGAACGCGACGTTGTTGATCCCTGCAGCCGAGCGGCTGCGGCGCGCGTCCGCGGCCCGTGTTCAAGCTGAAATCGATGAAGCGGTCGCGATCGCCGACCTCGCCGCCGAACACTCCTGGACCGCCGAATCCGAGTACGACATGGTCGGTACCCGGCTGATCCGGATCGGCGCCGACGGCACCCGACTGGTCAACGAGTTCCTCGCATTGGAAGTGGCCGCGTTGAAATCCATGTCGGTCACCGCAGCCACCTGGCTGATCCGCGACATCATCAACCTCAAGGCTCGACACCCCATGCTGTGGGCCAAAACCCTCGACGGCACCATCCCCGTCTTCCGCGCCCGCGCACTGGCCGACGAAGTCGCCAGCCACGACCTGACCTTCGAAGAAGCCCGCGAACTTGACGCGCAACTGCGACCCAAAATCGGTGCCGTGTCATGGCGGCGACTCCTACACCTCGTCCGCGGCCTGATCGCCCAAATCGCGCCAGCCAAAGCCGAAGCTGCCACCACCAAGGCCCGAGAAGACCGCTACGTCCGGCTCTTCCCCACCGACGACACCAGCATCAACCAACTCGCCGGCCGCATCGACACCGCCGACAGCATCTTCCTCGACGCCATGATCGACCGCATCGCCGACATCCTCGCCAGCCAAGGCGACACCAACTCGAAAGACCACCGACGAGCCACAGCAATCGGCATCCTCGCCACCCCCGCCCTCATGCTCGCCGAAGCAGCCGGCCACACCAACGGTGACCTGAAAGCCGACGACCCACGACTACTGCCCGTGGCCCGGTTCTACATCCACCTCTCCGAAGAAGCCGTCATGACCGGACGCGGCACCTGCCGCGTCGAAGGCATCGGCCCACTCACCGTCACCATGCTCAAACATTTGGTCGGGCACTGCCGGATCAAAGCCACCCCAGTCATCCGGCCCTACGACACCTACGGCGTCGACCAATACGAAATCCCCGCCAGCCTCCGCGAACGCATCATGCTGCGCGACAGCATCGAAATCTTCCCCCACTCGACACGCACCGCCCGCACCTGCCAACTGGACCACACCATCCCCTACACAAAAGACGGCCCACCCCGGCAAACCCGAGCCGCGAACCTGTGAGGTTGACCCCGTAGCCCGGACACCGTCTTGGCGGGTTCCCTTGTCAGGGACCGCTGGAGAGGATGTCCCTGATGGGATCGACGAAGAAGCGGAAGAGCTATACCCCGGAGTATCGGCGTGAGG
>NZ_JASGEN010000040.1:0-6795 GCF_047606365.1 Micropruina sp. | reverse complement strand
GTCGGGATCGGCTTCGTCGCCGGGCCGCAGCGGCAGCATCTCGCCGCGGCGTCGACCGGCGACCCGGATCTCGCCGCACGCGCCCGGGCCGGGCTGGGCGACGGCTCCGGGCTGCGGTCGGTGGTGGTCGCCGAAGTGACCCGCTCGTCGATCCGTTGGGCGGGCCTCGGCAGCGCCGATGGTGGAGCACGCCCCGGCCTGCCTCCGGACGACCAGACCGGCTACGAACTCGGATCCATCACCAAGACCTTCACCGCAGCGCTCTTCGCGGACGCCATCAAGCGGCGCGAGGTGCGCGCCGAGGACCCGCTGGCGAAGCATCTGCCCGAACTTCGTGACACGCCGGCGGGGCGGGTCACCCTGGGTTCACTGGCGCAGCATCGCTCCGGTCTGCCGCCGCTCGGTGCCACCGCCCAGGCGGCGACGGCGTGGGTCGCGCTGAACGACAACCCCTACGCCACCGGCACCACCGAGGTACTGCTGGCCGATGCTGCCGCGGCGCCGGTCGTCGCGGACCAGCCGCCGACCTACTCCAATCTCGGCTTCGCGCTGCTCGGAACCGCGTTGGTGCGGGCCTCGGGGGCCGCCGACTACCAGGCACTGGTCGCGCAGCGGGTCACCGGCCCGCTCGGCATGGACCGGACGGTGATCGCCGGCAGCGACGCCGACGTGCCGGGAAACGCCGTCCGGGGTCATGCGGCGAACGGTCTGACCGCGCCGCGCTGGACCGGGACCGGGTACCTGCCGGCGGGCACCTCGACGTTCACCACGGCTGGTGACCTGGCCATCTGGGCGCAGGCCCAACTCACCGGACGGGCGCCCGGCACGGACGCGCTGGAGCCGACCGCCGATTCGGACGCCGGCAGCCGGATCGGCTGGGCCTGGTTCAGCACCCCCGGCGCGGACGGCCGGGTCGTCACCTGGCACAACGGCATCACGGCCGGGTTCCGCACCATGCTGGCGCTGGATCGCGAGGCCGGTCGGGCCGTGTTGGTGATGGGCGACACCGCCACCGAGCTGGAGGTCTTCGCGATCGCGTTGCTGAACGGCACACCGGTGGATCCGCCGGCGCCGCCCATGCCGCTCATCGTGGTGACCCTGGGCATGGTGGCGCTGGCGCTACTGACCTCAGCGCTCGCGCTGCGCGAGGTGATCCGGTGCACGGCGATCCTGCCCGCGATCAACGCCCTCCTGGGAGCGGTCTTCGGACTGTTGCTGCTGTGGACGTCCGGACCGTGGATGTCAGTGGGCGGTTGGCTGTGGGGGCTTGTCCTCGGGCTGACGCTCGCTGCCACCGTCATCCTGGGACTGCGCGGCCGCGACCTGGGGTTCCTGCCCGAACGGCGTCGGTGGTTGGCCTGGGTCAACCTGGTGGTCGGGGTCGGCCTGGTCGCATTCGCCGTCGCACTGTGGTGAGGCGGCGCGGAGCAGGGTCTTGACAAGCTCGACCAGCGGTCGGGGACGAGTTCCGACCGCGGCGGGCGAGTTCGACCGAGGGCGAGGCTCAGCCGACGGTGATCGCTCCGCGGGCGGCGCCCGAGCCGGAGACGCCCACCACTTCGCCGGTGCCGTCCGCTGCTGAGGCGTGCAACGTCCAGCGGTAGCGGCCCTTGGCGACGGCCTTCCCGGCGTCGTCACGTCCGTCCCAGCTGAGGTTGCGCAGTGCGCCGGCGGGGGCGTCCGGCGTCTGCAGGATGCGCACCTGCCGTCCGGAACGATCGGTGATCGTCAGCGTTCCCGCGGCCAGCGGCTTGGTCACATCCAGCGAAACCTTCCACGGCGCCTTCTTAGTGGCCTTCCCGGCCGTGAGTGCGCCGAGCAGCCTGGGTGCGCCGGTGTTCACGCCCGGAATCGTCCGGACGATCAGGTCGGTCTCGGTCGTGTAGGCGATCCGGTTGCCGTCGGCGGCGAAGGCGAGCGACGACGTGCCGCTGCCGAGCCGGGTCAACTCGTCGGTGGCGGTGTTCCAGACCGCCAGTTCGGTGGCGCCCGAGTCGGGCTCGGCGCCGTCCAGCGCCACTTCGAGCACCGCGTAGCCGTCGCCGAGCTGCCACAGTGTGCCCGGGTGGCGGACGGACTTTCCCGTTCGGTGGTTCGTCAGCACCGTGATGAAATCGCCGTCCTGATCATCGACCGTCGTGCCGACCCAATCGCCCCAGAGGAACACCTGGCTGTAAATGCCGCCGGTCCGACTCAGGGTGACGGTTGCCGGCGTGAACGAGCTGTCGGCGAGGTCGCGGATGGTGACCGCGAAGCCCTTCGATTTCCCCTTCGCGCGTCCGGCGACCAGGCTGCCGAAGATCGCTTGCGCGCCCTTGGCGACGAGCTGCTTGCCGGTGACCAGGCGCACCGATGCCCGGCCGTCGATCAGATAAGGGCCGCTGAGCGACCGGACGCCCGTGGTGTTGCCCACCCGCACCCCGTCGTCGTAGAGCGCCACGGTCTTGCCGCCGGGCCAGATAACCCAGCGTGAGCCGGACGCCGCGCTGACGGTCTGGCCGGGTAGCAGGGAGGGCGCGCCGAGGCCGGCGTCGGTCAGGGTGCGGACCCAGATCCGCTCCGGATCGGCGAGCGCCCAGCTGCCCAGCAGGGTGGACGGGGTCATCGCGAGCGACGCCAGGCTGGCCGGGGTACGTGGCACCGTCATCCACTCGGTGGTGGTGCCGTCCGCGGCCACCCGGAGATGGTGCGGTTCGCCGTTGCCGTCCACGATGCGCAGCAGCGGCCTGGTCGGGTCGCCGGAACCCTCCCCGCGCCAGGACCGGGTGCCCTGAGGGAGCGCGACCGTGGTGACCTGGCCGTTCTCGACCAGCAGCGGAGCCGGCGAGCCGGGATCGTTGATCACCGAGAGCGCCCCGAACTGGTAGAGCGTGGCCTTGGCCGCCTTTCGATTGCCGGCGACCACCTGCTGACAGTTCGCGGTGCCGGACGGCAGCGGCTGGCGACACAGCTTCAACCCGGATGCGCCCGCGACAAGCGAGTACAGGGTGGAGCCGGCCACCCGGTGCTGCGCCGTGCGCGGCAACCGGAGCACCCCCTTCGACTTGCCGGTGGCGGTGCTGAGTACGCCGGCGTAGTCCCGCTTACCGGTCGTGGTGGTGATCCGGACGGCGTACTTCGCGTCACCGGTGAACGCGTAGCGGTGGCCGGCGCCGGGCGCCGAGGCAGGCAGCTTGGGGAAGCTGACCCGCCGCGTCCGATTGATCGTCGCCAGCAGGTTCTTGCTGGTCAACGCGGCCCCGACACCCATGGCGCGGATCCGGAGGCCGCCCTCGTCCGTCCAGGCCAGCGAGCGTGCCTTGACGGGGTGCGCGGGATCCATCAGATACGGCGAGCCTTCGCCGTCCTCGCCGGCCAGGTATCCGAAACGCCCGCGGTAACCGGTGGCGCCGAGGATCTCGCTGTAGCCGATGCCCGGGTTCCAGGACTGTCCGCCGTCGCGCGAGATGCGGTTCCCACCCCACGGGCTGCCCTCGGGGAAGGACGCCCAGATGGTGTCGCCGGTGGCGGCCAGCACGGTGAAGTCCTGCGGCTGGGTCGGCAGCTTCTCCTGGACCAGGACGTCCGGGGCGAGCGCGGAGGAGGGGCCTGCGCCGGGAATGGGTGGGGGAGTCGTGCAGCCACTGACCACCAGCGCAGCCAGGGTCAGTGTGGCCATCGTCGGCTTGGCTAGGGTCATTGTTCTGCTCCGATCAACCCTGGTGGGCGCCAGGGTAGCAAGCGAGAACTGCCGATTCGCTCCCGTTGAGCCACTGCGGTAAAGTCTTGGGTTGGCGTCAGGACGCCCGCGGAGCCCCAAGAGCCGCCCATCGATCACCCAAGTATCGAGACCATTAGGTCGGGCAGCGCCGCGCAACGGGAAACCGAGAGGAGAGCAGCCCCTTCATGGACGCTGATCTGAAGAAGAAGACCATCGAAGAGTTCGCGACCAAGCCGGGCGACACCGGTTCGCCGGATGTGCAGATCGCACTGCTCACCCGCCGGATCGCCCACCTGACCGAGCACCTGAAGGTGCACAAGGGCGACCACCACAGCCGCCGTGGCCTGATGCTGCTGGTCGGCCAGCGCCGCCGGCTGCTGAACTACGTCGCCAAGCAGGACATCGAGCACTACCGCGAACTGATCGCGCGTCTCGGCCTGCGTCGCTGACTTGATGAGGGGAGTGGCTCCGGCTGCTCCCCTCACGCCATCCCCGGGGGTTTCGGCAAGCGCAACCAACGACAGGGTTTCGACAAGCTCAACCAACGGAACTCGATCACCGGGAAACAACTGAATATCCACACCACCGTCCACCGCGCGAACGCATGTGAATCGTCGGTCCTCGGTAGTGGCTCTCGGGTCGAAAAGCCCCGCGGGCCTCGATCGAAGACCGGGTTCAAGTCGCAACCTCAGCAGCTAGCTGAAGGGTGGCCGTGACGCCGCAGCGGTGGTCAAACCCGAAAGGAGGTCCCGTGGAGGGACCCGATCTGCAGTACACCGAGGCCATCATCGACAACGGGGCGCACGGCAAGCACGTCGTCCGCTTCGAGTCCGGCCTGCTCGCTCGCCAGGCCAACGGCTGCGCGAGCGTCTACCTGGACGGCGACACCATGCTGCTGTCCGCCACCACCGCGTCCAACAACCCGCGTGAGGGCATCGACTTCTTCCCGCTCACCGTCGACGTCGAAGAGCGGATGTACGCCGCGGGCCGCATCCCCGGCTCGTTCTTCCGTCGCGAGGGCCGTCCCGGCGAGGCCGCCATCCTGGCCTGCCGGCTCACCGACCGTCCGCTGCGCCCCTGCTTCGTGAAGGGCCTGCGCAACGAGGTCCAGGTCGTCATCACGGTGATGGCGCTGAACCCCGACGTGCTCTACGACGTGCTGGCGATCAACGCCGGCTCGGCGTCCACCACTCTGGCCGGCCTGCCGTTCACCGGCCCGGTCGGCGGCGTCCGGGTCGCCCTGATCGGTGACACCTGGGTTGGCTTCCCGACCAACAGCCAGCTCGAGGACGCCACCTTCGACATGGTGGTGGCCGGCCGGGTGCTCGCCGACGGCGACGTCGCAATCATGATGGTCGAGGCCGAGTCCACCGAGCAGACCTGGGATCTGGTCCGCTCCGGCCGCACCGCGCCGACCGAAGAGGTCGTCGCCGCCGGTCTCGAGGCGTCCAAGCCATTCATCAAGGCGCTGTGCGACGCGCAGGTCGAACTGGCCGCCAAGTTCCCCAAGAGCGTGGGCAACTTCCCGGTCTTCCTGGACTACCAGCCCGACGTGATGGAGGCCGTCACCGCGGCTGCCGGCGAGCGGCTGCGCCAGGTGATGACCATCGTCGGCAAGCACGAGCGGGAGACCTCCACCGAGGCGCTGCTGGCCGATCTGCACACCGAACTCGACGGCACCTTCGAGGGCCGCGAGAAGGAGATCACCGGTGCCTACCGGGCGCTCACCAAGAAGGTCGTCCGCACCAAGACACTGACCGACGGCATCCGGATCGACGGCCGCGGGCCGCGCGACATCCGCACGCTGAGCGCCGAGGTCGGCGTGCTGCCGCGGGTGCACGGTTCGGCGCTGTTCATGCGCGGCGAGACCCAGATCCTGGGCGTCTCCACGCTGAACATGCTCGACATGGAGCAGAAGATCGATTCGCTGGCGCCCGAGAACACCAAGCGCTACATGCACAACTACAACTTCCCGCCCTACTCGACCGGTGAGACCGGCCGGGTCGGGTCGCCGAAGCGGCGCGAGATCGGCCACGGTGCGCTCGCCGAGCGTGCCCTGGTGCCGGTGCTGCCCAAGCGCGAGGAGTTCCCCTACGCGATCCGTCAGGTGTCCGAGGCGCTCGGCTCCAACGGTTCGACGTCGATGGGTTCGGTGTGTGCGTCCACGCTGGCGCTGCTGAACGCCGGCGTGCCGCTGAAGGCTCCGGTCGCGGGCATCGCGATGGGCCTGATGAGCGACGAGATCGACGGCCAGATGCGCTACCTGGCGCTGACCGACATTCTCGGCGCCGAGGACGCGCTGGGCGACATGGACTTCAAGGTCGCCGGCACCCGTGACTTCGTCACTGCCCTGCAGCTGGACACCAAGCTCGACGGCATCCCGTCCGACGTGCTCGCAGGTGCCCTGCAGCAGGCCCGCGAGGCCCGGCACACCCTGCTCGACGTGATGGGCGAGGCGATCGACACCCCGGACGAGATGTCCCCGTTCGCGCCGCGGATCATCACCATCAAGATCCCGGTCGACAAGATCGGCGAGGTGATCGGCCCCAAGGGCAAGATGATCAATCAGATCCAGGACGACACCGGCGCCAACATCTCCATCGAGGACGACGGCACCATCTACATCGGTGCCGACAACGGTGAAGCCGCCGACGCCGCCCGGTCGATGATCAACGCCATCGCCAACCCGACGATGCCCGAGAAGGGTGAGCGTTACCTGGGCACGATCGTGAAGATCATGCCGTTCGGTGCGTTCGTGTCGCTGCTGCCCGGCAAGGACGGCCTGCTGCACATCTCGAAGCTGCGTTCGCTGGCCGGCGGTGGCCGGGTGGAGAACGTCGAGGACGTCGTCAGCGTGGGGCAGAAGCTCCAGGTCGAGATCTCCGAGATCGACGATCGCGGCAAGCTGTCGCTGATCCCGGTGATCGAGGAGCCGGCCGCTGTCTGAGTGATGGCTCAGCACGACAGATGACTCAACAACACCGGGCGACGTCGCCCATCCCGCAGGCCGTTCGGCCGCGTGCCTATCGCAGTGGAGAGATCCGCCGCAGCACGCTGCCGAGCGGCCTGCGGGTCGTTACCGAGCAGCTGAGCGG